>JAGXGB010000019.1 GCA_024636955.1 Bacteroidales bacterium
CCATAGGAGTATAACTGCCATCTGTTTCTTTAACATTACCTGCAACAAGTACGTCAAGGTCGCCATCACTGTCGTAATCACCCCATTGTACTTCTCCATGCTCTACTGTGAGAGTTCCAAGAATATCTTGCTCATCAAAAACTCCATTGCCATCGTTCCTGTATCTCTTGATAAAGCTATTATCATTTAAAGGAGACTGATTAACAAGCAATAGATCAAGATCCTGATCATTGTCATAATCAGCCCACGCGCTATGACCATGGCTTGTGGTTGCGAACACTGAGTCAGTTTGTGTGAAAAGCCACGCGTCTGTTCCATTCGGTCCATCATTGCGCATCAGGGCGGTGTAATAGAAAAATGCGGTATCATTAATGGCCGACGGTATCAAAAGATCAGCATCACCATCATTATCGTAATCAGCCCATGTTACGGAACGCAGGTCAAAATATGCCTGACTGTTATCCTCATAGTAACCAGGTAGATCAGTAGTGATGAGGTTTAATATGCCGGCATCATTGCGATATATAACAGTGGTAAAATCAGAGGCAACCAAAAGGTCCTGGTCACCATCACCATCGAGATCACCCCATGCCAGGTCAGACTCTCCAGTATAAATATCACCAAGAGGTACGTCAATATATTCAAACTGCCAGGTGGTGTCATTGGCACTTCCGTTGTTACGAAGCAGGTAAAGGTGGTCTTCAACACTCTCATTGTAAACCACATAGTATCCAATTACAGCAACATCAAGATCACCATCGTTGTCGAAGTCTGCGGGGGCAGTTGAAATCACCCAAAAATCTTCATCCTGGGGTGTAACAAACATAGTATCAATAGGAGTTACTTCAGTAAAATTGCCAAATGTGCCTCCTGGATTAGGTTGAACCACAACCAGCATTCCACCGGTTCCGGTATCACCATCATCATCAGTTACAGTTAATTGCGGAATATAAGACCCTGCAGTAGTATAAGTGTGTGTGGGACTCTGTTCGGTGGAAAAAGTGCCATCACCGAAATCCCAACTCCAGCTAACTATAAATCCGTCAGCATCAAAGCTTTCATCGGTGAAAATCACTGTAAGCCCTGAAGTGGCAAAGTTAAAAGAAGCAGTTGGGGGCAAATTTAAAGGAGGCGACGGGGGTCCGGCAAAATGTTCAATGTAGCCCTGGTATCCTACCATCCAGGCATCCCCGGCAGTATTTGCTGAGATTGCACTAAATGAACCCCATCCTTGAGATCCAGCTTCCAGAAGCGACCAGTTTTGTCCGCCATTAGCGGAGTATAAAGCTGCGTTGCTATTGGTAGAAACCCAGAACTCATTATCGCTTATCAGGTAAATATCTGTAATATCATAATTGCTAACCGGAAGTGTTAGGGTTTCCCATGTTATGCCACCATCAATACTTTTGAAAGCGTAGCCCCAGTAACTAACTGCGTAACCGGTGCTGGCGTTAAAGAAATCGATATCAGTAACCTGCAAGGGTGACCATGGCAACTCACCCAAAATCCAATTGTTACCCCCATCAACACTTCGGTAATATCCTGAGCCGGAGCTTGCAATCCAAATATTTGAGCCTACAATATCAATGGCAACCCATGAGCCTAATATTTCAGGAACCCCGGTCCAAGTAGCTCCACCATCAGTTGTATGGTAAACTGCTGATGTTGCATAACCTTGCCCAACCACCCATCCATTGAGCGATGTAGTAAAATGAAGGTCGCTGGCATTACTAAGGTCTGATGGCTTTGCAGTAGAAGCGGTCCACGAGTCACCACCATTGCTGGTAAGGTAAATTCGGCCTTCTTCATCGAGTATCACTGCTTCGTTAGCAGAAATAACCTGAACGTCAGTAAGATTAAGTGTAGTAAATGCCTCATCAATAATCCATGGCGTTGTGCCATTGCTTCTTAATATCATACCGGTTTCACCAACTGCAATCATATTGCCATTTGAAAACCGATCAATTGCATTTAATGTAACGCCTGAACCGCTTGATATTTGTGACCACGAGACACCTCCATCAATTGTTTTGATGATAAAGCCGGCACCGTATCCAAAATATCCGATAAGATTGTTAGCAAAAACAGGCACAGAACTACCAAGATAGCCCGGTTGCTGACCGCGGGTTGTGAACGAAAGAGTCCAGTTTAAGCCACCATCTGCTGAATAGTACATATTGCCTTCCATATCAGCAGCTACCAGTGCCTGGGCATTAACGTGGGTAATAGCAAATACACCTGCCGGTATTACTTCGCCTAAGTCAGTCCATGTTTGACCACCGTCGGCTGACCTGAAAATCCTGTCGTCATAATCAGGCCAATTACCTGCTCTGCCCCAGGCAACTAAAATATTTTCAGTTACAACAGTCACAGTCTGCCTCCCTTGTGCTGAGGCACCTGTAGCCCAGGTGAGGCCTCCATTAGTAGAACGAACAAATGTATTCGATGCTATACCTACGGCAATGCCTCCAGAAAGGAACTTTGCTGAGAATGCTTCACCGCTGTATACTTGAGTGAAATTATTTCCTCCATCAACTGTTCGATAGATACCGGTGCCAGATACGCCTAATCCGATTGAAGCATCACTCATGTCGATTTGCATTATGTCATTTGGCGAGGGTATCCAGTTATTACCACCATCATAAGTTATATACTGTCCGAAATTGCCTGTGGCAATACCAAGAGTAGGTGTGTAAAATTCCATTCCATACGTAGAACCAAGTAATGGTAGCTCAGTCCAGGTATTGCCACCATCTGTTGTGCGGTAGTTTTCGTTTCCGTATGCCCAGCCGTTTTGGGAATCATAAAAATACATTCCATAGAAAGGACTGCCCAGGCTGACCGGAATATTCTGCTGAACCCACGTGGTACCGCCGTCATTTGATTCAAACAATGCACCACTATCGTCAAATGAATTATCATCAGTGGCAATAAATACCCTGTCGGCGGTAGGGCAAGCAATACCCCTAACGTCAAGGAAAGTAGGAACCGGACTCTGATTAGTCCATTGAGCATCAGCACTATTAGCGAGAAATAAAATAGAAAAAGCCAGTAACCAGTGCAGATGTCTGAATGCCGTGTTCTTGTGACTCAGCTTATTGGAAAAGGTAGAGAATTTATACATAATGTTGGGTTTGTTTTCACATAAAGTCTGATAGAAAACACACATCGGGAAATTAAGTTTGTGGTTCTATAGCTAATAGCTAAAATATATATGTGAGAACCTCTATATAATTATCTTAAATGCTGATATCCAATTACTTAGACAATATTAAAACTTCAAAATATTTTTAGCTTTTATAGTTTATGAACTGCAGTTGGACGGATAATATGGACTGCTGTATATTTGCACCTGCATATCGATGCTAAAGCATCAAGTTATATACTACTTGAGGTGCAAATTGATAAATGAGCTTAAATGGATAACTGGAAACGTATATTTGCTATAATCTGGACGGGTCAGTTGATCTCTATACTTTCCAGCGCGGTTGTTGGTTATGCAATAATCTTTTGGGTAAGTATTGAAACAGGCTCAGCTGAAACACTGGCTATTGCTGCCATTGCATCTTTGCTGCCCCAATCAGTGCTTGGAATGTTTATAGGGGTATATATTGACCGATGGAACCGGAAGTTGGTTATGATATTAGCCGATACTTTCATTGCCCTATCTACACTTGCACTTGTGCTACTCTTTTATTTTGGCCAAGTTGAAATCTGGCAAATTTATCTCCTCGCTGCAGCCCGTTCAACAGGTGCAGCATTCCATATGCCGGCCATGCAGGCATCTATTCCTCTTATAGCTCCTGAATCACAACTAATGAGGATTGCCGGAATAAATCAGATGATTCAATCAATTAGTAGCATAGGAGGTCCGGCAATTGGCGCACTATTACTGACTTTACTCGATATGAGTTATGTGTTGATGATTGACATTGTTGGTGCTTTGTTTGCTGCCGGTACTCTGCTGTTTGTTAAAATTCCAAATCCCACTAAACCAGTAACTGACGAAAAGCCACACGTATTTAGGGAGATGAAAGATGGCTTACGCGAAATTGCGCGCGACAGAGGGCTGTTCCTTATGTTTATATACTCCGTTATCGCATTTTTCTTCATCATGCCCGTTGCTGTGCTATTCCCATTGATGACCCTTAATCATTTTGGTGGCGGGGTATGGCAAATGAGTGTGGTTGAAATTTTTTGGGGCGGGGGAATGTTGCTAGGGGGTGCTCTGCTAGGCATTAAAAAGATGGAAATGAACAAGGCGATCCTCATAGGCTACATGTACCTGATATTTGGCATCACATTCCTTTTCTCTGGTTTATTACCTCCTTCAGGGTTTACATGGTTTGTAGTGCTGACTGCTATAGGAGGTGTGAGCACTGCTGCATACAATGCTTCCTTTACGTCTTTGATACAGATAAAGATAAATCCCGCTATGCTTGGAAGGGTTTTCTCTACTTACACCAGTATGACTTTATTCCCGGCAATAATAGGCTTGCTCGGCACCGGATATATTGCCGACCATATTGGGTTGGTTAATGCCTTCATCATCTGCGGAATCATCAACCTTCTTATAGGCGGATTATCACTATTCACTCCTTCCATTAAGGCCACCGGAAAGAGCTGAGACGATGATGTGGAGTGCAGTGTGAAGGTGTTTTTCATGAACTAATAGTTCATATCTTTGTAACTTGATAGAAGCACAGAAAATTTTTATCTGACTGCTTCTTTCTTTTTGCCGGATTGTTATATTAATGTTTCCGGTTAGAGACAAAAAGACACAGGTTACATTCACCAAACATTGATTTGATGCTTAAAAATCTGGATTCCAAAATAGCCATTACATATGGTGAGGTTAAAATATCTTACCTCGAACTAAGGAAAAATATCAGAATCTTTAGTAATAGATACTCACTTGATGCCAACGACCATGCAGTAATTTTTGCAGAAAACAGGCCTGAGTGGATTTATGCTTTTTACTCCGTATGGTACAAGAAGGCAATTGCCATACCGGTGGATAACCTGGCAACAGCCGAAGAAACTTCTTATATTTTAAAGGATTGCCAGCCAAAGGTAGTATTTACCTCTGCCCTTAGGAAAGATGTTATAACCAGGGCCATTGAATTGGCAGGTGTGCATCCGTTGGTTCTGTATATTGATGATCCCTCAGTTGCATTATTCAGCAATGATCAGCCGGCAAAAGTACCTGGCAAGGCAGAGACTGCAAATCCGGATACTAGTGTTAAAAAAACACCTACTGGCGCAGATTCATCAATAAATATTGAACCTGTTAATTTTGAGGAGCCTGAAAAGGAGAATACTGCAGTTATTATTTATACTTCAGGCACCACAGGGAGTCCGAAGGGAGTAATGCTTTCAAACCAGAACCTCATAACAAACGTAAAAGCTGTTTCCGATCATATTCCTATCTATAAGCCTGAATCGGTGGTGATGATGCTGTTACCTGCACACCATGTCTTCCCTTTGGTCGGCACCATGATCATTCCACTGTTTATCGGGGCAAGAATAGCTATCAGTCCATCGATGGTGTCAACTGATATTATGAGTACCCTGAAGAACAATGCTGTAACGGTAGTAATCGGAGTTCCCCGTTTATACGCAGCCATTCGCAAGGGGATCATGGATAAGATAAACAAGAGTGCTGTAGCCAAACTGTTGTTTGCAGTTGCGCGAAAGGTTAACAGTCCTGCATTCTCAAAGAAGGTGTTTGGTACGGTGCACATGAAGATGGGTGGTGCTATTGAAAGTCTGGTATCAGGTGGTGCTGCCCTGGATAAAGAAATAGGAGCAGATTTTCAGACACTGGGTTTTGAAGTGCTTGAAGGTTATGGCATGACCGAGGCTGCCCCGATGCTCACCTTCACTCAACCCGGAAGAGTAAGACTGGGTTCACCGGGTGAGGTAATGTGTGAAACGAAAGTTAGGATAGTTGATGATGAAATTACTGCATCAGGCCCTAATATCATGAAGGGTTACTACAACAAACCTGAGGAAACAGCCCAAATATTAAAGGATGGCTGGCTTTATACCGGTGACCTTGGATACATTGATAAGGATGGATACCTGTTTATTACCGGGCGTAAGAAAGAGATAATCATTCTCTCAAATGGAAAGAACGTAAATCCTGTTGAACTGGAGGAGCAAATTGCTGCATCGCCTTATATCAAGGAATGTGGAGTATATTATCACGATGATCAGTTACAGGCTGTAGTTTTTCCTGAATACGAAGCTATTGTTAACACTGAGATGCATTCCATTGATGAGTTTATTAAATGGGAAGTAATTGAGCCTTTTAACAAGGCGGTTTCATCGTACAAAAAGATCAGGGGCTTTCACATTATTGATGAAGAACTTCCACGAACAAGGCTAGGCAAGCTGCAGCGATTCAAGCTTTCATCACTTGCACTATTGGCCGATTTGGAAGTTGAAGGCACTGATGACACTCCTCAATCGCCGGAGTACCAAATGATTGCTAATTTCCTTGAAGTTGAAAAGTCGAGGAAAGTATTGCCAAGGCATCATCTAGAGATGGATCTGGGCATGGATTCACTGGATAAAGTTAGCTTCCAGGCATGGTTGATGCAAACGTTTGGCGTTGATATGGACCCATCAGAAATGACGGCCTTCAGCAACGTGTCAAAGCTTGCAGCCCATGTATCAGAAAAGAAGACCCGCATGGAAGAAACAAAGCTTGACTGGACAGATATCATTAAGGAAAAAGTCAATCTGAGGTTACCTTCAAACTGGTTTACAGGCCGTTGGATGGTATACACTTCTAAGTTGTTCTTCAACCTGTATTTTAGGTTCAAGGCTAAAGGCGTTAACAATATACCCGATGGACCGGTTATATTTGTTCCAAACCATCAAAGTTATTTCGACGGGTTATTCATTGCCTCCTTCCTTCGCAGGAAGCGGTTGCGCGACACATACTTCTACGCAAAAGAGAAACATGTGAAGCAAGCATGGCTTAAGTTCCTTGCAAGTCGAAATAACATCATAGTGGTTGACCTTAATAAGGATTTAAAAGAGTCGATTCAAAAGCTGGCAGAAGTACTTCGTCAGAAACGCAGTCTCATAATATTCCCCGAAGGGACACGCACAAAGACTGGCAGCCTCGGACAATTCAAAAAGACATTTGCCATACTAAGTCGTGAACTTGATGTACCTGTTGTGCCTGTGAGTATAAAGGGTGCCTTTGAAGCGCTACCTTCAGGCAGCCACTTCCCGAGACCATGGAAACGCATACAGGTTGAATTCCTTCAGCCCGTTTATCCTGGCAACTACTCCTACGATACACTTACTGACCATGTGAGGAGTCAGATTGAAGGAAAATTAAGTCATTAATCCCTGAAACCATCAGGCAAACTGAAGTTGTGAGTACCACTTATCATTAACTTTGCACTCAAATCAGCTTGCAATGGAAAAGATTAAACGGAGTGTGGCCCTACCACAATTAAGTGACATTATTCATGCCCATAGTGTATTAAAGCATATTGTTAAGAAAACCCCGCTTGAACGCAGTAAATCGTTCTCTGCCATGTCGGGGGCTAATGTGTTCCTGAAACTGGAAAACCTCCAGACAACAGGTTCTTTCAAGGTTCGTGGCGCATACTATATGATCAGCCGGTTAGCACCTGAAAAGCTTACCAACGGAGTATTGTGCGCTTCGGCAGGTAACCATGCACAGGGTGTTGCTTATGCAGCTTCAAAGCTTGGAGTGAAAAGCACTGTTTTTATGCCTGTATTTGCGCCACCACTTAAAGTAATTGCCACCCGCTCCTATGGTGCTGAAGTTATCCTTACCGGCGATACATTTGATGATGCTTTCAATGCTGCTATGGAATACGGCAGCAAGAGCGGCGCTACTTTTGTACATCCGTTTAATCATCCTGACATTATTGCCGGACAAGGCACTGTTGGTTTGGAACTTTTTGAACAGCTTGAGCAGATTGATGCGGTGCTTGTGCCAATAGGAGGCGGAGGATTGATTGCAGGCATTGCAATTGCCCTTAAACAGATGAATCCGGGCATCCGAATCATTGGAGTTGAGGCAGAAGGTGCACAATCGATGAAAGTGTCAATTGAAGCTAATGAGCCCATGTCGCTTACCTCTGTAAATACAATTGCTGACGGTATAGCAGTAAAATCACCCGGCGACCTTACATTTCAAATAACCAGATCGCTGGTAGATGAACTTGTAACAGTTAATGATGCCGAGATTGCACAAACCACTTATATGCTGTTGCAGCGTGCCAAGATATTGGCCGAACCTGCCGGTGTGGCAGCAATGGCTGCTGTGCTCTTTGGCAAGGTTGATCTCACCGGTCAGAATGTAATCCCGGTAATCAGTGGTGGAAATATCAATATGAGCATACTGGAGCAGATACTTGAAAAGGGAGTGATGGATGTAGGCCTAAGAGCACGCATTCAGGTACTGGTGCCCGATCAGGCAGGCAAATTAATGAGCATCATTGCAATCCTCAATAAAATGAGAGCCAGCATTCACGACATTTACCACGAACGCAGTACAACCAGCGTTCCAATAGGCCACGTTCAAATCACAATAACCTTCAACCTGCAGGATACACTGCAGCTCCCAACTCTACTCGCCGAACTCGATAAGAAAGGCATGAGTTACCAGGTGTTGCATTGAAAAATGCAACTGCGTTGCGTTCAAAGCTGCGCGTTCAAAAGTTGTTCAAAGCTGCGCGTTCAAAGGTTGTTCAAATCCTTTCACCATGTTCCTGGGCAGTCAGCAAGTAGTGTTTGAATCCCGCAAATGCGGAAAATATTTTACACTCTTTCTTTGAACATTTTTCCGTTTAAATTGTATTAATTACAATCAAGGATTTAATACAATCAACGGTGGACTCAATACGACATGACATACTTTCAAAACTTGCAGGCTGCGGACTAAAGATTACGCCCCAGCGTATGGCGGTGCTTGAGGTGCTTATTAAATCAAAGAACCACCCGACTGCCGAAGCTATTTACAAAGAGGTTGTTGGATCTATACCCGGTGTATCAGCAACAACTATTTATAATACGCTTGATACCTTTGTTGAGAAAGGTTTGGTTAAACGAGTAAAGACAGAAGCAGATGTTATGCGCTATGAGGCTGTAACCAGTCATCACCATCACTTGTATTCCTCAGCATCCGACAGGATGGAAGATTATTATGATAAGGAACTTGATGAAGTGCTTAGGGCTTATTTCGAAAGGAAGAAGCTTAAAAACTTTCAAATCAGTGAAATCAAATTGCAGATAATGGGCAGTTTCAAAGACATGGATACAATGTAAAATCACATTAGCAATTAAAATCTATAAAGCATGAAAACAATGGAAAAATTAAGTGAAATTGGTCTTGACCGGAAGCTATCAGCCCAATTGATTGAGAAACTAAATGACCTGCTGGCAAACTACCAGATTTTTTATCAGAACACACGTGGCTTTCACTGGAATATCAAGGGCGACAAGTTCTTTGAGCTCCATGTAAAATTTGAAGAGCTATACACTGATCTTCAACTTAAGATTGACGAAATAGCAGAACGTATTCTAACTGTGGGAGGCACCCCATACCACACTTTTGAGACTTATCTGAAAACATCAGATGTCAAAGTTATTGAAAACGAGTCGAACGGATCAGCATGTGTTGAACACATCCTTGATGCTTTTGCGATTATCCTATCGAAGGAAAGAGGAATTTTGAAGCTAAGCGACGATCTTGAAGATGAAGGAACAAACTCACTTGTTAGTGATTATATAAGGGAAAAGGAAAAACTGGTATGGATGTATTCATCCTTCCTTGCAAGGTAATTTTTAGAACATTCAACAGGCAAACCGGCACATCTAACTGCCGGTTTCCTGTTTATAATATTTCGGAAAAACAGTGCAATGGTTTGTAGTTTAATGTGGTCATAAACCATGCATTTTAATTGAAATTTGATCTAACTTTATAACCCATATTCAGCTAACATAACTTTATGAAATACATTGGAGCGCATGTGAGTGCAGCAGGAGGCGTTGATAATTCACCTTTAAATGCCAGTGCTATTGGCGCAAAGGCATTCTCATTCTTCACTAAAAATCAGAGGCAGTGGGCTTCAGCCCCTTTAGCACCTGATACAATTAAAAACTTCAGAGATAACTGTGATAAGCATGGTTTCAGCATGAAGTATGTGATGCCTCATGATAGTTATCTTATAAACCTTGGGCATCCGGGCAGAGATGAATTGCAGAAATCGAGGAATGCCTTTTTGGATGAAATGCAACGCTGTGAGCAACTGGGTGTGGTACTACTTAACTTTCACCCCGGTAGTAGCCTTAATCTGGTAGATAATGAAACTTGCTTGTTTACAATAGCCCAATCCATTAACATGGCCCTTGAGTCAACCAATGGGGTAACAGCGGTTATTGAAAACACCGCAGGACAAGGAAGCAACCTGGGTTATGATTTTGAGCATTTGAAATTTATCATTGATAATGTACACGATAAAAGCCGCGTTGGCGTTTGTTTAGATACATGTCATACTTATTCAGCCGGTTACGACATTTTAACACCTGAAGGTTATGAAGAAACATTCAGGCTGTTTAATGAAATTGTTGGTCTTGGTTATTTGAAAGGCATTCACTTAAACGACACAAAAAAAGCACTTGGCAGTCATGTTGACAGGCATGAGAATATAGGAAAGGGGCTGCTGGGAATGGAGGTTTTCAGGAGAATTGTAAATGACCATAGGTTTGATGATATTCCAATAATCCTTGAAACGCCTGACGAGACACTCTGGAAACAAGACATTGAGTTACTATATAGTTTAATTGAGAAGTGAGAGCATCGTTTTATACTAAGTTTCGTGAGGGATTTTGATCAGGATAATTCTGATGGATATCGTCAAGTAGATACTTTATTCGCTTACATTTGACATATCAAATTGATTAATTTTCGATTCGCAATTAACAGCCTGGCTTATCATTTACAGCATTATAAAAAACTGCAATAACAGTGAACATGGAAGAGAACATAATTATGTCAGCAAATGAAGCTAAATCTCAAGCAACCCTTACCGGTATAAAAATACTTGTTGCTGAAGATGAAGATTCGAGTTACAGAGTGATTGACAAGATATTCAATGAACATGAAATTAGCATTCTAAGGGCTGTGAATGGGAAAGAAGCTGTTGACATAGTATCATCAAATATGAATATCCACCTTGTTTTAATGGATATCAAGATGCCGGTAATGAATGGCATACAAGCTACCAAAGAAATAAAGCAGATTAGACCTGAGCTTCCTGTAATTGCCACATCAGCTTTCGCTATGCCCGGCGATAAGCAAGTGTTTAAAGATGCGGGATGTGAGGACTATATTCCAAAACCGGTAAAAGCAGACCTGCTAATTAGTATAATAAAGAAGTATCTTGTTTAGTAGTAACTGGACCTGGTATAGTAATTTAAGTATAAGGAAACTATTTAGGCGTTTTAGTATTGGACCTGATAAACTACAGATTCAAAGTTAGGAGAGTACAAGAAAATCTTTAATGAAAGATTAAGTAAATGAATCTTTTTGAATGACCCTATTATTTTAGGAGTTGAGATTTAGAGGGATTTCAATAAAGAATGTAGTTCCGTTTTCATCGGATGTAAAATAAACCCTTCCTTTTAAGTACTTCGAAGTAAGCAATCGGGCCATATATGTGCCTATTCCCCTGTTTGCTCCTTTGGTTGAAAAAGAGCGTTGGAAGATCTGGTGTTTTGATTCTTCCGTTAATTCTTCGGGACTATATATCCAAAATCTTATAAGTTTATCATTCAGCCTCGCACCTGCTTTAATAGTTTTTCCTGAGCCGGTTGCCTCAAAAGCATTATTGATAATACCGCTTAGCACATGCATAACAATTTGCTTATCAGATACAAACTTAACAGAATGGGAGAAAGGATCAATGAAAAACTTCTTTCCTTCGGCAATTAGTTGCGATTTGTAGAATCCCTCAAGCTCTCTGAAAAATTGAGCTGTATTGCATAAAACCGGAGTTACAATTAGTTTACCATCCTCAGCTTCATTCAATATCTTTTGGGCATGAAGATCTAGCATAAGCTCATGATTCACTCGCTCAGCATTTTCAATAATCGTCCTATTGCTATTATCTAAGCCTTCCTTATCAATTAATGATACAACTTTCTTTAATTCAAACGCTGTATCGAATATTTCATTAATGTATGAAGTTTCCAATATAGCCCTGCGTTTCTTGTCGCTGATATCATTAATTGAAAGAATAGTGAAATCCTGATTCCTGTAATGTAGCGGACTGGCTTTAATTTTAAGGTCGTATGATGTGATTTCTTCTTCTGATTTTGCAGAAATACGTGCTTCCCTGACAACAGGTTTTCCTGAAAGCTGACTTTCAACAATGGCATTAACAACACCACAGAACCTGCATGCTTTAGTAGTGCCGCATCCAGAGGGTTGCTCGTCAGAGTGGATGCAACTGAGCAAATCGCCTAAGCGCTCTCCCAGAGGCAGATGGCGATCTTCTATATCAAGGAATTTAATAAGATTACTGTTGGCAAACACAAGTTGACGGTCGGTATTTAGTATCATCGCCAGATCAGGCATTGCTTCCTGAAATGTTCGTAGAACCGGATCATTCTTAAGAATATGATAGGAACTCTCTACCTCGGCATCTGACGCTCTCTCTGCAGTGGCGAAATAAGTAAGAAGCTTTCCTGAAGTATTTTTCATTTACTTGCAAAAATATAAATTAACTAATTCCCCTCTACATGCAGATTCTTAAATATGTTGAGTGCGCTTTCTAAATAACATGTCCTGTAATGCTATGCAGAGATTTTGGTTATTCAATAATCGCTCCAACTTTACTTTTCCACTGATTATTAAACCTGTTCACCATAATACTTGAAAGCATTAACTGCAGTGAGTGGTAGATTAAAACAGGAAGTATGATTAATCCAACAGCAGGATTGCCGGCATACATCAATCTGCCCATGGTACTACCATGTACCAGTGACTTTGTGCTTCCGCAGAATAAGGCAGTGATAAGATCGGGGGTTTTCAGTTTTAATCGTTTGGCGATAAGGTATATGCCCAGATTTACCAGTATAAAGATGAATAATAGCGCTACTATCAATGTGGCAATGTCAATAATGCTTAAACCGGCAAACTGGTTAATAGAAAATGAGTGGGCAAATGAATAATAAACTATCGACAAAATAACAGTTTGATCGAAATACCTGGTAAAATTCTTGTACCTGATTGCCGTTTTCCCGAATACAGGATTCAATATAACACCTACCATAAGCGGTAGGAGTATTTGCAGTGTAAGCTTTACAAAAACATCTCCTGTATTAAAGCCATCGCCCGATAAACCAGTAATTACACTTAGGAAAACCGGGGGTATTATTACACCTATAATGCTGGAGATGCTGCTGTTGAATAATGCTGCAGGCACATTACCGTTTGCAAGGGAAACAAGCACAGCCGCAGATGAAACGGTTGATGGCATAATGCTAAGGAAAATAATTCCCTGCCATAAATAACCATCATTGCCTATTGTGTATCGGCCGATGAGCGCAATGGCCGGAAAGATCACGAAAGTGGCTGTCTGTATCAGCAGATGAAGCCGCCAGTTCCACATGCTCTTGATAACTGTATTGAAATTGAGCCTAAAGCCGTAAAGCAGGAAAATTATAGAAACTCCTATCCCAGATAGCACTTTAACAGAAAATGGCCCAGTGCCAATTCCTCCATCCGGCCATAAACGGGCTAAAACAATGGCACCTACCAGAGCTGGAATAAACCAATCTATTTTGAGGATATTTGTTAAGTGCATCTAAAATAATAAGCTAAAAGCATGAGTTGTAAGCGGATAATAAGTTTGGCTTTGAGCAACCACCCTTGCAGATGGTTACTTGTACGCTTGCAAAGATAGGCATGTGAGCAGATAATTAATTAACCTAACTTTGCATTCCTATTCAGAATTATGATGCGCATTGATATTTTAACCATATTCCCACAGATGTTTGAAGGACCTTTTAGTCATTCAATCATAAACCGTGCTGTGAAGAAAGGTTTGGCCGAAATTGTTATACATAACATACGCGAATACAGCACCAATAAACACCGGAATGTTGATGATTATCCTTTTGGAGGAAGCTCAGGCATGGTAATGATGATTCAACCTATTGCTGATTGTATTGAAAAACTGAAATCAGAGAGGGAGTATGATGAGATCATATTTCTAACTCCCGATGGAAAGAAGCTTAACCAGGGTATCGCTAATCAACTCAGTCTGCACAAAAACATCATACTCCTATGCGGTCATTACAAGGGAATTGATGAACGTATCAGGGACCAGTATATTTCCAGGGAGATATCAATCGGCGATTATGTATTATCAGGCGGTGAATTGGCTGCGGCTGTAATAACTGATAGTGTTATTCGGCTGATTCCCGGAGTTCTAAGTGATGAAACTTCAGCACTGAGCGACTCTTTCCAGGATGGACTGCTTAGTCCGCCGGTATATACACGCCCTGCTGAATACAACGGCATGAAGGTGCCTGATGTATTACTTTCAGGCAATGATAAGGAGATAAAGAAGTGGAATTATGAACAGGCCATAGAAAGAACAAAAAAACGAAGGCCTGATTTGTTAGAGGAAGAAGGGAATTAATGCTATTTTTTATAGTAGAGCGGTTGATATTTTACTTTTTTGTGTTATTTGATTAACCTTATCAAGAAAGTGAATAAAATTTACAAAGTCGTTTGCTAATGTGAAAAATTTTGCCGTATATTTGCACTCATTTTCAGAAACGCCAATAATTAAATACTTAAAGTAATGAGCAAGAAGGAATTAGTGAAGTATGTTGAGGAAACCTTTGTGGTTACCAGGGAATTCCCCAGCTTTAAAGCAGGCGACACCGTTACCGTTCACTATAAGATAAAAGAAGGTGATAAGGAAAGAATCCAGCAATTTCAGGGTGTTGTTTTAAAGCGCTCAGGCGAAAGCACTACTGCTACGTTCACTGTCCGTAAGGTATCAGGAAACACAGGAGTAGAAAGAATCTTCCCAATTACTTCTCCGTTTATAGAAAAAATTGAAGTTAACAAACATGGCGTTGTTCGCAGAGCACGCATCTTCTACCTCCGTAACCTTAAAGGTAAAAAAGCCAGAATTAAGGAAAAGAGAGTTTAATATTGTTTTCATAAGTGTTGGGGAAAGGTCCATCTTTAGGGATGGGCCTTTTTGTTTGTTTTCCTATCTATAGGATTTCTGTTAATTGCTTTGTATTTAAAAAAGGTATGGCTTTTGTTTACTATCTTAGTAAACCGTTTCAACACACAAAATGAAGGATCCCACTCTCTCAACTTATGTTAAGCTGATAGCTGTATGCATGTGCTGCATGTTTTGGTTTCCTTCACAACTTTCAGCACAAAATGCTGATACCCTGTTACTTCCTTTCGACCAGAATGGTAATGGTGAAATGAGTCGTAAAGAAACCAAGGAGCTTCTTCGACGTATTGATGCATCCGACAAATTCTATAAACGCATAAAGGAAAGAGCTGACAGTGGTTACATCTACAAACAATTGTACCCACTGATCTTCAGGAAACCCCAGGATGCTGAAAATGTAAAGATCAATAACCTTCCTGCAAATGCCACATTCAGAAGGTATCGTGGTGATGTTATCCGTTCTGTTAGAATAATCAAAATCGATGTTTTCGGGAGTTCTATTTACGACACTGTTCAGGAAGCAAAGGTGGGCATTATCAATACCATGAATAAACTTCATACTAAAACCCAAACCGCGGTAATCATGAATTACCTGCAGTTTAAAGAAGGCGATCGGCTTGACCCTGTTAAGATATCTGACAATGAGCGCTTAATACGTAATGCGCCAATTTTTGAAGATGCCCGTTTTATTATAGAACCTGTTAACCGCGACACTGTTGATATCATTTTGGTGGTTAAAGACGTTTTTCCGCTGGGCGTTGATGTTAAGGTAAATTCAGTAAACAATGGCTCACTTAGAATATCTAACCGTAACATATTTGGTTTCGGACATCAATTGAGTCAAACAATCGGCTATAACAATGATTACAGTCCCTCTTTTTTTCTTAGCGAAGGTTCGTATCTAATCAGAAATATCTCGCATAGCTTCACTGATTTTAACGTTTTCTGGTCAGATAACCCACTTTATAAGCGAAAGGGTTTCGACTTGTTGCGTCCTTTCATTACTCCAGAAACAAGATTTGCAGGAGGATTGAACGTTACCTATAACCAGTCGTGGTTATACCACATGAGGTCAATTGACAGATTCCGCTTTAATAATAGGTTATTTGATGTTTGGGCAGGTTATGCAACCATCACCAACAGGTTAAAAGATATATCATCACAAAGGCAGCAGATAGCATTAACGGGACGGTTCTATCAGCTCGATTATTTCCAAACACCGCACTTCTCATTGTGGAATCAGCCACCAATGATCAACACGACCAGGCTGCTGTTTGCTTTCAACATTTTGAGGAGCGAATACTATCGCACCAATATGTTGTACGGATATGGTCGAACAGAAGATTTACCCTTTGGACATCATGCGGAGCTGGTGTTCGGCTGGGAGAATAATCAACTACAAAGAAGGATTTATACCGCACTTAAACTTGAATTGGTACAACCAACAAAACATGCTGGTATGATTGGTCTCGATTTTCAAATCGGAGGCTATCTGAACGGAGGATTCTATGAAGATGGTATCCTGAAAGCTCAGTTGAAGATGATATCTCCACTAATGAAGGCCGGAAGACACCATATCAGGAATTTCGGATTTGTAGGGTATACCACAGGCCTTGATAGAAAAATACCAGGTGTGATCTCCATTAATGACGGGAACTCAGGCAACTTATTTAATAACTTTGAGCTTTTAGGTTACCAGCGTCTTAGAGGCAGGATAGAATCGGTAATCTTTACTCCGTACTATTTGCTTGGTTTTCGCTTTGCCCCTTTCTGGTTTGCCGAAGCTGCTGTTATTGCAGAAAAGAATCAACAATTTGTGAATCAAATAATTTATCCGGCTCTGGGAGTTGGTATCAGGCTAAAGAACGAAAACCTTGTATTTTCTACATTCCAGTTGTCTTTTTCCTGGCATCCTATTGCTCCTGATGATGTGACTAAATTCGAGTTTCTGTTTTCTGATATACCACATTCTGGTCTTAGGAGATATCTGATTGATAAACCTGAACTTGTAGAGTATCGATAAAGGACATTAAGCACATTCGGCAAATAGTTGTATCCTTGCTTATCAAAAGATTAAGAGAACTACAACAATATTTCCAGGCATTCAAAGAAGAGAAGATTAGCACAACTCGTTATATTTGCATTTATCAAACCTAAGAGAAGTGGATAACAACAACAACCCTGCATTTACAAAGCAAGTAATTGAATTACTAACAGTTGCAAACGAATTCTGCCTGTTTACCCAAAAGGTTAATGACTATAGTAAGGAAGATATTGTGGTTTATTACCGGCGCATTATTCCGTTGCTCTATTTAAAAGGATCACTCGTAAAAGACATACTGCCACAGAATGCAGATCAAAATGAACGTTTTGTGCTTGAAGAAGAGTGGGAAACAGTTTTCAACAACATCAGGAATAAACTATATCCTGACGACCATTTCTGGGTATGTGCTGATCCACATAGTGAGGACACTGAAGCTGAAAAAGCCAGTATTGCTGAGTGTATTGCCGATTGCTACCAGGATATGAGGGATTTTGTGATGCTCTATCAGAAGAACCTCCAGGATGCCAGGGAAAATGCTGTTCATTACGTAGTTGTTAATTTTAATAACCACTGGGGACCAGCTCTCACTAAGGCACTGTATGCTCTGCATTTCCTATCAACAGGAACACAATAATTTTCTTTCAACTAAAATGAAACAGGGTTTTTACCATCCTATTCCTTATTTTTGGTAGTTCAATTAATTTTATGCAAAAGAAGATATCGCGCACCCAGCGTTTTAAAGCTGTAATCAATTGGTTTGAACAAAACGTCCCCATAGCAGAAACTGAATTAAAGTATGGCAATCCGTATGAGCTTCTTGTAGCTGTTATCTTATCAGCTCAGTGTACTGATAAGCGGGTGAATATGATTACTCCGCTTTTTTTTGAAAAGTTTCCTAATGCATATTCCCTCTCCCAGGGTACTGAAGAAGATGTATTTAATCTGGTGCGCTCATGTTCATATCCTAACAATAAAACAAAGCATCTTATAGGGATGGCGCAGAAACTGATAAATGATTTTAATGGTACAGTACCCGACGATGTTAACTTACTTCAGCAGCTTCCGGGAGTAGGCAGGAAAACTGCTAATGTAATTGTGTCAGTAGCTTTTGAAAAGCCCGCATTGGCTGTTGATACACATGTGCATAGGGTTGCTGCAAGGCTTGGGCTAACAACTAAGGCAAGAAACCCATTGGATACTGAAATGCAACTTCTTAAATTTATTCCTGAAAACAGGCTGAATATTGCTCACCATTGGTTAATTTTACACGGAAGATATATTTGTGTGGCACGTAAACCTAAATGTGAACAATGTGGGTTAAAGCCGTTTTGCAAGTATTATCAGCAAATTGAATCGGGGAAAGTCATAAACATTTAAAACCAAATTTCATGAGCAACTTAAAACAAGGCGACAGATTACCTGATTTTGAAACAGTTGATCATTTAGGCAATACATTTAACACCGAAATGCTCAAAGGGAAAAAAAATGTAATTTACTTCTACCCAAAGGACATGACCCCCGGCTGTACAGCACAAGCATGTAATATCCGTGATAACTATAAATTGTTACTTGAGAATAATTATAACGTTTTTGGAATCAGTCCTGATAACACAAAATCACATACCAAGTTTGCTGCAAAGCACGACTTACCTTTTCCGCTAATCCCTGATACGGATAAGGAACTTGCAAAGCTTTTTGGCGTATGGG
This sequence comes from Bacteroidales bacterium, assembly GCA_024636955.1. GTDB lineage: Bacteria > Bacteroidota > Bacteroidia > Bacteroidales > Lentimicrobiaceae > Lentimicrobium. The sequence goes on from JAGXGB010000019.1 coordinate 19,018, forward strand.
GACGTAAAAGATTTATGGGAAGAGAGTATGACGGCATCAGTAGGACTACATTCGTTACTGATGAAGACCTTTCTATTACAGAAGTAATTGACAAAGTTGACACCACAAAACATACTTCACAAATAATTAAAAAGTGATTTGCCAAATTTAAATATCTATTTTACCTTTGGTTACATTGAAAATTAACCAATCAAAACAACCTAACTCATTGAAAACATGAATAAAGAAGTTAAAGACAACAACTCGGAAAAGTTAAAAGCGCTACAATTAACCCTCGACAGGATTGAAAAGTCATATGGCAAAGGTGCTATAATGAAACTTGGTGGAGCACCGATTGAAGAAATGCCTTCAATTTCTACCGGATCTATCTCACTTGATAATGCACTTGGTGTTAACGGACTTCCAAAAGGCAGAGTAATTGAAATATACGGACCTGAATCATCAGGAAAAACCACATTAGCACTGCATGCTATTGCTGAATCACAAAAGTTAGGTGGCATTGCAGCTTTCATTGATGCAGAGCACGCTTTTGATCGCTATTATGCTCAGAAATTAGGTGTAAATATTGATGATCTGCTTGTGTCACAACCTGATAATGGTGAGCAAGCACTTGAAATTACCGAAAACCTTATTCGCTCAGGCGCAATTGATATAATTGTTATTGACTCAGTGGCAGCCCTCACACCAAGAAGTGAAATTGAAGGTGAAATGGGTGATTCAAAAGTAGGTCTGCAGGCACGACTAATGTCCCAAGCACTTCGTAAGCTTACTTCTACTATTAGCAAAACAGGCTGTTGCTGTATTTTCATCAACCAGTTGCGTGAAAAGATTGGTGTTATGTTTGGAAACCCCGAAACTACAACCGGCGGTAATGCACTTAAGTTCTATGCCTCAGTAAGGCTGGATATCAGGCGCATCAGCCAGATTAAAGATAGTGATACTGTAATAGGTATCCGTGCTAAGGTTAAAGTAGTTAAGAACAAAGTAGCCCCACCATTCCGTCAGGGAGAGTTTGATATCATTTATGGTGAAGGAATTTCTAAACTCGGAGAGATCGTTGACCTTGGTGTTGATAAAAATATAATCAAGAAGAGCGGCTCATGGTTTAGCTTCGGCGATACCAAACTTGGTCAGGGACGCGACTCAGTAAAGAAATTACTAATTGACAATCCTGAACTTGCTGATCAACTTGAAGGATTAGTAAGAGCTTCATTGAAAGAAGCTGCTCAGTAAGGGCTAAGCGCAAGGCGTAAGGTTTATAATTTCTAATCAGGAGACAACATACAGTCCGTCTCTTGATTAGGAATTTGTTAATTCTGTGCTTTAAGCCATATGCTCTATGCCTTTCATAACAAATAGTTATTCAAGCCTATACGCTCTCAGCTCTAAGCTTTTTTCCTAACTTTGCAATTGTTAAAATTCAGACTGGTAAATTATGTTCTATTATAGATTTCAGATCAAAGCTTTTAGATTATTTAGTGCCAATAGATCGCAGATTAAGGTGGTTTATAGCAATTTGTTACCAGTACTAAGTGTACTGGTTATTGCAGTATTATTATTAATATCTTCCTGCAATAATAAAACCACTAATAAGCAGGAAGAGCAAGTGAAGAGCGATAGCATTGCTAATGATATTGTTAGGCTTACAGCAGCTATCAGTGCAAACCCACTTGAAACTACCCCATATCTGGAGAGAGCTAAGTACTATGCCCATACTGATATGTTCAATGAAGCACTTGCTGATGTTAATACCGCTCTTGATATTAACGAAAATGACCCTGCTGTTTACCTGACACTTTCGGAGGTTTACCTTTATTCAGGGAAAACACAGCGCGCTCTTGATGCCCTGAAGAAAGCAAGTGAACTCGACCCTGATAATGCAGATGTTGATGTTAGTACCGCTCGTATATATCTCACTATGAGCGACTATAAACAAACATTTAATGCTTTGCGCGAAGCTCTAAGCAAAAACCCTGAACACGCTGAAGCTTTCTTTTTGAGTGGATTGGCTAATGAGGAAATGGGTGATACCATTAAGGCTATTGACAGTTACCAGAATGCAGTGGCAAGGGATAAAAAGCATTATCATGCTCTTAAACAGTTAGGCATTCTGTTTTCTATCAGACATGATAAATTGGCAATTGATTACCTGAGGAATGCCGCTCAGGTTAAACCTGAATCTCCTGAACCCTTATACATACTGGGAATGCATTACCAGGAACATGGCCAGCCTGATAAGTCACTTAGTGTATATCAGGAAATCCTGCAGATAGATTCAACTTTTAAGCTTGCTCATTATAATAAAGGCTATGTCTATTTGGTGTATAAAGCTGAATACGATAATGCAGTTGAGGCCTTCAACCGTGCATTAAGCATTGATCCTGAATACGTAGATGCCCTTTTTAACAGAGGGTATGCTAAGGAGCTCCAAGGTGAATTTGATGAAGCTCGTATGGATTATCAGCAGGTACTTCGCATGAAAGTAAACGACGATAAAGCTGTTTTAGGGCTCAACCGCCTTGATGCCCTTACGCGGTAGGACTATTAAGCTCTTCCTTAATTTCTTTCAACTGAGTTGCCATAGTATGCACATGGTCATCAAGTGTATTTACCATTTCAGTTAAACTATGAGCATCAGAGGCTGCAGGGTCCTCAATTAACCTTGCACCTGTATCTTCCAATGTCTTGGCTATTTCCCAGGCTGGTTTTGCATAAAAATTAGCTATAACTCCCTTAATAGCATGAGCATCATACCTAAGTGCCTTGTGATCACCCGTTTTAACGTCAAGGTGAAGTTTAATAATCCTTGATTCGTATTCATTAAGGAATATGTCGATTATCTCAACTAGTACCTCATTGTCGATATAATTGTATGTTTCAAGGAACTCCTGTTTATTTATCATGACCTTTTGATCTTTGAGCTGATTCAATATTCTTCTTAAGCTCCGTCAGCGAACAGCCTGAACAATCGGAGGCACAACCTTCACAGCCCGACTTCTTTCCTGCAAGGCTTTGAATGATTCTGTATCCCGCTATTATAACTGCAATCCCTATTATGACGAAAACTATTATTTCCTGTATATGTTCCATCTTTCTCTGTCTTCAATTAAACTCCGCATATTAATCAAATTTTACTTCATCCTGTAAGATGCAGAATATCGGGGAAGTAATTCACTACTGTGTAATAAAGAACGAATGCCACAGTTGCTCCATTTAATAACGCCCAAACACCTGCCGGTATGCCAGTACTCTTCTGTAAATTGGTCATATCGCCCGCTTTACGCGGATTAGTTAGTCCGAGGAAAGTAATCAGCAGAGTGCTCATGAACGTTTCAGTTAATGCTATCAAACTGATAAACAGTACAAAAACCCACAATATTGTGCTACTCCCATTTACCGCAATAGTCCCAAGTAAAAGCGCAAACACTATCAACCAGAAAATACCATATACATTCCGTACAAATAGTATCAGGTTGAGCAGCGTTAGTGAAAGTATAACAAACGCCACTTCTTTTTGATACCCGTTTAAGGTGAGTATCAGAAATATCGAACTTGCCTTTGCAGCAAAAGGATAACCTGAGAAGGATGTTATAAAGGCACTAACACGACCTTTGCTCTTTGTTTGGGCAATACCCGATGTATCTTTGTTCAGATCAATCCGCAGCACCTCACCACTGGTAACTATGGCACCTATGGCATGTCCGCTTTCATGCAGCAGTGTGTTGAAAGTACGGAAGAAAACACCAATATAAGGAAGCCTGTTAACAAGGAATGACAAGGCCATTAAAGTATAAAATGACTTTTCAGGATTAGCTGTTATCCAGGTTAATGATTCTTCCATTTCTAAAAAAATAAACTACCTACCTGATATGTGATCAGTGACGCAAGGTAAGCCAATACAGTAGTATAAACTACTACAAATACTGCCCATTTCACTGCACCCGATTCTCTCTTTATAGCAGCAACTACAGCGATACAAGGGAAGTAAATCAGTATAAAAAGCATAAAACTGAATGCAACAAGCGGAGTAAATACAGGCTGCCCTGCATTAGGTCCATCTTTATAGGTTTGTTGCTGCAGTTTGGTTATCAGGGATGTTTGATTTAGGTCATCATTCATGTCAGCCTGGTACAGTACACCCAGTGTACCAATGGTTACTTCCTTTGCGGCAACTCCGGTTAGCACTGCAACACTCATTTTCCAGTCGAAGCCCAATGGCCGCATGGCAGGTTCAATTAATTCGCCAAGTCTACCTATGTACGAGTTCATCTGCCGGTGGCTTTCAAGTTCATGCTCAACCTGGTTAACTGCGTCATTTTCCTTCTTTTTCAGTGCATCAACCACTTCTCCACTTTGTTGTGTCTGCATGATCATTGTGGCATACTGGCTCCTGATGTCAGCAATATTTTTCTCATAAATATAGTCATCCGAAGTGCTTCTTGGAAAATATCCCAGTGCCCAGATAATTATGGAGGCTACAAGTATTACCCCTCCCATCTTTCGGAGGTACTGCTCGGCTCTGTTCCACATGTGCTTTAATAAAGTACGGATGGTTGGTGTTCTGTATGGTGGCAGTTCCATCACAAAAGGCACATCAGCCTTCCTGAAGATGGTTTTCTTGAACAGCAGCGAAGATCCAATGGCTAATGCTACACCTATACCATACATCGAGAATAAAATTGTTCCCTGATAGTTTACGAAGAATGCACTTATAAACAATATATACACCGGTAACCGGGCACTACATGACATAAAAGGGTTTATTAGCATGGTAATCAGCCTGTCGCGCTTGCTTTCAATAATGCGGGTAGATAATATCGCCGGCACATTACATCCGAAGCCCATTACAAGAGGTATGAACGATTTACCATGCAAGCCAATCTTGTGCATAACCTTATCCATGATAAATACAGCCCTTGCCATGTATCCAGTATCTTCCATCAGGGATATGAACAGATACAGCAACAGAATATTCGGCAGGAATATGATTACCCCTCCTACCCCGCCAATAATGCCTTGAATGAATAGGTCGTTCAGCATGCCTGTTGGCAAAAGTGCTGATAGTTGTATCGATACAAACTGCACCAACATTTCAATGCCCATCATTGGGTACTCGCCAAGTTTAAAGGTGGCATAGAATGTAAGCCACATCAGGAAAATAAAGATTGGGATGCCCCAGATGCGGTGTGTAACAATAGTATCAATTACCTCACTGTTTTTGCGCTGTAGAACCGGATTCAACTTGAATGTTTCTTTGAGCGCTCCTGCTATGAAGCCATACTTGGCATCAGCAATAACACTTTCGGTGTCTTGTTTATAAGTGGTTTCTATTCTGCCAATTTCTTCATCAGTGGCATCAAGTATCTGCTTTAGATTATCTGTCTTCTCCAGTGCCACTTCTGTAGCTCTGTCCTTCTCCAGTAGCTTGATTGCCAAGAACCTGGAGGATACCCTGTTTGTTAAACCGTTATTGCAGCATGATTTATATAACAAATCTTGAATTCTGTTAATAGCTGGTTCAATAACATTACCATAACTGATGTGGATGTGTCTATAGGTTGTATCGCGATCTTCATATACATCAATGATTTTCTGCAAAAGATCAGGCACTCCCTTACCCTTCGAACCTATAGTAGGAACAAAAGGCACTCCCAACAATAGGCCCAATTTATCATGGTCAAGCATGTTGCCACTTGAAAGCAGCTCGTCGTGCATGTTAAGCACACCTATCATCTTTATGTCCATGTCAATCAACTGAGTGGTAAGATATAGGTTGCGCTCAAGATTTGAACTGTCAATAATATTCACCACCACATCGGGCACTGAGTCAATAATAAAATCCCTTACAAAAAGCTCTTCAGGAGTGTAGGCTGTAATGGAATAAGTGCCAGGCAAATCGGTAACATTAAAAATGTACTCACCCTTCTTAAACCTGGCTTCCTTGGCATCAACGGTAACTCCCGAGTAATTGCCAACATGCTCTCTTAATCCCGAAGCATGATTAAACAAAGTGGTCTTGCCTGAATTGGGATTGCCAACGAAAGCTACATTTATGGTTTTGGTCTTCTGCTTCAAAGCTCCGGCAAATAGGCTGCCAATCCTCGAACCGGTATTTATTTCCTGCTGCTCAATGGTTTCGGTTTCTGATAGTATCTCTATTAGCCGTGCCTCGGCATTGCGCAACGACACGTTGTAACTCATCACATTATACTCTACAGGGTCCATTAACGGTGCTCTCTGTATCACACTCACCTCCTTACCTGAAACAAAACCCATTTCAAGTATTCGCTTACGGAATGCCCCTCTGCCTTTAACTTTCGTAATTATCCCCTTGTCACCTGGAGCCAGGTCAGCCAATGTCATTGTCAATTATTTAGAATCGTTATAAATTGAAGCAAAAGTATCATTAATAAGCACACCAAATTAAACTTTTTAAAAAAAATGTAGTGCAGTTTCATAGCAACTACAATGATTGGTGTGAGTTTTACTGCTAATTCCGAAATATGTCCGATCACTTTCTCATTCTCTTTTTTATATTATTCAGATGTCATACTTTTGACTCGTAAACCAATAACCGATGAAAACAAACCTATACCTGTTTCTTTTACTTAGCGTATTTCAGCTCGGCGCATCAGCACAATCCGAATTTCATCCCGGTTTTGTCGTTACGAATGAAATGGACACACTACATGGCTTAATCGACAACCGTGGAGATATTCTCAATACCCATTTATGCCGTTTTAAGGTCAACGAAACCTCACCTATTCAAGATTACGAACCTGAAGATATTAACTCTTACCGGTTTATCAACGATAAGTTTTATATCTCAAAAAAAGTAAATGTAAATGGCTTACCTGTTGTTAAGTTCCTGGAGTTTTTGGTAGATGGGGTTGTTGACCTTTACCTTTATCGAGACTCATATGGGTTACAATATTATATTGAAACTGAAGATGGGCGGATGCTTGAATTAAAAGAAGTAGAAACAGTTGTGCATCAAGGTAATACAGCATATTTAAGGAAAAAGAAGGAATACATTGGTACACTTAAAAGCATATTTCATAAAGCACCTCAACTTAGTTACGATATTGAAACTGCAAGATTAAACAGGGTTTCTTTAATAAAAGTAGTGGAGTCATACCATAACGAAGTTTGCACTGACCAAAAGTGTATTGTTTATAAAAAGAACGTGAAGAAAAATATGGTTGCGGTGAGTATTACCGGTGGAATAATGTGGGAATCAATGAACCATGACATTGGCAAAGTAACACCTGAGAACAGGTATGTATTTCATGACCTGGCCACTGCTAATAAACCTCTTATCGGATTAGCTTTTCAGTTTATTACACCTCATAATCAGAGATTGTTTTTTCAGATAGAACCTTTCATATACAAATCGTCGTATCATTCAACATATGAATATTGGATAAACCATGTAAGGTCAGGCACTGGTAGTTTTTCGGCTGAGTACACCAATCTTTACACAAATTTCTATTTAAGATATGCCCTGTTAAAGAACAAATGCCAGCCTACAATTTATACCGGGCTCATAATCAATACCGCACTGAATTACAATTCGACAAATATGCCTGAAATGCAAAATAAACTTGGAGAAATGCTTTCATGCGGATATGCACTTGGGTTGGGTGTCTCACATAAGATTAAAGAAAACAAAGAAGTAAGTTTACGACTTACTTATCATCATCTCTACGGCGCTTTAAGTTATATGAGCTCCGAAAATATCTCCTTAACTGTGACGGTGCCAATAGGCGCGTTTTAAAATTACCCACTCTGTCCTTTAATAATCCTTCAAGCTTTTCCCTTGACAGGATGATTTTTTGAAGCTTTAGTGGATAAAGGTTGTATATTCATTGAATTGCACCAAATATCACTCTAGTATTAGATAAGGTTAAACAATGTACAATGTATAAGCCTTATACTATGTTGATACAAGGTTACTATAAGGTTGATACAAGGTTAAATAAAATGAATCTATACTAAAACTTAAAAATTTCGTCATCTTCAAGAGGTGAATATAAGCACTGTATGCAGTTGCTTTGGATCCTTATTACCCTGAAATTATCAGATTTGATTTTATTTTTACTTTTAGATCTAGGAAATTGAACCTAACAACACGTATTATTTCAAAAATTTTGCTAAACCATTAGAACAAACC
>JAGXGB010000020.1 GCA_024636955.1 Bacteroidales bacterium
ACTTCAACTGTTTTTACGTTGATGGTTTTTTTAACTGCTCCTTCTATTGCAACTGCAATGGGTTATCAGCAAAATGAGGAGTATATAAAGTGGTTTGCATTGATATTGGCAGCTGATGCCTTGAGTAGCATACCGTATGCCAACCTGAGATTGAATAACAGACCTTTCAGGTTTGCATTCATCAAAATAACAAATATAGGAACCAATATAGCCCTGAACCGCTTGTTTATAGTTTTTATTCCTATGTTCCTGGATAAAAACCCTGAAGCTTCAGAGAACTATTTAATAAGAACTTTCTATAATCCTTCAATTGGCGTAGGCTACATTTTCATTTCAAACCTGGTTGCCAGTTTATTGACTTTGATTATGCTGCTGCCTGATATTCTAAAGGTGAAGCTTATTCCCGACTTGAGCCTACTGAAGAAGATGTTAAGTTACAGTTGGCCACTGCTGATCTTTGGTTTTGCAGGGGTAATAAACGAGACTTTCGACCGGGTAATATTAAAGCACCTGCTTCCGGGCAATGATGCCATGGCTCAGCTAGGTATTTATGGTGCTTGCTATAAGGTTTCGATCCTGATGACACTCTTTATCCAAACTTATCGTTATGCTGCTGAACCATTCTTTTTTGCGCACTCCGGCACTAAAGATCCACAAGTAACTTATGCGCGCCTGATGCACTATTTCATTATCGTTTGCTTGTTCATCTTCCTGTTGATAATGCTCAATATTAATATTGTTATACTCTTTATTGGGAGTGAATTCAGGGAAGGTGCCGCAGTAATCCCTATATTATTGATTGCTAACTTGTTTCTTGGGGTCTTTTATAATCTAAGCATCTGGTTTAAATTAACTGACCGCACAAAGTCAGGCGCAATGATCTCGCTCTCAGGGGCAGCACTAACAGTTGCGCTCAACATATTGCTCATTCCGATTATGGGTTATATGGGAGCAGCATGGGCAACATTTGCATGCTATGCCTTCATGATGATATTTTCGTGGTATTTGGGAAGGAAATATTACCCTGTTAATTACAACTTGAAAGGAGCAGGGTTATATGCTTTGATAACATTAGTGATTTACACAATCTCCTTTGCAACAGCCCGACTTGACAGCTTCGTAGAGATAGGTTTAAACACAGTATTGTTACTCGGTTTTATGCTTTTTGTATACATGGTTGAGAAAAGGAAGATAATTCAGGTTAAGTCAATATAGTAGAAGTGGTAAGGATACAGGTTGGATGAAAGATAAATGGTTTAAATTATAATGTTTAATTTTGCGAAATTAAAGTAGAGGTTAATCCGTTAATACTAATAATAAGGACTTTTATGCAAATCAGGATAGTCAATAATTCATCAAACATAAACCCATCATACGAAACTACCCACTCAGCAGGAATGGACATAAGGGCTAACCTTGAAGAATCAGTAACAATGCAGCCATTGGAACGAGCTATTATACCTACCGGGTTGTTCATTGAAATACCGGAGGGTTATGAGGCACAGGTTAGGCCCCGAAGTGGTTTAGCTGCAAAATCAGGAATTACTGTGCTGAACTCACCGGGAACAATAGATGCAGACTACAGAGGGGAAGTAAAAGTAATTCTTGTGAACCTTTCAGCGCAGCCTTTCGTAATAAACCATGGTGATAGAATTGCGCAGATGATAATTGCGCGTCATGAAAAGGCAGAATGGGTTCAAAGTGATAACCTAAATGAGTCAGAACGAGGCAAAGGCGGATTTGGCCATACAGGTTTAAAATAATATTACAAGGCATTTTAAAATTGAATAATGAAACTAATCAAAATACTTAAGCTCAGCATTTTACTTTTGGCACCTATCGCTATGTTAGCGCAAGAATTGCCTGAAGGTGGAGAAGAACTGGTAACAAAGGAACAAGCGCGTTTATTCAGAGATAATAAGAGAGTGGAATCCCTTTTCTTTGATGCCAATAAGGCTAAGATTACTGATAATCCTGGTGAGGCTTTGCACCTCTTTAATCAGGTTACAGAGATTGATCCCTCACATGATGCTTCCTGGTATGAAATTGGACTCTTGTACTACAAACAGAGGGATATCAAGAATTCTATTGCCAATATAGCAAAAGCCTATGAATTGAGTCCTGACAATGAATGGTACAGCATTACACTGGCTAACCTGTATACGCAAAACACTCAGTTTGAGGAAGCAATAAAGATTTTTGAAAAGCTACTTAAGAAGAATCCTTCCGACAGATCAAATTCAATGGAATTAGCTAACCTGTACATCAAGGTAGGCAACTCTCAGGATGCTCTTAAAGTGTTAGATATGATTGAACGTAATGATGGTATATCTGAAGAGATTTCATTAAGAAAGCACCACATTTATGTATCGGAAGGAAAGAAGAAAAAAGCACTTGAAGAAATAGAAAAACTTGCTGCTGCTAATGAGTGGGACAGTCGTATTCAGTCATTATTGGCTGAGTATTACATGATGAATGGAATGGAAGAAAAAGCCTTATCTACCTATGAAAAAATACTTTCAATAGAGCCTGATAATCCTTACATCAATATTTCATTGGCTGATTATTATAGGAAGCAAGGGAATTTGAAGAAATCAGCCGAAGCACTTAAAAAGGGTTTTGCAAATCAGTACCTGGATGCAGGAACCAAGATGCAGATCATGAGCACTTATTATTCACAGACAGGGAATTACGACGGTATTGAGGATGATATTCTTGAATTGTCGGGAATCCTGGTTGATCAACATCCATATGATCCTCAGGTGCTTGCTTTCAGGGCGCAGATGCTGGCCATGAGGGAGCAGTACCCTGAGTCGCTTGACTTGTTCAGGAAAGTTAGTGAACTTGATCCAGGAAAGTATGAAGTATGGGAAAACATAATGCGCCTGACAGCTTTAATGAATAAGTACGACAGTCTGGCTATTGTTAGCAAAGAGGTTATTGAACTGTTCCCGGTTCAACCTATGCCTTACTATTTTAATGCTGTTGCTCACATTATGCTTGAAGAACCTGATCAGGCAATATCATCGCTTAATACGGGGATGAAGTTGGTGTTCAACAATAATCAACTAATGTCAGACTTTCTTAGCATGTATGGCGATGCACTGTATAAGCTCAAAAGAAATTCAGAAGCATACAATTATTATGAAAATGCATTGAAATATCACCCTGAAAATTCTTTGGTGATGAATAACTACGCCTATTATTTGTCGCTTGATAATAAGGATCTTGAAAAGGCGGAAAGGATGGCATTGAAGGCTAATGAGTTATCACCCGACAACGCCACATTTCTCGATACTTATGCATGGGTATTATATAAAAGGGGGCTATTTGCTGAAGCTTTGCTGCAAATGGATAAAGTATTGAAACTCGAACCGAATCCTTCGGGCACCGAGTTAGAGCATTATGGTGATATCCTTTATAAACTTAACAGGAAAGATGAAGCCATGCAATGGTGGAAAAAGGCACTGGAGGCTGGTGAAGCATCCGATTCATTACCAACGAAAGTAAAAGATGGAGTGCTTTATGAATAGATCCTCACTGGCGGTTTATTGCATTTTTACGATCCTTTTTGCTCTAACTGTTGCTTCATGCAGCACTTCACGAAGAACAATCAAAGAGCCACTTAAAGAGCAAGGTTCTGAGTTTCTTTTTAATAATCTAAAAGCAAATGAGCTTAATTACCAAAACTTTTCAGCTCGCTTTGGTGCACGATTCATACAGGACAAAAAAGAAACCCAAATATCTGGACAGATACGTATAAAACGTGACAGTTTGATCTGGATCTCAGTATCGCCATTAATGGGCATTGAGATGGTGCGGTTTCTGGTGTCAAACGATTCTATCTGGTACATGAATAGAATGGATAATACGTACTTCGCAGGTTCGTTTGATAATATCAATAGGATTATTAACAGTACGCTTGACTATGATATGCTGCAATCATTTCTCACCGGTAATGACTTCTCCAGATATGAAAATACATCATTTAAGAGTGGAATCGATAATATGGAGTATAAGCTTGTTACAACCGACAGGCGAAAACTTAAGAAATTTGTAAAAAACAATAGTGAGGTTAATATACCAATACAGCATATTTGGTTGAACCCTGATAATTTCAAGATCTCAAGAATCATGGTAAGGGAGGTTACTCCCAACGGACGAAAAGCTGAGGCAAAATACTCACATGAAAACATTGACGGTCAACTTGTTCCTGTAAATATTATCTTTGATGTTGAAACAATCGATAAAAAGACTTCAATTGATATCAGTTATTCAAAGATGGTAATGAGTGATTCTCTTAATTTCCCTTTTAAGATTCCTGAAAAATATGCCAGGCTTAACAACTTATAAACTTTCAGTGCTAAATGTTATTACTGTGCATGCAGAAAAAAATATGCAAAAGCTTTTTCTTTTATTCCTGTTTTTAACTTTCTTCACTCCACAACTCATTGCGCAGGATAAGAAAAGCCAATTGGAAGCCCGTAAGGCAAAGATTGAAGAAGAGATTTCTTACACAAATAAGCTTTTGTCGGAAACAAAAAAGACAAAACAGGCATCACTGAATCAATTACTCCTGCTTAACAAGAAAATTTCGAAACGTCAAGAATTAATCAACGCTATAAGCAATGAAGTAAATGCCATTGATGCAAAGATCAGGCACACAAATGATACAATAACTGAATTGAGGGATAATATTAAACGGCTGAAAGAAGAGTATGCCAAAATGATATATTATTCGCAAAAGAACAGGAGTTCATATTCCCGACTTATGTTCATTTTTTCAGCAGAAAGCTTCAACCAGGCCTATCAACGCTTGAAATATTTTCAGCAATACAGTAGTTACCGTAAAAACCAGGTGCGGGTAATTATTGAATCACAGGAAGTTTTAACTGGCAAATTAGAATTATTAAAGAAACAAAAAGCTGAAAAACTCTCACTCAAATCATTAGAAGAAAGTGAAAAGCAAAAGCTCTCTAAGGAAAAAAATGAGCAGGACCAGACAGTAAGAAAGCTTTCACAGAAGGAAAAGGAATTACTAAAGAAGCTTAGGGAAAATGAGAGAGCTGCAAAGAAATTACAGAAGGCCATTGAAGATATAATTGCAGAAGAGTTGCGTAAAGCACGTGAAGAGGCTCGTAAAGCAGGTACTAAGCCCACAGCTGATAATGCTTTCGGGCTGACGCCTACTGAAATGAAGCTTTCAACTAGTTTTGCTGGAAACAAAGGTAACTTACCATGGCCTACAGAAAGAGGTGTAATATCAGCCACTTTCGGTGAACACCCACATCCTGTGCTAAAAGGAATTAAAACAAAGAACAATGGAATTGATATTACTACCTCAGGTGGTTCTGTTGCACGATCAATATTTGAAGGTGTAGTTACTTCTACAATGACATTGCCAAATTACAATAATGTCATCATAATCAGGCATGGTGAGTTCCTCACTGTATATTCAAACCTTGGGCAGATATTTGTTAAAAAGGGTGATAAAGTAACTACCAAACAAAAGATAGGCGTTATAGAAACAGATGATACCGGACGTACAAAACTTCATTTTGAACTTTGGAAAGGGAAAGTTCTTCAAAACCCTGAAGCCTGGATCCTTAAGTCCCGATAATTAATAATTTAACTTTATCAGAAGCATCTGGGAATTGTTTATTTTTGTAGAAACTAAATACCAAATAACATGACATCATTTATTTTATCAGGTATGATCGGACCATGGCAAGCTATAGCTATAATAGCCGTAGTCTTACTTCTCTTTGGAGGGAAAAAAATTCCCGAATTAATGAAGGGTCTTGGCAAGGGTATCAAAGAATTCAAGGATGGAATGGCTGAGAAAACCGACGTTGAATCTAAAGAAAATGAAAAATAGAAAAAGCCTGTAAATAATATATTTACAGGCTTTTTTGTGGAGCGTAGGGGAGTCGAACCCCTGACCTTTAGACTGCCAGTCTAACGCTCTAGCCAACTGAGCTAACGCCCCATAATAATGATATGGGGTTGCAAAAGTAGATAATTTTCTTTTAGGAAACGAACATTTTTTTTGTCAATTTCTTCTGATATTTGCAATCGATTTAAGATTAAACATGGATAGTTTACGCCTTTTTGCTGCTATTAACATTGTACCCGATGAAAACTTCACAATGGTATATAATGGACTGCGGCAAGCATTGGATTACAATATTATTAAGTGGGTGGACCTGCATAATATGCATATTACCCTTAGATTTTTTGGTGAAACAAACCCTGATGAGGTACCTGTAATCACATCAGCACTGGAAAAAGCTAAAGAAGGTATCCTTCCTTTTGATCTCACACTTGAGAATACAGGCATTTTTGGTAGTAGGTATGACCCCAGGGTAATATGGTTTGGTATCGGTGAAAACCAACAATTGCTCGATCTTCATTCAGGCATTATTAATGCATTAGCTGATGTAGAGTATTATGCCGACAGGCAGAACTTTGTACCACACTTGACTATTGGCAGGATAAAAGAAATAAGGGACAAGCAGTTTTTTCAGCAAATTGTGGATCGGTTTAGTACCACAAAACTATTGCAGCAGAGGGTTACAGAATTCTCACTCTACCAAAGTGAACTAAAAAAAGAAGGTCCTATACATACCTGCATAGAAACCTTCAAATTTTAAGCTATTACTGAATACCTATTTTTCATTACCGGATTAAGCCTTTAAAAATCTGCTTAATACAATGTGGACCATTAGGATTTACTGAACGTTCATATATTACTGTTCCTGGTAAACCTGTGTTTGTTGCTTTTGGTTTTGCTGTTTCTTAATTATCACTTTCTCAATTACATAATCAAGAATCAGGGCGATACCACCAAATAAAGTGATGAAGGAAAAGTAAGCTGGCTCATTATCCATTGCGCCAATAGTAACGATGATATTAGCGGTTAATATTCCAAGGCCGACTCCAGTCAGCAAAAGTCCATATTTAAGAGTCGAGAAATTGTTATCAGGTCTTTCAAAACTACGGGGGTCAAGCCCTCTTTCCAATAAAGCCATCCTTTCCTTTCTGCGGATTGAGAGATAAACAATGCCATATACAGTGGCAAAAATTACAAGGGGAACCATGAAGTCGTTCATATAGCAAATCTTTAAAGTGTTTGTGTTGACCTTTTGACGCAGTTATTTTCAGAAGGTTACAAGAATATTATTAGTTACTTTTGTTATGGGTTAATAGTTTTTCCGATCAATCTTGTATGGATAGTTAGTCATTGTGTAACCAGTAAACACTTTTAACGTCTAATGATCAGAATGGAATTGAAAAACGAGCTTAATATAATTCACCAGGTGCTGAATGGAAACACTGCTGCATTCAGAGTGCTGGTGGATAATTACAAGCATCTTGTTTTTTCAATGGTGGTTAAAATTGTTAAAAACAATGAAGTTGCTGAAGAGGTAACACAAGATTCATTCCTTAAGGCTTACCATGGCTTAAGTACCTTTAAGAATGAATCAAAATTTTCAACCTGGCTGTTTAGGATTGCTTATAATACAGCAATTTCAAAAACCAGGAAGAAAACAGTAATTACTTCAGCTATTGATGATTATGTTATCGAGAACTATAGTATTGAAGCAGTTCAGGAGAATCTCGATGAACTGGAAGAAGGTGAAAAGTTGCAACTTTTAAATAAAGCAATAGCTGATTTGAATTTGGATGAACAATTGATTATTAACCTGTTTTACTTTAACCAGTAAAGTGTTGAAGAAATATGTGTAGTAACAGGCTTAACAGATTCAAATGTTAAAGTAAAACTGCACAGAATACGCAAAAAGATGTATGCCAACATGCACAACCAAATGAGTAAGGCGCATGTTAGGAAAGGAATTTAAAATTCAGACAATGAACGCAAATAAAGACGATATAATTAAAGACCCGTTTCTTGAGAGGATGATTCCAAAATTACCTGTTGAGAACCTATCAGGTGATTTCACTTCTCAGGTAATGAATCAGATTTATGCAAGCGTGGAACCTGAATTAGAGCCCGAAACTTATAGAAAACAAATGCTATGGGCCTATGCATCTATAGCGGCAGGTATTGCAGTTATTGCCCTTATTTTATTTGCTATTTGGCCTTTCCTCGAATTAAACCTCAGAATGGACTCTGTTAATCTGTTTAATTTCCTTAGTACTACTATGAATATCTTTGAAAAAATCTCTTCATTGACTGATTACCTTAGAAATTCATCGGTATTCTTGTCAATTTTCTGCTCAGTTTTTATCCTTTTCCTTGTTGAGAGGTTATTAAGAAGACGGGTTACAACAGATAATTCATACCTCTAATGATTTAAACACACACCCTCTATGAGGTTACCTTTATCGCACCATGTTTATAACTCATGCGCATTTTGATGTTGACCCCATCCCACGATGTTGATAACTCCCTCGCACTATGATGTTAACCCCATTACACCATGTTGTTAACTCCATCGGCCTATGATGTTACCTACTAAACTCCATGAAGTAGTCACTAATTACCTGCAAACTAAATTTGGTGAGGGATGTAAAATAAACACAACCAGCAGTATATCAGGTGGATCTATTAATGAAGCCCTAAAACTAACAACTTCCTGCGGTGAGTTTTTTCTGAAATACAATTTAGCAGATAAGTACCCATCAATGTTTGATGCGGAATTAAAGGGAATTGAGATCCTTGCTAAAACACACACTGTAAAAGTTCCTAAAATATTTGTTTCAGGAGTTAGCGAACCCTATTCCTATTTGTTAATGGAATATGAACAGCCCGCACAACATACTAACGACTACTGGGAACTATTCGCTAAACAGCTGGCACGATTGCACGAGCTCAAGAATAACCTGTTTGGACTTGATCATGATAACTACATAGGATCACTTGTTCAGAGCAATAAAACTTCCAATGACCTAATATACTTTCTGATAACTCAGCGGTTTGAACCACTTATCCACATCGCCAGGGACAATCGTTTATTTACTGCAAGCGATATACATTATTTTGAGAGTGTTTTCAATAAGCTAGAGAATCTGATCCCTTATGAAGAACCTACCTTAATCCACGGAGATCTTTGGTCAGGAAACCTGATTGTTAACAAACAAGGGCAACCTGTTCTAATTGACCCTGCCGTATATTATGGACATCGCGAATGGGACATAGCTATGACCAAATTATTTGGTGGCTTTCCTGAGAAATTCTATTCTGTGTACAATGATTACAATCCCTTGATAAAGGGGTGGGAGCAAAGAATTGAGATAAATCAATTATACCCACTTCTTGTACATGTTATTCTATTTGGTGAAACTTATGTATCGCAGGTAAGGTATATAATAAAGAAATATTGACTTCTTTATTTGGCGCCTTCTCGTCGTTCTTCCCAAAGTTGTTTGAAACTCTTTTCACTAACTTGTGGCAACGCTCTGTCCTTACCCCATTTCCCGCCGTAAACATATCTTAGAGTGATGTTCTTCCATTTTGAGCTACTCCAATCCATCATCTTCCTGCTTTTCAAAGCTCTGTGCCAGCCAATCCTTGTCACCTTTTCACTAAAAGAATGAATATTCATCCTAACAGCATCGCTCCTATTATACAACAGCTGATCGTGAAGGTTTATATTAACCGGACAAACTTCAGTACACTTTCCGCATAGTGTGCTCGCATAGCTTAGATGAATAAAATCCTCAACACCTTTCAACCATGGAGTGATAATTGAACCTATAGGTCCGGTGTATAAGGTGTTATAACTCTCACCTCCAATTTTCCGGTAAACAGGACAAACACTTTGGCACGCACCACAATCAATGCAGCTTAAAGAACGTCGTTGCAATTTTTGCTCGAGTAAATTACTTCTTCCGTTATCAAGTAGAACCACATACATCTCATTTGGTCCATCAGTTTCATTATCTTGACGAGGACCACTTATAATAGTATTGTATGCTTTTATCTTTTCACCTGAGCTGTAAGTTGAATACAATGGAAGTAGTGCATCTAAATTCATAATTGAAGGTATTATCTTATCAATACCCGCAATCATTATTTGAATTTTTGGCATAACACTGCTCAAGATTCCATCGGCAGTATTTTCAGATATACACACTGAACCGCTATCTGCAATAAGAAAGTTTGCCCCTGTAATTGATACAATGGAATTTTCAAAGTTTTCACGGCAAATCTGCCTTATTACATTGTGTATTTCTATAGCACCGGCTTTTGCAGATATCTTATACTTTTCACTCAGCCGGTTAGTAATTTCGTCATGGCTTTTATGAATGAGCACCGAAGATAAGTGACGGGGTTCTTCATTGAATTCACTAAGGATGAAATTACCGGGACTTACTTCGGTGAATTTAATATTCTCTTTCGTAAGCTCATCCTTTAATCCTATTTCATCAGCAATTATTGAGGTTGACTTTGTAATCTGCTTAGCACCTGACCTTTTGATAATATTAATGATATGCTTAACAGCTTCTGCTGAATCCTGAGCCCAGATAACCTTTCCACCATTGCGTTCATGATTGGCTTCAAATTCAATAAGGTATTTCTCAAGTCCATTGATCCCTTTATGTCTGATAAAGCCCGCCCTTCTTCTGGCAAGTTCTAAATTTGAATATTGTAAAACCGCCCTCTCCACAGTACGTTCATACCTTGAAGCATTATCCTCAAGAATATTCTGACGTTCTTTATTTGCAGAAGCAATTATTGAAGCTGCTTTGAATGTTTTGTTTGATTCCACTAACCTATATTAAACACTGTGAAACTTTATCAACTCTCCTTTGATGCCTTCCACCTTCGAAATCTGTTTCAATAAACAAAACAACCGCTTTCCAGGCTTCTTCAAATTCAATAAACCTGGCAGGTAATGAAATAACATTAGCATCATTATGTTGCCTTGTTAGTTGAGCTTGTTCACTATTCCAACATAAAGCACCTCTTACGCCCTGATATTTGTTAACAACCATATTCACGCCATTGCCACTACCGCACATAACAATGCCTTTCTCAAAATCACCAGTATTAACAGCTGCACCTAATTGGTGGGCAAAATCCGGATAATCAGTACTATCCTCAGAATATGTACCGAAATCGTGTACTTTATATCCTTCTTCACTTAACCGTGAAGCCAGAAATTCCTTAAGTGTAAACCCCGCGTGATCACTTGCTAATGCCAAAGTCTTCTCTTTATTCCACATTGTTGATAATTTTTAATGACAAATTTAGTTATAAAACTAGCATAACAGTAAATAGCTTAGCTATTAACCACTTAATAAAACGAAAGTTTTGGCGCATTATTTGCTATTTAACTGTTATTCAATAGGGTATAACTTATCAACGTTAAATTGTTCAACCAGGTAGAAAAGTGTTATTAACTCTTGGTAAATCATACTTTTTGTCATCACTAAACGGTCAAACTAATTAAGTTGAGAAGTTAGCCTTGATTTGTGAGATTATATCAACAATTAACTTTTGGTTTTTAAGGGACATTTTAGCAAAAATGAGCCGGTGAAAACTTTATCAACCAATTGTTAATAAATTTGCAACCGATTGAAATTTAAACCTCAATTCAAGCTAATGCTGTTAGTATGTTCTTTACAAAGTGGTAGCAATGAACTTTGCAAATTAAAGTTGATATTTTTACCAACAGAACTAACAGACTCATTATTACTAATGAATATATTTTAAAATAATTAATGATAATAAGTGAAAAATGGAAATCCTAAATGAAACAGCTTCCTCAAAAATTTCAAATACAGAGTTAGTTGCTCGCATAAATGATTTGCGTATACAAAAAAATGCAGTAATACTGGCTCACTATTACCAGGTTCCTGAAATTCAGGATTTGGCCGATTTTGTGGGTGACAGTCTTCAACTTTCGCAACAAGCAGCTGAAACTAAAGCTGATATCATTGTATTTGCCGGGGTACACTTCATGGCCGAGACTGCAAAGATATTAAGTCCGGGGAAGAAAGTTTTAATACCTGACATGAATGCAGGATGTTCATTGGCTGATAGCTGCCCTCCGGAGGCTTTTAAACCGTTTATTGATGCTCACCCGGGGCATAAGGTTGTTTCGTACATAAATTGCTCTGCGGCCATTAAAACTATGTCGGATGTTATCTGTACTTCAAGTAATGCTAAAGCAATTGTTGATTCATTCCTGCCTGACCAACCTCTGATATTTGCACCTGATAAAAATCTTGGTGCATACATCAATAGCCAAACAGGAAGAAATATGGTATTATGGGACGGAGCTTGTCATGTTCATAATCAACTTACCGACGAAAAAACTATACAGCTCAAACTGGAAAACCCTGATGCAAAATTAATTGCACATCCTGAATGTCGGGGCCCTATCCTGGTGATGGCTGATTTTATTGGTTCAACATCAGCTTTGCTTGACTTTACAAAGAAAGATAATGCTCAACGCTATATTGTTGCAACAGAATCAGGTATAATTCATCAAATGAAAAAGGCCAGTCCTAATAAGGAGTTTATAGTAGTTCCATCTGATGAAACATGTAATTGCAATGATTGTCCGTTCATGAAGATGAACACACTCGAAAAAATTTATAACAGCTTAAATACAGAAAAACCTGAAATACTGTTAGATCCTTTGACTATTGAGCTTGCCATTAAACCGATATTGAAAATGTTAGACATTTCTAAAAAAGCAAATCTTATCAAATAAAGTGAGGAAATTGGTGAAAGACGTTTGCCTTTAAAAAGTGTTTCTTAGTTAATGATTACTTAACTTTGAAAAATAATACTGTAAAAGTAAACCCTAACAAGTACTGATTCAATGGTGAAATACCTATCTGCCTTCATCGCTTGCATCTTATCATTGCAAATCACAGCACAGGATAATACAGTTATACCTGACGGACCTAATACATTCTATCATGCTAACGGCGTAGTTGCAAGTGAAGGAATTATGAGGGAAGGTAAACCCGATGGATATTGGAAAACATACAATGAGAAAGGGATTCTTACTGCTGAGGGCAACAGAGTTAATTTTGAACTGGATAGCACCTGGAACTTTTACAATGATTCAGCTAAATTAGTTTTACAAATAAACTATAAAAACGGCAAGAAGGATGGAATCAGACGCACTTTCAGAAAAGATGAAGTACTGGAGGAAAATTTCTCAGATGATGTTAAGCACGGCTTAACAGTTAGCTATTATGCTGATGGAAGCGTAAAAAGAACTGTAAATTTTAATAATGGATTAGAAGAAGGTACAGCACGGGAATATGCATCTGATGGCACCATAGTTACGTTAGTGGAATATAGAAGAGGATTGGTTATCGATCGGGAAAACATCAATCGTGTTGATAAAAACGGACTAAAACAAGGTAGGTGGAAGTATTTTT
Source organism: Bacteroidales bacterium (assembly GCA_024636955.1). Taxonomy (GTDB): domain Bacteria; phylum Bacteroidota; class Bacteroidia; order Bacteroidales; family Lentimicrobiaceae; genus Lentimicrobium. Next base: position 13,372 of record JAGXGB010000020.1, read on the forward strand.
ATTCGGATGGAAAATTGCGGCTTGAAGGAATCTTTCGTGATGATAAACGAAATGGGTACTTTAAAGAGTATGATGAAAAGGGAATGTTGCTTGACATTGCTAAGTATGTAAATGACGAAAAACAGGAAGAAACTCCCGAGCTTGTTAAACTTGATGTTAAGACTGACTATTATCCAAGCGGCAAACCTAAAACAGTTGCTAGTTATAAGGGCAACACTCCTGAAGGAATCAGAAGAGACTATGATACCACAGGTAAAGTTATAGCATCATACATATTTAAGAATGGCAATATCATATCAGAAGGTATCATTGACGATGAGGGTGTTAGAGATGGTGCGTGGAAAGAATTTTATGAGGATGGGAGTTTAAGATCTGAAGGTATGTACAGCCTTGGCAATCGAATCGGAAGGTGGAGTTTTTATCACCCAAATAATAGCATTGAACAAGAAGGCAATTATAATAATCAGGGAAACCCTGAAGGTCCCTGGAAATGGTATTTTGATGATGGCAAAATTGTAAGAGAGGAATCGTTTAGAAACGGATTATCTGAAGGTTTATATACAGAGTACCATGAAAATGGCAAGGTTGTAGTGCAAGGTGAATATATTGATGGTCTTGAAGAGGGTTTCTGGAAATATGAATATGGCGATATCAGGGAAGAAGGAACTTATCGTGCAGGTAAGCGGAACGGTGAATGGAAATTATTTTACGACAATGGCCAATTGAGCTATGTGGGTTCATACATTGACGACAATCCTAATGGTCAACATCTTTGGTACTGGCCTGATGGAAAAAAAAGAGACCAGGGTGAATATATTATGGGCATGCGAACGGGTGACTGGGTCAAATATGATCAGAATGGAGTTGTCCTATTAGTAATTGCTTATCAGAACGGGATTGAGAAGAGATACGATGGTATTAAGATTACCCCTGAATATGATGAGTAATGCCTAATTTAGTACGGAGGTATATTACTTCCAGCGGGCAGTTTCCAGCAAATGCATAATATCCTCCTTCAAAAATTCTATTACAGGCGCCAAGGAGTCATTATTTGGTAATGTATTGAAGTATAGCGCACCGCGAAGAAAATGTTTTGTACTGTCAGTTATGTAGAACTGGTAGGGTGATGCAGCACCAGTACCCCCAATATTATAAATTAAACCATGAATGTTGTTTGCAGGGTTATCAATTCTGATCTCCTCTATTGAACTTGCTTTTGGGATATGTTTCATTACCAATGCATGCGCGTCCTCAGTATAATTGGAAAGATCACCATTCACATTTTTATAACTCAAGTGCACACTAGCTTTGAATCTGGGAAAATCAATGTTAATCCAATATGGTTGATCAGGAGCATGTGGATCACTGTTGATAATAGCATAAACAGGATATTCAAACACATAAGGGAAAATACTGTCCAATACTATATAATCCCTCTCTGGCAAGTCAATTCTGAAAAATCCCCTTGGTTTTGGTACATAGTTATCGGTGCATGAAGCTACAAGCAGAAATATTAATAGTAAGGATACAAATTGTATCATTTTAGTTTTCATTAATTTAAGTAATGGCAGTATATTCATTGAGAGCGGTTATATGCATTAAATCATTACTCTTCCTTTACTTCCTTGAGGGTAACTTTTATCCTTTTAATACTTCTTTTATCAACAATTTCAGGTTTAAATGTGAAGTTACCAAAGTAAAACTGCTCACTAACATCAGGTATTCTTCCTGCCATCTCAAGAACCAGCCCGGCAAGAGTATCTGACTCTCCTTTGATATCCTGGAAAATTCGATCGTCTACGCCTATCACTTTACAGAAGTCGTTCAACAAGGTTTTTCCCTCAAAAATATAGGTGTTATTATCAATCTTTGAATGATGAACTTCATCAATTTCATTATCAAACTCATCATTGATCTCACCAACAATCTCTTCAAGTATATCCTCGAGAGTAACTATACCTGATGTACCACCATATTCATCAACTACAATGGCGAGATGTATTTTCTTTGCTTGAAATTCCTGCAACAAATCATTTATTCTTTTATTTTCAGGCACAAAGAAGGCAGGTCGTTGCAGAGGTTGCCATGCAAATTCAGCTGACTCCCGTATGTGAGGTATTAGGTCCTTTATGTATAAGATCCCTGTTACATTGTCTAAGTTATCAGTAAATATAGGTATTCGTGAATAGCCTGATTCATTTATGATTGCTAACAGGTCGAAGAAGTTTGCAGAATCGTCAATTGCAGTAACATCTACTCTTGGTCGCATAATTTCGCGCACAGCAATATCACCGAACTTAATAATACCCTTTAATATCTTTCGTTCCTCATCAGGAGAGCTTCCTTGCGATTCAGTTAAGTCCAAAGCCTCTGATAGTTCATCCATTGTGATATTGTGTCCTTTGTGTATAATTCTCCTGTCAATCAGATTAGTTGAATTAACCAGAAGTGAGCTTAAAGGATATAACAATTGTTGCGCAAACAACAATGATCGTGACATGATACAGGCCACTCGCAAGTTATGGTTTGTTGCATAAATCTTCGGAATAATCTCAGCGAATAAAAGAATCAGCGCTGACAATACAACAACTTCAATTATAACCCCGGTAATTGAAACATTAGAAAAACCAAACACCGTGAAGATCAGTAGGGATGCCAATATTACAATTGCAACATTAATAATAATATTAGCAACTAATATTGTGGCTAATAGTCGTTTAGGATTTTCAAGTAATAGAATTAGGATTTTACCTTTTTGATTATCACTTCTTTTAACATTATCGAGTTGAAATTGTGAAAGAGAAAAGAATGCTATTTCTGAAGCACTCACTGCTCCCGACATAAACAAAAGAATAATTATTATTACTATTCCGGCAATAAGTTCAACATTTAAAGCCCCGCCGGCAATTATGTTGACTATTAGCGTTAATATTGATTGATAAGAATGAGGACCAGGGTCTTCCAAAATTAATTTAAATTAGTGAATAGCTGATTATTAAATCATGGTTACAAAAGTAATTATTTTTTTTCATTTTATCCGTAGCGGCCACTAAACCAAGAGACCGTACAATAGGCCTTTATACCATAAAGATATAACAACTGTATCTAAAATTACACTATTCATATTCTAAAACTTCAATTTCACCTTTCATAACTCCAATTGCATCCTGGGCAAGTGCATCAATTTCGTCCTCATTAGGATAAACTGAAATAGGTGAAATTTTATCTATCCGTGGGATGAGCTGGTTAGTAAATGAGGAGTGCTGGAAAAGATCACCTGATAATATTATAACGTCAGGTTTACCTTCCAAAACTGTGCACATTGCACCCACTTCTTTTGCAACCTGATAGGCCATGGCATGAATTATAAATGCAGCCCGTTCATCTCCATTGCTTATTCTTTGTTCTACTGCAGATAAACTGGTTGTTCCAAGATAAGCGCTTAAACCACCCTTTAGTGTAACCATTTCTATAACCTGCTTTTCTGTATACTCCCCACTGAAGCATAATCTGATAAGATCGCCAACCGGCAAACTTCCTGACCTCTCCATAGAGAATGGTCCATCTCCATCAAATGCCTGATTAGTATCAACAACGAAACCATTCTTATGGGCGCCAATTGATATTCCTCCGCCCCCTGCATGCACTACCAATAATTGAAGATCTTCATACTTGCGGTTAATTGCCTTTGCATATTTCCTTGCTACCACTTTTTGATTAAGAGCATGAAAGATTGACTTCCGTTCAAACAACGGATGACCCGATATGCGTGCAACTTCAGCAAGCTCATCAACAACAACAGGGTCAGCAATTAGTGGAAGAGCATTATTCAAAGCAGCAATATCAGATGCAATTATACCACCAAGATTGGTTGCGTGAATTCCCATTACTCCTCTCAGCAGATCCTCCCTAAGTAAATCATTAACTTTATATACACCTGATTTAACCGGTTTAATCAAACCACCCCGTGCAATCACTATTTCCAGTTTATTGATATTTATTTCATTTTCCTTCAGCTCACGCATAATTGCCTGCTTACGCATTTCAACCTGGCCCGGAATAGATCCGCATGCTGCAATTTGCTCATCAGTATAACGAATGGTTTTTAAAAAACACAATTTAGTATCTTTATAGACAGCAATTCGTGAGGAAGTGTTTTTAGGATTGATCACCAGAATAATTCCAAGTTTCATGATTACAAATTTTAAAATGATTATGTGATAGCTAATATAATGAAATGAATAGTATTTATAATGCAGTTAGTTGAATTTTTTCACTAAAAACGGCCACATTGACTTTGTTTAGGGTTTTATTTTATCAGTAGTGATGTAATCTTTTCCAGATAAATTGCATCAATTTCAGTGAATGATTCCAACTCTTTACTATCCACATCTAATACACCGGTAATTTCTCCCATTTTGTTTCTCACAGGAATAACTATTTCGCTTCTTGATCGCGAATCACATGCAATATGCCCAGGGAACTTATGTACATCAGGTACCACAAAAGTTGATTGTTGTTTAACCGATGCGAGACATACTCCACTTCCTTCCAATATCTGACAAGCAGTTGGCCCCTGATATGGGCCCACAATCAATCTATTTCCATCCAGGCGGTAAAATCCACACCAGAAGAAGTACTCCATTTTGTTGTATAATACTGAAGCAATTGTCGCCATAGCTGCCTGTTCATCAGGGCTTTTCTCTAGTAGTTGACTAATCTGCTGCAGTAGTCGCTGGTATCTTCCTTCTTTCTTTTTCTCGTCCATAAAAGTCTTCCTATAAGAAGTTCAAAATTAATTAAAAATCATGGCAATTTAAAAGGTTGCTGCGGTAGTTTAGCAAACATGCATTAAAATTGGTTCTATTTTGAAGTTTATAGTGCTTAGAAGGATAACTTTTGTTTGGCAATCCTGCATAAAATTAGCTCGATTTTGACTTTTGCTTCATAAAATCCTTAATTTTGGTCATCATATCAGCAAATAATTAACTTTAACTTACATAAGCATGAATAAAGTTGTAAAAGATGCAATTGAAGCAATAGTTGGAATTGAAGATGGAATGACTTTAATGGTAGGAGGCTTCGGACTTAGCGGCATTCCTGAAAATAGCATAACAGCACTAGTTAATAGTGGTGTAAAAGATCTTACCTGTATTTCTAACAACGCAGGAGTTGATGACTTTGGCTTAGGGCTATTACTTCAAAAGCGACAGATAAAAAAAATGATCTCATCGTACGTAGGTGAGAATGCTGAATTTGAACGTCAACTCCTTGCCGGGGAGCTTGAAGTTGACCTTATACCGCAAGGTACTTTAGCTGAAAGATGCAGAGCAGGTGGTGCCGGAATTCCAGCTTTTTACGTTCCTGCCGGTTATGGTACTGAAGTAGCCGAAGGTAAAGAGATACGAATATTTGATGGCAAACCGCATCTGCTTGAGCATGCACTTATAGCTGATTTCGCTATTGTTAAGGCCTGGAAAGGTGATACTCATGGCAATTTGATTTATAGGAATACAGCTAATAACTTTAACCAATCAATGGCTACTGCAGGTAAGATTACAATTGCTGAAGTAGAGGAGCTGGTTCCAGCTGGCACCCTTGATCCTAATCAGATTCACACACCCGGAATTTACATTCAGCGTATTTTCCAGGGAACAGATTATGAAAAACGCATAGAACGTATTACTGAGCGTTAAATATTGCGACTTTCATAATCTGCCCTACAGTTGGAAATTATAAAAATTAACAATTTAGCATATTATTAATAGTCGTGAATTGACCAAGATACTATTTTACACGAATATAAGATATTATAAAAAGGTAATAAAATGGCTTTAACAAAAGAACAAATAGCACAACGCATTGCCAGGGAATTAAAGAATGGGTACTATGTTAACCTGGGTATTGGCATTCCAACACTGGTAGCCAATTATATTCCTGAAGGAGTAGAAGTAGTTTTACAATCAGAAAATGGAATGCTTGGTATAGGTCCATTCCCCCTTAAGGGAGAGGCGGATCCTGACCTTATTAATGCAGGTAAGCAAACCGTTACAGTTTTACCGGGAGGTTCATTTTTTGATTCATCTGCCAGTTTCGGTATGATACGCGGAGGCCATGTTGACCTAACTGTGCTTGGAGCGTTTGAAGTAACTGACAAAGGTGATATCGCCAGTTGGAAGATACCGGGTAAAATGGTAAAAGGAATGGGTGGTGCTATGGACCTTGTTGCATCGGCCAAGAATATTATTGTTGCCATGCAGCACACCAGTAAAGATGGACAGTCAAAACTGCTTAAAGAATGCACCCTACCTCTAACAGGCGTGGCTCGTGTTAAGAAAATTGTAAGTGATCTGGCAGTAATTGAGGTTACAGATGATGGCTTCCGTTTACTTGAAAGAGCACCAGGAGTTACAGTTGAAGATATACAAGAAGCTACAGAAGGCAGATTATTGATTGAGGGCGATATACCTGAAATGCAGTTTTAACAACTATTTGAACAATTGTTCTGATAGCTGTGTTTCATTCAGCTTCACATATTTATGGAATTGATCTTGCCGGCTAAAGTCGGCAAGATTTATGAAGTGATTAAATAACAAACATAATACCATTATCCTTATGAACTTTCCAAAGAAAGTAACTATTGGCGATATAACCGTTCGCGACGGTTTTCAACATGAAGAAAAATTCATCCCCACTGATGCAAAAGTGTGGGTTGCTGAGCAATTAATCCTTTCGGGTTTTAAACATATTGAAGTATCAAATTTTGGCAACCCCGTTGGCATGCCACAATTTAAAGATGCTGATGAACTCTTCAAAAGATTGCGTAATAGTAAAACTATTGCTCACCTTATAAACGATGTAAGCCTTACAGCTATTACTATTCGTGAAAAGGCAATAGAACGGGCAATACGTGCAAAACAGGAAGGTTGGGGACCCGACCGTATTCTGCTGATGGTATCTACCAGCGAATCTCATCATAAAAAGAATTCCGGACTTTCACTCGAAGACTATTGGAAGATGGCGGAGAAGTATATACCTCTTGCCCGTGATGCAGGATTAAAAATCAATGGAACTGTGAGTACCATTTGGGGTTGTCCGATTGAAGGTCCAACAGAAATGTCAAAGGCTATAGATTTCACAAAACGATGGCTGGATATAGGAGCAAGTGATGTTGAGCATGCCGATCATGATGGAAGTGCCTCACCAGATAGGGTTTACCGTTATTTTTCAATGTTACTTGATAGTATTCCAAAACCTGAAAAGCATATTGTACATTTCCATACTACCCGTGGATGGGGACTGGCTAATGTACTTGCAGCATTGCATGCAGGAATGACTAACTACGAATCCTCTCTGGGAGGAATTGGTGGACAGCCGGCTAATTTTGTTGATGGTGTTCCGGTAGCAGGTACAGGAGCTTATTACTATAAAGATCCAATGGTTACCGGACTTGTACCTACTGAAGATATGGTAGTTATGATGGATGAAATGGGTATAGATACCGGACTTGACATCGAAAGATTACTTGAAACCGGAAAAATGGTAGAGAGAATCACCGGCCGTAAGTTGCGTTCTGAATCAATACGTACCGGGCGTATTCCTAAAGAACTAAGCGGTAAGGCTTAGTAAATTAGCGAAGTCTTAAGTATCCACTTTATTAGAATCAAATCACCCATCTTGTTGTCAAATTGATAACACCTTAGTGAGTTATTACCCCTAACGTATAAGCGCTCAGTTAGAAAGGAAGATCATCGTTATCAGGAGTTACCGGTGCTGATGGAGCATTAACTGGTGACTGCTCATAATTATGATTTGTATCATTATTTTGACGTGAACCGAGCATATTAATATTATCAGCCTCAATATCAGTAATGTATTTTTTCTGTCCGTCTTTTTCGTAGGTCCTGTAACGTATACGACCCTCGATATAAACTTGCGAGCCTTTCCTGAGAAACTTCTCAGCAATGTCTGCCAGACTGCGCCAAACCACGATATTATGCCACTCGGTTTGCTCAACATCCTGCCCTTCCTTGTTACGGTAAATTTCTGTGGTAGCTAGTGAAAAGGTTACCTTCTTAACACCCGTGTCAAAACTGAATACTTCAGGATCCTTACCCAGATTTCCAATTAAAATTACTTTGTTTACTCCTCTTGCCATGACTTACTTTTTTAAAGTGGTTTATTTGTGCAATACAAATTTAAGAGCATTTATTTATCACCACCAAAAAAAAGTTCATTCGCGCTTAAAAAGTTTTGGATTAACCGTGAAACAGGTACATTATTATCATTTGGGTGTATCAAATGAAAATCATTATCCAGTAATAATTCACTATTGTAGTTTGTAATTAAGAAAGTCAAGAACCTAACATTCAACACCTGATGTGTTAGTATATGTAATACATCCTTCATTTTAGAGTACTCGAATGAAACCTTAAGGTTCGTGTCTTTTCTCTTTTTTAGGCCAGTGAGTATTAAGCTTTCTGAAATGTCCTGCGGATTAAGCAGTTTATCCGACTCAATCAATGGAAACTCCCACAAGTTCTTCCAAATATCTTTGCTGGTTCTCTGTCTCATAACTACCTTACCATCAGGTGCTACAAGATGTAAATAATTCAGGAAGCGTTGCTTTTTGATGATCGCTTTTTTTTTTGTAGGGAGCACTCCAACTAATTTATTCTTGAAGGCATAGCATGTTTCACTCAAAGTGCAAGCAAGGCAATCGGGTGATGATGGAGTACATATTACAGCACCATATTCCATTAAAGCCTGGTTATAATCACCAGGACCCTCTTCAGGTATAATTTGCTGAGAAATCCAATTTACTTTTTTAAGAATGCCCGAAGAACCAACTTGGTCAACAATACCAAAGTATCTGGAAATTACCCTTGTTACATTTCCATCAATAGCAGGAACGTTTTCGTTATTACATATAGAAGAAATTGCACCTGCGGTATAAGGACCAATACCTTTTAACCTGATAAGTGAGGCATAATCCTTTGGGAAGATCCCATCATGCTTTTGCACTATTTCAACAGCAGTATGATGCATATTCCTCGCTCTTGAATAATACCCAAGACCCTTCCATAAATTAAGCACCGACTGTTCCGTTGATTTTGCAAGCTCATTTACATCAGGAAATTGCTGAATGAATCTTAAATAATATGGCAAACCCTGATCTATCCTGGTTTGCTGAAGTATTATTTCTGAAACCCAAATTTTGTAAGGATCCTTAGTTTCTCTCCACGGCAAATCCCTTTTATTTTGTCGATACCATTTTAAAATATCATCCCGAAAAATCATAAAAAATAGCGAATTAATTAAAATTGAGGCAATTGCTACGAAAAAAGTGCTGAAATTTTATAATTGAATCAAAATCTTTTATATTTGCAACCCGTTAAAAAATTTATTATCAAATCATTAAATAATCCTAACCAACATGACAAAAGCAGAAATTGTAGCTGAAATTGCTAACAAGACCAATCTCGAAAAGGTGGCCGTACAGCAAACTATTGAGGCTTTTATGGATTCAGTAAAAAACTCACTAGCAAAAGGCGAAAGTGTTTATCTAAGAGGTTTCGGCAGCTTCACAACAAAGAAAAGAGCTGAAAAGACCGGCCGTAACATTTCAAAGAATACCACCATTATCATTCCAGCACATCACATCCCGGCATTTAAACCAGCCAAGACTTTTGTGTTTGACGTGAAAAACAAGGTTCAGTAAAAGTTGTTCATTTAAAAAGTACATACATCATGCCAAGCGGAAAAAAAAGAAAAAGACATAAAATGGCAACGCACAAACGTAAAAAACGTTTGCGCAAGAACAGACATAAAAAGAAATAATTTTTTTAATTCTTTATGGGAAAACCCATCACGTACTATAGCTAGTAATGTAACATATATTACGTGGTGGATTGAATCCTATTTGCGTGGGTTTCATCTGAATAACGTTTGGATGCATTCCTCTTACTCTAATTTTTAAATATCAGGGGATTGAATAAAGAACTGATTATCAATGCAGAACAATCTGAGGTAAACATCGCTTTACTTGAAGAAAAGGTTCTGGTTGAACTGAATAAAGAAAAAACCAATAACAGTTTTGCTGTTGGTGATATATATCTTGGCAGAGTCAAGAAGATTATGCCTGGTTTGAATGCTGCATTTGTAGATGTTGGATATGAGAAGGACGCCTTTTTACATTATCTCGACTTAGGTCCTCAAGTCAATTCCCTCAATAAGCTACTTAAAGCATATTTAACCGGTAATCCTGATAATCCTTCATTACAGGACTTTCAGACCTTGCCTGATATAGAGAAAACGGGCAAAATCACCCAGGTTCTTACACCTAATCAACAGGTAGTCATTCAAATTGCAAAAGAGCCAATATCTACTAAAGGCCCTCGGGTATCATCTGAAATTTCATTTGCCGGACGTTACCTTGTTCTTGTACCTTTCTCAGAAAGAGTTTCTGTTTCTCAAAAGATTAAAAGTCTTGATGAACGCAATAGGCTCAAGAGACTGATTACAAGTATAAAGCCAAGGAACTTTGGAGTAATTATCCGTACAGTTGCAGAGAATAAGAAAGTTGCTGACCTTGATGCTGATCTTCGTAGTCTCGTTGCCAAATGGGATACATGTGTCCTTAAGCTAAATGGAGCTAAAGCACCTCAACGCATTCTTAGTGAAATTGACCGTACAACTGCAATCTTGCGCGATTTGCTGAATGAATCATTCAACAATATACATGTTGATGATCCGGCTATTTATGAGGAGATCAAGACGTATATCAGGACAATTGCTCCTGACAAGCTTGAAATACTAAAACTTTACAAAGGCAAAGCACCGATATTCGAGAATTTTGGGATTGATAAACAGATTAAAAACTCTTTTGGCAAAATTATTACCATAAAGAGCGGCGTTTATCTGATCATTGAACATACCGAGGCTCTTCATGTAATTGATGTTAATAGCGGACACCGCGTTAATTCAGAGATTTCGCAGGAAATGAATGCCCTTGCTGTTAACCTTGAAGCAGCTACTGAAATAGCTCGTCAGTTGAGGTTACGTGATATGGGTGGTATCATTGTGGTCGACTTTATTGATATGCATGAGGGTTCAAACCGTCGTAAGCTTTACACTAAGCTTAAGGAGGAAATGGCCCGGGATCATGCAAAGCACACAATTTTACCTCCAAGTAAATTTGGTCTTGTTCAGATTACTCGTCAAAGGGTGCGGCCTGAAATGAATGTTTCAATTCTTGAAAAGTGTCCTTCATGTGGTGGTACCGGGGAAGTGAAACCCACAATCATTCTGATTGACCAGATAGAAAACAACATTCGTTATCTTACTCAGGATCAGAATGAACCATTCATCAAGATAGCGCTTCATCCATTTATCCATGCGTTTCTCACAAAAGGAATTAATTCAGTACGCCTTAAATGGTACTTCAAATTCAATCGCTGGATAAGACTTAAACCAATGAGTTCATACCATCTGCTTGAATACCATTTCTTCAATAAGGCAGATGATGAAATCAAAATGTAGTCAATAAATCCGGTTCATAAAAATGAAGACTGTAGTTAGTGGAATAAGGCCTACGGGCAATCTTCACCTTGGCAACTATTTTGGTGCCCTGCGAAATTTTATTAAAATGCAGGAAACTAACAATTGTTACTTTTTTATTGCAGATTATCATTCCCTAACCACACATCCAACACCGGCCGATCTGCATGGAAACGTTAAAAACGTTTTGATTGATTATCTGGCCGCAGGTCTTGATCCTGAAAAGGCTACTTTGTATCTGCAGAGTGATGTACCTGAGGTTGCTGAACTCTATCTTTTCCTTAACATGAATGCTTATAAGGGTGAACTTGAAAGAGTTACATCTTTTAAAGATAAAGCACGTGTTCAACCTGATAACATTAATGCCGGATTGCTAACCTACCCCACATTGATGGCTGCGGATATTATTATCCATAAAGCGCACATGGTACCGGTAGGGAAAGATCAGGAACAACATCTTGAAATGACACGTACATTCGCTAACCGCTTCAACAGGATGTACAAAGTTGACTATTTTCCTGAACCCGTCGCATATAACTTCGGCGAAGAACTGATTAAAATACCAGGGCTTGATGGAAGTACCAAGATGGGTAAATCAGAAGGTGAAGGAAATGCTATTTTCCTTGGTGATGATTCCGCAATAATTCGCAAGAAAGTAATGAAGGCTGTAACCGATGCCGGTCCTACACAACAAAATCAGCCGAAACCACAGGCAATTCAGAATCTCTTCTACCTGATGCAGGTAATGTCAAAGCCTGAAATGCTATCCTTTTATGAGGAAGAGTATAAAAATTGTCGTATCCGATACGGTGATATGAAAAAGCAGCTTGCGGAGGATGTAATTGCTTTTACTGAACCCTTTAGGGAGCGAATTAAAGAGCTTTCAGCCAACAATGAGTATTTGCGCAAGGTGGTAAGCATCGGACGTGATAAAGCCCATGAAAGCGCTGCTAATACAATCAGGGAGGTACGTAATATTATTGGGTTCAGATCTTTCTAAGTCCTGGTTGAGACTTGTACACTACTGGTTTCTTACTTGTACCATTCAACTATTACATTAGCTTACAACTTGTACCCTTCAACCACTAAAATGGTTTATAACTTGTACTATTCAAACTTTACAGTGGTTTCGAGCTATCAAACTTCAACCAAAACTGTGGTTACCTAATTGAACTCTTTAATCATTAACTTACTTTACTTAAACAAAGCTACTTTCAGAGTAGACTGACCTTCACATCCAGCGCTTGCGTTTAAACAGGTATATCA
>JAGXGB010000001.1 GCA_024636955.1 Bacteroidales bacterium
GCAATACCTGCCAACATGGTCAGTGTAGTATTTATTCAACTCAGGATGATCGCTGCAATTGCTTATATGGGTGGTTATGACATTGAAGACAAGAAAGTGCGTTCAATGGTATTCACCTGCATGGCAGGCAATGCCGTCAAAGATATTCTTCAGGAGATTGGCATTAGCGCAGGAACCCGATTAACACAACGTCTTATAAACAGCATTTCAGAAAAAAGCCTTATAGCCATTAATCAAAAGGTTGGTTTCGCCTTAGTAGCCAAATCAGGCGGTAACGGGATTGTTAAATTAAGTAAAGTTGTACCCCTGGCAGGCGGATTAATTGGTGGGAGTATTGATGTAATAGCAACCGATGTAATGGGAAGAGCTGCCCGCAAAATGTTTTTGGATCTCAACATAGAGAACGTGCTTCCATCGTAGGGTAGGGAATACTTCTAAAGAAAAAAGAATCTAATCATTGTACTTACAGGCACGACTTTCATTGTAGAGACATCGCATGATATTGTATAAACAGGGCATGCCCTGTTTATATGGTTTGTTTATATTCCTATAAAAATCATTACATTTGTTCCTGATTTTTCCCTATCATTTCACAACCTATTTCAACGTCTATGAAAAGATTAATTTATTTAATTATGCTATCAATGCCCGTGTTCTTCTCGTGTAAGAGTAATCAAAATTCTAACAACCCATTCCTTGCCGAATACACCACCCCTTATCAGGTGCCGCCTTTTGACAAGATCGATTCGTCACACTACATGCCGGCATTTGTTGAAGGCATTAAGCAACACACTGCTGAAATTGAAAAGATCACTGAAAACAGTGAAGCCCCTACTTTTGATAATACAATACTTGCCTATGATAAATCGGGCAAGCTGTTAACCAATGTTAGCAGGGTGTTTTTCAATGTTAAGGGTGCAAACACTTCTGAGAAGATGCAGCAAATAGCACAGGAAGTTACTCCTCTGCTCACGAAGCATCGTGATGATATTTCACTTAATGAAAAACTCTTTGCCCGCATTAAAACTATTTATGATGCCCGTGAAACCTCGGGTTTAGATGCTCAGCAAAAACGCGTAGTTGAAAAATATTATCGCGATTTTGAGCGTCAAGGAGCAAATCTGCCTAAAGAAAAGCAGGACAAACTAAGGGAGATAAATGAGAAGCTTGCTATGCTCTCAGTCAAATTCGGTGAAAACCAACTTGCTGAAACCAACCAGAACTTCAGTATGGTTATAGATAACGAAAGCGACCTTGCCGGATTACCTGAAAGTGTTAAAACTGCTGCTGCAGAAACTGCAAAAACTGAAGGTAAAGAAGGCAAATGGGTTTTTAAACTCAACAAACCGAGCATGATACCTTTCCTGCAATATGCTGATAACCGCAACTTAAGGGAAAAGTTGTACACCGGATATTTTATGCGTGGTAACAACAACAATGCAAACGACAACAAACAACTTGTAACTGACATGGTGCGTTTGCGCGCTGAGAAGGCACAATTGTTAAACTTCCCGAATTATGCGGCTTATGTCATTGATGATAATATGGCCAAAACTCCCGAAAGTGTGGATAATTTCCTCAACAAGCTTATGGCTGCTGCTACTCCGGTTGCACAAAAAGAACTGGCTGAAATGCAGGCACTCTCAGATGCAGAAGGCAACACTTTCAAGCTTGCTTCATGGGACTGGTGGTATTATTCAGAAAAACTTCGCAAGCAGAAGTACGATCTTGATCAAAATGAGCTAAAGCCTTATTTCAGTCTGCAGACTGTTAGAAACGGTATGTTTGCCGTTGCAACAAGATTATATGGAATTTCATTCAAGAGAGTAGACAACCTTCCTGTTTACCATAAAGATGTTGAAACATACCAGGTAAATAACACCGATGGTTCACACCTTGGCATACTTTATTTGGATTATTTCCCACGTCCATCAAAAGATGGCGGTGCATGGTGCACTGACTTCAGGTCGGCAGGATTTGAAGACGGAAAGAAGGTTGATCCTATTATTTCAATAGTTTGCAACTTCACCCCACCTTCAGGCGATACCCCATCATTACTCAATTGGGATGAAACAGAAACATTATTCCATGAATTCGGCCATGCCCTCCACGGCTTATTCACTGAAGGAAAGTACACCCGCACAGCAGGCATGGTTCCAACTGATTATGTTGAACTACCTTCCCAGATAATGGAAAATTGGGCAAGTGAGCCTGAAGTACTCAGGATGTACGCCAAACACTATGAAACCGGTGAAGTAATCTCCGAAGAACTGATTGCCAAGATTCAAAACAGCGGCCTATTCAATCAGGGTTTTGATAATAGCGAGTATATAGCAGCTTCTATACTCGACATGGAGCTTCATAAACTAACGGCCCCTGCTGAAATAGCTGACCTTGTGGCATTTGAGCAAGAAGCAATGGCAAAAATAGGTCTCATGAGTGAGATATGGCCACGTTACCGCTCCACCTATTTCGCCCATATTTTTGATGGCGGTTATGCAGCAGGTTACTATGTTTATTTGTGGGCAGCAGTCCTTGACGCAGATGCTTTTGCTTACTTTAAGGAATCGGGTGATATCTTTAACCAGGAGCTTGCTGCTGATTTTAGGAAGCACTGCCTTACTGAATGTGGTGATGATGAAGGAATGACCCAATACGTAAAATTCAGAAAACAGGAACCAACTATTGATGCACTCCTCGCCAAAAGAGGCTTAAACTAATATGGAAAATAGTTCGGTCTAGTCCGGGAAAGTAATCGAAAATAGTTCGGTTTAATCTGGGAAAGCAACCATCGCCTCAACAAGAGATGACCGCAATTAGCATTGTGAATTAACTAATAAAGAGTAATTGAAATGCATAGTAAGCGCCCTTTTGCCGGCGCTTTCTTGATTTAATGACGAAAAGTTAACCAGCGCTTTCTTGATTTACCTCGCGGGCTCTTGCTAAAGCAGCGTTGATTTCAGCACATACGTTTTCAGGCCCTATCATTTCAACAACGCCATTTTTCTCTAATGAATCTAAAACCGACTTTACAGGGCCTGAAAGAATAACTTTTATACCCGAACGGCGATTGCGGAGTATGAAATTCCGAAGGTTATTTATACCGGTTGAATCAATAAAAGGAACCCTGCGCAAGCGGATTATAAGTACCCGTGGTTTGCTTTTTACCTGTTTTTCAGCCTCTTCAAATTTATTTGCTACACCAAAAAAGAACGGCCCGCTCACTTCAAATATTTCAACACCTTTAGGTATTACCAACTGGTCAGCATCTTCGGCTATGCCTCCTGTTTCATCATCCACAGCCAAACCAATTACCTCAACTCCACTGGTTTCAATCATCCGGCGAAGGAACATCAGTACCGCCAGCAACAAACCGAACTGAATAGCCACTGTAAGATCAATAAGCACTGTAAGTAAAAAGGTAACAAGTAGTACAGTAACATCACTCTTGCTATTACGGAAAAGACCCTTGAATGAACGCCACTCGCTCATATTGTAGGCAACAACTATAAGTATACCGGCAAGGCAACTCATAGGGATAAGCTTTGCCCACTTGCCGAAAAAAAGTAAGATCAGCAACAGTACAATGGCATGGATGATACCCGCAACAGGTGTTTTTCCACCGTTACGTATGTTGGTCATGGTTCGTGCAATAGCACCCGTTGCCGGAATACCGCCAAAAAGCGGGGTAATTAGGTTTGCTATCCCCTGCCCAATCAATTCAGTATTTGAACGGTGCCTGCCTCCTGTTGCTCCATCGGCCACCATCGCCGATAACAACGATTCAATCGCACCCAGAATAGCTATAGTAAATGCGGGTGCCAGCAGCAGTCTGAATGTAGCATAATCAACCGTTGGTATAAAGGGAAGATTGAAAGTTGAAGGTATTTCACCAAACCTGCTACCTATGGTTTGAACCGGCAGTTCCATAAATGTTACGGCAATTGTAGTTACAAGCAAAGCTATCAGTGTGCCGGGTACCCTCTTATTAACATAAGGCCACAGGAATGTGATCAGTATTGTTGTACCTCCTATAGCCAAAGCATACAAATTAACATCACTGAAATGTGCGAAGTAATATTGCCACTTTTCAATAAAATCAGCTGGTACAGCTTGCTCAACCTTGAGCCCGAAGAAATCCTTTACCTGTGAAGAGAAGATCACAACAGCAATACCACTGGTAAACCCCACCACAATAGGATAAGGCATAAACTTGATGATGGTACCTAACTGCAGTAGCCCCATGGTGATAAGCATAACCCCCGCCATCAGCGTGGCAATGATCAGTCCTTCAACGCCAAACTTCTCCACGATTCCATAAACAATCACAATAAAGGCCCCTGTAGGACCACCAATTTGCACCCTGCTACCTCCTAGCGCAGAAATTAGGAATCCGGCTATTACTGCAGTAATTAATCCCTTTTCAGGAGAAACACCTGAAGCAATGCCAAAGGCAATAGCAAGTGGAAGTGCCACGATGCCAACAATAATACCGGCAATCAGATCACTGAAAAATGTTTTGGTATTGTATCCTTTAAGGGTAGTAAAAATCTTGGGATGATAAACGTCGGTAACGCGTTTAAAAAACTGGTCTGACATAGTCGTGACACATTTAGAGATTGCAAAAGTAAGAAAAAGTTTCCCGCTCGGGCGGGATTCATTTTCAGAGATGCGCGAACAGGTATGATCTTTCATTCAAGATTCATTACATTCAACCTTGTACTAACCTTGTACTAACCTTGTATCAACCTTGGTTCAACCTTATACAATATACATTGTTGAGCTTTGCTTCATACTTGCTTTATATTTGGTAGTATTGAATGAATATCAAACTATAACTCATGCAACATAATCTTTTCTAAGCCACAGAAAATACGTTTTGTGTTTCACTGCTATGATTGCATTTACACCAAAGCAAACTGGGATAGTATTTACAACTATCTCACACAAAATATGAAATTGGAAATAAAGTTTTCGTGTTATTATGCCGGTATGATCAGCCCTGCGCTTAATAACATCTGCACCTAACCCTCCCCTGGTGCAAGTACTACATTATTAATTACATGATAGTAACCGTTGCGGATAGCGAAAAGCTTTTCTCTTGTTAGATCTTCACGGTATATTCGAACCATGTCAATGATGCCGTGGTTTTCATAGAAGAAAGCGTTGGCAGCATCGAAGTACAGAAGGTTAATGTCAAACTGCACTTCCTGGGTTATTTCTTTGAAGCGGCTCCATGAGAAATGACCGGGTATAATAAAGTAGCCGTGGTGGGGTTCAATGGCATCCATGTACATCATATCACCAATAGGTTGGAGGAAGAAGGACTTCTCTAACCTGATAATACCGGTGTTATCATTTTGTTTCTTCAGCTTTTTATGGAATACCATTCCCTCTGATGCAAATAGGCGCTGAAGTTCGTATATATCATCATACTTGTCGAGGTTCCTCAGCCTGATAATCAGTTTTCGCATGTCAAACAGTTCAATTGACCCAGGTACAGCATCAAAACGACGACCGAAAAGTTTTCTTACCTTCAGTATTATCCGCCATATCTTTTCAAGTGAATAATGGTCATCGAGTACCAGGTAGAAATACAAAGGTTTCGATTGGTATGTATAGCGATCATAATACCCTTTGAAAGGGGTTTCTGATTCAAGTATACATACATTTTGTTTTAGCTTATCACTTTCAAGGCACCTGAGCGATTCCTCTTTCTCGAGGCATCCAAACCGCTCAATTGATGTGTTTTCCATAGCGCTGATTTTGGAATCCGGAAACGTAAAATTACGAATTATTATCCATTTTAGCAAGTAAGCCGCAATTTTTGTTCTTTAATTGTTACTAATACTCAGATGCTTATGGTATTTGTTAAAAAAGGTTATTTACAGGTATCATCAGTCCAATTGAGTTAACTTTGCAGGTCCTTATTAAATTAGGTTAAATTTCTATATTAAATGTCTACCCGCTACTTATTAATCATTCTGGTGTTCATTCTGCCAACACTTACACTTACTGCCCAAAATAATAATCAACAAAACCGCAGAGGAAATGTGGGTAACGGAGGTCAGCCTTATGGTGTAATTTCAGGCATGGTACATGATGAAACCACTTCTCAACAAGTTGAATATGCTAATGTTATTCTATTTAGTCAGAAGGATTCAGCAATGATTACCGGTACTATTACTGATGGTAAAGGCAAGTTTATACTGAATTCTATAAATCCCGGCAGATACTACCTCAGGGTGCAGTTTATAGGCTATGAGAATACTGATATATCAAATGTGGTGATATCACCCCGCAGTGCAGATGTAAGGTATAATGATATTAAGCTAAAGCCCAAATCGTCGGTTCTACAAGGTGTGGAGATCACATCAGAGAAGTCGCTAATAACCAATAACCTTGATAAGAAAGTTATAACTGTTGACAAGAACATGGCTCTTGGGGGCGGAACGGCAAGTGATGTTATGGAGAATGTGCCATCAGTGAATGTGGATGTTGAAGGAAATATTAGCTTACGCGGAAGTTCAAACATTACGCTTCTTATTGATGGGAAACCTGCCAGCCAGGCAGGCATTGCTTCAAGTGACCTGCTCAACCAGATACCAGCCAGTTCAATAGAGAGCATTGAAGTGATCACAAATCCTTCTGTTAGGTACGATCCTGATGGTACAACAGGTATTATTAATATTGTTTTAAAGAAGAAAACCCTGCAGGGCTTTAATGGCCTGGCGTCAGCAAACATAGGTACTGGCGAAAAATACAGTGGTTCACTGGTACTGAATTACAGGCACGATAAGTTCAATGCTTTTATTAATTATGATGCGCGTAAGTTCAATATGAACCGAAGCAGCGAAAGCATCAGGACTTCAGGCAGCGATGGAATGTACAGCATCCTTGACCAATCAGAGACGGGAGATATGAACAGGGACAATGCACAGATCAGTGGTGGTTTCGATTATTTCATCGACACTCGTAATAATATTACAATCAGTGCATCGAGAAGGGATATGAATTTTGGAATGAATAATGATCTGCTAACAAGGTCAATAACTAATGATACATTAAACAGGCTGTTTAACAGGAGTAGCAACTCAAACCGCGACTTCATGGGTTATACATACACCCTATCATACAAGCACATCTTTCCTGAAAAAGGCCGTGAGTTTACCAACGATATCATCTTTAATGATAATCAGATGAATCATAATTCTTATATCAATCAGCAGGCTTTTGATATTTCCACATCCTTACCTGCAGGTGATGCTACAAGGCAATGGAATGAAAGCGACCATAATAATGATGTGCTTACATTACAAGGAAATTATGTTAATCCGATGGCCAATGGAAGTAGGCTTGAGGCTGGGTATAAAGCTGACATCAGGGATATCCTCATGTCATACGATTACAAAAATATGAACCCATCTGATGGTGAATGGCAAAGCATTGAGGAGCTGAGAAACAGGTATGAATACGATGAACAGATATACGCTGTTTATGGTATATATGCAAATAGTTATAAAAAGTTTAAGTACCAGGGAGGGCTAAGAGCAGAGCAGGTGTTCACAAATTCAGTTATTGACCAGGCTGATACCTCTTTCAAAACACAGTACACAAGTTTTTATCCTTCATTCCATACCCAGTTTGATTTAGGCAAGCAGAAAGAACTTCAACTTAGTTACAGCCGCAGGGTGAATCGTCCGTCGCCGCGGCATATGAACCCGTATGTAGATTTTTCTGATTCATTGAACCTTCGAACCGGTAATCCAGAATTACGACCTGAGTTCACCAATTCAATTGAGCTGGGAATACTTCAGTATTGGAATACAAACTCGCTCACAACATCTCTTTTCTACCGTAATACCAACGATGTAGTTGAGGATATAACCACACTGGTTGAAGGTAGTGAAGGTATTACCATTTCAAAACCGGTAAATATTAACAAGGAAACTAATTATGGCCTTGAAGTGGTAGGAACAGCCAACCCGGTTAAATGGCTGCGGGCAAATGGCAATGTTTCATTTTACAGGGCAATAATGAGCGCACTACCCGAATATGGTATTGAAGGAAGTGAACGCTTTTCATGGAGTGCGAGGCTTAATTTGAATTTCACAGTATGGAAAGAGGGCTCATTCCAGCTTAACGGCAATTACAGTTCACCACGCCGAACCCTGCAGGAATATGACGAAGCACGGTATTTTGCTGATATGTCATTCAGGCAGGACCTTATGAAAAAGAAACTTTCACTATCATTAAGGCTTACTGATATATTCAATACCAGGGTTTTCAATGACATTGTGTATGGTGAGCAATTTACCATAACTACAAATAGAAAACGTGAATCACGGGTACTGTATTTTGGAATACAATATCAGATCAATAACTTCAACAAGAAAGGTAATCGTGAAAACGGAGAACGCGGTGATGATGTTGAAGGTGATATGTTCTAGTCTCATAATATAATGACAGTTCAGTCACAGAATAAATTAAAGCTGTTGTGACTGTTCAGATCACTATATCACTCTAAGCTTCTATCCACGATTTAATATCTTCCAGTTTAAGAGCAGGGATATCGAGCTTCATTTTCTTGCGTAAACCTCCCAAATCGTTAAGTAACTTATTGGGATTGGCTTCTTTTAACTGGGCAGTAGTTTTGAATCCCTGTTTACGAAGTACTTCAACCCACGACTCAGGAACCCCTATCTTAACAAATGCTTCATCAGGATCACCTGTTGGCATAGATTTCTTCTCAGGGCGCATTTGAGGAAACAAAAGTACATCCTGGATAGATGGTTGGTTTGTCATGAACATGGTTAGTCTGTCAATTCCTATACCCATTCCTGAGCATGTAGGCATACCATATTCAAGTGCCCTTACAAAGTCCATGTCAATAAACATTGCCTCATCATCACCCTTTTGCGAAAGACTAAGCTGATCCTGGAAACGGTTGAGCTGATCAATAGGATCGTTAAGCTCAGAGTAAGCATTGCACAGTTCCTTGCCGTTCACAAACAATTCAAATCGCTCGGTTAACTCAGGGTTAGTACGGTGCCTTTTACACAGCGGCGACATTTCAATGGGGTAGTCCATTATAAAGGTAGGCTGAATAAGATGATGCTCACATTTCTCCCCAAAAATAGCGTCAATAAGCTTGCCCTTGCCCATTGAAGGGTCAATGGCTATGTTCATGCTCTTGCAGATTTCAGCTAATTCTTTTTCTGTTTTCCCTGAAATATCAACACCGGCGTATTCCTGTATTGCGTCATTCATAGTTAAGCGCCTGAAAGGGCTCTTGAAGTCAATTTTATGGTTTCCAACAGTTACTTCAGTTTGCTTATGTAAGCCAAGCGCAACACGTTCAAGCATCTGCTCCACGTATTCCATCATCCAGAAGTAATCCTTATAAGCAACGTATATCTCCAGCACCGTAAATTCAGGATTATGGGTGCGGTCCATACCTTCATTACGGAAATCCTTTGCAAATTCATATACTCCTTCAAAACCACCAACAATTAGTTTCTTCAAATAAAGTTCGTTGGCAATGCGAAGGTATAATGGCATATCAAGCGCATTATGATGTGTAATGAACGGCCTTGCTGCAGCACCACCGGGAATAGGTTGAAGAATGGGCGTTTCCACTTCTAAATAATCGCTCTCGTTAAAAAACGACCGCATTATTGAAATTATCTTGTTCCTTTTAACGAATATGTCGCGTACTTCTGGATTAACGATAAGATCAACATAACGCATACGGTATCGGGCTTCAGGATCGCTGAAAGCATCAAACACCTGCTCATCCTTTTCTTTAACAACAGGAAGTGGTCTGAGCGACTTGCTGAGTATCTTCAAGGACTTTACATGAATAGAGATTTCACCCATTTGTGTGATAAACACATACCCGGTAACTCCAATGATATCACCAATATCAAGCAGGCGCTTGAATACTGTGTTGTATAAAGTTTTATCCTCGCCGGGGCATATTTCATCACGCTTAATATATAACTGAATGCGGCCAAATGAATCCTGTAGGTCAACAAATGATGCGGCCCCCATTATCCTTCGTGTCATAATGCGGCCTGCAATGCTGATCTCCTGGTATAGGTTATTATCAGTAGGAAAATTAGTATGTATTTCGCTGGTATTAACATTAACTTTATAAGCTTCAGCCGGGTAAGGGTTTATGCCGAGTGCTTCGAGTTCTTTGAGTGAGTTACGTCGTATTGCTTCTTGTTCGCTGATTTCCTGATACATTATATAAAATATTTGTGCAAAGATAATTATTTTTACTGGAGTGGTTTAAACGTTGTACAGCCTGAATTAAAGGCACTGATTTGTAAAATGGAGTACAAATAAGAATAGCATTCATTCCTTGATGGTGGCATGAATGTAAGGATATTACCGACCTGAAATATTAGTAATCTATAATCAGGACAAGACTTCTTGAAGCACTTTTACTGATTTAAGCTCAGCCATTTCAGGAATATGAATGCGAAGGAAGTCGAGGAGTGCATTAAGTAACTCGAACCGGGCTTTACGGGGTATTGTATAGAGCACCAAATCACTATAGTCCATTTGTGACATTTTCCTGAGAAGTTGCAGGAGTTCGCCGCTTATAATATGTGAATGTCCGGGGTCATCAATAACCGGCATTCCGGTTAATAGGTCGAAATGCTCACCCTTTGTTTCAAGGGAAGTAGTTGGGCCAAAGCCCAGATGCTCTAATAACCTGATCAAGAATAGCAGGTGAAATGAGTTTACCGGTATCTTTTTGTCGTTTAAGGATTCAAGTGTATATTCAATGAATTCAAATAAAACGGTGTTGGCTTCTTCCTCTTTGATTGCTTTATACAATAACTCATTGATAAACAGCAGAACACTTGTTCGCGCAATACTATCAGATATTTCATGATAAAAGCGATTTACAGTTGCTTCCCTGATATACTGTATTTGTCGGCCAGGCTTGTTATCAATTATCAAGTCAAGCAATGACAAGTGGCCAAACAAGGCTGGTTTTAGTTTTGCATTACGGCTGAATAGTGATTTAACAATGCACGATTGCAACCCTGCTTCTTCAGTAAAAATTTTAATTAATCCTGAGCTGTCAGAATACCTTGCAACATAAAATACCAATGCCCTTGTTGACTGAAGCATTAATTTATGACCACAAATTTTGTAACCTGTGTATCTGAGCCGTCCCTGTTACTAATGAACACGAGATAAACGCCTGTTTTCACCTTTGAACCATCAAAGTTATAACCATTCCATAATGCTTGTCCACCTTCTGCATTCACTGAATAAACAAGATTGCCTGCAACATCAGTTATCTTAACATTTGAGTTTTCAACCAGCCCTTTAATGGCAATGTTTCCTGTGAAATTCCTGTATACAGGATTAGGGAAAACAAGTATACTTTCAAATACCTCAACCGGAGGCACAGCTTCTGTTTTATAAGAAATAATACCTCTTGAAGTTGCAATGAAAAGCTCCCCTGATTCTGTTAGTTTTAGATCAGTGATAGAGTTAGATAACAAAGGACTGTTAACTTCAGTGAAATGAAGTATCTGCTCAGTTGCATCGGCTGACATAAGAAACAAGCCTGCCCTGTCGGTACCAAACCACTTACGGTTAAATCCATCAACTGCTATAGCGGTAACTGTTTCAGTAGCAAGGAGATATTGTCCGTAACCATCCTGTTCAATTAGCACCTTCTGAGCATCAAAATTCTGATTTGCAAACACATTATGTGGTGAATAAAAAACCGCCACACCCTCATCAGTTCCAACCCAAACAAGACCTTCACGATCAACGGCAATGCTCTTTACAAAAGCACCGGGCAACGCACCATTACCTGCTGAAGAAGAAAGTCGTTTAGCCTGATCATCAGCATTATTGTCAGTATTGTTGTCACTAAAAACAAAGAGATTAAGGTTCCTACCAAGCATCCACTTCTGATTCTGGTTATCAATTACAATACGGTCAGCTTCAATACCCGTACCCACTGATCCCAAAGAGTATGATTTCCACTCTCCATCAGGAGTTCGCCTTGAAAGAATGGAGGGGGCATAGGAATTAACTGCCCATAGGTTATTATTGTTGTCGAATGCCAGCCCGGTAACATCTATTCGCCCGGGAGCAAGAGAATGCTCCTGCAACGAACTGTTTTCATGGGTATATCTGTTAACAAACACCCCATTATTGTATTCAAGTAACCCATATCCCATGGTACCAAAGAAAACATGCTTGTGATTTGCGGGGTTAATGGCAACAGAAAAAACATCACGGTAATTATTAAGGAACTCGTCCTGCTTATAATCAATTGTTTTCCAAGAACCATCAATAAAACCGGCAAACCTTGCGTTTCTGTACAACTGATCAAAAGAAGTGGTTCTACCACCCGGCACAGCCCATACATCATTGCCCGCAGCATCCAGGGCAAAGGCATCAGGGAAGTCAGGACCGTTTAACAGAAAAAATTCCGATGACCATATTTTCGTAACTTTCACCAGACCTTCTACTGCATCAGCAACCCAAACAACATCATCGTTAAGCATCAGTGCATCCCGTGGCTGCACTGTACCAGGGTTATAAGTCCATATTTTATTCTCAAAAGTACCATCTTCCCTGAATATTTCAACTGACAGGTTATTACTTACCAATAACCTGTTGTTATGCACTTCAAGGCTAAAACGGTCGGATGAATTCTCCGGTTGATAGGCATGCCAGGTGTTGTTGGTTTTCACAAACATATAGTCATCAGCATATCCAGGCCCTGCCCTGTTTACATAAATGCTATTATTAAATGCAGCAACCTGATTAAAAGGTCCTTCGGGTAAAGCAGGTCCAAATTCTCTTTTCCACTCTGAGAAGTTTGCCAGGTTAGCTGTATGGTAATTAGCTGAATACATACCTGTTGAAGTGGCAGCATAGATAAGAGAATCGGGTGCATTCATAGCAACATCATACACATTAATTGCGGCTCCATTAGGACCTATATAGTAGATTGGTTCAGGGAATTCCTCTTTATCAATATCAAGCACAACTACACCGAATCCACATGATAAATAGGCCTTATCATTAATGAACACAATACTGTTGATTGATTTGTCGCCCAGAATAGGCTTACGTTTAATATCAGAAAGATTGATTACCCTATCACCCTTTATCAGGTCAATATTTGCATTAGAATATGCAACAACAAGTGTGTTGTATTTCTTATTATACTCAATTCCACTAATACCTACATCACTTAATCCATCAATCTTCGTGATCTTATTAAGGCTGTTGTCATTAAAGTCAAGGTAGAATAGCGCATACGGCGTTGCGGCATATATACGTGAACCGGCATCAGTTAAGGCTATTACTTGCCTATATGGCAGATGATCACGCCACTTGCCTATACCAACTTCCTGTGAGATGACAGGTTCTGACAAGTAAATTGATAAAATAAAGAGCAAGAGAATGGTACGGAGAACTCTCATTAATTGAATAGTTAGTTGTTCAACCTATAGGTGAATGGATTTACATGAATGAATCACTGAAATAAACTGCAATTTTAAAGATTTATTGCAAATGACTACATTTTAGTTGATATTTTTGTTATTGAAGTGCTTTAATTTTATAATTTTATAATCTCAGCAGGTAATACTGATCAGATCATGTAGAAAATGTTGTTTTGTCAGGTAGAGCAGACTGTTCGTGTAGCTGCACCTGACAACTAATGCAGATAGTACTGTTTGGAGGCAGAGATTACAGCTAAGAAGAATTTTCTGACATTTTGAACACTCTGCTCAAAATAAGAATACAGCGAATAAGAGAGTAATTTATAAGAGGGTGATTATTTACTGAATTTTACTGAATAAAACATTTTTTAATGATACACTATTCTGACAGCGCGATTATTCAGGGTCTTAAGCTTCATAGTGATTTCATAATTAAACATGTATACAAGGAGTTTTTCCCGACTATCAAATTCCTCATAAAAAAGAATACGGGCAATGAGGAAGATGCTGAGGATATATTCCAGGAATCATTGCTTGTAATACTTAAAAATGTTCAGAAGGAAGAGTTCTATCTCACATGCTCCTTTCTAACCTACCTTTATTCAATAAGCCGGAATCTCTGGATGCAACGACTCAAAGTAAAACGTAAGGGAATGGATAACTTTGAGGCACTGGAGAAATTCTTTAATATTTCAGAAGCAGACAACATTGAGCTTGCTGAAGTTGAGCAGCTACGGTATAAGATATACAGAGATCATTTTAACGCCATGGAGAAGGACTGTCAGCGTATATTATTACTTTCAATGCAAAAGTACAGCTCAAAGGACATAGCTGAAACTATGGGCTACAGTTCAGAGAACTATGCCAAAACAAAGAAATACAACTGCAAGGAAAGACTGAAGAAGTCAATCATGGAAGATCCCCGTATGTCGGAAACTTTTTAGAAATTCTCCTGTTCAATTTCAAAGTAAGCTCTTGGATGATCACATACCGGGCAGTTCTTTAAGGCCCGTTTGCCTTTATAATGATAGCCACATTTGCGGCATACCCATATAACATCATCTTCGCGTTCAAAAACCTTTCCTTCATTAAGGTTTTTGAGCAACTTTCTATATCTCTTTTCGTGCTCGGCTTCAA
Organism: Bacteroidales bacterium; assembly: GCA_024636955.1. Classification (GTDB taxonomy): domain Bacteria; phylum Bacteroidota; class Bacteroidia; order Bacteroidales; family Lentimicrobiaceae; genus Lentimicrobium. Next base: position 14,637 of record JAGXGB010000001.1, read on the forward strand.
CGGTTGCAATGAGTTTGAAGATACTGGCAATTTTCTTAAAGCCTTCGGCCTCTGCAACAGCAGCAAACTCAGGATATAGTAACGCAAATTCTTCATGCTCACCTTCGGCAGAAGCTTCTAAGTTTTCAGCAGTAGAACCTATAACACCTGCGGGATAACTTGCAGTAATTTCAACCATTCCTCCTTGTAAGAATTTAAAGAAGGTTTTTGAGTGCATATCTTCTTGTGTTGCAGTCTCCTCAAAGAAGGCTGCAATTTGCTCATAACCATCTTCTTTTGCTTGCTTTGCGAAAATGCGGTAACGACGTGCAGCCTGTGATTCACCGGCAAATGATTTAAGCAGGTTTTTCTCAGTTTGTGTTCCTTTTAATAACTTTACACCTGTGGGTTCTGAAGTTTCTTTAAGAATTTCTTCCATATTTTTATAGTTGATTGTTGTTAGTATATGAAACCGTTAAGGAGAAGTCTTTAATTATTTATGGTGTTCAAATATACTCATAATTAGTGATTTCTGAGTAAGATTATGTAACAATTTAGTAAAAATATATAACAACTGTGTCAGCTTTTTAGGTGAATTTTGTATAAATGAAGTTGACAAGGGGGGAGCAAACTATGATGGATCAGATGGTATCTTCAAACACAGAAAACAAGAGCCTCTTCATGAAAACTCGTGAAGACTATATGCAAAAAATAGAACGTCTGGCTCGTTTGATTACTGAGAAGTATCCGGAAATTTCTGATAACATTAATGTTGCTGAGTTACATACTCTCTATAAAATGGGTTCATTAAATGAACTTGTTACCTATTATGATAGTTTATACCAGAAAGTAAAAGATTTAAATATACCTTCGTACAGGCCTCACTGGATGTTTAGGACAAAATTTTATTCATGATTGGTTGTTAGGTTGCATGAAAAGGGAAGAGTGGTTTCTTCCCTTTTTTCTTTTTACCTTTGACTAAAAAAGAAAATGCTCACTCCTGCTTTCCTCCAACCAGGCGATACAATTGCAATTGCTGCACCTGCAAGGAAGATTACTCCGGAAGAATTAAATACAGCTATTGAAGTTTTTGAATCGTGGGGACTTAAGGTACTTCTATCTCCCAACTTATTTGCTATCAACAATCAATTTGCCGGCAGTGATGAGCAGCGTATTGCTGATCTGCAAGGACTTTTGGATGATGAATCAGTTAAAGCCATTATAAGTGCCCGAGGGGGATATGGTACAGTAAGGGCAATTGACAAGCTTGATTTTACAAAGTTTCTCTTGTCACCTAAGTGGATTATAGGCTTCAGTGATATTACAGTTCTTCATTCACATATACATAAGCATTTCGGTACTGAAACTGTGCATAGTCTTATGCCAATAAACTTTGATTTATCATCAGAGGATTCTAAACAATCAATTGAAGGACTTCGTAAGTGCTTGTTTGGTGAGAATTTATCGTACACCATTTCAAGTCATCCGTATAACAGGAATGGAGTTACCCGGGGAATACTCGTTGGGGGCAATCTTTCCATTTTATATGGATTGCTGGGCAGCCCATCTGACATTGATACTGCTGGCAAGGTGCTGTTTATCGAGGACATTGATGAGTACCTCTATCACGTTGATCGGATGATGGTTTCCCTGAAATGAATCGGAAAGCTTGAAAACCTGGCAGGCTTAATTGTGGGAGGATTTACAGGTATGCGAGATAATGAAACGC
>JAGXGB010000002.1 GCA_024636955.1 Bacteroidales bacterium
CCGTACATTGAGCATGCCCACACACCCTTATGGGAGATGCGTCACCTGGTTTTACCGCTGGAGACAAGGTTCAGGCTGGCATTAAAAATGATCGCCATCTTGCGCATACTCATGAAAGATATTAACATTGCATCGGCAACAGCCCTTCAGGCAATTGATCCCTCAGGAAGAGAGAAAGCCCTCATGATAGGCGCAAATATCATAATGCCCAACATAACACCCGGCATGTACCGCAATGACTACAAACTTTATGAGAACAAACCGTGTGTAGATGAAGAAGCAGATGATTGCAAAAATTGCCTCGAAGCCCGCATCCACCTAACAGGCAATAAAATAGGATACGATGGCTGGGGTGACTCTAATCATTTTAAAAGCAGGAAATAGCATGAAACAGTACCACGACCTACTAAACCACGTCCTGAATAATGGTGTTCTGAAAGAAGACCGCACCGGCACAGGAACAAAGAGTGTATTTGGCTATCAAATGCGATTTGATCTTCGGGATGGATTCCCACTTTTGACTACCAAGAAAGTACATCTCAGATCCATTATCCATGAACTATTATGGTTTTTAAAAGGTAATACCAACATTGCATATCTTCATGAAAACAAGGTAACTATCTGGGATGAATGGGCTGATGCAAATGGTGACCTTGGTCCAATTTACGGACATCAATGGCGCTCATGGCAATCTCCTGATGGAGATGTAATTGACCAGATCAGTGAAGTGATAAAGATGATAAAGAGCAACCCTGATTCACGCAGATTAATTGTGTCAGCCTGGAACCCAGGGGAATTAAGCAAAATGGCGTTGCCTCCTTGTCATATACTATTCCAATTTTATGTAACAAATGGAAAGCTATCTTGTCAGCTTTACCAGCGAAGTGCTGACATTTTCCTTGGCGTTCCCTTCAACATTGCCTCCTATGCTTTGTTAACCCTGATGATAGCTCAGGTAACTGGCCTTCAAGCCGGTGAATTCATTCATACTTTTGGCGATGCACATATCTATATGAATCATCTCGAACAGGTTAATCTTCAGTTGAGCAGGCCTTTCAGAGCATTGCCTGTTATGACGTTAAACCCGGAAGTAAAAGATATTAATGATTTCGAATTTTCCGACTTTACCCTTACCGGATACGATCCGCACCCTGCTATTAAAGCATCAGTGGCGGTATAAAATAATGATGACAATGAAGAGCATATCATTTATAGTAGCAATAGCCCAAAACAATGCCATCGGTTGTGAGAATAAATTATTATGGCATATTCCTGATGATCTAAAGAGATTCAAGCGATTAACAATGGGAAATACCATTGTAATGGGACGGTCAACCTACGAATCGTTGCCTTTCAAACCGCTTCCCGGCCGAAGGAACATAGTAATGACCCGCAATACCACCATGGAGTTCCCGGGTTGCATCGTTGCCCATTCATTAAATGAAGCATTAGATTTACTCGACAACAATAAAGAAAACTTCATCATCGGCGGCGCCCAAATCTACGAAGCGTTCCTTCCACATGCCAACAAGCTAATCCTGACAATAGTGCATAAGGATTTTACCGCTGACACCTTCTTCCCTGAAATTGATCTAACCAAATGGATTGAATCAGAACGCGAAGATATCATTGATAATGGGACGTTGGGTTTTGATTATTCTTATATAACCTATATCAGGCAATAATCGCGATTGTATTACGTCCCATGATTGTAGAGACGCGATTAATCGCGTCTCTACGAATTAATCGCGTTTCTACAATTCAATCTCAATGATTTTTTGATTGTACGCGGCGAAGATCCCTACACCACCTGTTATGTTTGAATAGATTGGTGTTGGCTCTGAGAAGGGATTATCGCCTTCATAATTGTCCATTCCTTTGTGGTAGTTGTAGAAGTCAATATCAGTAAGCGCTAAAAACAGGTATATTTTATTGGAATTGACCGTTTGAAGATAATGCTCATACGTTTTAAACGCAAAAAACTGGTTGTCATTAAACTCATCGGTTATATAATATTCTCCATTCTGAAATCCAATTTTCTCAAAATAGGCGTCATCATTCCCATTCCAATTCCAGGTAGACATAGTTCCAACTGATACACTGTAATTATGACCGGTACCTTCAATGTCCTTATACCTTCCGGTTATTTGTATAGTCTTGTTTCCAAAATCATTGGTTGAATCAATGGAAGTAACTTCAATATCAGGAGGTGAGTCAACAGGCACTGTGCATGACGACTCAGCCAAAAACCCACCTGGAGCAGTAACTTTAAGGTAATACGTGGTTCCCTTAACAATCGGGAAATCAGCCTGATCAACGGAATAACCATTAAGGTCACCGCTGTAGTCAATTGTGACAGTATTGATACCGTCAGAGAGCACAACAGTAGCATCTTTGTACTCCGTTGATGATTCGCCGGGATAGCCTGCTGAAGTGCTGTAGGTTGAATACAAAGGCCTGCTCATGTATACCCGTATACGATTGAATTCGTTGTCAGGCGATATGAAACCAGTTACAACTATTTTAGGATCAGAAGGGGGTGCTTCAACATCTGTTACCATGTTTTCACAACTTGTGAAGACCAATAACGCGAGGAAAAAAAGTGATGTATTTATTATTTTGAGCATGATCTGGAATCTTATAGAATATTTTTGACTTAACTAATATTTGATGACCTAACTTTAGATGACTTAGAACTTTATAGAATAGGTGACAGAAGGTATAACCGGGAAGATAGAAACCTGCTTCAGTTTTGTTGTAACAGTGTTATTATCATATTCCTCGTCAATAAAATAGAAGAATGGGTTTTTACGATTGTAGGCATTGTAAAATCCTACTTCCCAGGTTCTTTGGTACCTTTCTCTTATTTTGATGAACTGGAAGGCAAAATCCAATCGATGGTAAGGCTTCATTCTTGATGAATTCATCTCACCGTAATCAGTCACATAATTAAAATAGGGGTTCCATGGCGACGACCCCGTAGGGATACCAGAACCTTCAAGCGGATTGTGCGTGATTGCAGGATAATCACCTAAAGGCAGTGTAATTGCATTACCGGTGCCATATACCCAGGTGGCTGAAAAATTAATTGAAGGCTTTATATTATAGATTGCAACAACTGAAATATCGTGCCTCCGGTCGTACCTTGCCCAAAATTCCTTCCCGAAATTCAATTCATCAAACTTCAATTTAGTCCACGAAAGTGTGTAACCTACCCATCCGTTTAATTTGCCTGTCTTCTTATGTATCAGGAATTCAGCACCATATGATGTACCCGAACCGGCAGTTACGTTATCCTCCCAGGTGAAAGCTTCGGCTTCAGTAGGATCATCAAGTGCAAGAAAACTTGCACCGGGTTTATAGCCTAAAATTTTATCACTCAGTTTGTAGTAGCCTTCAACCGTAACAGTCACATCAGAATCAGTAAAGTCTTTGGCTATCCCGGCTGATATCTGTTTTGAATGCTGGGGCTCAACCCGTGTGGTTGAAGGTACCCAAAGATCGGTAGGCAATCCTATACCTGTATTACTCAACAGATGTATATATTGATTCATTTCAGCATAACCGGCCTTCACTGAAAGATTATTCATCAGCCTTAAATTCATCACAAAGCGCGGTTCAAGCGCCATATAGTTCTTATTATCAGCTACAAAAGTGCTCAACCTCACACCTGCATTTGCTTTTAGATTTTCAGAAAATGTAAGGTTGTTTTCAAGATACACACCACCCTCAAGCGACTCATAATTAGTCTTGTCATTTTTATAAACCTGATTTGCATCATCCCGTTCAACAATTGCACGTGGCGCAAACATGTGGTTGGTGAGGCTAAAACCTGTTTTCAGATGGTAAAAAGGTGAAGCATTATACTCAAGATCGTACTTGGCTGACAAATCCCTTATACCTGATGAGTATTTTAATGTATACGCATTCTGGTTTTCTTTGGTATAGTTGTAAATGCTTAATGTATACTGACTATAAATCAATGAAGTATTTGAGAACACCCTTGATCCGAACAGATGGTTCCAGCGGGCTGTGGCTGTAGCATTCTGCCAGTATAAGCCTCCTTCTTCCCGTTCGTTATCACCATACTTTGTAACCACATTAAACTTATCCCTTCCAAAATAGCCACTTAAATATACCCTGTCTTTTGGCCCAATGTCATAATTCACCTTGGCATTCAAATCATAAAAGTAATATCCGGCTCTCTCTTCACGGGTCATAAAAGGGCGAATCAGCGCATCAATATAAGTGCGGCGTCCTGAAACAATGAAGGATGAAACGTTCTTTTTGATCGGACCTTCAAGCACTAAACGGGATGATATAAGACCTATCCCGGCTTCCCCTGAAAATTTCTGCTTATTGCCATCTTTCATGGTCATTTCAATAACTGACGACAACCTGCCACCGTAACGTGCAGGGAATCCGCCCTTTATAAGCTCAACGCTCTTAAGTGCATCACCATTGAAAATGGAGAAGAACCCAAACAAGTGACTTGCATTATAAACCGGGGCATCATCCAGAATTATGAGATTCTGATCCGGACCACCGCCTCTAACGTAAATGCCGCTGTTACCTTCCGAGCCTTTCTGAACACCCGGCAATAGCTGCAAAGCCTTAAAAACATCCTTCTCTCCAAGTAGCGACGGAAGTTGTTTTATCTGTTGCACGGGCAGTGAGATCATACTCATATCAGTGCTTTCGCTGATCCTTTGTCCTTTCTCTCCTGATATCACCACCTCCTGCAGGGTAATACCCGTTAACTCAACATCTACTAATTTGTTTGCTTTTAACTCAATACTCTGTACTACGTGGTCATATCCAACAAATGAATATACCACCTCATATACTCCCTCGGGAAGTACAATCGAGTAGAATCCATAGTTGTTGGTGATAGTCCCAACCTTAAGATTAGGCAGGTAAATGTTAACTCCGGGTAAGAGCTCGCGACTCTCTTTCTCTCTTACATAGCCACTTATTGAATACTTCTTCTGGCTGAATGCCGATATTGGCAACGCAATGAAGAGGATTAGTGTAAATGTTAGTAAAGTAGTAAATGTGGTGAGAGTGGGTCTTTTGATTAATAAACTTCTGAAGTTTAGTAGTGCTTTTTCAGATTGATTTTGCATCAGGGTTTGTTGTTTTCTTAGCTGCGGGGAATAGTTGTGTGGGCCAGGCTTTGGCTCTTCCTGGCTGATATGATTTTCAGGTCTTTTGTTTTTTCTTCTTAGCTGCAGGGAATAGTATGTTGTTCAGAATTAATCTGTAACCTGGTGAATTGGGATATAAACTCAGGTCAGTAGGAGGGTCACCAACCAAATGCTGGTAATCTTCAGGATCGTGGCCTCCATAAAAAGTAAAAGTGCCCTTTCCGTATGAACTATGTATATACCGGGCTTCGTTGGCCGATTTGTTCTCACCCATAATGATCACATTCGATTTCACATATTTCTTATTGAAAGCGGTAGTCTGTCCCATAAATCCTTTTATGATCTGGTCGTGATTTTGTGTAAGCATAGTAGGCACAGGGTCCCACTTAGCTGAAAACTCAAACAAGGTAAAGAAATCATCAGTCATACTAACTCTTCGGGTGGTACTAACGTCAATATTTGAAATTTCGTATTCATAAGGATTCAATACTACACTAAAATCTGTAAAGGCAAAACAATTGTCATAATTCAGGTGCTCATTGGCATCGTGTTGAGCCCCATCGCCATCAAACATAACATCACAAATATCTACATGCTCTGCGGCTAAGGCAACATCATAACTATCGGGCGCTGAGCACATAGCGAACAAGTAACCACCACCGGAAGTGAATTCTCTGATCTTTTGCGCAACAGTGAGCTTCAAATCTGACACCTTTGAAAATCCAAGTTTACTTGCCGTAGCCTCCGTGGTTCTTACATCGTCAATATACCATTGGGCGGTGCGGTATGCAGACCAGAACTTTCCAAACTGACCTGTGAAATCTTCATGATGCAGGTGAAGCCAATCATAGAGTGGGAGGGAGCCTCCAACTACTTCCTCATCATACACAACTTCATAAGGTACTTCAGCATAAGTTAATGCAAGCGTAACCGCATCATCCCACGGTAGCTTGTTTTTGGGCGTGTAAACCGCTATTTTCGGCGCTTTCTGAAGCTTCATCTCATCCATATTCGATTGCGGATCGGCTATTTCCTGCAATATCGCATCCTGCTGTACATCAGCAAGCACCTGGTAAGTGATACCCCGCACAATGCATTCCCCTTCAAGATCAGGATGGTGTTTGAACATGAAACTACCCCCGCGGTAATTCAAAAGCCAGCTCACTTCAACCTGGCGTTGTAATACCCAATATGTTAAGCCGTAGGCCTTTAGGTGGTTCTTCTGAACCTTATCCATAGGTATCAAAAGATAAGCAGCCTTAAGGTCAAATATGAGCAAGATTAAACAAATAGTAATGAGGGTCTTTTTCATTCTGAAAAGTTTAACCTAATAACGGAAAATACACTATTTTGTTACTTATACCCTGTTAATACAGCAGTTTCCTTGTTAATAAGGTAACTCCCTGTTAATACAGCAGTTCTTTGAGTAAATAAGGCAACTCCCAGTTAATACGGCAGCTCCTTGTTATCATCGTCGTCGTTTAATTTTGATTGAACGGTTAAGAAATTAACATTCTGCGACATGCCGTTACTTAATGGGTTGTCAGCCGAATCAGGATCAACAAATTTAGCATATTTACTAATAAACTTCAATTGTATATCGTGCAACGCACCATTCCTGTGCTTGGCAATACTGATTTCAGCAACACCCTGCAGGTTTTCGCCATTTTCTCCTTGATCCTGCTTGTAGTATTCAGGTCGGTATATAAAGAGTACCATATCAGCATCCTGCTCAATAGCACCCGATTCCCTAAGGTCGGAGAGCAACGGCTTTTTACTTGGGCGTGCTTCAACTGACCTGTTCAACTGCGACAGGGCTATTACCGGTATATTTAGCTCCTTGGCGAGGCTCTTTAATGATCTTGAGATAGTACTGATCTCCTGCTCCCTGTTCCCGCTGCCTCTTTCAATCCCACCTGACATCAACTGGATGTAATCGATGATGATCATCTGGATATTATGTTGCGCCTTCAAACGCCTCGCCTTAGCCCTTAATTCAAAGATTGAAAGTGAAGGTGTATCATCAATATAGATGGGCGCATCAATCAGGTTGTTTATCTTTGAATTCAATTGTTGCCACTCATATGATTGCAAATCACCCTTACGCAACTTATCGCCCGGTAATTGCGCTTCCGCGGATATTAAACGCGTAACCAACTGTACTGACGACATTTCGAGCGAGAATACAGCCACCGGTTTATTGAAATCAATAGCTGCATTACGCGCGATGGTAAGCACAAAAGCAGTTTTACCCATACCCGGACGGGCAGCAATGATAATAAGGTCAGACGGTTGCCATCCTGACGTTACCCTGTCGAGCTCAGTAAATCCTGAACCAACCCCACTAAAAGTACCCTGGTTATTCTTGGCGGCCTCAATTTGCTTAACAGCATTTCTGATAAGCGACTGCATATCCACATAATTGCGGCGCAAGTTGTTTTCACCTACTGAAAAGAGCTCATTCTCCGCCTTATCAAGCAAACTGAACACATCAGTAGTATCCTCGTAGGCATCACGTATAATATCTGACGATATCCTTATAAGCTCACGCTGAATGAATTTCTGAATTACAATGCGTGTATGGAATTCCGTATTCGCTGCTGAAGCAACACGGTTAGTAAGTTGGGCAATATAAAAAGGCCCTCCTGCAGCTTCCAGTTCACCAGTAAACTTAAGTTCATTGGTTACTGTGAGAATATCAATAGGTTCAGTCTTCGCAAAAAGCCTGGTAATAGCTGAAAAGATAGTCTGATGTGCCTCCTTATAAAAAGCTTCAGGCCTGATAATATCAATGATTGATGCCAGTGCATCCTTTTCAAGCATTATAGCCCCCAGCACTGCTTCTTCAAGTTCAATAGCCTGTGGCGGCAACTTCCCGTGGTTAAAAATATCTGATTTAGTAATCTTTCCGCGGGCAGCGTCTTTCAGTTTTTGCTTGTTCTCTTCCATTGGTCAAAATTACTCAACCATCCTGATGAATTTCAAAAAGAATGAAATAAAAGTTATTAACAAAAGCTGCGCTTTTTGCTGTTAGCTATCAGCCGTCAGCTATCAGCTTATTTGTTCTTTGTTCCTTGTTCTTTGTTGAGGAGCTGAGTGCTGGGCGCTGGGCGCGGAGCGTTTGATAGTTCTGGGTTCTGGGTTCTGGGTTCAATGTATTTATATTGGTGTATTGGCCCCTAAAAAACTGAACTTTTTGTCCATCTTTATAGTGGCAGACCAGTGGGACTAGTAGGACAAGTGGGACGGGAGGGACCGGGTTTTTCACTTTTTACTTTAGCCATTAGCCTTTAGCCTTTAGCCTTAACACTAAACCCACTAACCCCTAACCACTAACCCCTAACCACTAACCACCAACCACTAACCACTAACCCCTAATCCCTATTTCTTCTCAACCGAAATCAACTCCACCTCAAAAATCAAGGTTGCACCTGCGGGTATTGGGCCGGTACCACGGTCGCCATAGGCCAGTGCTGAAGGTATATAAAGCATGTGCTTTGAACCCGGCTTCATTAATTGTAATCCTTCAGTCCATCCTGGGATTACACCGTTTAATGGGAACTTTACAGTCTCGCCTCTTTCCACACTTGAATCAAACACAGTGCCGTCGAGCAATTTGCCTGTGTAATGAACTTCCACAACATCTTCGGGGGTTGGGCTGTCGCCTGTACCTTCTGTGATCACCTTATATTGCAGCCCGCTTGCGGTTTCAGTCACACCCGGCTGGTTTTTGTTCTCTGCCAGAAACGCGGTTCCTTTTGCCTTTTCAGCAGATGATTCATTTGCAGTCTTCTTCTCTTTTTTGGCCATCATTTCCTGCTGAAACTGCATCATCATCTTTGTAGTTTCTTCTTCGGTAAGCAGTGAATCATGTCCACTCAATCCGTGCTTTACACCTGCACTAAAGATGTCGGTGTTAACCTCAATGTCGTTGGTCTTCAAATTATTGCCAATATCACGACCTATGATATAACTTATTGTATCGTTATGGGTCTTCAGGATTAATTCATTCTCATTTTTAGTTGCCTTTGAATCTTTCTTTTTCTTCTGCGCTGATGCATCCATACTAATGATCATGGTCAGCGCCAGAATTGCAACTGTGAGCGTGTTTTTCATAAACAAATTTTAAGGTTTGATTTGCAAAATTAATTATTCTTCAATGTAACAAAACTAATTATAAAGGTATTTAAGCTTTCTTAACATAATTCTGAAGGGATTTAAGGTATATTCCTCTAAACCACGATAATATCATCCTGTTTCCTTCATTTAAACCACGATAATATCATCATCAGCTATCAATTCTTCACCCTTGTATCGCTTTAGCAACTGCACAATGGCCACAACATCCTTCTGGCAATAATTCACAATCCTTTCCAAATTGCCTTCCTGCCAGTAAACAGCACCTACCTGGTTGCCCTGGATATCATTCTTTGGCGATGGGATTCCGAAAATAGTAGTAAGAAGTGCCAGCGATGTAAAACTTTTATAATCACCAAACTTCCACAGCTCCATCGTGTCAAGGTGCTTAATATCCCACGGCTTGCAACCTGCTATATTCAGCGTCATCGGCAGCCTTATACCATTCACCAGCATCCGGCGGGCTATAAAAGGGAAATCAAATTCCTTGCCATTATGCGCGCATAAAAGCGATTCCTTCCTGTTGTAGCTCTTGTTAAGTAAATCAGCAAATTCTTCAAGAAGTGCCTTCTCATCATGTCCGTAAAACGACTTTATGCGAAGATGCTTGTCGCGGATGTGTCCGACAGAAATGCACACAATCTTCCCGAACTCAGCATATATGCCGGCGCGGTCGTATAAAGTTGCAGGCGTATAGGTTTCGTCGTGCGCGATGAGTGATGCCTTGTAGTCCCATAAAATCCTGAGATTTTCAGGAAGTTCTTCATAACCCGCATATTGCGATACCGTTTCTATATCCAGAAACAATATATTCTCACAATGAATATTATCAAGCATGAAACGTTAATTTTGTGGCTTAAAGGTATTAATATTTGTTTTAACAAAACCATGTTTAAACACGGATGGGTATTTCTGTATTTGGTAATAACCATTGGTTATGTAACCACAGGTTGCAAGAAGGAACCTGAGGTTGTACCTGAGCCTGTGGTTGAACTCATAACCCCCGCTGAAAATCAGATTTTTAACACCTTCGATACAGTTTTTATCAAAGCCAATGTCAGTCATAATATACCAATCAGCACCATTACACTGTCGATTACTGATACCGACCTTAAACCTGTAGTATCAGGAAAATCAATTGATCCCGGCAGCATTAGTTCCAGCAACAATAATTCGGGCAGCAATACAAGTAGCAATAATTCCGGCAGCAACAGCTATTTTATAGATAACTATCTGGTGATCGACAATAAGTACATTACCGGCAGTGAAAACTTCCTGCAGATCAGGATAGAAGTGGGGCAGGAGATTTACAGATACTGGTATACCATCGGCATCAACCCACTCACAAGGGAACTGGATGATGTGCTGGTTGTAACCGGAAACCTGAATGCCAATAAGCTTAACAGTCTCAAACAGACTGACGAAGTAGAACTCCTGTGGTCGTGGAATTCAGAATATATCGGAGGGTATGCCGATTCCCGCAATAACATGTTTTATAGCAGTGGCTCCCTGATCAGCGGCATAACCGGATATGACCTGAAGGAAAAGAATGTTGCATGGTCAGTTCCGGCCTTCAGCAGTGGCTCACTGCCTTACTTTACCGCCTTCACAGGTGTAGATGGAAGCATTGCTGTGGGCATCAATGAAGGACGTGTTGAATCATACAATAACGACGGATTGAAGATCGTAACAACGCCCAAATACCAGGGCGGGGCGTTTACCCGGGTCATGCATTTCAACGATCGCATAGTGGCTGTATTCAGTCCTTATAGCACCAATCAAAACACCTTTATGGTCTTTAACAACCCTGCCGGGAACCTTTTTGCATCCATAAACTTTACCGGACAAATAATTGATATACTTAACATCAAAACCGACCGTATTTTCCTGATTATCAACACGGATGGAATCAATAAGGCGTATGAATACGATGTAAATACAAACGGACTTGTATTGCTGCACACTGTAACCGCTGAACCCATCCAAATCATATCGGGCAACGGCACCGATTACTTTATCGGGACACCCACATCCGTATTCTGGTACAAACCCTTATCGGGAAGCGTTTTCAGGTATCTTACAGCATCCGGTGTTACCGCCATTGCTTTCGATGAAATCTCAAATACACTTTACACTGCCGAAGGTGCAACGCTCAATTCCTACTCGCTGCCTAACAGCACGCCCATTATCAACCATGTTTTTAATGAGCCGGTGAAGGATATTGAGTTGATCTATAATAAATAAGCAATGAATACACACAGCATCCGCATAACAGAGGACGGCTCAACCACTATTTTCAACAGCCTGAAGAATGAGCATTATCATTCCACCCATGGGGCAGTGCAGGAATCAATGCATGTGTTCATAGAGGCGGGAATGCAGTATTTGATGGATATTGAACCACATCAGGCGATAGGCAATACAGTGGAGAACAGTTTGCAACATGACAGGGGCAATACAGTAGAGAATAAGTCGCAACATGACAGGGAGCAATATTTTGACAAATTAAACATCCTTGAAGTAGGTTTTGGAACCGGGTTGAATGCTTTACTAAGTTTGATGGAATTAAATAAAATCAACAACACATCGGAGCATCATGAACACGCTCTTCACATCAACTACACTGCCCTCGAACCATTCCCAATAGACGCTGATATCGTTAAAGAACTGAATTTCTGCGATAGGCTTTCAGTACCCGAGCTTCAGGATACGTTTGAGAAAATGCATCTTATGTTTGATCAAACTAATTCGTCAGAGTCATTTTCAGAGTCAACACAACTATCCCCACACTTTAACTTCACCTCAGTAAGGTCCACATTGCAGGATTACGATCCTGTTAGTAACAACATCGCTGAAAAGCATCACAAGTACGACCTTGTATATTTTGATGCATTTTCACCCGATACCGAACCATCGCTTTGGACAAAGGAAATGTTTTTAAAACTCAATGACATGATGAAAAGGGGAGGGGTGCTTGTTACCTACTGCAGCAAGGGTGTTGTAAGAAGGATGATGCAGGAGTGCGGCTTTAAAGTTGAAAGAATTAAAGGACCGCCGGGGAAACATGAGATGTTGAGAGCTGTTACTGATTAAGCTTCTTAGTGATCAGGTGATCAATGACTGTGACCAGGTTACGGGGGCTTAGTGTGCGCCAGTTTACACTTTTCAATAAACCGCCAATGTTCAGGTAATAATCAAGGCGGGCGTGGTAGAACTCATCAAGCACATGCTCCCTGAAGTTGATTAAGGCAATCCAGCCATCCTCTACATCCTCAAACCACTCCTGGTAATATGAATCATCATCGGCATGGAAATTAAGCACGTTTTCGCCAATAAGTATAAACTTGTTAATCCCCTCGCGCATCAGCGGCTCTATCAGGTTGCGTTTCAGGTACATGATATCATTATACAGGCAATCGTTCCACTCGCCCAGCAATTCAATTATCGCAAACCCCTCCTGGTAATCGGCATACAAAACCTTCGTGTATAAAGTAGCAGAGCCAATCTCATCCCACCGTGGGTGGATGTAGTAATTGTAGATCACGTTGGTACAAATCATCTCACTATACTCTCTCCCATAAAACGGCGAGCGTTCATCCATTGATGAGTTGTACAAGTCCTCCCAGGCGTAATAAGGTTCAATATCATGCATTTAGATAGCAGTTTATATTGAAACGGAGGTTTTGGGGGATTGGTATGTGAGTATGTGAAAAATAATACTGGTATCATCAAATAATGGGTTGTGAGGTGAAATTATCTAAATATGTGTAACTATATTATGAATTTTTGTAAGTGTGTTGCAATTTTAATCCCTAAAATTGCAGGAATTACACAGTAATGTTTTAACTAAATCTATCAATATGAAAATCGTAAAAATTAGCTTATTAATTCTATTCGCAACATTATTAATTACAGGTTTTAGCAGCTGTAATAAATGTAAAAATGAAGACCCCTCAGCAAGAATAATCAACAATGGTGTTCAAAAAGCAAGCGTTCAGGTTAAAACTTCAGGTGGGAATACCATAAACATAAACAATGTTGACCCTGGAACTTCTTCTCCTTATGCTTCATATGCGCCCGGTTTGGTGACCTTTACCATTACTGTCGATGATAATAATTATGTTGAAACACAGCAAATGGATGATTGCTTTGATTACGACATTTCGATTGACGCAAATAATAATATTACAGCAGTTGCGATAGATAGAAATAATTAATCCCGCCACATAATACAGAAGCTCTCCACCTGCAGAAACCATATCTGCAGGTGAAGAGTATATATAGAGTCTTTCACCAGTATTACAATAATTAAATAGTTGAATAATAATTTCAGGGGATAAATATAAATAAACACACGTGTGTTTGGTCTAAAATAAAACTACTTTTACCTTTTTTAACTTTCAGATTATCAGATAGTTTTATCACATGGTTTTGGGTAGGTACAATATGAATAAAGCAGATGGCTATGCAAGCCGGGTGCAATGATTATATTGCTAAACCGATTAAACAGAATGTATTGTTTGAGTTAATTAATAAGCATTGTAAAGTAAGAAAATGAATTCTGCAAAATCATATAGCTTTCAAATCCTAAAAAGAAAGGAAACGCTTCTTTTTTTTGTAACATTTGTTGCAGGTCTAAGTATGCTGGGATGGATATTTGATAATATACCTGCAACCTCCTTTTCTTTAAATTATATCCCAATTGCTCCATCAACTGCATTAATATTTGCCGTTCTAAGTATAATATCTGTTTCGAATTTACTTTCTAAGAAATCACGCCTTGCCCATTTCGGTGCAACTGCATTTATTACGTTAATCGTTTTGTTCTGCTTGAATATTTTTCTCGACTATATATTTGATTTCAGTTGGGATATTGAGAATATTTTTCTGAAAAACCCACATGTTTTGGGATTTGTTCCTATTGGTCGAATGTCGCCGATTACAGCATGGTTGTTAATCTTCATCAGTATAAGTATCTTATCAATTAGGAACGAAAGTATTGTAATCAAATATATAGGGGGCAGCTTATCCCTCCTGGTATTACTAATAGTCTCCGTTTTAATTATAGGATATCTGTTTAAAGCACCGCTTCTATATGGTAGTGCAATTATTCCGGTTGCATTACCAACTGCTATTTGCTTTTTATTATTCAGTATATTTTTACTTCGTGTTTTTGAATTAAAATATTGGACATTCAATCTGATAGACTATAATGTTTTCACTCTTCGACTATTAAGATCCTTTTTACCCATCGTAATTTCTGCTGTTATTGTTCAGGGAATATTAATTACAAACTTCACTTTCATAGTTAAAAGCCCAACTCTTTCGGTAGCACTTGTTTTATTCATTGTTGTTGTATTCGTTATATTTATAGTAGTTAAAGTATCAGGTAATTTTGGCGATAAACTACATAGAGCAGAACAAACATTGAAAGAAAGTGAAATGGAGTTTCGCTCTTTGGCCGAGTCAATGCCACAGATAGTATGGACCACCAGAGCTGATGGATGGAATACTTTTTTCAATCAACAATGGGTAGATTACACAGGCCTGACACTTGAAGAAAGTTATGGTCATGGTTGGAACAGTCCTTTTCATCCTGATGACAAGCAAGGAGCATGGGATGCATGGCAATATGCAGTGAACCACCATGCTGAATATTCTATTGAGTGCCGTTTACGGTGCCATGATGGTACATATCATTGGTGGCTTATTCGTGGAGTGCCACAAATAAATGCCGGAGGTGAGATTATTAAGTGGTTCGGGACTTGTACTGATATTCAAAAGATAAAAGAAGCAGAAATTACACTAAAAGAAAGTGAAAAACAATTACTGCGCCTGAATGAAGACAAAGACCGTTTTATATCAATACTCGGACATGATTTAAAAGCTCCGCATAATAACATTATTGGATTATCAGACTACTTAGTGGAAGAAATACGCAGTCTCAGTATCAACGAAATTGAAGATATCGCAGAAAAAATAAGTAAATCGGCAAGAATCACTAATAAATTACTGGAAGACATATTACTGTGGGTAAGAATGCAACAAGGCAGCATCCCTTTCAATCCACAAATTTTAAGCTTTTCTGACATTTCCAGTAGTGTCCTGGAAATTCTCAATCCGGGTGCGCATGCAAAACAAATCTCAATCTCTGATTCTGGTTCCGGGAGTATTAATATTTATGCTGATCCCTATATGTTAAAAACCGTACTTCTTAACATCATATCGAATGCAATAAAGTTTACTGACATTAAGGGTAAAATAATTATTAACGGAGAACAGAATACCGACCATGTTATGATATCGGTGTCTGACAATGGAGTTGGAATATCCACTGAAAATCAGTCAAAACTTTTTGATATCTCCGAAGTCCTCACAACTAAAGGTACGGCTGGTGAAATTGGAACAGGGATAGGCCTGTTTCTCTGTAAAGAATTTATAGAAAAACATGGCGGTCAAATCTGGGTAGTGAGCGAGGCAGGTAAAGGAAGTGAATTTAAATTTACTTTGCCAGTTTTGTAAAATATTGTTTTCGCCGGCAAAGACTTGATATGGCGAATCAGTTTTACACCGGTTATTAATCAGTATGACTATTATACCATTTTTTGGTTTTGCAATAGGGAAGTTGTTTTAAACCCTAAACCACGGTCTCTCAACACCCAAATGTCCAAACGGTATAGCCAGTATTATCAGGATAAATGCAATAACTGTATAGATCAACAATGTTTTAATTCTCTTGCGGTTGTCCTTCTTTCTTTTGCTGATTGAAAAGCCGACCTGGGCTAATATGATGCCGAGGAGGCTGAGGAAGCTGTGTTCCATTACCCAGTAACGCAATCCTGTTGTTCGCATAGCATTGCCGAAGTCGTTGAAGGCTGCCTGCGTGAGGGGGCTCAGAAAGAAGTAAAGTATGATGCCAAGCAACAACTGGATGTGCAGGGAGCTAATCCAGGTTAATGCAACAGCATTCAGTGATGAGTTGTAGGTCTTTTTGTTGGAAAGGTAAGAAATAGCCATACCCATTAACAGCAGGCCGGCGATAACAATGATCCACCTGTTCCAGGAGTGAATAAACGAAATGATATTGTACAGAGAGCCCATATATGAATTTTGCTGTTTAAACCACAAAATCCATCAATTGTTCTATAATAATGTCACCCTATAATAATGCCCACCCCTTTGGGGTTAGTACATTCTTACATAGGGTGATTGATATAATAATGTTACCCACTCGTCCTACAGGTCGCACAGGTCCCACAGGTCATGATGCAACCAAAACAAAGAATCAATGATTCCGCAATACGCTAAACACTTTAGCCCTTAGCCTTTAGCCTTTAGCCCTTAGCCCTTAGCCTTTAGCCTTTAGCCTTTAGCCTTTAGCCTTTAGCCTTTAGCCTTTAGCCTTTAGCCCTTAGCCTTTAGCCTTTAGCCTTTAGCCTTTAGCCTTTAGCCTTTAGCCTTTAGCCCTTAGCCCTTAGCCCTTAGCCTTTAGCCTTTAGCCTTTAGCCTTTAGCCTTTAGCCCTTAGCCTTTAGCCTTTAGCCCTTAGCCTTTAGCCTTGAAAAAAAAAAGAAACAAGAACCAAGAACAAATTGCTGAAAGCTGAAAGCTGAAAGCTGATAGCTGAAAATTACCTCATATCAATAACTTCCACCCCGGGATGTGCGGCAGCATTGAATGTGAACATGTTGTCGTAAAAGTTTTGGTTAACGTCCATTTTGTTGACGATGTAGCTGTATATGGAGCCGTTCTTGTCGTAGATTGAAAGGGAGGTTACGCTTTTTTTGGTGCGGTCAATGATAACTTTTACTTTGTTGAAGTTCTTCTTTTTGATGGGGGTGAGCTCGATTATTTGCTCTTGTGGGGTTTCTTTTATGAGCTTCGATTTGAAGTTTTCGTTGTAGGATGAAAGCAGGTTGGTAGGATTGATGGTTTCTTCATCTTCACTTACGGTATTCACCTGTACTTCATTGGCATCCTGCAGGTAGGTCCATACGGTTTTACCGTCACTGATCACATCCTGTCCTGATACGGTTAGTTTGTATTTGTCGCCTTTTGAAATAAGCACTCCTTTGTAACTGTCGTTGATGCTTTGGGCCTTGTTTTCCATTTTATAGGTGAATTCAAGGCGTATTGTATTGTAGCTTTTGGTTTTTGCCGATACCTCTTTGAGTATCTTCTGGGCATTGTTGTCGGTTTGTGCAGAAACGGAGATGGCGAGGAGCAGTATCCAGCTTGAAAAGATTAATTTCTTCATGATTTCAGTAGTTGATGATATTCAGTTATTGATCAGTAAATGAAGTTCAGTTAATAATGATATTCAGTTATTGATAATATTCAGTAATTGAAGGTTAATATTCGTTCCTGGGATTATCTAAAGACATGTCCTTCAAAAACTGTTCCAAAGCCATTTCATTGGCAACTCTAACTTCGCGGGCCTTGCTTCCTTCAAACGGGCCAACTATACCGGCGGCTTCGAGTTGATCAATAATCCTGCCTGCCCTGTTGTATCCAAGCTTAAGCTTACGCTGCAGCAATGATGTGCTTCCCTGCTGCGTTGCTACAATAATGCGGGCAGCATCTTCAAAGAGTTCATCGCGCTGGCCTGCATCAAATTCAACCTCTTTTTGGTCTTGCTCGTCGGCGTATTCAGGCAAGTGATAAGCATCGGCATAACCGCGCTGCGAACCAATAAATTCAGTAACCCTCTCCACTTCATGGGTGTCAACAAAAGCACACTGCAGGCGCAAAAGATCGCTACCTGTTGAAAGAAGCATATCACCACGTCCTATCAGCTGATCGGCACCGCCACTGTCAAGAATAGTCCTTGAGTCAATTTTAGATATAACCCTGAAGGCAAGCCGTGCAGGAAAGTTGGCTTTGATGGTTCCGGTGATGATATTTACTGACGGACGCTGTGTTGCGATAACCAGATGGATACCAATGGCTCTTGCTTTCTGCGCAAGCAGGGTAAGCGGTAGTTCAATTTCCTTGCCTGCCGTCATTATAAGGTCGGCATACTCGTCAATTACAACAATGAGATAGGGGAGGAAGCGATGGCCATGTAACGGGCTAAGCTTACGCGCGATAAAACGGGTGTTGTTCTCTTTGATGTTCCTTACCTGTGCATCTTTAAGCAAATCATACCTGTTCTCCATTTCAATGTTAAGAGAATTGAGGGTACGCACAACCTTGCGGGTATCAGTGATGATTGCTTCTTCTGAATCGGGCAGCTTGGCAAGGAAATGTCTTTCAATCTTTGAAAACAGCGTAAGTTCAACCTTCTTGGGGTCGATCATGATAAACTTCACTTCCGAAGGATGCTTACAGTAGAGTATGGAAGTAATAATGGCATTCAACCCAACTGATTTACCTTGACCGGTAGCACCAGCCATAAGAATATGCGGTAATCGCGACAAGTCAACAATATATGGCTCATTCTGGATGGTTTTACCAATACCGAATGGCAGTTCATATTTATTAGCCAGGAATTTCTCTGATCCCAGTATTGATTTCATAGGAACTATTTCAGGCTTGAGGTTAGGAACCTCGATACCAATAGTGCCTTTACCGGGAATAGGGGCAATGATGCGGATTCCCATTGCTGCCAAACTGAGGGCTATATCATCCTCCAGGTTCCTGATTTTGGAAATACGCACTCCTTTTGCAGGAATGATTTCGTACAGGGTAACCGTTGGACCAATGGTTGCTTTTATTTTATCGATGGTAATGCCGTAGTTGCCCAGTGTTTCAACAATACGGTTCTTGTTGGCTTCAAGCTCTTCTTTCTGCGCGGCAAACGATACACTGCCAGGCACGTAATCATCAAGCAAATCAAGCGTTGGACGTTTGTAGTCGGGCAGCTCAAGAGTAGGGTCGAACTCGGTATCAATTCCGAAATGCAGTGGAGCATCAGCACCCGCTGTAGTATTTCCCGCACCGTTCCCTCCGGGGTTTAAAGAAGGTTGCTCTATCTCCAACTCAACATCCTTACCCGAAGGTGCTATGGAGAGGTCTTCCTCCTCATCATCTGCCACATCTTCACCGGCAACGTGTCTTTGATTACCAGCCGAATTCTTACCCTTTAACAGATCATCTTTTCCAAAGATAAAATCTTCTTCTTCCTCTTTAACTGCAAACTCTGTAGTATTATACTTGTCCTCGGGAAGCGGATTGTTGAAGCGGCTGTTCATCTTACGATCAGAAGTGCCACCTGCAAGGTTATCTGCATCATATTCATCGGCATCCATATCATCTGCTCCAGCGAGAGATACGGGCGGCTTAGGCAGCGCCAGAGGCATGTTGAAGGCAATAACAAGAATTGCAATGAGCGCGAAGAACAGGAGAATGCCTGTTCCCGTTTTTCCCAGTAGTCCTTCAAGCCAGAAAGCGCTTTGGTAACCGGTAATTCCACCTAAAATAGCGTATGAAGTATTGCGGAAGATAAATCCAAGTGTAACTGTAATCCACATAGTGCCAACGAGGGAGAGTGCAATGGTTCTCCATAAAGGCAGTACTTTAATTTTCAACGCGTACCGCATTCCTGCGACAAACAGAATTAATACCAGGAAGAAGGCTGATATGCCAAAGCCTTTCTTGATAAAGAAGATTGAGAGGGCAGCACCTAACCGGCCTGCCCAGTTATCAGCTTCAATAGAGTTATCGGTAAGAACATCGGCAAATGAGAAATAAGTAAAAATATCATCGGCATCCCATTGGAAATAAAGGAACAGATATGATGAGAAAGCAAACAGAAGATAAACGGAAAGCAGCAGCATGAAAACACCCATCACTTTACCTATCCTGCCGTCCTTTAGCCAAACGGGGGTGGTAGCCTGTGATGCTTTCTTTTGCCGCTTAGGCGCTTCTGCAGGCTCTTCCTTTGTCCTGTTTTTCCTGAGTGTGTTTCCTTTAGTTGCCATTGGGCCTGAATGTTTTACTTGCCAGCTCCAAACATCTGCCTTAATTCCTCAGGGGTCATCTCTTTATAGTCTGACGGAACTTCAAATTCACGGTTTGCCACTCTGCCTGATTCAACCTTGGTTGCTGTAAGCAGCATGTTCATTCCCTGCATCTTATACTTAAATTCAAGTGGTATGCCGATTAAATTCCGATACTCGTTATCATAGAATACTTTGTTGTTGCCAATTTCATCAGAGTAGTAAACCTCTATAGGGCTTGCTTTTGACTTTTCATCGCCGAAATGGATATTCGCTTTTTTACAAACATATCCGGCAATTTCTTTGCTTTCGCCTGCAGGCTCAACAACCGGTTCTTTGCCTAATGAACGTTCGCCTTTTTTAGGATTGATGGCAGCTTTCTGGCCATTGATATTCACCAGGACAATGGTTGATTTTGCATCAGAGTCAAGTAGTAAAACCTGACTTAATTCCGACATATTAATCTCTGCTCTCGTTTTGTTACCGTTAAATTTCATTGTAACCGACTGAGGCATTGATGCAGCCTGTGCAGCACTGATGTTGGCCTCAGGATAAGTTACCTGATATGTTATTGTACCTTTAAAGGCATTCCCTTTTGACTGGGCTATCGCTGAGAAAGCAGTCAGGAAAGATAGCGCAAGAAGTATAGTTGTTGTTGTTAGTTTCATTTAGTTTATTGTTTATGATTCATTAACATGATCTAATTGGAATTTACCTTACAATTCCCATTCGTCCTTTAATGTATATTACAGTTCTCATTCGTCTACAATTTACATTATAATTCGTATTGGTATTTTCAATGCTTTAAGCTTCAGTTTCTTCCTTAATTTCAATCTTCTCAATAACATCGCCTCCGCGAATCTGATCAATCACGTCAAGCCCTTCATACACTTTACCGAAACAGGTATGATTCCTGTCGAGGTGCTGTGTATTCTTCCTGTTATGACAAATAAAGAACTGTGATCCACCGGTATCCCTGCCTGCGTGTGCCATTGAAAGCACTCCTTTGTCGTGATGCTGATTGTTGCCATTAAGCTCACACTTAATAGTATAACCGGGTCCACCGGCACCTGTTCCCTGCGGACAACCACCCTGGATTACGAATTCAGGAATTACCCTGTGAAAGGTTAGTCCGTCATAGAAACCGCTTTTTGCGAGTTTTGTAAAATTAGCCACTGTTTTAGGTGCATCTTCCTCGTAAAACTTAACTTTCATTACTCCTTTTTGAGTATGTATTTCAGCTATTTGCATATTATAGATTTTAGAATTTAGTGTATTGATCTCATTAGTTTATTAAACCTTACTTTACCATTGAATAGTGATTTGTTGGGATCAAGTGATAACCATACAAATACAGCTTTTCCCACAATATGGTCGTAAGGCACGAAGCCCCAGTAACGTGAGTCGGCTGAATTATGCCTGTTATCGCCCATCATCCAGTAATAGTCCATCTTAAAGGTATATTCGGTTGCAGGCTTGCCATTAATAAGAATTATATCACCATTAACCTGTAGGGTGTTTAACTCGTATGCTTTTATGATTCGCTCGTAGAGCACTATATTCTTACGATTAAGTTGCACGGTAACGCCTGCTTTAGGTATTACCAGCGGACCATAATTATCGATATTCCACGAATAGGCTGAATCAAACGGGAAGGTATAAAACTGCCAGAATCCTTTAGGTTGAATGATCTTTTTTACTTCCTCAATATTTGCAAATCCCTTTAGTTTTTGGGCAGCATCGTCAGTGAGGGTGATTTCATATTCATTCTGTTGTCCCATTCTCACTTGCTCAGTAACGCCTAAACGCTCAATAGTTTTTGGATTCATCTTGGTGCCATCAGTCCTTACAATGTACTTGAATTGCGCATCGTCAGGAAGGGGAGAAGCTACACCATTTACATGTACCAGTTGGTTTATAATTTCAAGCGTATCTCCAGGCATAGCAACGCACCTCTTTATATAGTTCTCGCGTTTATCAACCGGGCGTGCTATGATGTCGCCGAAACTCATCTTGTCATTCCACACTCTGCGTCGTCCATAGTCCCTTACCAAACTGTAATAGCTGTTATTCTGATGCTTGAGTGCAACAGTATCGCCGTCAGGGTAATTGAAAACCACAACATCATTGCGTTTGATGGGAGTGATACCGGGAAATCTGTAAAAAGGGAGCTTTATCCATTCTACATACGATTTGTTGTATTTGCTGAGTGGTAGTGTATGATGTACAAACGGGAAAGCAAGTGGAGTATTCGGAACCTTGGGACCGTAACTTAGCTTGCTTACAAAGAGGAAATCGCCAACCAGTAATGACTTCTCCATTGAAGAAGTCGGTATTGTGTAGGCTTCAACCATAAACATCCGGATGATGGTAGCAGCAATAACAGCGAAGATAATAGCATCAACCCATTCTCTGGTAGCAGTTTTCTTGCGTGCAACCCTGTTTTGTGGTTGTACATAATCAGCTTCTTTTGTTATTCCCAGCCAAGGGAGGTAGGCATAAGGGAATATAACTGCCAGCGCTTGTTCATGAAGTCCGTAACGGCTGTAGCACTTTAGTGTTTCCACCACCATAAGCATTACCATAAATGCATTGATGAACGGGACCAAGAGGAAGATGTACCACCATAACGGCTTGTTGATTATTTTCAACCAGATATAGTAGTTGAGAAATGGTACTGCTGACTTCCACCCATTAAAACCGGCAGTTTCAAATGTTTTCCATACCAGGATTGGAAAGAAAGCAATTAGTAATAAGAGAAAGATTGTAAGTGACATGCGGTCATTTTATTATGGCCTTCAAAATGAAGGGATTGTTTGCAAATTTAGTTATATTATTAATTTATTCACCTAACTACAATAAGTCACTCATGCCAAATACGCCTGTTTTACCAATAATATATTCAGCTGCGTAAACAGCACCGTATGCAAAACCTGCCCTGCTGTGCGCTGTATGCTTTAGTTCAATTGAGTCAACCGGTGACTCCCACCTTATGCAATGTGTCCCCGACACTTCTCCGGTTCTTTCACTGGATATGGATATTGCACGTTCTTCTTTCTCAGTAATTATAAGTCCTTCGTTACTGTTAGGCTCTTCCTTACCGGGAATTTGCCCTTCAATATTATTGAGCCTGTTAACATTTAAAACCCACGATTCGTAACGCTTGCATTCTTTTAAGATGCCCTCGGCAATACTGATTGCAGTGCCACTTGGTGCGTCCTTCTTGTGAATATGATGTGTTTCATCAATTGCTACCTTATAATCGGCAATGGTACACAAAAATGAAGCCAGCTTTCGGTTTATCTCAAACAAGATATTTACGCCAATGCTAAAGTTAGAGGCGTAAAAAAAGGATTTGCTTTCGCGGATTGCCTTTTCCCTGGCAACTACTACTTTGTCATTCCACCCCGTGGTGCCTGATACAACCGGAATATTGAGTTCGAAACACCTGTTTACAATTGCAGGTGCAGTATCAGGGGTGCTGAAATCAATAACTGCATCACACTCAGGCAATACTTCAGTGCTCCAATCGGTCATGCTGTCATAAAAACCGGCAATTGTATGCCCCCTTTCAAGGGCTACCCGCTCAATTTCATGTCCCATTCTACCATATCCTGCTATAACAATCTTCACAATTTCAGATTCAAAAGTTCATACATAACTTAATTCCCCCGGTTCCAAAGGGCTGTTGCGGAGTCCTTATAATGATAGGCTGCACATTTAAACTCAGGTCTTCTGATATATCATAATCAAAAAAATGTGCATCCACAGCAGCATCCACTACATTCAGAAGGTACAATGCAGCAGTAAAGATAACCGATAATTCCACATTGCGCACGTAATATTCCCGCCCACTTAACAACTGTCCTTGATCATAACCTGAATTTGCGTACTTGTTATAAGGGGGGATGGAGTCGCCATTACTCAGAAACCTGTAAGCTTCAGTAAATGCTTTAACTTCCTTGTTGTTCTTGCTGATATTATATGCCAGATACCCAAATCCGGCGTATATAATAGGAATCTTCCAGTATTTCTTATTGTAAGCCTGCCCTAAACCCGGCAATGCCATAGAGTAGAGGGTTGCTTTATGCGCTGAGTGCTTTTTAACGGTATCACTCACTGCAACATTAATAGTATCAGCTGATTTTAACGCTTCTTCAACCTCCTGGGCAAAAGAGTTGGTACAATTAATGATTAGTAAAACAGAAAGGATTAAAAGTATCTGTGATGCAGACCTTTTACTAAAACTCAGAAGACAGTTGCGCTCCATTTTATAGCTCAGGAGCCACTAATTCCTGTAACAGGCGCTCCAGTTCTTTTTTTGATTGAAAACTAATAACGATGTTACCTTTGCCTTTATTGTTAAGCTGTACGTTTACCCTGGTTTTGAATTTATCGGCAATTGACCGGCTCACGTTATTGATCTCCTCAGGGATAATGATTTTTACAGGCGTTTTACGCTGAGGCACAGGCTTATTGTAATTACGTACCCTTTCTTCAACCTCTCTTACTGAAAGATCCAGATCAATTATCTGCCTCAGAATTGCTACCTGGGTAGCTTCATCTTCAATGTTTATAAGAGCACGGGCATGTCCCATGGTAATTTTACCGTCGCGTATTGATACCTGCACTTCAGCAGGTAGTTTAAGTAACCTGATGTAGTTAGTAACAGTTGTTCTGTTTTTGCCTACCCTATGACTTAGATCTTCCTGGGTGAGATCACATTCTTCAATTAACCGCTGGTAACTGATTGCAATTTCCAGTGCATTTAAATTTTCACGCTGTATGTTTTCCACCAGTGCCATTTCAAGCACCTGCTGGTCATTGGCAATGCGTATATAGCATGGTACTTCTGTAAGGCCTGCAATATGCGAAGCACGCAACCTGCGCTCACCAGAGATTAGTTGGTAACGGTCGTATCCCATCTTCCTCACCGTAAGCGGCTGTATGATCCCCTGCTCACGGATTGAGTCGGCTAACTCATGCAGAGCTTCCTGCTCAAAGTCAACTCTTGGCTGAAAAGGATTCGCTTCTATCTGTTCGATGGGAATTGCGGCCACTGCTCCGGCAACAAAGCTTCCTGAAATATCTTTAGAGGTAATATCAGTTTCGGGACTCTCCAATATAGCGCTGAGGCCGCGTCCAAGAGCCTTCTTTTTAGAGTTCATCTTCAATATTTATTTGTTTTTCGGATGATTTAATACGGGTAAGGTTGTTTTTCTGCAGTATTTCTCTTGCAAGATTAAGATAATTTATAGCTCCGCTTGAGTTTATATCGTGCATAATAATAGTTTCACCAAAACTTGGTGCTTCCCCTAATTTGGTATTGCGGTTTATCAATGTCTCAAAAACCATATTCTGGAAATGTGCTTTAACTTCATCAACAACCTGATTCGACAGCCTGAGCCTTGAATCATACATGGTTAGCAGTATGCCTTCAATGTCGAGTTGCGGATTTAAACGCGACTGCACTATTTTAATTGTATTCAGCAATTTGCCGAGTCCTTCCAAAGCGAAATACTCGCACTGTACAGGCACTACAACTGAATCGGCAGCCACTAAAGCATTCACGGTTATAAGGCCAAGAGAAGGGCTGCAATCGATCACTATGAAGTCGTAATCCTGCTTTACCTTGTTAATAACCTTGCGCATCAGCTTTTCGCGATTCGGCTGATTGATAATCTCAATTTCAGCACCAACAAGGTCAATATGTGCCGGCAGAAGATCAAGATTAGGGGTAGAAGTGTTCAGGATAATATTTTTAGGCTCTACTTCATCCATCAGGCATTCGTAAATGCTGGTTTTGATATTTTTAGGATCAAAACCAACACCTGAAGTACTGTTAGCCTGCGGATCAGCATCTATAATAAGCGTGCGGTATTCCAGCACAGCAAATGCAGCTCCCAGATTGATTGCTGTTGTAGTCTTCCCAACTCCCCCTTTTTGATTTGCAATAGCGATTACTTTGCCCATTTTATTGTTACTAGCTTTAACTCAGTGGATTGATTACAAAAACCAGACTATGGTTCGAAGCACAAAAATACAATTAATTTGCAGCATATTACGCAGAACTGCCTCAAAGTTGTTAACATTACCCGTACTTTTGCAGCCTTGAAATTATTAAGTTCATTTACAATCTATACATGCTAAGTAGACGGCACCTCAGAATAAAGGTTATGCAAAGCCTTTATGCTCATTTCCAAACAGTGGACACACCTGTGATAATGAGTGAAAAGAAACTTACCACCAATATTGATAGCATTTACGACCTTTATATTTATCTACTATCAGCACTACTTGAAATCAGTGACATTTCACGTAATATGATGGCTGATGCCCGGCAGAAATTCCTACCCACAGAAGCTGAAATTAATCCTAATACCCGTTTTGTTGATAACCAGCTGTTAAGCCAGTTTGACAATAACCGTGAGTTGCGCAAGCATATAAACCGGTTGAAGATCAACTGGAGTGACGATAAGGATGTTTTCAGGCGTATTTACATGACTTTCAGGGAAACAGATGATTTCAGGCAATACCTGGAAGCCAAACAAACGGGCTATAAGGAAGATAAGGAAATTGTTGTTAGTCTGCTTACTACCGCATTGCTTGCCAGTGATCCTTTTGTCAGTCTGTTTGAAGAAAAGAACATCTATTGGGCTGATGATATGGACACCGCAGTAATGATGGTGTTAAAAACTATCAAAAAGTGGAATAAATCAACTGATGAGTTTCAGTCTTTGCCTCCCTTATTGGTATCACCCGATGAAGAAGGTGACGACCTGATCCGTGATTTTGTACTCAAGCTGTTCAGGAAAACTCTAGCAAATAGCGATGAATACACCGCTCTGATATCAAAGTATGCTGATAACTGGGAATATGAAAGAATAGCGCTTCTTGATGTTATTCTTTTTAAAATGGCGCTTGCTGAATTCATGGAATTCCCCTCTATTCCTGTGAAAGTTACCATTAACGAGTACATTGAAATTTCAAAAGAATACAGCACCCCAAAGAGCCGCCAGTTTATCAATGGTTTACTCGATAAAATATCTATCGACCTTAAGAAAGAAGGAAAGATCAAGAAAATGGGGCGGGGACTTATTGAATAGGCTTCAGCATTCTTACAAGCATAATTAAAGTTAATGTGCTTATGCAGATTCTGATATTTATGGAATGTATCACTGCTTGTTATTTATAAATTCAAACTCTTGTGGATGGAATTTCCCCGCATTATTTCATACAATCCCGCATATTTCGACAGGATTAATGAATTCTGGAATGAAACAGGATTAGGCGGAAGTTACAGAGGTGACAGTAAAGCTATTATTGAGGAAACCATTAACGCCGGAGGACATCTGGAAATCATGGTCAACAATAATGACGAAGTAATAGGCACTTCCTGGCTCACCAATGACAAGCGAAGAACCTACATTCATCACTTCGGAATAGCTGAAAAGTATCGCAGCAATGGTCTGGCAAACAAACTACTCGAACACTCGCTTAAATTGGCGTATGCTGATGGCTATCAGGTTAAACTGGAGGTGCATAAGGACAATTTGCCGGCAATCAGTTTATACAAGAAATATGGGTTCAAATACCTGGGTGATTACCAGGTGCTGATAAAACGGGAAATTGATCAATTATAATTGCTTCAATTCACTTATCTTTGTAAAATGAAACACTTGCAATATACACTTGTCTTACTTGTAATTAGCTTTTCATTACTCTCACTGTCGTGCAACAGGTCGGGCGAAGGTAACAACCAGCTTCCATCTGATATTGTAAATAATCCAAATACAGCATCAGGAGATAAAGATTCAGAAATGCCGGCTATTGAGTTTGAGAATGATTTTTATGATTTTGGCAAACTGATCCAGGGTGAGAAAGTAGCCTATTCATTTAAGTTTAAAAATACCGGTTCAACTAACCTTATCATTACCAGGGTAAGTACATCATGTGGTTGCACTGTAGGTGATTTTCCCACAGTACCCATAAAACCCGGACAGAGTAATAAGATAGAAGTAAAGTTTGACAGTGAAAACAGGCGGGGATTTCAGAATAAAACTATTACCGTTTTAAGTAATGCCCAGCCGAGTACTTCGCTGTTGCGAATAAAAGCGCAGGTTGTTTTGCCCGAAGAAATGAATCAATAATCAATAATAACAAATAACATTTAAAATGCTAGCAAACATCCTTTTAATGACACAACCACAGGAAGGCGGAAGCGGTTATAGTTCGCTTATATTCCTTGCACTTATCATGGTTGTTTTTTATTTCTTCTTTATCAGACCTCAGGCTAAGAAAGCCAAAGATTTGCGCAAATACCGTGAGTCGCTGAAAAAGGGTGACAAAGTACTTACTATTGGTGGCTTACACGCTAAAATCGTTGAAGTTCAGGAAACAACCTTTACATTAGAAGTAGAAGATGGTTCAAGAATGCGCTTTGATAAATCGGCGATTGCATCAAGCCTTGAGGACACAATTCCGGCAGCCAGGTAGGTACGAACAAGAGAATTCCAGATGAATGAAGAAAGCCAGTTTTCCCTTTCGGAGAATATTTTCACCAAGCGGCAGGAACTACCGGAATAAGTTCTCTGTTTTTTTGGTGTGTGCGGCAATCTCATTCTTTATGTGGAGCTTGATTAAACTTTCTAAGGTTTATGAAGCCCCATTAAAGTATAAGCTCACATTTCAAAATTTGCCCACCGACAAAATACTGGTCAGTGCTGAAGATACTGTTATCACGCTGTATGTAAGGGCCAGGGGACTTGAGTTATACGGCAAGCTCTTCAATACAAGGAAGAATCGTATAAATATTGACATGTCAGATATACGCCTGCGCCGCGTTGAGAATTCATATCGGGGATACCTCAGAACAAGTCGCTTTTTAAAGGACATTGCCAGTCAATTGCCGCAGGACAATGACCTATTGGGGGTAGAACCTGATACACTGCGTTTTGTATTTGAAACAGAATACCAGCGAAAAGTCCCGGTTATTCCTGATGTGTCGCTTTCATTCGTTACACAATTTAAGCTTTATGATTCATTGGTACTGAAACCTGATTCGGTCATAATTTATGGTGTAAAGTCGATACTTGATACCATACATAAGATCACAACTGAACACCAGTCGTACAAGTATCTTAAGGAGGATCGGCAGGTTGCATTAAAACTCATTAACCCTCGCACTAAACCGCCCATTACCTTATCAGATGATTCAGTTCAGGTTGAGATATCAGTTGAAAGATTTACTGAAGCTGAAATTGAAGTGCCAATAGGAATAGAAAACGCTGATAAAAAAGCTTACAGGACCTATCCCGATAAGGTAACCTTAACATGCACTGTTGCAATGCGTGAATATGAACGCCTT
This sequence comes from Bacteroidales bacterium, assembly GCA_024636955.1. Taxonomy (GTDB): domain Bacteria; phylum Bacteroidota; class Bacteroidia; order Bacteroidales; family Lentimicrobiaceae; genus Lentimicrobium. Next base: position 29,591 of record JAGXGB010000002.1, read on the forward strand.
GATGCCTCACTGTTTTCTACAACAATTGATTATAAAACTGCCATTGCTTTAGGCAATAAACTTGCCGAAGTTAAAGTAGTGCGCCAACCTTCATTCGTTAAAGTAATTCGAATTGAGCCTGAAAAGGTAGAGTTCCTGATTTTGAAATAAAACCAACACGTCGTCATCTCGGCCAAAGGGAGAGACCTCAAGGGTGCCCAGAACCGCTAAACCCTAAACCCTAACCACTTTTTCATTCAACGAGTAAACATTCTGCGCCGTTAATTGTAAAATAAATAGAACGGAACAGTGATGGATCAAAAACGAATTATACGAATAAGGGCGAAAAAGAAACATGGTTTCTTTGAGTCCATTATGGAATGGTATTTAATTAAGCCTGTGCTGCTCAGGAAGCGACGTGATGCATTTTTGCGAATACTTCGCAAGGTTGAGCCATAGTAATTTCGCAAAATCCAAAAGATTGTATGGTGATTAAGCTCAAATTCCCTAATTTTACCAGTACAATTCAATAACGGTGCTAAAAGTAGGCTTAACCGGTAGTATAGGAAGCGGTAAATCAACAGTTGCAAAAGTATTTGCACTGCTTGATGTGCCAGTGTATTTCTCTGATATTGAGGCTAAGAAGATAGTTGACCAGCCCGAAGTTACCAATATTATTATTGAAAAGTTTGGCACTGATATCCTGTCAGAAGATGGAAGAATTGACAGAAACAAACTCGCAAACATTATTTTTAATAACCTTGATGCACTGCAGTGGCTTAATGCCCTGATACATCCCCGGGTCAGGAAACACTTTTTACTCTGGGTTTATATGAACAACAATAGCCCATACATTATCCAGGAATCAGCCATTATGCTCGAAACAGGCTTTAGTAAGTACTTCGATAAAGTTGTTGTGATTACCTGTCCCGTTGAAGAGAGGATCAACAGGGTGCTTTCACGCGATAAGATGACACGTGAGCAAATTGTTGACAGAATGGAGAATCAGTGGCCTGAGGAGTTAAAAGTACAGAAAGCTGATTTAGTCATTAATAATGATGATTACACACTTGCAATACCGCAAATTGTAGAGTTACATCAATACTTCCTGCAATTGTCAAAAGAAAAAAGCTAAAATTGTACGCTTTAAAATTGAAATATCTAAAAGTCTGCATATTTTTGTGCGCCAACTCAAAAGCTTATGGGTAAATAGTAACCCGTTTTATTATGGAGGAGAATATTTTAGGAATAGGATCAAGAGTACAACATCCGCAATTTGGTAAAGGTGTGATTATACAGGTACGTACCGATGCCTGGGAAATTACTTTTATTGAAAACGGAACAAGGGTAATCCAGCGCAACTTTGAAGGCTTAAAAGTTATTGAGGCAGTTGAAACCCCCACAGAGATGGTTACTTATGAGAAGATGGAAAAAAGCCTTATCAGGTTATTACGCCGTTTCTCTGATATCCAGGAAACTGTTGCATTAGGCTCACGTTGGACCGGCGGCCGTATGGTGCTTTATCCCGGTGATACATCTCTGAAAGAAAAGGAAATACCTATTGAAAGTTTCTTTCACAAGATCGTAATGGTGCGCGACAGATTAAGAGTGATGGAACAGAGGGTAAATGCAAGCGCCCTGAGCGATGAAGATAAAGTAAACATCCAGCAATATATCACAAGGATCTATGGCAGCCTAACCTCATTCAACGTGCTATTTAAGGACAAAGCAGATTATTTCATTGGAGATAAAGGGGATAAGTGATGCATCTGAGCTTCATTTAAGGACTGGAACAAGCGCCTGAACAATAGTACGCCAGTTCAGATCCTAGCAAGAGAAAACTATATAAAGTATTAACGAAGACTAAATTATAAGCAACAATCATGTTATTTGACTTAGAATTAATAAAGAGGGTTTACAGCAACCTACCTGCTAAAATACAGAAAGCCAGAGAAATACTTAATCGCCCGCTTACTATCAGTGAAAAGATATTATATAGCCACCTGTTTCATAATCAACCTTTAGAGAACTTTACAAGAGGCAACTCGTATGTAGATTTTGCTCCTGACAGAGTCGCCATGCAGGATGCAACTGCTCAAATGGCATTATTGCAATTCATGAATGCAGGTCGCACTATAACTGCAGTGCCTACTACGGTGCAC
>JAGXGB010000021.1 GCA_024636955.1 Bacteroidales bacterium
GTGGGCTCGGAGATGTGTATAAGAGACAGCTTCTGCTTCGCCCACGCGCAAAAGGAATGGCGCAATAAGTACAGAAATAATCGCAGCCATCCTGCACCTTAAAGAATGAACGGGTACGGTCGTTAGCCGAATATCCCGGTTCAAATATTCTTGATGTTTTTATTTCTTTATCAGTGATGTAACCAGTGGTAGGTTCATCTATTGCATGACCATGATAATGATGGCTGTCGTGTTTATCTGCTTCAGCATTTTCAGTAACTACATCAAAAAGCCTGTACTTTTCATTGTTTCCGAGTACAATATCCACCCCCGGCATTTTACGAAGCTCATCGCCCTTAACCTGTGAATAGCAGCCTATTACAGCAACAGAAGCTTCGGGATTCCGGCGTACCGCCTGACGAACTGCAGCTTTGCATTTCTTCTCAGCCTGAGCTGTAACTGTGCATGAATGAATAACGTATATATCGGCCTTTTCCTTAAAATCTACAGTCGCAAACTCCTCTTCAGGGAATTTTCTGGCAATAGCTGATGTCTCTGCAAAATTCAACTTACACCCAAATGTATGAAATGCTATCTTCCTTTTTTCCATTGTACAAAATTAATAGTATTTTTGCCATGCCTGCTAAAACACACAGCAGCAAAACTAAATTAAACCAAATGCCCGGAAAGCTTATTTCAACTATTACTGATAGTATCAATGCCTGGGATGGTAAATCCATTTTAATCGTTGAGGATGTTGTTTCAAATTATTCCTATTTGGCGGCTACACTCAAACGTTCAGGCGTAACAATAACCTGGGCCAAAAGCGGTGAAGAAGCCATAAATTATATTAGCAACGGCAACCACTTTGATCTTGTGCTTATGGATGTTCAGCTATCAGGAGTTGACGGATATCAGGTTACCAGGATGATAAAGGAGAAACACCCTGATCTGCCTATAATCGCTCAAACTGCCTATGCTATGATGGGTGAAAAGGAAAAGAGTGAGCTTGCAGGCTGCGATGACTACCTCTCAAAACCAATCCGTCCGCAGGTTCTACTTGAAACTATAAGCAAGTATTTCAGGTAAGAGAACCTTTTCTCGAAGCAATAACCTGCTGAATTATAATCCCTGATATTATCAATGTTAATCCGGCAAGTGTAGAGGGCAATATCTTTTCACCTATTATCAGCGTAATGAACATGAGTGAGAGGAAAGGGGACAGGTAAACCAGGTTACTGACCCTTGCAGTATTCTCAGCATACTTTAATGCCTTGAGCCAGAATACAAATGTGATTCCCATTTCAAATAAACCGATATATACTGAACCAAGGGCACCTTCAATTGATGGCATCCTTAAGTTTCCTGTAAAAATGCAGTAAATAAGCGTGTAAAAGAATCCGAAGCCGAAGTTCATGAATAACTTTAGGGTTGCTTCCCTTTTATCGCGCATGTTCAGTAGCCAGAACATAGCCCAAAACAATGCACTGCTAAGGGCGAGCGCCACCCCAAAGGGTTCCGTAAGATCAAGGCTGAATGGTTTACCTTGTGTTGCAATAATTATAGCTCCACTGAAGCTGATGAGAAGTGCTACTATGCTGGCAGGTTTTATCTTTTGTTTCAAAACTGGCACTGACAGCAACACCAGCATCATTGGCCATATATAATTTAAGGCTACAGCCTCTTGTGCTTTCAGCAGTGAGTATGCCTTGAACAGGATAAGATAATAGGCAAACGGATTCAGAAACCCAAGCAATGCCGAGTAACCTACCTGTTTTAATGTACTTTTCTTTAGAAGAGCAGTCTGCTTATTGAATGTAATCAGAATACCCAGGAACAGAAAGGAAACCAGTGAAGAAAAGAGTAACAATTCAGCATAGTTCAAATGCCTGAGTGTTATCTTGAAGGCCGTACCAACAGTACTCCAGAACAAAATAGCCGCAATTGCAAAGAGGATTGATTTCCTTTGATTACTCATCCGGCAAAAGTAATAATTAGTTCTATTAATAGATTGCACACTATTGAATAAGAATATAAAAACAAATTACTTTTTTCTTTCTACCGGCAAACGCAATTCACTTGATATTCAAATGCATCAGATAACATAGCACAACCAAAGAACTTGTAAAGCAGTCGTTTAAGGACCATTTGCTTTATACTTAAAATGTCATAATTTTGCATGCATAAATTAATCTATACCTAACTCTTATGAACAAATTAGCTGTTGTAGCCCTTGGTGGGAATGCCCTATTGCGTAGTGATCAAAAAGGTACGATCGATGATCAGGAAATGAATGCTTATTACACTTCTGAACGACTTCTTACACTTATCAGAGCTGATTATAATATTGTTGTTACTCATGGCAATGGCCCACAAGTTGGAAATATCCTTCTTGCCAATACAGCAGGACACAAAACTTATGGTCTGCCTGATATGCCTCTTGATGTAGCTGTTGCATACTCGCAGGGTTTCATTGGATACATTATTGAGCAACAGTTAAGAAACGTGATGATAGCAAACGATCTCGACAGGGACATCATTTCAATCATTACCCAAGTGCTTGTTGATAAAAGTGATCCAGCATTTGATAATCCATCAAAGCCGGTTGGTCCATTCTACTCACTCGAAGATTCAGAGAAGATCACAGCTGAAACAGGGGCAAAATTCGCTGCTGATCCACGTGGTAGAGGATACCGTAAGGTAGTTGCAAGTCCTAAGCCATTGGTTATTAGCAATCAAAAATCAATTGAAACCCTTGCACGTGCAGGGCAGATAGTAATTGCAGTAGGTGGTGGAGGTATTCCGCAATTCTATGTTGAGCAGAATAAACTGCAGGGTATTGACGCAGTGATTGATAAAGACCTTGCATCATCGCTACTAGCAGTGCAAATACGTGCTGATAAATTCTTTATCCTCACTGATGTACCTAAGGTATGTATCAACTACAATACCCCACAGGAAAAGGCAATTGACAGAATGACCATATCAGAAGCCAAGCGTTACCTTGAGCAGGGACAATTTGCTGAAGGCAGCATGGCTCCTAAAGTTAGAGCTGCAATTAGTTTCGTTGAAGGAACAGGCAAAGAAGCTATTATCACCAATGCTGAAAAGCTTGGTATATCAAACGGAGGCACACGGGTAGCTATTATTTAATCAAAATATCTATAGTGTGTTCCAGCATAATTGAAAGTAAAAAATCAAACCATTAAAAATACTTATCATGTCATTTAATTTAAGGAATCGCAACTTTTTGAAGCTTCTTGATTTTACCCCACAGGAGATCAAGCATTTATTACAACTGGCATCTGATCTGAAGAGAGCTAAGTACGCCGGTACTGAACAACAGAAACTCAAAGGCAAGAACATAGCACTGATATTTGAGAAAGACTCAACCCGCACACGCTGCGCTTTTGAAGTAGCTGCAATGGATCAGGGCGCCCATGTTACCTACCTCGGACCATCAGGGTCACAGATAGGCAAGAAGGAGTCAATGAAAGACACAGCCCGTGTTCTTGGACGTATGTACGACGGAATTGAATACCGTGGTTACGGACAGAGCATCGTGGAAGAACTGGGTAAGTATGCCGGTGTTCCGGTTTGGAACGGTTTAACTACTGAATTCCATCCTACACAAATACTCGCCGATTTTCTTACAATGATGGAGCATACCGATAAGCCACTACACAAAGTAGCTTTCGCATATTTAGGTGATGCCAAAAACAATATGGGTAATTCCCTTATGGTTGGTGCTGCAAAGATGGGGATGGATTTCCGTGCTGTTGCTCCAAAAGCTTGCTGGCCAACTGAAGACCTCGTTGCTAAATGCCGCGAAATAGCTAAAGAAACAGGTGCTAAGATCACACTCACTGAAGATGTTGCTGAAGGCGTTAAGGGTGTTGATTTCCTTTATACTGATGTATGGGTTTCAATGGGAGAACCTGCCGAAGTATGGAATGAAAGGATTAAGCTGTTAAGCCCATATCAGGTAAATATGGACGTTGTTAACAAAACAGGCAATCCAAACGTGAAATTTCTGCATTGTCTGCCTGCATTCCACAACAGGGAGACTGTAATTGGCGAGGAAATATTCAAAAAATATGGCCTTGAATCAATGGAAGTTTCAGAGGATGTATTTGAATCACCAATGTCAGTAGTATTTGATGAGGCTGAAAATCGCCTTCACACTATTAAGGCAGTGATGGTTGCAACTCTGGGAAGCTAATTTCTCTAATACTGATAATTTGAATTGATCCACTTGATGGTTTAACCGGAATGTTAAGGTAGTTATGCATGTCATATAGATACCAAGTTTCATATCCATTAAGTTCACAAGCAATTTATAAACGACTTTTAAGCGTTACATAAGCGTAAAAAAGACGCTTATAAGACGCTTATAAGACGCTTATGAGACGCTTATGATAAAAATGAAGCCCTAATCAATCAGGGCTTCATTTTTAGTTTTAAAAAAGATAAGCTAGTGCGCGATTGTCAAATCGGCAATTGTTGAATACTTAGTTAGGTCTTTCGTACTTGCTCATTTTTTTATTAGGTTTATTACCCATAAAATACTCTAGTTTACCACCTGAAGTTATTATATCATGGGTAATATAGGTTTTGATGTATGGTTTATCATTTAATACGATCTTCTGAATGTAAATGTTATCTCCACCTGAGTTATGAGTTACCACAGTAAATTTTTTGCCATTTGCAAGGTTAATTGTTGCCGATGGTACTTGCGGTGAACCAAAGCTATAAACCCCATTTGCGGGGTTCACAGGGTAGAATCCCAATGAACTGAAAATGTACCATGCCGACATTTGTCCGCAATCCTCATTACCAGAGTATCCGGAAGGAGTCTCATTATATTGCTCTTTCATTACTTTAGCGGTGTAATACTGTGCTTTCCAAGGTTCTCCTGAATAATTATACAGGTATGCAATATGATGGCTTGGTTCATTGCCATGTGCATATTGTCCGATAAATCCTGATGCATTACCATTTACATCAGCAGGTAGAACATCCAGTGTGAAGAACTCATCGAGTTTTGCATTAAATGCTTTATCGCCGCCGGATAGCTCAATAAAACCATAAACATCATGTGGAACATACCATAAATACTGCCATCCATTGCCTTCAGTGAACGGGTAGCCTCCATTACCCCCATATTTCAAAGGTGAAAACGGCTCAATCCATGCGCCTTTGTCGTCCTTAGCCCTGAAGAACCCAATGGATGAGTCAAAGTGGTTCTTATAATAGTTTGCCCTTTGGCTGAAGAATTGATAATCTTCCTTCTTATTCATCTTTTCAGCCATGGTAGCAGCGCACCAGTCGTTAAAAGCTACTTCGAGAGCAATGCTGACCGATTGCGATTGCTTGTTCTCAGGAAAGTAACTGTATTGATCGAGCAGGTTAAAGGCTGCATGCTGATGAGGGATTCTTGAAGATGCGTTTACTGCTTCCCATGCCAGATCATAATCTACACCCTTGATGTTCTTATTAAAAGCATCAACAACCACAGGAATTGCATGGTTACCTATCATACAATAAGTTTCCTTGCCCCATAACTGCCAAATTGGCAAATAGCCATAGTCAGAATATTGCCTGAGCATGGAATTGATAAACCCTGCAGTACGTTCAGGTTGAATTATTGTGTAAAGGGGATGTGCCGCCCTGTAAGTATCCCACAAAGAGAAGGTGCTATAGTGCTTTTTGTCGGGTGCATTTACTTTTTCTGACGTACTGTTAATGTAATCACCGTTTGCATCAGCTATGTTATTTGGTTGAATGAGTGTGTGGTAAAGAGAGGTATAGAAAATAGTCTTCATCGACTTATCGCCTTCGATGTCGATAACAGATAGCTCCCTGTTCCACACTTCTTTGGTTCGCAGGCGCACTTTATCAAAATCAAAGTGTGTTATTTCAGCTTTCAGGTTTTCCCTTGCACCTTCATAACTTACGGATGATAAGCCAACCCTTATTATCAGAGGTTCATTCATATTATTCTCAAAAGAAGCTATCATTTTGAGGTTGGTATGATTTGCAATTGGTTGGTCTTCATAAATGCGCCCGCCTGCTTTCATAAATTGCTTAATGAAGGGACGTGAGAATTCAGCACGGAAAAATACCCTTCGTTGGTTAGCCCATCCGGTGATTGTACGATAACCTTCAATGGTATGGTCGTTAATTACACGTAATTGAGCATCTATAATTTTACAAGCCCAGTAGGGGCGGCTTTTGTCAAGAGAATGATCCAGATCGATCATTAGATTCCAGACTCCGTTTTCGGTTGGTGTATAACGGTGCATTCCACAATGTTCAGTGGCTGTGAGTTCTACCATCATGCCCGCATCATCAAGCTTTACACTGTAATAGCCTGGAGTTGCCGATTCATTATTATGACTGAACTTTGAACCATAACCATTTTTATTGTTACCTTTCGGGAAAGCATCCCATGCATTGTTGCCTCTGTGGGGCATAAAGAGAAAATCGAAGAGATCAGCAACTCCAGTTCCGCTAAGATGAGTATGGCTAAAGCCTACAATAGTATCATCAGAGTAATCATAGCCACTGCAAGGATCTTCAGGATTATCATCGGTATCAGGACTTAACTGAACCAAACCAAAAGGATAGGTTGCACCCGGGAAATTACTTCCCGATAAGCTAAGACTGTCAACAGAACCTGATCCTATAAAGGGATTCACAAACTGTGTAAAGTCTTTTTTCTCAGTTACTTGTGCAAATCCGGCGAAGCTTGATATAAGTATCAAAGCAAAAAATGAACAGACGTTTTTGGACATTGATATGGTAATTGAAGGTTATTTATTAGGGTTAAGCAAATGTATGACAGTTTTTAGAAAATTATTCTACCAACGCAAAGAGGTTGCCATTATCCTGGCAACCTCTTCACTTAACAAAAGTATGTTTTGGTAATTATCTTAATCCCATTGCATCAATCATACCCTCAAGATTAGAACGCATGGCATTGTTTACTTCGAAGAAATGATCTTTGTTTTTGAGTTGACCCTTAACGCCAAAGTAGAATTTGATCTTAGGCTCAGTTCCTGAAGGACGGACAGTAATTTTGCTACCACCTTCTAAAATGAATTGGAGCGCATCAGACTTTGGCAGTTCAATTGGATATTTTTTACCTGTTAAAAGTATAGTTTCAGTTTGGGCTTGATAATCTTTAACCGATAATACATGCAGACCGTTTATAGATTCAGGAGGGTTACTACGATAGCCATCCATCATAGCCTTTATCTCCTCAGCTCCCGATTTTCCTTTCTTGGTAACAGAAATCAGGTCTTCAAGATAAAAACCAAACTGAGTGTAGATGTCAATGAGAAGTTCATACATTGTAAGTCCCTGTTCTTTTGCCCACGCTGCGGTTTCAGCAAGCATACAACATGAACTAACGGCATCTTTATCGCGAACGAAATCACCAACCAAATATCCATAACTTTCTTCACCACCTCCAATAAACACACGTTCACCTTCATGTTGGCGTATGATCTCAGCAATATACTTGAAGCCGGTAAGTACATCAAATGAGTCAATGTTCCTGCTACGTGCTATATCTTTAAGCAATTCAGAAGTAACAATAGTTTTTACGATATATTCCTTACCTGTGAGTTTACCTTTTTTCTCCCATTGGGTTACAAGATAGTAGATAAGCAGGGAAGCTGACTGATTGCCATTAAGCAGGATGTATTGGCCTTTATTATCTTTCACACCAACTCCAACCCGGTCAGCATCAGGATCGGTAGCAAGAATAAGATCAGCATTGATTTCTCTGGCTTTATCCAGTGCCATTGACATTGCTGCCTTTTCTTCAGGATTAGGTGAAATGACGGTGGGGAAATTGCCGTCAGGCACCATCTGTTCTTCAACAGTATTAACATTAGTAAAGCCAAATGCTTTTAAAGCAGGCGGAACTGACACAGCCCCTGTGCCGTGAATAGCGGTAAAGACTATGTTGAGATCTTTATGCTTTTTTATGATATCCGGGTTAAGTGACAATGACTTTATCTTATTGATATAAGATTCATCAATTTCACTTCCTATCATGACGATATTATCCTCCCCACCAGTAAATTTTATATCGTCAACACTTTTTATTTTCTGTACTTCAGTAATAACATTCTTATCGTGAGGGGGAACAAGTTGTCCGCCATCATCCCAATAAACTTTATAACCATTGTATTCCTTAGGATTATGCGAAGCAGTAATTACAATACCCGCCTTACATTTAAGTTTCCTAACAGCATAGGAGAGCTCAGGCGTTGGACGGAGGTTTTCAAATAAGTATACCTTTATACCATTGGCAGCCAGGATATTTGCAGCAACCTGTGCGAAATACTGTGATTTGTTCCTTGAATCGAAAGCTATAGCTGCACTTATCCCGTTTTCAATCGGAAAACTGGATAGCAGGTAGTTAGCAAGTCCTTGTGTTGCAGTACCCACGGTATATTTATTCATCCTGTTAGTACCTGTACCCATGATGCCGCGCAGGCCACCGGTGCCAAATTCAAGGTCGCGATAGAAACTTTCAATCAGTTCTGATTCATCAAACTGGATCATATTCTGCACTGCAAGGCGTGTGTCCTCATCATAACTGTCTTGCAGCCACTGATTAGCTTTTTCAATGATTGCCGGGTCTACAACTTTCGTATTCATAATTCAGTATTTTATTATTTTTTGAGTAATTTTAATCTTAATAACACCGGAGTTAATTGGTGGTTCATGATCTTATTGATTAATAAGAACTTTCCTGTAACCATCAATAATATTGAGCGTATTAAAGGTAATAATTATTCCCATACGCATGCCGCTAAGTTTGAGTTTTGACTGCATTGACGCTATATGCAAAGGTGTAATATCCTGATGTTGCATGCAATCTATAATGATATTGTTCTCTACCAGGAATTCAACCACTAATTCTCCTGCCTTATGATCTTTATAGATAACAGGGAAACAAATATCCTTCTTGAACATCAGTCCTTTAATCCTGAATTCATGCAACAGGCTGGAACGATATACCTGCGACGACAGCCCAGGCCCAAGGATACTGTGAACCTCAGCTGCTGCTTCGAAGATTTTTGTATGTACTTTGCTAAGTTCAGCCCTGCTCATTGCTAAATCCAGTCTTGCTCATTTATAAGTTCAGTCCTGCTTATTGCCACGTTTAGTCTTGCTCATTTCTGAGTTCAGTCCTGATCATTTAATTGATTAAGACACAGTTTAAGACTATCACGCCAATGCGGGATTGATGCTCCGGTGGTTGATTTATATAATGTTTTATTCAGCACACTGTAGAAAGGACGGGGGGCAGGTAATGGATATTCGGAAGTGAAGATTGGTTCAACGGTACACTCAATTCCCTGAATTTCAACTATAGCTTTCGCGAAATCATACCAGCTACACACACCTTCATTTGAGAAATGATAGATTCCTGCATTAGCACTAACTTCAATCATCTTCATCACTGCATTAGCTAAGTCACCTGTCCATGTTGGAGTTCCTACCTGATCGCACACAATACGCATGCTTCCTTTTTCAGTGGCAAGACGCAGGACGGTTTTGAGGAAGTTCTTTCCGTAGACAGAATAAAGCCAGGAAGTTCTTATAACAATTGAGGTTGGGTTATTGGCCAATACAAGGTCCTCACCCAGAGCTTTTGATTGTGCATAAACTCCTTGCGGGCTTTTAGGATGATCTTCAGCGTATGGGAAGTATCCTTTTCCATCAAACACATAGTCAGTGCTGATATGCACAAGACGAATATGGTGTTTATCACTAATGCGTGCAAGTATAGCAGGAGCATCAGTATTCAACCTGTTAGCCATATTAGCATCAGATTCAGCTTGGTCAACTGCTGTATAGGCTGCACAATTTATTATCCACGAAGGATTAAAGGATGACAACACTGATTCTATTTGTGATTCATTGGTGATGTCAAGTTCAGGCAAGTCAGTAAACTGAAACTCAAAATCATTAGACATTGAACTGTATAGTTTCAATTGACTTCCAAGCTGACCGTTTCCTCCGGTAACCAGTATTCGCTGCATTATAATGGATTAAATGATAGTACGGAAATATTCAATTGTATGCTTCAAACCTTCTTCCAGTTCAATTTTTGGCTCCCATCCAAGCACTTTACGCGCCAGGGTGATGTCAGGTTGACGTTGCATTGGATCATCAGATGGTAAAGGCTTTTTGATAATCTTTGATGAAGAGTTTGTTAACCTGATTACTTGATGAGCAAGTTCAATCATAGTGAACTCATTAGGATTACCAACATTCACAGGACCAATAAAATCATCCCCTGTATTCATCAACTTTATCATACCATCGATAAGGTCTTCGTAATAGCAAAAACTACGCGACTGGCTTCCATCACCATAAATAGTTATATCCTCACCTTTTAGTGCCTGCACTATGAAGTTTGACACAACCCTTCCATCGTTTGGATGCATTCGCGGACCATACGTATTGAATATACGCATGATCTTGATTTTAACATGGTTTTGCTTATGGTAATTGATAAATAATGTTTCGGCTGCCCGTTTCCCTTCATCATAACAAGCTCTTTCGCCTATTGGATTAACGTGTCCCCAATAGGATTCAACCTGCGGATGAATTTGAGGATCGCCATATACTTCACTCGTGCTGGCCTGTAAAATCTTTGCTTTAATTCGTTTTGCAAGCCCAAGCATATTTATAGCCCCCATTACTGAAGTCTTAACAGTTTTAATGGGATTATACTGATAATGAATAGGTGATGCCGGGCAGGCAAGATTATAAATTTCATCAACTTCGATAAAGAAAGGCATAGTAACATCGTGCCTTATGAGCTCAAAATAAGGGTTATTCAGGAGATGTACAATATTAGATTTCTGGCCTGTGAAGTAATTGTCGAGGCACACTACCTCATTACCTTCAGCAAGTAAACGATCACATAAATGAGAGCCTAAGAAGCCTGCACCTCCTGTAACAAGGATTTTCTTCTTCATGCCTTTTGGGTATTGACTCCAATACAGTTATAGTCGAAGCCCAAAGATTCAAGCTCTTTCCTGTCGTATATATTCCGTCCATCAAAGAGAACCGGCTTTTTAATTAGTCTTTTTACAACATTCCAGTTGGGGAACCTGAACTCAGTCCATTCTGTAACCAGTAAGAGTGCATCAGCATCCATCACTGCTTCATAGGGATCTTTGCAGTACTCAATTTTATCACCAATACGGCGTTGGGTTTCTTCCATTGCTACCGGATCGTAAGCTCTTACCTTGCAGCCTTGTTCAATAAGTTTATCTATGATAACTAATGAAGGAGCTTCACGCATGTCATCTGTTTGAGGTTTAAACGATAACCCCCACATTGCAACAGTCAGGCCTTTAAGATTTCCTTCATAATAATTCATGAGCTTGTTGAAGAGTATGGCTTTCTGATTGTCATTAACATCTTCCACAGCCTTTAGTACGCGCATGGGGTAACCCAGTTTATCAGCGGATTTGATCAATGCTTTAACATCTTTTGGAAAACACGAACCCCCATACCCGATGCCCGGATAAATGAACTTGCTACCTATTCTTGTATCACTTCCTATACCCTTACGCACCATATTAACATCAGCACCAACTATTTCGCATAAGTTGGCAATGTCATTCATAAAACTGATCTTGGTAGCGAGCATGGAATTGGCTGCATATTTTGTCATCTCAGCAGAAGGCACATCCATGAATATAACAGGATGTCCATTTAATGTAAAAGGTTTATAAAGTTTAGCCATAATAACTTCCGCTTCAGGCGATTCAATGCCCACGACTATACGGTCGGGCTTCATAAAATCATTGATTGCATCACCTTCTTTCAGGAACTCAGGATTAGAGGCTACACCAAAAGTTAAATCAAGGTTGCGCTTATCAAGTTCCTCCTGTATTGCCTGACGTACTTTCCTTGCGGTGCCCACCGGAACAGTACTTTTTGTTGCGATCATTATGTGTCTTGTCATATGCTCACCTATTGTACGTGCAACATCAATTACATATTTAAGATCAGCACTTCCATCCTCGTCAGGAGGAGTTCCAACTGCAATAAATATAACATCAGTATCATTAACGCATGATGAAAGGTCGGTAGTGAACATTAATCTTCCTTTTTCAACATTGCGCTCAATCATTACATCAAGCCCAGGTTCATAGATGGGAGATATTCCATTCTTAAGATTCTCAACCTTAGTCTTGTCAATATCAACACATACCACGTTGATTCCCACTTCAGCAAAACAGGTACCAGTAACCAATCCAACGTAACCGGTACCAACAATAGTTATTTTCATAAGCCAAATATTATTCCATTTTAAGTTTACAGCAAATATATCAACAACAAATGAAGTAAAGAACTTTTGCAGGATAAAAAATTAAGAATGGTTAACTGTAGTGAAATTCGGTTCTCAGTTATGCCGATATTAAGAATAATTTAGAAAATAATTTAAACAAACGTTTAAAAAGGTTGTTTTATGCATACAGTTATATTATCTTTGTACCCGATAAAAAGATTAACAAATGGCAGCAAAAAGAAAAACGGAAGTCGATACATCAACCGAAGAAAAGATCAAGCAGGCAGCCCGCAAGGTATTTTCAGAAAAGGGATATTTTGGTACACGGACTCGGGATATAGCTGATGAAGCCGGTATTAATCTAGCATTAGTAAACTATTATTTCAGGAGCAAAGAAAAGCTTTTTGACCTGGTGATGCAGGAAAAAGTTTATAAACTATTTGGTACTATTGTTCCCATACTTATCAATCCCTCTATTTCTTTTGATGCTAAGATAGACATAGTATCAGATAGTTACATCGACATGCTGATAGAAAACCCTGACCTGCCGATTATGGTTTTTAATGAGATCAAGCACAATCCGAATAGCTTTGGGGTTAAAATGCAATTGGGACCATTGTTTTTAGAATCAAGTTTCTTCAAGCAAATCAAGGAAAGGAATTCTTCCATTGATCCATTACAGTTTGTGCTCTCAATAATTGGAATGCTTGTTTTCCCGTTCATTGCACGTCCAATATTCGTTAATATGGGGGGTATGAATAAAGAGGTTTATATTGAAATGATGAGAGAGCGAAAAAAGTATATACCAATATGGGTTAATGCAATACTTGATGCTAAGTGATTATTCATTATACCATTCAAAAAATTTGTCATTAGATTAAACAAATGATTAAAACAAATGAATTATGAAGGGTTCATCCGCTAAAATACTCGCAATTACATTTTCTGCGATATTCTTGTTCCAGTCAGTCACTGTTGCTCAGACTGAGCAACTTACCCTGGCTACCTGCTATGAATTAGTCGAAAAAAATTATCCCTTAATAAAAAGCCGCGATTTGATCTCGCAGAAAGGGGCATACTCCAAAAGTAATGTTAACTCCGGTCTGCTACCTTCAATTGCCGTACATGGTCAATATACTAATCAGTCAGATGTAACCAGTTTGCCAATTGAATTGCCTAACATATCAATACCGGAGATTGACCAAAATCAGTATAAAGTTTATGCTGAAGTAAGTCAGGTGGTTTATGATGGCGGTGTAATTAAAAACCAAAGACAAAGTTTGGAAATGCAAACCAGGATAGAGGAAGAGAGCCTGGAAGTTGAGCTTTATAAAGTGAAAGAACGCGTTAACCAGTTGTTTTTTGGCATATTGCTGATTGATGGTCAGATTAGTCAGGCAGATTTGCTAATGAAAGATATTCTCTTAGGTCTTGATAAAACTGAAGCTGCTTACAAAAATGGGATTGTATTAAAGAGCAATGTGGATGCTTTAAAAGCGGAATTACTGAAACTTGATCAGCGCATTATTGAATTAAAATCATCTCGGAAAGGGTATATGAATATGCTCAGTTTATTTATAAACAAACCGGTTGATTCCAATACAGTACTTGTTGTGCCACCTTTAATAGAACTCAGTGATGAAGTTAATCGCCCTGAGATGGGACTATTTGAATCACAACTAAATAATGTTTCGATTCAGTCAAAAGCAATCACATCAAAGAATCTGCCTAAGGTGAATTTATTCTTTCAAGGTGGATATGGATCTCCGGCATTGAATATGCTGAATCCTGATGCTGATACCTATTATATTGCAGGTGTGAAGCTATATTACCCTCTGACCGGATTTTACAATAAGCATAGGGAAAAGTTGATAAATACAATAGCCCGTAAGAACATAGAAATTCAACGTGAAACTTTCCTGTTCAACACCAACGTTCAGTTAGTACAGCAGGAATCGGAGATAGAGAAGATTGAACAACTCATCAAAACAGATGATGAAATATTGTCACTAAGAGAAAGTATAATGGAAGCAGCACTTGCTCAACTTCAAAATGGAGTTATCACGAGTATGGATTACATGAGAGAGGTAAACGCAGCGGATAGCGCTCGGCAGATGAAGCTTATACATGAGATTCAATTATTGTTGTCTCAATACAATTATCATTTAATCACCGGAAATTAATTACCTAAATAACTGTCAAAATGAAAAGAATTGCCTTATTACTGGTTCTTGTACTAAGCCTCCATTCATGTAAAGATAATGGTCATGAATTTGATGCATCAGGAACTTTTGAAGCAGAAGAAACAATCATATCAGCAGAAGCATCAGGTGTGATTAGCCAGTTTGATATTGCTGAAGGAATGGAACTCCGGGAGGGGGAAATAGTTGGCTTCATCGACAGTAGTCAATTGATACTCAAGCGTGACCAATTGAACTCGCAAATAAATGCCATACTCAGCAAGGCCCCAAACGTGTCGGCTCAAATGGCTGCTTTAATTCAACAGCAGAAGCAAGCACAACGCGAATTAGCCAGAATTGAAAATTTGGTTAAAGCAGATGCTGCAACGACAAAGCAGTTAGATGATGCGCGTTCTCAACTTTCAATAATAGAAAGTCAAAAAGCTGCACTCCAGTCTTCTTTAAGTATCACTTCTTCTGGTCTACATGCTGAAACCAATCCATTAAAAATTCAGATTGAACAGTTAGATGACCAGATAGCAAAAAGTCGCATCGTTAATCCGGTTAATGGCACTGTGCTTACACAATATGCACGTGTTAATGAAATGGCCATAACAGGAAAACCACTATATAAGATTGCTGATTTAAGCAGCCTGATATTGCGTGCTTACGTCACTGGAGACCAACTACCGGCAATTAAGATAAACCAGCAGGTTAAGGTTTTCGTTGATGCCGGTAAAGACAAATACAAAGAGTATGATGGTACTATTGAGTGGGTAAGCTCAAAGTCAGAGTTCACACCAAAAACAATTCAAACCAAAAAAGAAAGGGCGAACCTGGTTTATGCTGTAAAGATAAAAGTGCCAAATGATGGCTATTTGAAAATTGGTATGTATGGTGAAGTCAAATTCTGAACTATGGAATCAATAGTTGTAAACGGGATCAGCAAGTGGTATGGCAAAGAGAAGTTAGTGGCTTTAAAGAATGTGTCATTTACGGTAAACCATGGAGAAATATTCGGAATCATAGGTCCTGACGGTGCAGGGAAAACAAGTCTGTTCAGGATACTGACCACTTTATTACTGGCGGATGAAGGTTCAGCAACTGTTGAAGGAAAAGATGTTGTTAAGCAGTATAAGCAAATAAGGAATGAAATTGGCTACATGCCGGGTCGTTTTTCACTTTATCAGGACTTGACGGTAAAGGAAAACCTAACCTTCTTCGCAACAATATTCAATACAACAATTAAAGAAAACTACCACCTGATCAAGGATATTTATGTGCAATTAGAGCCATTTAACGATAGACGGGCAGGAAAGTTATCGGGTGGTATGAAGCAAAAGCTGGCATTATGCTGTGCATTAATTCATAAGCCAACAGTTCTTTTTTTAGATGAGCCAACGACGGGAGTAGATCCGGTTTCACGGAAAGAATTCTGGGAAATGCTCGGGAAACTAAAAGAACAAGGTATAACCATTCTCGTGTCAACACCTTATATGGATGAGGCTTCAAAATGCGATAGAATTGCACTTATACAGAATGGAAGCATACTTGCCACTGATACTCCCAATGCTATTCGGCAATCTTTTGATTTAATGCTTTACAAGGCTAAGTCGCACAACACAGCCCTTTTACTTAAGGATATCAGGCACTACTCAAAAAACCTTTATGCTTATGCTTTCGGAGAACATGTGCACATTACATTTAAAGCAGGTGAAATAGATATAGAAGAGCTAAAAATGAACCTAATTGAACGTAAGCATCACGACATAATACTGGAACCAGATGATGCGACCATTGAAGATTGTTTCATTCAAATGTTAAGGGCCTGATGGGAGACAAAGTTATAACCACTGAAGGATTGACCAAGAAATTTGGGGACTTCACAGCCGTGGATAACATCACATTTGATGTTGAAAAAGGAGAAATATTTGGATTCCTTGGAGCTAACGGTGCAGGCAAAACTACTGCAATGCGTATGCTTTGCGGACTTTCAATACCATCGGGAGGAAAAGCTACGGTTGCAGGATACGATGTTTACAGGCAAACAGAAAAAATTAAAGAAAACATAGGCTACATGAGCCAGAAGTTCTCTCTGTATGAGGATCTTACTGTAATTGAGAATATAAATTTCTTTGGAGGTATATACAAAATCCCCTCTAACTTAATAAAGAAAAAGAGTGATGAAGTAATAGAAAAGCTTGGATTACAGCCACATGCTAAAAAGTTGGTAGGTTCAATTCCACTTGGGTGGAAGCAAAAACTGGCCTTTTCAGTTGCCATACTTCATGAGCCTGGACTGGTATTTCTTGATGAACCAACAGGAGGAGTTGATCCTGTAGCCAGAAGGCAGTTCTGGGATTTGATTTATGAAGCGGCTGAAAGAGGGATAACAGTTTTTATAACTACCCATTACATGGATGAAGCTGAGTATTGTGATCGCATTTCTATAATGGTAGATGGAAGGATTGACGCCCTGGGTTCGCCGACAGCGCTGAAAAAACAATTCAGTAGTGACAATATGGATGAGGTGTTTTACCGGCTTGCAAGAGGTGCAAAAAGAACAGAGTGACAAATTACAGGATATGAAACAGTTTTTAGCTTTTATCAAGAAGGAATTTGTGCACGTTATCCGTGACAGGAGAACATTGCTTATCCTGTTCGGTATGCCTATTATGCAAATACTTATTTTTGGTTTTGCCCTGTCAAATGAGATAAAAAATAGCAAAATAATTATTGTTGATAAGGCTGATGATGTTGCTTCGCGTGAACTAATCAGCAAGATAGATGCCAGCAAATACTTTGAAGTAAGCAATGAGCGAATTAGTGAATCAGAGATAGAACCTGCGTTTCAGAAGGGGAAACTTAAGATAGTTATGGTTATTCCGGCACAATTTAACCTTGATCTGCACCATTCAGGAGTTTCTCAGATTCAATTGATTGCCGATGCCTCAGATCCAAACACTGCAAATCTGCTTGTTAACTATGTTTCAGCAATTGTAAAGGATTACCAAAGCGAGATTTCAGTACCGGGTATCATTCCTTATAGAATACTTCCAGAAACAAGAATGCTTTATAACCCTCAGTTAAAGAGTGCACATAACTTTGTTCCCGGTGTAATGGCCCTTGTGCTAATGCTGGTTTGTGTGATGATGACTGCTATTACAATAGTTCGCGAAAAAGAAACTGGCACTATGGAAGTACTCCTTGTTTCGCCCTTAAGACCCTGGTTGGTAATGGTTGCAAAAGCAGTTCCATACCTGGTATTGTCGTGGGTAAATGTAACCACCATATTAATATTGAGTGTTACTGTGCTAAATCTGCCATTTAATGGAAGTTTACTGTTGTTATTCGCTGAAAGCACACTATTCATTATTACCTGTTTGACATTAGGGATTTTCATAAGCATTATGACCAATTCACAGCAGGTAGCAATGCTGATTTCATTAATGGGGATGTTGTTACCTACACTTCTTTTTAGCGGCTTTATGTTTCCACTTGAGAACATGCCTGAAGTATTACAATGGATTTCAAATATAATACCCGCACGCTGGTATTATGTGATAGTTAAGGACATTATGATAAAAGGCCTTGGTTTTGCATCCCTTTATAAAGAAACACTCGCATTGGTAGTAATCACACTTTTCTTCTTTATCATAAGCATTAAAACATTTAAACAGAGGCTGGCATGAGAACACTACTATATCTTTTACAGAAAGAGTTCAAGCAAATTTTCAGGAACAAGGCAATCCTTGCGCTGATAATGGTTATGCCTGTAATGCAGCTACTTATTCTTCCATTGGCCGCTGATTATGAGGTTAAAAATATTAACCTTGTTGTAGTTGATAATGATCATTCCACTGTTTCACAGCAATTAATTTCAACCATAATCGCATCGGGATACTTTAAGCTGGTTGATTATAGTCAATCATACGAGCGCTCTTTAAAGTTAATTGAATCAGATGCTGCAGATCTGATACTGGAAATACCAGCAGATTTTGAAAAGAACCTGATACGTGAAGAACATCAGCAATTGCTCCTTGCAGTTAATGCAATAAATGGAACCAAGGCAAATTTAGGAGGCTCATACCTTTCAACTATTATTAAAAACTATAATCAGGACCTACGTTTAAAAATAATGCAGGGCAAGGAACAGAAGTCCACGGGTATAATCAATGTTGTATCATCAAACTGGTTTAACCCGGAAATGAACTACACAGCTTTTATGGTACCCGGCATTTTAGCAATATTGGTAACCATGGTGGGAGGATTTCTCACAGCTTTAAATATTGTGAAAGAAAGGGAAGTAGGTACCATAGAGCAGATTAACGTAACACCTATTAAAAAGCATCATTTTATTCTGGGTAAACTCATTCCTTTCTGGATTTTGGGTAATGTGGTATTCACTCTGGGCCTGTTAATTTCCTGGATTGCATATGGCATTGTGTCAGAGGGAAGTTTGCTGGTACTATATAGTTTTATATGGGTTTATCTTTTAGCGGTTCTTGGATTTGGACTTCTTATCTCAACTTACAGTAATACGCAGCAGCAGGCCATGTTCATCATGTTTTTCTTTATGATGATATTTATTCTTTTAGGGGGATTGTTCACAAGCATTGATAGTATGCCAGGCTGGGCAAAATTGCTGGCCAGAGTGAATCCGGTAACATACATCATAGAAGTTTTCAGAATGGTAATTTTAAAAGGAAGCGGGTTAAAGGATATTTTACCACATTTGGGTATAGTTTCACTCATTGCCTTGGTGTTAAATAGCTGGGCTATCAGGAATTATAAGAAAACTGCGTAAATGGCTGCTTTTTGGAGTTTTTAAATACCATAACTGGATTCTCATTAGAATTTAATTGCACCATAACTAACTGCTCTTTTAAATTTGAAATGAGCTTAACTGGCTGCTCTTTTACATTTTGAACAGATTCAAGTAATTAACATTTGCCGATTAAGTTATCTTCGGTTGCCAATTAAGTAGTATTCATTTGCCAGCTAATCTCTGTTTGAGTAATTAACATTTGCCGGTTACAAACTAAATAGAAAACGTGGAATAAGGTCAGTTCTTTTTGCCTAACTTAGCAATTCAAACAAGCATTTGAACCGTAACATATTAACTTCTTAAATACCAGAATGATGAATATCAAAGGAACAAATGGTAAACTGTTTTTTTTCAGCAAATTCTTTTTGGTTGCTATTATATTATGGTCTTGCAGCAGCAGGGAAGATAAATCAATTAGAAAAGCTGACGGTACTATTAAAGGTACTATATCAATTTCAGGTGCCTTTGCACTATATCCCATGGCAGTTTTATGGGCAGAAGAGTTTAATAAGATACATCCTGAAGTTAGAATCGATATTTCGGCTGGTGGGGCAGGGAAGGGGATGACCGATGCGCTTTCACAGATGGTGGACCTTGGTATGTTTTCCCGTGAAGTCACCAAAGCTGAACAAGATAAGGGTGCATGGTGGATTGCAGTTGCAAAAGATGCCGTAGTTGCAACTTATAATCCTTTAAGCACATCAGCTGAACTAATAAAAGCAAAAGGAATTAGTAAGGAAATGTTGATTGATATTTATGTTAAGGGAGAGATTAAAACCTGGGGTGAGCTATACTCAACATCAGATAAGACCAGACTAAATGCATATACTCGTTCAGATGCATGCGGTGCTGCTGAAA
This sequence comes from Bacteroidales bacterium, assembly GCA_024636955.1. Classification (GTDB taxonomy): domain Bacteria; phylum Bacteroidota; class Bacteroidia; order Bacteroidales; family Lentimicrobiaceae; genus Lentimicrobium. Next base: position 20,183 of record JAGXGB010000021.1, read on the forward strand.
TGTGGGGCAATTTCCTTGGAAGCAATCAAGAGTCGTTGAAAGGAGTGGGTGTCTTCGGAGATCCAGGAATTGCAGATGCCGTAAAAAATGACAAAACTGCTTTAGGGTATAATAATGTAATTTATGCCTATGATATGAATACAAGGAAACCTTATGATGGGATTGCAGTAGTTCCTCTCGATCTTAATAATGATGGCATAATAAGTGAAGATGAAAATTTCTATGGTACATTAGACAACATGATGGCAGCTATTGCATCAGGGAAATATCCTTCGCCTCCTGCCCGTGATCTTTACTTCGTTTCAAAAGGTAAACCAAAGAATATTGCAGTGCTTGCTTTTTTAGAGTGGATTGTAACTGAGGGACAAAAGTATGTACATAAAGCAGGGTATGTTAATTTAACTGAGGAGAAAGTTGCAAGTGATCTACAAAAGCTTTCAGAGTAAGAATGTATGGCGTTTTTTCAGAGTCACCAGACATCTGAGAAGCAAATTGCATACAATATGGATGATCATCGGCCTGGTGATTGTTATTCTGCTGCCGTTTATTCTTGGAATTGGACTCTATATCAAGTCAATTTTACTGCTTGAAGACCAATCGTTATTTCAATTATTATTCTCAGGTGATTGGCGACCCTTGTCAGGCAAATTTGGTTTTCTGCCTTTTATTATTAGTTCAGTGTGGGTAACTACCATTGCACTTATGATTGCGGGACCAATATGCCTTTTGACAGCTGTACACCTTACACAGTATGCTAAACCATGGGTGCTCAAGTTAATGCAGCCTGTAATTGATATTCTGGCTGGCATTCCATCTGTTATATTTGGTGTGTGGGGAATATTGGTAATTGTGCCGTTTATTTCTGATTACCTGGCACCTTTTTTAGGTAAACAAACATCAGGATATAGCATTATTGCAGGTGCAATTGTGCTAGCTGTGATGGTTATACCGTTTATTCTGAATATACTGATAGAAGTATTTAAAACATTACCAGATGAGCTTAAAGAAGCCTCCTTATCACTTGGTGCCACAAAATGGCAGACAATTAAGCTTGTGCTCTTACGAAAAGCATTTCCTGGTGTGATATCAGCATTTGGGTTAGGTGTGTCACGGGCTTTTGGAGAAACGATTGCGGTGTTAATGGTAGTAGGAAATGTTGCTTCAATTCCTAAAGGTTTGTTTCAGCCAGGTTATCCATTGCCTGCGCTTATAGCAAACAATTATGGTGAAATGCTTTCAATACCGCTCTACGATTCTGCTTTGATGCTTGCTGCACTTGTTTTATTTGTGGTGGTTATGTTGTTTAATATGGGTTCAAGGTTTGCTATCTCGCGATTAGAAGAAAAGGTGTAAGAGATTTGAAGAAAGGGTATAAGAGATTAGAAGAAAAAGTATAAGATGAGGAAGTTCAGACACATAGAAGAAAAGTTTTTTAGGGTACTCATGTTCCTGTCAACAAGCATTATTGTTATATCACTCTCAGTAATAATTTTCAGCATCTTACACAAAGGACTACCTTCATTATCGTGGGAAATGATAAGCCAAACCCCAAAAGGTGGTTTCTATTTTGGCAAGGAAGGTGGAATTTTGAATGCAATAGTTGGGTCGCTATATCTGGCAATCGCGTCAACAATACTGGCTCTAATTATTGGGTTACCTGTAGCACTTATGATGAATGTGCATTTGGTCAAGTATAAGAAGCTGGTTGACAGTATTCGGTTCTTCCTTGACCTTTTATGGGGGGTGCCTTCCATTGTTTATGGAGCATTTGGATTTTCTGTAATGATTTATTTCGGCCTGAAGACTTCCTTATTGGCTGGTATTTTGACAGTTACATTGTTCATTATTCCCATTATGGTAAGGGCTATGGATGAGGTGTTAAAGACAATTCCCCGTGGATTGATGGAAACGGCGATGTCACTTGGGTCTACATCTTCTGAGATATCATACAGGATTTATCTGCGTCAGGTAATTTCAGGACTAATCACAGCAGTGCTATTATCGTTTGGAAGAGCTATAGGTGATGCAGCATCGGTATTATTCACAACCGGTTACACTGATCACATTCCTACTGCATTGAATCAACCAACAGCCACTTTGCCACTGGCTATTTTCTTTCAGTTGAGCTCTCCAATACCCGAAGTGCAAAATCGTGCCTACGCATCAGCGCTGATTTTAACTATTATTATCTTATTTATCAGTATATTGTCGAGAATTTTCTCACAGAAATATCAGAAAAACAGAATTAAAAACTAGTTCATGGAAGATAGAACTAAAATCAAAATAAAGGATTTGAATCTCTCTATCGGAAAACAGAAGATTCTCAAGGACATTAATCTTGAGATTCCTGAGAAAAAGATCACTGTAATACTTGGCCCTTCAGGATGTGGCAAGACAACACTACTGAAGAGTTTGAACAGACTTACCGACCTATACCCTGATATGAGAGTTTCAGGGAACATTATGATTGACAACGTTGATATTCTGCACACCAATGAGGATATAACATTACTGAGACAGAAAATGGGGCTATTATCGCAACGTCCTTACCCATTGCCTATGAATATTTACAATAACGTAGCTTTTGGGTTACGCATAAGTGGCCGAAAGAAGAAGCGTTATCTTGATAAACGTGTTGAACACTATTTAAAAATGGCTAACCTTTGGGATGAAGTCAAGGACAGACTTAAGGATCCGGCTTCGGCTTTATCAATTGGCCAGCAACAGCGCCTATGTTTAGCAAGGGGTTTGGCAGTTGATCCGGATATTATCCTTGCAGATGAGCCCACATCAGCACTTGACCCGATTTCAAGTGAAGCTATTGAGAAAAAGTTTGTTGAATTGAAGCAGCAATACACAATCGTGATGGTAACACATGTGCTAAGGCAAGCAAGGCGAATAGCTGATTATGTAGTATTTATGTACCTCGGTGAAATCATAGAGCAAGGCACCGCTTCTGAAGTATTTGATAATCCGAAGCAGGATATGACAAAACAGTATTTGAAAGGTTCCTTTAATTAATTATGATTGCCAAGATGCAGCACACAGTAAAACCAACAGAGTAATACCCAGCACTTCATCTGATGCCGACGAGTATTAATTTTACACCATTGTTTATTAGGTTATACAACATTGTGTATCAAGCTATACCACCATTTCATTCCAGATGAGCAGAGTGGTTATATTTAACATATACCCTATTTCACTCTCACAACTTTCCAATGCATTAACGTGCAAAGGTTACAGTATTACCAGTGAACTACCTTTAACGTGCAAATAGCAGTTCCCTATATTTAGGAAGTGGCCACATCTCATCATCAATCAGCAATTCAAGTTTATCCACATGGTACTTGATTTGCTCAAAATATGGGAATACTTTATCACGATAATCAAGCGCCCTGTTTTCCAGATCACTGTATTTGTTAATTACTTTCCTGGTTTCTACCATCTTCTGGACCATGTTCTTGATGTTGATGATATGATCAGATATGTCACGAATTGTATCAGTCTGTGTCTTTGAAAGCGATTGGAAGGTCTTTGAATCAAGAACTTCTTTTAAACCTATTACATTCTCGATCAACTGATTCTGATATCTGATTGCTATCGGAATGATATGATTTATTGCCAGATCACCAATTACACGTGATTCAATCTGCACTTTTCTAACATAGTTATCAAGTTGTATCTCATATCGAGCTTGTATTTCTCGGCGGGTTAGGACATCATTGTCTTCAAACACGCTCACTGCATCATTACTAATCAATGTTTTAAGTGCTCTGGGAGTATCAGCAATATTAGAAAGTCCTCGCCGTGCTGCTTCTTCTACCCACTCCTGGCTGTAACTATTTCCTTCGAACAATATCTTTCTTGATTCCTTGATGTATCTGTTAAGAATCAGGTACATTGCCTCTTCGCGCTTCATATTCTGAGCAACAAGTCGTTCAGTTTCAATGCGGAAAAGTTTTAATTGATTTGCAACAATGGTATTTAGTGCAATCATTGGAACAGCACAATTAGCAGATGAACCCACTGCTCTGAACTCAAACTTGTTACCTGTAAAAGCAAATGGTGATGTGCGGTTTCTGTCAGTATTATCAGGCAGTATTTCCGGGATTTTAGGAATATTGTAAGGTTTATTTGCTTTTTTTGTTCCAGCCTGAGTTGTTATAGATTCCAGTTGATCAAGTGCTTCAGTGAGACGTGTCCCAATAAAGGCAGAGATAATTGCCGGGGGAGCTTCATGACCTCCGAGTCGAAGGTCGTTTCCAGCAGATGCGATATATGCTCTCAGTACATCAGCATGTTCCTCAACAGCTTTAAGAATATTAATTAGGAATACAAGGAATTGAAGATTCTCCTCAGGTGTTTTGCCGGGAGAAAGCAAGTTTTCTCCTTTATCTGTCTGCATCGACCAGTTATTGTGTTTACCTGAGCCATTTATGTTAGCATATGGCTTTTCATGCAATAACACCGTGTAACCATGCCTTTTCCCAATCTTTTCAAGCAAGTGCATCAGCAACTGATTGTGGTCGATGGCAACATTTACTTCTTCATAGGCTGGAGCACATTCAAACTGTCCGGGTGCAACTTCATTATGTCTGGTTTTAACTGGTATACCTAATCTGATAGCTTCATATTCAAATTCACGCATAAAATCAATAACTCTTTCAGGAATGGCCCCAAAGTAATGATCAGCTAATTGCTGGTCTTTTGCACTTGCATGCCCGAATAAAGTACGACCAGTTAGTGAAAGATCTGGTCGTGCACTATAAAGAGCGGAATCAACTATAAAGTATTCTTGCTCCCAGCCCAAAGTAGCTTGCACTCGTTTGACACTACTATCAAAAAACTGGCAGATTTGAGTTGCTTCAGATTCCAATACAGTCAATGCTTTTATAAGTGGGAGCTTATAATCTAGTGATTCACCTGTATATGAAATGAATATAGTAGGAATACACAATGTTCCATCAAGTATAAAAGAAGGGGAGGTGGGGTCCCAGGCAGTATAACCTCTTGCTTCAAATGTATTCCTTATTCCACCATGGGGAAAGCTTGAAGCATCAGGTTCTTGTTGAACCAGTTCGTTCCCTGTAAAGTTTTCAATTGCCTTACCGTCTTCGAGTAAAGTAATAAAGGCGTCATGCTTTTCAGCAGTTGCTCCTGTTAGTGGATGAAACCAGTGGGAGAAGTGTGTAGCACCTTTTGATATAGCCCACGTTTTCATTCCTGAAGCGATTTGATCAGCATTGCGGCGCTCAATTTTAACACCTTGCTCAACCGCCTCCTGAACAGCCTTATACGCTTCGCGAGATAAGAAATCACTCATTGCAGCTTTGTTGAAAGTTAATTCACCAAAATAAGCTGATGGGCGAGAAGGAATTACTGGTAACTGGCGTTTTGAACGCTGCATTGACATTTCCAATGCTTTAAACCTGATATTGGACATCTACTCGTTGTTTAGAATCAATTAAACACTCAGAAACAAAAATAACAATAGAAATGTTTCAACAATTGTAAATGATTTCACTATCAACTTCTCTTTCTCAAAGATAACAAATACAACCCTAAGAAAGTAATCATACCGTTCAATAGTAATAGCTCAAAACCGAATTTGTAGCCATTGAAAAGATATTCTGAATTACTGCTCAGGATATAACTTAAAATGGGTGAAAGAATTGCAACAACAGGCACATATTTATCTCTGACAGGTAAGGCGGTAAATAATCCGAATGAGAACATCCCAAGCAATGGTCCGTAGGTATACCCGGCGATGGTGAATAATTTATTGATTACCGACTCATCGCTGATAAGCCTGAAAATCACAACAAGAATTAATAAAAATATGGCGAAACAAATATGGACTTGCTTTCTGGTTCTCACTTTTTGCTTTTCCGATAATTTTTTATTAGCATTCAAACCTAAAATGTCAATACTGAATGAAGTTGTTAGAGCTGTTAATGATCCATCTGCACTTGAGTAAGCTGCTGCCATTAATCCAAATAGGAATACAATCCCTGCTATTGCACCGCTATGTTGAAGAGCGATTGATGGAAAGAGATCGTCAGTTCGAGAAGGAATTTCTATTCCGAATTGATAAGAAAACAAGTAAAGCAGTGCACCAAGGAAGAGAAAGACAATATTGACGGGAATAAGGAGATAGCTTAATGTGTATATATTCTTCTTTGCATCACCAAGGTTACGGCAGGTCAGGTTTTTTTGCATCATGTCCTGATCGAGGCCAGTCATGACAATCGCAATAAATGCACCACTAATAAATTGTTTTACAAAATACCGTTTATCGTTTATATCAGTAAAAAACATTTTAGATAAGTCGCTATCAACCACAAGATTGAACATTGACTTTAAGTTCAGTCCCATCTTACTGGATATGATGTAAATTGCAACTCCAAGTGCAATAAGCATGAAAGTGGTCTGTAGTGTATCTGTCCAAACGATTGTCTTAATACCTCCTCTGAAAGTATAAAGTAGGATAAGAGCAATGAATAAAGCAACATTCACAATAAATGGAATACCCCATGCGTCAAATACAAAAACTTGTAGCACATTAACTACCAAATATACCCTGAATGATGCACCAATGCTACGTGACAGTATAAAAAAAGATGCACCTGTTTTATATGAGTAATCACCAAATCGATCACTCAGATATGAGTATATGGAAGTTAGGTTCTTTTTGTAGTATACAGGTAAAAGAACTTGTGCAATAACAGCGTAACCAACCAGATAACCAAATACCAACACCAGGTAAGAAAAAGCGGATGTGCCAACCTCACCCGGTATTGAAATAAAGGTAACCCCTGAAAGCGAGGCACCTATCATCCCATAGGCGACAACATACCACGGTGATGATTTATTTGCCCTGAAGTAAATTTCATTATTAGACTTTCGACCGGTTATAAAAGCAATTGTAAATAACAGGGTAGTGTAACCAAGGAAAATAAATAGGATAGTATATGGATTCACGAGAGCTTAGTTGTATTGTCTGCTGATGAAAGTGTCCGGGCAAAGGTAATTAAATCACGATATAAGAAATCAACAAGTTCAGGTCGATTACGAACTTGTTCTCGATCCCCAATAAACACGGTCTTCATGCCCAAGCGTTTGCCAAATATCATATCACTGATTGAATCGCCAACCATTACTGATCTTCGGAAGGATATTTGCCTGAATTCTTTTCTTGCAAGAATGCCCATGCCAACAGCGGGTTTTCGAGTAAAATGCTTTTGTGACTGAAGATACATTGATACATATATTTTATCAATTTTTCCTTCTGCTTTAACAACTTCTGATAACATAAAAGCATGTACCCGCTCAAGATCATCAAATGTCATTAATCCTTTACCAATACCTTGCTGATTACTGACAACTATTATATGCCCGAACAGCTTAGTAAAGATTGCAATAGCTTCGAGTGTGCCCTTTATAAACTTGAACTGCTGCACATCTTTTACATAATCATCAGGCAGGCGTTCATTTATAACACCGTCTCTATCAAGAAAAATAGTCCACGTTTTGTCAATTATTAAACTCATTGAATTCCTCGTATTGTCACTCATTTAACTCATATTCCTTGGATGAACTCATTGAATACCTTATATTGTCAATCGTTAAACTCATTGAATTCAATTTGTGCACGTTTATAGTCCGCAGGAATACCGATGTCAATGAAATAGTCATTAAAAACACGGCCAAAAAGCTCTCCTGAAGCGACATGTTTCTGAAGCCAGTCCTTCTCAAGAGAAAACCTTTCAGGTAACTGTTGCTTTTTGAAAAATTTAGTCTTGATTATGTATATGCCCCCATTTATTAATCCTGGCTGGGAATCAGATGATTTTTCTAAAAAGGCCTTAATAACTCCTTGACCATCAAGGTCAACCTGCCCAAATCGGGAAGCATCATCCACATTTCGTAAAGCAATCGTCATGTTAGCAAGGTTTTCTACATGAGCTTGGAAAAAATCCTGAAGATTGATTCTAAAGAGAGTGTCACCATTTAGGACGATAAAGTAAGGAGTTGTAACTTTTTTCACTGCCAGTTTAACAGCTCCTCCTGTACCAAGAGGTTCTTTCTCTATAGCATATTCAATTTCAATAGACCTATACTTGTCTCTAAAGTAATTTTCAATAGATTTACTTAAGTATCCTGTGGAAATAATTACCTTTTGAAACCCTGTTTTATGAATGTAATTGAGAAGATATTCAAGAAAAGGCTTTCCATTGATAGGCGCCATTGCTTTGGGCATGTCAGTAATCTCCTCTTTCAGCCTGGTACCCAATCCACCAGCGAGAATAATTATATCCGGGTAAAGCATGAACATCAGGAGCGGGGAAAAATTGAGCTTTCTACTATTTCACAAATAATATGGCCAATTGTAATATGTGATTCCTGTATGCGGGGAGTGTCATTTGAAGGAATATTGATAAGTATATCACACGAGTCTTTCATCTCACCACCAGAACTACCAGTAAGGCCAACTACAGTCATTCCTATAACATGAGCTTCTGATATCGCCCTTGTTATATTACGTGAATTGCCTGAAGTAGACAAAGCAACAAGGACATCACCTTTCATTCCTTTACCCTTAATAAGGCGGGCATATATTTCATCAAATGAATAGTCATTCCCCACGGCGGTAAGGTAACTGGTATTAACGTGCAAAGCTTCAGCATCAAGGGGAGGCCTATCATAATAAAAACGACCAGAGAATTCAGCTGCTAAATGTTGTGCATCAGCAGCACTGCCGCCGTTACCGCAAAAATATACGCGATTTCCCCTAATAAATGCTTCAATTATTTCATCAGCTGCCAGAGCAATTTTATCTATCAGGGAGCTATTGGCCATTATTTCGGTCTTAACTGATACAGAAGACTGAAGTACTGCCTTTATCTTATCTTGCATAAAGAAATATTAGATTGCGAAGTTAAGAAATATCTGCTAAGCTCTCTTTTTGGATTGCCTTTTAGGTCAGAATAAAGTATCGGGACGGCTAAAATAATTAGATTTTAAATGAAGATCAAGTTGCTAACCAAAGAATCCTTCCCATTTTCTAATGATGTAAAGCCTCACGGGTTAGAAAATCAATAATCATTATTTGATGTATTCACCATTAATAGAGATATTATCCATGGTCTTGAGATTTATTTACCATAATAGATAGTTACCCTAAGTCTTGACAAAAAGAATAATAATACTTGAAGCCCTGATTAAACTAAGGCTACTTTAATTTATTACCACTGTGAAATTACCGATACTTGATTAAAAGCTCCATGTAACAAGACCTTGAGTAGTAAACTCATATCTTTTTGCTTCTCCTCCAAACCGCTTTAGTGACTCAATGACTCTCGACCTATTATCACCTGGACAATAGAAAATCATAAACCCACCTCCACCAGCACCACTTATCTTACCGCCTGATGCTCCGTTAGCTCTCGCAGTTTCATATATTTCATCTAATAAGGGGTTTGAAATCTCTTCTGCCATTTGCTTCTTAAAAGTCCAACCAAAGTCTAATATCTCGCCTATTTTATTTAAGTTCCCTCGCAATAGCGCTTCTTTCATCATCACAGATTGCTTTTTAAGCTGATGCATTGCCTCAATAGACTTCTGGTCATTCTTTATGACATTTGCTGATTGGGCTTCAATTATCTTTGAAGATAGGCGACTGGTCTGAGTGTAAAACAGCACAAGATTGTGGGAAAGCTCATTTAGATAAATGTCCTTAATTCTGAGGGGATTGACAATTACATTATCATTTCCGGCAAACTCCATAAAGTTAACTCCTCCAAAGGTAGCAGCATATTGATCCTGCTTCCCACCTGCCATTCCTAAATCAACTCTTTCAATATCATAGGCTAATTTGGCAAGGTCGTATTCACCTAGAGGTAACTTAAGCCACTCTGCGAAAGCACCCAAAATTGCAACTACGAGTGTTGACGAAGTGCCCAGTCCAGAGCCGGCAGGTGCATCTACCGAGGTAGACAAAGTGAAAGAAAGCGGTTTTCTGGCAAAATCTTTAACCACTCTGTTGTACACGCCCCTGTGCAGATTCAGTATTCCATTCACAGGAATTGATTCTGCGCTCTTTAATTCATGGAATTCATTTTTATCAATTGAGTGCAAAACAATTTTCCCATCATTTCGGGGAACAATTGTGGCATAAGCGTATAAACTGATGGTAGCATTAAGGATTGCACCCCCATATAGGTCAGAGTAGGGGGAAACATCTGACCCTCCCCCTGCCAGTCCAATTCTCAATGGTGCCTTACTTCTAATAATCATGTATTATTCTAATGGTTATCTTCCTGTGACTAATGCTTTCTGTGTAGTAACGCCTATATTAGTGATAACCTGAATTGTATATAATCCACTCTCTAGGCCTGAAAGATCACAATAATAAGTGTTAATACCTTGAGAAATTCGGTAGTCACTATTATTCAGCACAATTGTACCAGTGTGATTAATAATTCGTATACTCTTTAATTGAACTGTTTCATTACCCTGAATCACCTGAAAAATACCATTTGATGGGTTTGGATAAATTTTTATATTCTCAGGATAAGAGTTTGCAATTTTCTCACTGATCAAGTTAATAGAGTCACAATGCATCAAATTATCACAATCACTTGATACTGTCAAGCATACTTGATAACATCCTAACTCATTATAATAGTGGAGTGGATCTCTTAAATAAGAAAAAAAGCCATCTCCAAAATCCCACAGATATTGGTAGTTATCAACTGTATCAGAAGGATTGAACTGAACGTAGTAACCGGAAATTTCATGAATAAAATCAGCTACTAATGGTGGACATGTTACATTAATTAGTTCACAATAAGTGGTTGTATCGCACTCATTTGCCACAGTTAAACAAACATTATATATTCCTGTGTCTGGAAAAGTGTAGACTGGATTAGCCAAATCTGAATAAAAACCATTACCAAAATCCCACCAAAAGTAGGTATTAGTTGGTTCATTAGCAGTAAATTGCAATTCATTTTGATTACCAGTAAATGAAAATGTATATGAGGCATCGGCAAGATCGCACGTTGTGTATTCAATTGAAAGAAGAGGACGTTTAGTGGAGTCTATATGATCACTTGAAGAAAATACCATTGCAGCATAAAGTTCTTCTTCTTTCAATTGAAACATAAAGCCGAAATTCTGATCCGGATTATCGTAAAAGTACTTTATAAGATTAGTAACATCAATGTTTGGGTAGTCTTGAATCTGAGCTATTGAAGCAGGAATCTCAACAGCATCTTCATATGTCACCGCTGGCTGAGTATTCCAAGTGGCAGAATATTGATCCCACGGTTGTGTGATTCTGAGCAAATAGCTGGCATTGTCTCCTGAATGAATCTGATGATGGCCGGTGATAGTATTACAAAACAATGAGAGTTTTGCACCAACAATAACCGCACCTTCAGGGAGTGAAGATAAATCGAACTTTAATAGGCTTCTTTCTACAAATGGAGCACCCTGAACAGTCCATGCATTTGCAATAAAATCATCCTCATACCAGATTGGCCAGTCCATGTCAGTTCTGATCTCGCAATCAATCCCTTCATTTGGCCCCGGTCGCAATTCAATAGTTTGAGTGTTTTGTGATAATACTTGATAACAGTTTAAGAACAAAGAAATTAACAGTAACCAATGTATAAGATTTTTCATAAGGCGGAATTTGGTTTTGTCTATAGGATTACTTTATCAATTGTTTCAATTAATCCATTCCATGAAAACCGTTCCCGCTCAGTTTTCACATTCTCTGTAAATTCCTCTTCTCGTTTCTCCGAGTAGAATCTAAAAATTGCATTTTCAATTGCATCCACATTGGGTTCAACAACAAACCCCACTTTCCCATCCGGAACCATTTCTGATAAGCCACCTACATTTGTAGTTATCATAGGTTTCTTAAAGTAATAAGCAATCTGAGTAACACCACTCTGAGTTGCATTTTTATATGGCTGTACTACAACACTGCTTGCACAGAAATACAAATTTACTTCTGTGTTTGGAATAAAACAAGTTTTTAATACTAAAAATTCAACAAGGTTGAGTTTTTTAATCAACTCTTGATACTTTACTTCATTGTCATAGAATTCTCCGGCTATTATTAGTTTTACTGGAAGTTCCTTGATACGCTTGCTTGCGATTGCTTTAAGCAATAAATCAAGGCCTTTATAATCGCGAATAAACCCAAAAAAAAGCATGTAGGAATAATTTGGATCAAGTCCGAGTTTTTGTAATGCAACCTCCTTAGAAATGATTTCTCCAAAATTATCGTACAAGGGATGTGGATTGTACCTTCTAGGTTTATTATTGTCGAAACCATTTAGATCATTAAGTACTGATCTTGACATGGCGACGAATCCATCAACTGATGAGATAAAGTATTTAGAAAGTAATCTATCAGCAAATCTCTTCTCATGAGGAACAATGTTGTCAGTAATTGAGATTATCCTTGTTTTTATCTTTTTTCTTATTAACCTGGCAATACTTCCTAAGCATGGTGCCATGAAAGGCAACCAATACCTTATTATGATTAAAGCAGGTTTGAGCTCTGCTACTTTAGTTGCTGTTTTATACCAGGTAATTGGGTTTATAGAGTTAATTGTAATCCTGATATCAAGCCTCTCTGGTGGCTCTTCCTTTGAGAGTTGAGTAGTTCCTGGAAACAGAAATGAAGGATATTGCAAGCTAAATGTAAATATAGTTACATCATCACCATAATCCAGATAAGCCTGAGCTAACCGTTCATTGAATGTGGTTATACCACCCCCCCTCAACGGATAAGCAGATCCAATGATTACAACCTTTCTGCCCATCAGAGTTCTTCTTCTACTAAATAATGGTTGCGATCGCTTGCACTTCGGCTGATCATTTCACCCAGAAAGCCTGTCAAAAATAGTTGCGTACCTAACACCATCGCAAGTAATCCCAAATAAAATAATGGACGATCTGTCATCTTATACTCTGCCAGGAAGAACTTAGCGTAGGCAAGGTAGCCTGCTATCAAAAATCCAATCGCAAAGAGTAAACTACCTAATGTTCCAAAGAGGTGCATGGGTTTTCTACCGAAGCGGGAAACAAACATTATGGAGATTAGATCGAGAAAACCGTTTATGAATCGTTCCCAACCAAACTTTGTTACGCCATATTGTCTTTTTCTATGGACTACAACCTTTTCTCCTATATTTCTGAATCCTGCCCACTTGGCAATGACTGGGATATATCGGTGCATCTCACCATATACTTCAATAGCTTTCACAACTTCACGACGGTATGCCTTAAGTCCGCAATTCATATCATGAAGTTTGACTCCTGACATGCGCTTGGTAACTGAATTGTATATTTTCGATGGAAGATTCTTTGTAAGTCTGGAGTCGTACCTCTTCTTTTTCCACCCTGAAACAAGATCATAGCCTTCTTCAGTTATCATCTTATAAAGTTCTGGTATTTCATCAGGACTATCCTGAAGGTCAGCATCCATAGTTATTACAACTTTGCCCTGGACTTTCTCAAAACCTCTGTTCAAGGCGGCCGACTTACCGTAATTTCTTCTCAATTTAATTCCTTTGATGGATGAATTGCCTGCTGAGAGAGTTTTAACTACCTGCCAGGAATTATCGCTACTTCCGTCATCTATCAGTATAATTTCGTAAACAAAACCGTGTTCATCCATCACTTTCCTGATCCATTCGCACAGCTCAGGTAGTGATTCTTCCTCATTAAATAAGGGAATTACCACTGATATTTGAATTTGGTTTTTTAAGTCGACCATTATTGACTGAATGTGGTGTTAAAACTATCATCATTCTTTTTTAAAAACGCTGAAGTTATCAATGAAATAATGATACCCCAAATTAACATTCCTATAAATGCAAACACATTTAACAAGGGCATTTTCATAAATCGGGTACTCATCTCAATTTGAGTGTCTATCATGTCGTCCGACATCCCTCTATCAACCATAGCTTGTTCAGTTAACTCAATTAGTTCCCTTATACCATCCGGATGTATGTATGTATAAAACACCCAAGTATAAAGTGCAAAAATAATTCCAGTTATTAAGCTTATGTATAAGCCAGTTAGGAATGCTTTACCATATGAGATAAAACCACCATTAATCTTATCCCTGAAGTTGATTGTTGCCAAAACAATGCCGACAATCAATACTATGTATGATAAGTAATTCAACCAGGTGATACGGTAAATATCAAGTGCATAATACAATAGAGATAGCAAAACATAAGCTGCTGCAGTGTATAAGCCGTATGTTAATGCATTTTTGAATAGCGAGGTTTTATTTTGCGACTCAAGTGTGGTCATTCTTTCAGTATTTTCCATAGCTATAGATGTTTTGTTTATGCAAATGTATTGAATAAAATGTTAAATTAAAAAATTAATGATTTGCATTTGCACGAGCAATAACATTTTGTATCTTTGCGGTGGGTAAGTCTTATACGACCAGCTCCTATCGAACTCCCCCAGGTCAGGAATGAAGCAAGGGTAGATGGTTGTAGCGGTGCGATATAAGTAGCTTACCCTTTTTTTATTTGAACAAATCGTTGTAATTTGCGTCGTTCTTTTACAAAATAACATGCTATGTTATTAAAGATTTATCCTGAAAATCCTAACCCCAGGTATATCAGAATGGTAGTAGAGTGCCTTCTGGACGGTGGAATTATCATATATCCAACTGATACCGTATATGGTTTGGGTTGTGATATATTCAAGTCGAAAGCTATTGAACGGATAGCACAGATTAAGGGAATCAAAGCTGAAAAAGCTAATTTCTCCTTTATTTGCAACGATCTTAGCCAACTTGCTGATTACTCAAAACCCATTCCAAATCCGGTATTTAAGCTTATGAAAAGTAATTTGCCGGGTCCTTTTACTTTCATTTTGAATGCAAGCAATAATGTTCCTAAATTAATTCAAAGCAAAAAGAAGACTGTTGGTATACGTATTCCCAACAATTCTATTCCACTTGAAATTGTGCGTGAACTTGGTAATCCAATTATGTCAACTTCAATTCATGATGACGACAAGATCATAGAGTATACTACTGATCCTGAGCTGATTTATGAGAAATACAATAAATTGGTTGACATTGTTATTGATGGAGGTTACGGTGATAATGAACCTTCTACGGTAGTTGATTGTACTGTTGATGTACCAATTATTATACGTGAAGGAAAGGGAACACTTATATGACAAAATTACGAAACCTGTTTGAACTACCTAAAAACCTTGGAACAGAAGAGTATTCTGAAATACTCACCCAGGGTGATGCACAAATAATGAGAATTATTTCAACGGGCCAAATTACACAAGTTGATCAATGGTATGATCAGGATAATGATGAGTGGGTTGTTCTTCTTGATGGAGAAGCTCATCTTTTATTTGAAGGTCAGGAAGTAATAGTAATGCAAAAAGGGGATTACCTTTTGATTAAGGCCCATGAGAAACATAGGGTTGTTTATACAAGCACTCAACCGCCTTGTGTGTGGCTCGCAATCCACAGTAATCTCACATTAAACTCTTAACATAAAACCTCTTATAATAATTAAGTAATTGAAAACATGTAGGTTATATGAGATGATGAAAAATTATTGATATTTTATTTGCAAGTAAGGTAAAAAACTGTACTTTTGCAGTCCCTTAAATGATTCCGTAGCTCAGCAGGTAGAGCACATCCCTTTTAAGGATGGGGTCCTGGGTTCGAATCCCAGCGGGATCACACAAATATTCTGAAAACCACTTGTAATCACATATTGCAAGTGGTTTTTTATTTTAACTTTGATGCCATCAATCCAATTCTATGAAAATGTCTGGTTGTATAAAATCATCACTCATTGTCATAATGATGACACTGGTTTGCTCTACTTTTGGTCAAATTACAAGCTTTCCTGTTCAATCCAGTAAAAATGACCCTTCATCTGAGGGCTTTGTTTATGCTTTGCCGCTTAGTATAGTGAAAGTTGATATACATGTCACTAAAACTGAAAAGTTTAAAGGCAAATACAGTGACTTTGCTACAAAGCTACTTGGAATCAAAGATATTATTTTGAAGGATGCCATGAATTATGACATCAGCGAAATCTCTATTTCAACAATTGCCGAAATTGATACCAATCATTTCTATTTTGCTCAAATACCCAACAAGATGCCTGATGGCCGTTCTTTTATGCTTAGTATGACTGAAAAAGGATTAATATCGGGGCTATATACTGTTAGCAAGACTGAAGATGAAGCTCATAAGAAAACATATTATGATACACCTTTCCGTGACTTACTAAAGCCTGTTCAAATTGAAAAGGTCGATACTATAATCCGCCGGGTAAGCATTGATACTTTAGTTTTTGAAGAAAAAGTTCTGAAGAGGAGCATATCTGAGAAGTCGAATGAGCAGCAAGCCAAGGAAATTGCTGATTTAATATATAATATTGAGGACAGCAAATACAGTTTGCTAACTGGATACCAGGAAGTAAATTATTCAAAAGAAAGCATGGATTTTATGATTAATAACCTTAATAAGTTGGAAAGGGAATACCTCGCATATTTCAAGGGGTCAACCATTACAACGGACGAAGTTTTTACTTTCTATTATCTACCTAAGCAAAAATCCACAGAGTCATTCACTACTTTATTCCGTTTTTCAGCAACTGAGGGCATTGCACCAAAAAGTAATATGAATGGTGACCCAGTTAGCATATCTATTATTTCACTTAACAAATATGCTCAGGTGCGTGATTTCGAGAATCGCAGGATGCAATCAAAGCGTAAAGCAAAAGGATTATACTATCGTATCCCTGAAAGCGTGCAAATAGATCTGAAGATAGGAAACAGGGTACTTGCTTCTGAAAATGCCGACATTAGTCAGATGGGAATCCTGACTTTCCTTCCATACTACAATATCTCGAATGTTGAATTTTATGGAAACGGTTCAATTCGGTCAATAATACTGGAATAAAACCTCAATGGCAAGCTTTATCACTGAAAGAATTAAAAGCATAATTTTCTATCCAGCTTATGAATGGAAGATAATAGCTGCAGAAAAAAGAACACTTAAAGAAGACTTCACTGGTTATGCCTTTACATTGATACTTCTTGGTGCCGCAGCTCAAGCACTTGGGAGCTTTTTATTTGTAAGGAATGTGCTTGACATTGATGCCTATCGATTCTCTTATCCCCTTGTTAAAGCCCTGGTTTATATAATCATGCAAATGTTTACCATTTTCATGCTAACCCTTTTTATTAACGGTGTTGCACGGAGATTTGCGTCTCAGAAAGATTTTATTAAAAGCGGTAAACTCGTAATCTATGCATTGACTCCATTTTTATTATGCTATATATTGGCGAACCTCGACCGCAGACTAATTATTGTAATGATACCAGCTTTTTATTCTTTATACCTTTTTGCTAAAGGATTACCTGTAATGCTTAAAACAGCCCCACTAAAAGTGCCGTCCTTCATTTTTATTATAGCCATAACAGTATTAGGTATTAATTATCTTCTTGAGATGGGCTTTGCCTTTTTAACAGCACTCATATTTCCTGATATAATAACTTCCTGAAGTCATCTTTCAAATTGCTCTTTATTTTTATTTGAAGACTATAGTGCAAATATAATCAGTGAAATCACATCACACCGGCAGGTCAATTGGCTATGCCTATTTTCTAACGTTACTGTATGTTAGCGTTTTTATGTAGGCTGTTCTCATAATAACCATTTCAGTAAGTAACTTTTCAAGCATGTCAAGTGGAAGCATGTTGGCTGCATCTGATTTTGCATTTTTGATATCAGGGTGTGTTTCCAGAAATATCCCATCAACACCTGCTGCAATTCCTGACCGTGCTATAGTTGAAATCATCGAAGGTAAACCCCCGCTTATACCTGTTGCCTGGTTCGGTTGCTGAAGTGAATGTGTAATGTCAAGTACTACCGGAACATCTAACCCCTGCATAATGGGAATTGATCGCATGTCAACAATAAGGTCGTGATAACCGAACATTGTACCTCTATCAGTGAGTATAACTTTTTGGTTTCCTGTTTCGTAAACTTTTTCAACAGCAAATTTCATGGAATCAGCAGAGAGGAACTGGCCTTTCTTAATATTAATCCACTTTCCTGTTTTGCCGGCTGCCTCTAAAAGGTCAGTTTGTCGGCAAAGAAAGGCAGGAATCTGTAATACATCCACGTATTTTGCTGCCATTTTTGCTTCTTCAGCAGTATGAATATCTGTAACTACCGGAATATTTAGTTTTTCACGAATTTCTCCAAGGCACTTTAATGCAGTCTCATCTCCAATACCGGTGAATGAAGATGCTTTTGAGCGGTTAGCCTTGCGGTATGATGCTTTAAAGATAAATGGGATATCCATTTGCCGGGCAAGTCTTAAAATATGTTCGGCAATCTGCATTGGCATAGTTGTATTTTCAACAACGCAAGGACCTGCCATCAGGAAGAAGTTCTCTGAAGGTACCAGTTTGTCTATTAACGGAGTCTTTATCACTTAACAGTTTTTTTAATTAATATTGATATTTTGAATGCCAAAGTCGGCGCAAACGTTGCCTGAATTCTTCTTCACGTGCGTTATTACCCGGTTCATAGAGTTTCTGTCCTTTTATCTTGTCGGGCATGAACTCCATATCTACAAAGTTGCCTTCGTAACTATGTGCATATTTGTAGTCTGCACCGTATCCAATATTCTTCATAAGGTTTGTGGGTGCATTCCTTATATGCAGTGGCACTGGCAAATCACCGGTTTTTCTTACCATAGCAAGTGCATCTTCAATAGCCATATATGAAGCATTGCTTTTTGGTGAACACGCCAGATAAACAGCGCATTGTGAAAGTGTTATGCGGCATTCAGGATATCCGGTTTTATGGACTGCATCAAAACACGTATTTGCTAACAATAATGCATTCGGATTGGCATTGCCTATATCTTCTGATGCTAAAATAAGCATACGTCGTGCAATAAACAATGGATCCTCACCTGATTCAATCATTCGGGCAAGGTAGTACACCGCTGCATTAGGGTCGCTCCCCCTGATTGATTTTATAAAAGCTGAAATTATGTCGTAGTGCATTTCACCTTTCTTGTCATACATTGAGATATTCTGCTGTATGATTGAAAGTGCAGTCTTGTTATCAACTATTATGCTCTGGTCTTTTTCTTTCTTTTTGGTGGTTGTGGCAATTATCTCAAGTGCATTCAAGAGCTTGCGGGCATCTCCACCTGATATCCTCATCAACGCTTCTGTTTCTTTAATAGCAAGTTTAATATTGAGGACTTCGTTTATTTTCTTTACTGCACTTTCAATAATCTTGTTCAATTCATCCTCATCAAGCGATTTCAGTATGTATACCTGACATCTTGAAAGTAGGGGAGAGATCACTTCGAATGAGGGGTTTTCAGTAGTTGCACCAATAAGGGTAATGATCCCCTTTTCAACAGCACCAAGAAGTGAATCCTGCTGTGATTTACTGAAGCGGTGTATTTCATCAATGAATAGCACAGCATTTGAACCGCTGACTCTGGCAGTTTCAATAACCTCCCTAATATCTTTGACACCTGAATTGATGGCACTTAAGGTATAGAAGTTTCGATTTAAAGTTTTAGCAATCAAAAAAGCAAGTGTTGTTTTCCCAACACCCGGCGGTCCCCAAAATATCATAGAAGGCAAATTGCCACTATCAACTGAGCGCCTTAGCACAGCATCAGGCCCTATAAGATGTGTTTGACCTACATAGTCATCAAAACTTTCCGGACGCATTAATTCAGCTAAAGGAGGCAAACTCACCATCATTAATTATTTAGTACTACAAAGATAAATTCAGCTAAAGGAGGCAAGCCAACCATCATTAATTATTTAGAACTACAAAGATAAGTGTATTTTAACCAGCCCTTTTTTAGCATTTTAGCAAAAACAGCTAAAATGTGACGTTTTTTTAAGCCCTTTTTAATACCATTATTGAAAATAAAATTGCATTATCTTTAAAACCCTTGCAAACAATACGTTTTAGAGATTAAAAAAAAATTAAAAAAACTTGCATTTGCCTTAAAAGTTTATTTATCTTTGCCATGTTTTAAACTAAACACATCAAAACATGAAAACATTAGCTCAGATTTTAGTTATTGCAGGTTTAGCATCTTTCGTAGCTTGCGGTCCAAGTGCAGAACAAAAAGCAGAACAAGCTCGTTTAGATTCAATTAGAGTTGCTGATTCTATCGCTATGGTAGAAGCTGCTGAACAAGCTCGCATGGATTCAATCAATGCTGCTATGGCTGCTGATACAACTATGTTGGAAATTGAAACTCCTGCAGAATAAGACTAACTTACTGTAAGAATAATTCAAACAAAAAGAGGTGATTTTCACCTCTTTTTTTTTGATTTGTTAAAGCCCGAGGTAAAAATGAACTTAAAATCTCTTTTTATAGCCGTTTTAATGTTAGGCGCTTTCTCAGCGTGCAATAGTAAAGAAAAACAGAAGTCAGAAGTTTTTATTCTTGACTCAATAAGAAAAGTCGATTCAATTTCTGTTGTATTGGAACAGCAGCGTTTGATTGATTCTATTAATATGGTTTCAAGGGAACAACAAATTATTGCTGACTCTATTAGTAATTTAGTTTTAAATGAGAGTTTATGAGTGACCTACCTGCCGATTTCAGGATAACTTCGTTTAGTGAATTCGGATTACACAGCGGAATAATGGAAGGAATTGATGCTGTTGGCTTTGACGAACCAACTCCAATACAACAATTGATTATTCCACACATCCTTGAAGGAAATGATGTTATTGGATGTGCTCAAACGGGTACTGGTAAAACTGCAGCCTATCTGCTGCCCGTTCTTCATAATATTATCTTACAACCGGTTGAAGGTGTTAATACTATAATCATTGCACCAACCCGTGAACTGGCCTTGCAAATTGCCCGACAAATTGAAGGTTTCAGTTATTTCCTTAACATTAGCACACTGGCGCTTTATGGCGGCACTAGCGGGATGGAATGGGAGCAACAAAAAAAAGCATTGGCGCAGGGAGTGGATATCGTTGTTGCCACACCAGGTAAACTTATTTCTTTCCTCAACATGGATCTTGCCCCGGTGAGCAACCTGCAGCACCTTATTCTTGACGAAGCCGACCGTATGCTAGATATGGGATTTCAGGAAGATATTATGAAGATCATCAGTCATTTACCTGTTGAACGGAATACTTATCTCTTCTCAGCTACAATGCCTCCCCGGATTCGTGAAATGAGTAGAAAAATACTCCGAAATGCTGTAGAAGTGAATATTGCTTTGTCAAGACCAGCTGAAGGTATTCTGCAGGTTGCCTATTTAGCCTACGACAGTCAGAAGACACCTCTCCTTGAATCACTGATTAAGGGGCGTGACCTATCAAGTGTTCTTATTTTTGCATCAACCAAGATTAAAGTTAAGAACATCGCACGTGAATTGCTTAAACAAGGATTCTCTGTGGCTGATATTCAGAGCGATTTAGAGCAAACTGAACGGGAGAACGTACTGCTTAAGTTTAGTAACAAACAACTGCAGATACTGGTTGCAACCGATGTATTATCCCGTGGCATTGATATTGAGAACATTGATTTAGTTGTTAATTATGATGTGCCAAACGAAGCTGAAGATTACGTTCATAGGGTTGGGCGAACTGCAAGAGCTGAAAAGACGGGTATAGCAATCACATTCATTAATGAAGAAGAGCAAGCGCAGTTTGCACGTATTGAAGCTTTAATAGGAACTGTTATAAGAAAACAGAAACCACCTGCATTTCTTGGTGAAGCACCTGAATATCTTCCTGATACTTACCGCCCAAAGAAAAAAGGATTCTTCAAGAAGCGTACCCGCAAATAAGCCAGCTTATTCACTTAAATATCTGAATTTACACATTAAGTGTAGGGTCAACATCACTGGCATATTGAAAGATACCTCCTTCAAGGATATAGAGATCCTTTATTTTGAGTTTATCTTTTAGGTATATGTAAACCATCTCGCTCTTTACCCCGTAGATACAATATATCACCACAGTTTTATCCTTCTGAATATTATTAAGTAAAGATGGCAACTCCAGTTGGGGCATTGAAACTGCACCTGGGATATGTGCTAATTCATACTTATCAGCCTCGCGGGTATCAATTATCTGCATGGAATCTTGATTGTCAATCTTTTTCTTCAACTCAATCGGACGTATAAATTTCATAAGGGCATTCCGGTTACTATGTTTTTTAAAGGTTTGTAATCTCATCTGATTCAACAGTATATACTCCGTTTGGCTTATTGGCAAGAATAATCATTGCCTGGGCTACCTGAGAAGCATGAATAGGCCTGTACTTTCTAAATGAACCAATCAATAGTGGAGTTATCAATTTTGCCACAGTTTTACCTATTTCTTCCATACTGCGCGTTTCAGGCCTCATACCCATTAACATGCTCGGGCGAAGGATACTCAAATTAGGGAAAGTAAATGTTTTAATTGACTCTTCCATTTTGCCCTTGGTCCTGAGGTAGAAGTTTGAGGTTCTGTCGTTGGCTCCAATTGATGAGATAACGACAAATGACCTTACTTTATTGGCTGATGCTACTTTCGCAATTCGTTCAACAAGACTGTGGTCTATTTTATAAAAGGCATCACGACTTCCTGCTTTTTTAATGGTGGAACCAATACAGCAAAATAAATGATTGCCAGTAATTTCACTGCTGAAATTTTCAACTCTATCAGGTGAATAAACAACCTGTTTAACCTTACCATGAGGAATTTGCAACTCTTTTCTAACAAAGAGCTTTATTATATCGTATCGCTCATCGGCAATAAGATGTTCAATCAGAAATCTGCCTGTTAGCCCGCTGGCTCCAAAAACAAGTGCTGTAAATTTTTCAGTTATCATAAAGATTCGTCAATTAATATTTTAAATATTATAGTTAACCATTATCAAATGGCATTAACCGGTTTATATCTATCTAAAGTGTTTATAATCAAGCTAAATCAATTAATAATATTCAGTTTCCCTCTTTTTAAGGATAGAAATATTCCAATGAAGCAAAGAACCGCGAAAGTTATGAAACTATAATGAATTCCAGTTATCAGTCCATCTACATTTGTGAGATTGCGTTCTCCTTTCCCCATTATTACTGCAAAGATCATAAGTGTAATACCCATGCTCATTGTTTGCCCAACTAACCTCATGGTACCTAATGTAGCTGATGCCATTCCATATTCAGGTTGTTTAACTGAACTCATAACTGCATTGGTATTTGGCGATGAAAATAGTGCGAAACCAAGGCCTAACAGCATCAGCATTGCAATGATAAACACAATACCTGAATCCTCGTTAAGAAAAATGAAAGCAGTTAGTCCAATTGTGGTGATTGTCATTCCTAACGATGCAACAACAGAAGGTTGAATCCTGTCGCTGAGTTTTCCGGCAAGTGGCGAAAGTAATGTCATCATAACAGGCTGAGCCATCAAGATTAAACCTGATTCACGGGGCGACAGATTTTTGACTTGCTGGAGGTAAAAGCTTAGAAGAAATACAAGGGCAAATGTCGCGCTGTAATTAATGAAAGCTGCAATATTTGAATAAATGAATACCTTATTTTTGCTAAAAAGACTAAAGTTAAGCAAAGGTTCTTGTGCTTTGCCTTCTATCATAACAAAGATTCCTAACCCAATAATTCCGGATGCAACAAGGATAAAACCATGTGTTGAAGGCAGTTGAGGAAAGCCATAAATAATCAATGCCAGGCTCAGCCCATAAACAACACTTCCTGCCATATCAAAAGGTTTCTCGCGGTTAGCAGCCTTATCGTCAGGCAATTTCATAATTGCAAACGGTATAATTATGGTGCCAAGTAGGGCAGTTAAAAAAAAGATACTACGCCATCCCAGGTACATTGTTAAGAAACCACCAACTGTAGGGCCTAGGGTTAATCCAAGATATACTGCAGCTACATTAATTCCCAAAACCCGACCCCTCACGCTTTTATCATATGATGAAGTCAGAATTGCCAGGGCTGTTGCATATATGAGTGCACCTCCTATACCATTCAGAAACCTTGATGCAATCAACATCCAAACATTAACTGATAAACCTGTAATTAATGAAGCAATAACAAAAAGAAAAATCCCAGCCATGAAGAATTTTTTTCTGCCTTTTCTATCCGCAAGTTTACCAAATGGAAGCAAAAAAAGTGAAGCTGCAAGCAAGTATGAAGTTGCAACCCAACCTAAGGTTATTGTGTTCATTGATAGCTCTTCACCCATTGAAGGAAGTGCTATATTTATGGCTGAACCTATGAAAGGTGTAAGAAAGGAGCTTAAGGTTGTTACAAAGAGAATCGACTTATTTTTAAGCATTCTTATCAAACGCAAATAACATTTTCATTATACTTTTTCTCTCCACTGCACAAATGAACAATAGATAAATTGTGCTTGTTACAGAGCTATAAAACACCCCTTGATGTTATCATACAAAGGTAAAAAAATTCAGTTAAGACCACTTCAGTTTGCTGATAAGGAAAGAAGTATAATTTGGCGAAATGATCCTGCAATAAGGGACTTGGCCTTAAGTTACCGTTTTCCCGTAACTGAAGCTATGGAGGACAACTGGTACAATAAAGCAATGGCGGGAGAAGACCCAACAAAAGTCTTTTTTGCAATTGAAAATTGTAGTGACTCTAAGCATATTGGCTTTATCCACCTATATAACATTGACTACATTGCCTCAAACTCTTATTTCGCCATCACTATCGGTGAAAAATCAGAGCACGGCAAGGGTAAGGCAACTGAAGCTATGCACATCATGTTTCAATTTGCTTTTAAGCATCTCAATTTGCATAAAATAAACCTTGAGGTAGCTTCATTTAACGGCAAAGCAGTTAATTTATATCACAGGTTTGGATTTAAAAAAGAAGGTGTCCTCAGGAAACAGGTTTATATTTCAGGGCATTACTATGATAAGTACTGTATGGGCATATTCAGAGATGAATATTATAAAAAGTATCCAGAATATCTAAGCGAAGAAGTTAGTGAAAATGCTGATAAAAATCAGAATACTTCATAATACTGTTATGATAATGGTTTGACGCAGGTAAAACGTGATACATTAATATGCTTATTCATGAATGTAGCAAATGCTAATTAAGATTGCAATATCCAAGTGTTTTTATAAATTGATTATTAACCCATCAAATACCCATGCAATATGGAATACTTTTTTGAAAAGCAAGTAGATTACACAGTTGAGGAAGCCGTGGAAAAAGTTACGGAATACCTTAAGCCACACGGCTTTGGAATATTAACCCAAATAGATGTTCAGAAAACATTGCAGGAAAAGATAGGTGCACAGGTAAGGCCATACAGAATATTAGGAGCTTGTAATCCTAACTTCGCAAATGAAGCCATCGGCCAGGAAGCTAATGTTGGACTTATGTTGCCCTGCAATATTGTGATTCAGGCAAATGAGATCGGGGGCACTACAATTGCTGCTATTAATCCTGATCGCACAGTAAAAACTATTGGCAATCAACAGCTTGATGTTCTCGCAAGTAGAGTAAAAGAGGTGATGCAATCCATGATTAACAATATATAATCATTGATAGAGTAATTCTTGATTATTTAAACGATAGTCCGGGCTCATTAAAACGATAGTCCGGGCTCATTTGCTAATTATCAATTGAAGCGCATCAGATAAATAAGCTTTACGGAGGAAAAGCCTAATAAAGTCATAGGACTGTCATGCATCTCAGAATTGCACTTTCAATGAAAAATTGAATGTCCTGCCGGGTGTCCAAAAACCTGTGAAGCTTTCAATATCATGAGTAGTGCCGTCTTCCCCGCGCATGATCGATTCTTCGTTAAGTATATTATATGCATTAATACCAGCCGTTGCTTTGAGTCCGCCAATCATGAAATCATGAAATGCATGGAGGTCAATTGTATGATAGGCAGGTATGCGATAAGGTTGAACTCTGTCATCAGGATTATTTCTTCCGGCAGGATCAAAGTTGGCATATATCCGATCGTAATAAAGCCAGTTAGCATTTATTGTGAAATTACCCGGCAATTTCAGGTCACCATAGAATCCTAATTGCACCTGAGGAGCATCACCCACCCATAGGCCTTTTGAAAATACTTTGGTTGAATCAATCAGCACCTGGTCGTTGTTATATAGCTCGGCATTCACATCATTGCTCCATTTCCAGTCGCCCAAGGAAGCAATAAAACCAAGGTTCAGATTATGCAATGGCGAAGTGGACATATCAAGCTCCATCCCTTTGTGCACAGCATCCAGTCCACGTATCAAGGCACGGGTCTGCTGATTATTCTGCAATTGGATGTTCTCCCTTGATAACAATGATTTATCCTGCCACAATGTGTAATAAAGATTAAAGCTTATTTCAGTTAGATTGTTCCTAAAGCCATATCCAAATTCACCGGCAGTGATCTTCTCATTTACAGGATTTTCTACCACAGCATTGCTGAAATTGGCGAACACAAACTTAAAATAAGGAGCCTTTGAGTAGTATCCTGTATTAAAGTATATGTTGTGATGATCATTTATGTTGTAATTGGCGCCTGCCTTAACATCAAAACCACCTTTTGTAACAAGGTCACTTTCAGTATTTTCTATGTAGTTAATACGGTCAGTACGTCTGTACCAATGATGTGATAGGGTGGAAGCTGCAAAAAGCGAAACTCGTCCGATAACATACTCAAGTTGTAAGAAATAACTGCCTATGTCAACCCTTGAGTCGTTGTCAACATTTATAATATCACCCACCCCTTTGATCTGTTCCCTTCCGGCAACCCCGGCCATCGACCAATAGTAATTATCAATCCAATAGTTACCACCAAGTAAGTGACTGATTTCTTCTCTAAGATTTGACTTGAAGTATCTGAAATGGATACCGGTGATCATCTTAAAATTGTCGTTAAAACTATAATTCAGGTTGGTTAATCCACCATACCAAACATGATCAGCAAGGTATTTTGTTTGCACGATCTTTGAAAAACCTGAAACATATTTTCCATCAGCAAGTTGAGCTGAATCAGCATTATCAACATTTTGCTGATAAATAGCATCCCAGTCTATTTGGTTATTTCTCCTGAATGCAAATGCCGGCTGACTCATAAACGCTTCGGAAAAATTGCCACCGCCTTGCCCGAATGATAAATAGGCAGAAGTTGCTAACAGTCCTTTTTCGAAGGTGAGATAATGGTTTAATGACAATTGAGGCTTATGATAGAAATTTACTCCAAGACTGGCAATTTCCCCATTAAACATTCCCCAGTCAGGGTTATATTTATTGCCATAAAGATCATATTGTTCTTTTGTGAGCCCAAAATTTCTCTGTCCGTGACGTTCAGGCGCTCCCAACCCTGTAAATACAATCGACTGGCGATCATTAATTTGTTTACTCAGTGTGAGAAACCATGCCCATGCGTTTACACCAGTAGCATCAACATAACCCGGTCCTTCAGTATGAGAACCAAGGAATGTAACCGCAAGCCCATTATCTAACTTACCGGTTGAAAGTGATAAAGTTGTTTTATGGTTCCCGTAATCACTCATTGAAAATTTAATACTTCCACCTTTAGCTGCTTCAGTAGACTTGGTAATAATGTTAATAGTACCACCCACTGAATTAAGTGCTACCCTTGATGCACCTAACCCTCGTTGCACTTGAATAGTTTGTGTTGCATCACCAAGTCCTGCCCAGTTTGACCAGTATACAAGTCCATTTTCAACACTGCTAACCGGTACACCATTAAGCAACAATGCAATATTTTCCTGTTGAAAACCTCTAATGCTTATTCTTGCATCACCTGTACCACCGCCTAATTTAGTGGCATACACTCCCGGTACCATCTTCATCAGTTCCGGATAATCCTGGTTACCCATTTGCTGCTCAATTACTGCGGGCCTTATGTTGGTCATGGCTACCGGAGTTTCCCGTTCGCGAGCATAATTTGACAATATTGTTACTTCATCAAGTCCGGTTACTGAAGGCACAAGCTCTATTCGTGTATATGGGTGTGAACCCTTGATTTCAAGAATTGTACTATAAGTTTCATAACCCATGTAACTTGCGGTTAATAAATGTCTGCCAGCTGATAGATCAAGTGCAAAATGACCTGACGCATCGGTAATAGTTCCTTTAGCAAGCGAATCAACCACAACATTTACACCGGGTAGGGGATAACCGGTACTCTTGTCAAGTACAACGCCCTTAAATGTTACTTGCGAAAAGGATAGTAAGTGGGAAAAAACAATGAAAGTGGCAGTGAAAAGAAATTTTGTAAGCATGATGTCCTAAGTTATTAGATAAACAAAAATAAACTGAAACCTCAGGACAGGGGTTACAAATAGAGTCAACAGGGTAAATTTTACCCCGGATCTAAGCTGACGAATTACTTCTTCCATCCAGACTTTACTGTCGGTACCGGAATTTAACCGGTTCAGTCTAAAGTGTTAGTTTAGAGTCGCGGACTATACCGCCGGTCGGGAATTTCACCCTGCCCTGAAGAATTCGGGTGCAAAATTATATCAATTTTTTATATTCTTACTATAGCCGATTAATTTTTTAATGGGTTTTTCTTTAAATTTGCTCTTTCAGTAGCAACATATATCTGTATGGTCACCCTCGCCATATTGGACAAATATTAGCTAAATGCGCCTGTAACAAAGAAATAACGTAAATTGCATGGTCTTTACCGGTGATAAGGGCGTAATTAAATACTCAATGGAGAGAGATAAACCAAGCAGTATTATCCCGTCAATATATCAAAAAGCTTTTAGGCAACTGCCTTTAGCCCTCATCATGCTTGATCAGCATCATGGAATTGTTGATGTAAATCTCCTTGCATTTGAGGTTACAGGTTTGCATGAAGGGATTATTGGGCTTAATTTCTATGATATAATATCTGTAGATGAAATTAACAATATTGAGCCAATTAATCAGGCACTTGCCACTGCTTCAGATTCATTGGCTGACATAGTCTTAGATCCTGTAAAATTCAAATCAGAATATGTACATGATAATAACATCGTGTTCAAGGCTAAAGTGCTTGTATCAGATGAATCGTGTTACATAATTGAATTGCATAAAACACACAGTTATAAAGAGTCGCTTGCAACTTTTCTGGCCGAAGTCCCAAATGATCACAATGAATCGCTCAAAACTTTTACTAATACTTCACAGTATCCTTTCTGCATCGTTGATATAAAAAATAAGACATACCTTCTTAGAAACAGCGCACATTTAGAGCTTGAAAATAAGTTAGTCAATAACAGTAGCCTCGAAGAAATTCCGTTTTTAGTTGATAGTGCAATACCTTTCAGCGTTTATCATGAAACCACTCAGCAATCAACAGTTCCTTTCGTTGAGGAACATGAATATATTGACAGGGAAGGTCAAAAGGTTTATTATGAGATTAATGGTTATCCAATAATTTCAAAAGAACTTGATTTTCATTTCACTATCTTGAATTATAGGGATATAACTACTGAAGTTAAAGCCCGTCAAACTATTGAAGATTACCGAAACGCATTCAAAGAGTTATTCTCTACACTCCCAGGAATGGTATTCAGATGTTTGAATGAAACCAACTGGACTGTTGAGTATGCAAGTGCAGGAAGTAAAGCGCTTACTGGATATAATGCTGAGGAAATTGTGAACAATAATAAAGTACGCTATGGCGATCTTATCCATGAAGATGACCGTCAGATGGTATGGGATGTAATTCAGGAATCAATCAAGCGAAGGCGCTTTTACGATGTACGTTACCGCATAATCACCAAAAAAGGCAAGATAAAATGGGTTTCGGAAAGAGGAAAAGCTACCTTCGACCAGCATGACCAGGTTGTCAGCATTGGCGGCTTTGTAACCGATATTTCTGAAGGCAAACTAGCTGAAATTACTCTAAAGAAGGAATTACAGATAAGTGAATCAATTGCACAGATCAGTATGCAGCTTTTGCAGGATACAGTTACACCAATCAAGATATCAAAGCTAGTGCAGGATTATGTGAGAGTGTTTTCTGGCAGCAATTTCTCAGTGATTTATTCACCTGATGAGAATGGGGCGGGGTATACTCTTTTTAACCATTCTACAGAAGATGAAATAATAACCGTACATCCCGAAAAATACACTAACAGTCAGTTCAAGCTGCTTGAGAAGTTTAAGGCCGATCCTAAAGCTTATATTAACAATGAAGAATCATCTATAATTCTTCCGGGATTATGGGATGACGAAAAAACTATTTCACGCCTGATCTGTATACCTGCCTTCACAAATAACAAACTCTCCGGATTGCTCATCATGGGTGGTGCTGAAGAAGATTATACAGAAGAGACTATCTCAGCGGGACAAAGGCTTATAAACATGTTCTCTCTTGGGTTATATAGGCTTAAGGCCGAAGAAACTTTGCAGGACGCCAAAACAAAAGCTGAGGAATCAGACCGTTTGAAGAGTTTGTTCCTTTCAAATATGTCGCACGAGATAAGGACTCCAATGAACGCTATTGTTGGGTTTGCTGAGATGTTACAGGATACTGATCTGAGCCGTGAGCAAAAGAATAAGTTTCTTGATGTGATTATTAAGAGTGGTGATAATTTGCTGAGGTTGATCAATGATATTATTGATATTTCGAAAATTGAAGCCGGGCAGTTGAAATTTGACTATTCTGATTGCTTAGTGAATGAAATGGTTTACGACCTGGAAACATACTTCAAACAGGAGATGGTTCGGCAGAAGAAGGAGCATATAAAGCTATATACCCAACTCGGGCATCCGGAAAGTGATTTTGCATTGCAAACCGACTGTGTACGCTTAAAGCAAATACTCAACAACTTGATCGGGAACGCTATAAAATTCACTGATGAGGGCTTTATAGAGTACGGTTATAAAATTAAATCAGGGTATATTGAATTCTTTGTACGTGATTCAGGTATTGGAATAGCACCTGATAAGCAGAAGCTGATTTTTGAACGTTTCGGACAAGTGCAGGAAGCCATATCACGCAATTTATCAGGCACAGGTTTGGGTTTGACCATATCAAAGAACCTTGTTGAAATGCTGGGTGGAGAACTATGGGTTGACTCAATGCCTGGTGAAGGTTCGACTTTTTTCTTTAACCTTCCACTGCGAATAGGAGCTACCAATACAACAAGGGTGCAGAAGGATGTGTCTGAAGAAAACAGACAAACAATTGATCTTCAAGGTAAAACAATACTGGTTGTGGAAGATGTTGATACCAACTTTTTCTATATGAGTTCGCTCCTGCAGAAACTAAATTGCAAAATTGTAAGAGCAAACAACGGTCAGAAAGCTATTGACATGTGCAAGAACGACCCTTCAATTGACCTGGTATTAATGGATATTGAACTACCGGTGCTTGATGGCTATAAGGCGACAGCCGAGATCAAAAAGTTCAGGCCCGAATTGCCAATTATTGCACAAACTGCCTTTGCAATGATGGGCGAGCGGGAGAGAAGCAGAGAAGCAGGATGTAATGATTATCTCGCCAAACCAATACGGAAAGAAGAGTTAATTAAAACTCTGAAAAAATACATGTAATTAGCTGTAAAAATGCATGTAATTATCTGAAAAAATACATGTAATTACTTGTATCTCGGATCAGCCTGCGGTGGCAGTTTCGCCATTCGCTGCGCATCAACTGAAGGGTATCCAAAATCATCAGTTACCTTACCCAATATAAGGTAGACACCGCGACCACGGGTAGGATATTGCTTCAGTACATCAGGAAACATGACCACATCAAAGAATTCACCTTCATTGTCAATAAAGGTTACAAACTGCATGATTTCTTTCTTTACAGTACGCACGTATTTGATGGTTACCAGTGCACCTGCCATACGAACCTGTTGCCCCACTTGATTCTTCAATGCTGAAGCCAGTATTTCGCCCCTGAACTTCGTTTTGAGCATATCAAAGTAACTCATGCTCACCGGGAAATCAAGCAATTCCATTTCATCATAAGCATCTTCAATAGGGTCGTGCACAAATTGAGGTAACTCCCAGTTTTTTACCCCTTCTCTGAACAGGACTGTGGAGGTGACTTTTTGAGTTTTACCCAGCATCATGTGTGCCTGCCATAGCAGCTGTTGTTTGCTGTAACCGGTAAACCTGAAAGCGCCGGTACGTATCAGCAGTATGGCCTGCTCAAGCTGCGGATTCACACGTTGCACAAAATCATCAAGTCCTGTGTAAGGCCCGTTTTCATCACGTTCCCTGAAAATATTGTGGGCATGCGTACTCTCGAGCCCTGATATATGCACCATCCCTATGTAAATAATTTTACCTGTTACGCAGTTGAGGTATTTGCCATTATTTACACATGGCAGTTCAAGGTGCGCACCCCACCGTTTTGCTTCATTAAAGTAAACCCAGCTTTGGTAATATCCCCCGAAATTATTGGCCACAGCCACCATAAACTCAATAGGATAATATGCTTTGAGGTATAAACTTTGGTAGCTTTCCACTGCAAAGGAGGCAGAATGTGCTTTTGAGAAGGAGTACCCAGCAAATGATTCTATCTGTCGCCATACTTCTTTTGTAATAGCCTCAGAATGTCCCTGTTGACGGCAATTATCAAAAAACTTATCCACTATTTTCTGAAATTCCACCCTTGATCGGTACTTGCCACTCATAGCCCTTCTTAAAACATCGGCATCAGCCAAATCGAGGCCGGCAAAGTGATGGCAAATCTTCAATACATCTTCCTGATATACCATAACACCGTATGTTTCACTGAGTTGCTCCTTCATAATAGGATGAATATACTCAAACCCATCAGGATTATGGAAGCGCACAATAAACTCACGCATCATTCCCGATCGGGCCACCCCCGGACGGATAATGGAACTGGCAGCCACCAGGGTAATATAATCCTGACATCTCAACTTCGTTATCAGCCCCCGCATACCGGGGCTCTCGATGTAAAAACACCCGGTGGTTTCTCCACTGCTCAGCAACCGCCTTACTTCAGCATCTGTCTTGAACTTCTGCACCTGGTGTATGTCAATGGTCACCCCACGGTTTTCCTTGATAATTTCCACACCTTCCTTTATGTGCCCAATGCCTCGCTGGCTGAGTATATCAAGTTTCTCAAACCCAAGGTCTTCAGCTACATACATATCCCATTGGGTCACCGGCATTGATTTTGGGGGCAAGTCGAGCGCTGAGTAATACGTTATAGGCTTTTCAGAAATCAGCACTCCGCCGGCATGTATGCTCCTGATGTTTGGGAAGTCAGTCATACGTGTACCTATTTCCATAATTTTTCGTGAAATGTGGTCCATCTCTTCAACAGGCGGTGGACTCTCCACCAGTTTGTCGAGTTCACCTTTCGGAAGCCCTACAACCTTGCCCAGTTCCCTGATGATTGACTTGCCCTTAAAGGTAGAAGTTGCTCCCAGCAGGGCCGTATGCTCCCGTCCGTAACGTTTGAATATATAATCAAGCACCTCATCGCGCTCTTTCCACGAATAATCAATATCAAAGTCGGGCGGGCTGCTTCTTTTGGGGTTCAAAAACCGCTCAAAGTAGAGGTTTAGTTCAATTGGATCCACATCAGTAATGCGCAGGCAATAAGCTACAACGCTGTTGGCCCCGCTGCCTCTGCCCACATGGTAAAAACCGCGCGACATAGAGTACCTGATTATATCCCAGGTAATAAGAAAATAGGCGCAAAAGCCAAGCGAATCAATGATATCAAGCTCATGTCTTACCCGCCTTTTAGCTTCAGCATTGTTTTTTCCGTATCTGTAAATAAGTCCGTCAAGAGCCAGTTTTTCAAGCAGAAGCCTGTCGTCGTGACCACTGCCTGTAAAGGTTTTCTTGTTCTTTATGGTGGTGAAATCAAAGGCAATAGCGCAGCGCCCGGTAATTCGTTCTGTGTTCCTTATCAGCTCCTTATAATTTGCAAAGGTGTCTGTAAGCTGTTTGTGTGTCTTCATCATACGGTCTGATCCTGCCACCATTTCAGGGGTTAGCCGGGTAAGAAGTATGTTATTATCAATGGCCCGCAAATAGCGATGGAGCTCATAACCAGGCTCATCGGTAAATGCCGCGGGGGTGTGGATTATATACTTACCGGGATATTTCGTGTAATCTGACAGGGGTAGTTTCGTAACGTCAAAAGGAGCAATACCTATGTATTCATTTTCAGCCAGTTCAGTTGTTTTGCGACTACCAAAGGGATATATTACCAAAACATCCCTGAAGGGTGGAGCAGGGCAGGGCAGGGCTGTATGCTGAAGATTGCTGCGGCTCATCAGCTCATTTAGTTCCCTGAACCCCTCATTGTTCTCCGCAATGCCCGTGTACAGCCATCTGTTGCCATCGTGAAACTCCATTCCGGCAATAGGCTTGATGCCTTCCTTGTTACAAGCTTTTACAAAATCAATAATCCCCGTACTGTTATTAATGTCAGTAAGCAATACCGTTTCAGCACCTGCTTCCCTGGCAATAGAAGGTATTTTATCAACCGGGATGGTGCCGTAACGGAGGCTGTAATATGAGTTAAAAGTTAAGTGCATCAATCAGCTTTGAACATGTTGGTTTGCTCTTCATCTTCGTTTCTTCCAAGTGTTGATGCACGGGTAATGGCTTTTACACCAAACCGATTGCGTATGCGGTCCATGGCCTGATAAAGACTTATGGTTTCCGGTTGATCGTCGAACATATTGATCTGTTGAACACCGCTCACAAGGTGGCTGAACTTTATGCCCACCAGCCTGATAAGCATGCGGCGCTGGTAGAGGCGGTTAAACAGGCTTCGCACCACCGGCAACAGCACATGGTCAAATGCTGTGTAAGGTATGCGATGCTGCAACGTATGGGTGTCGAAATTAGCGTAGCGCACTTTTACCGTTACACATGAAGTGAGTTTTTTCTTACTCCTGAGCTGGAATGATATCTTTTCCACCATCTTCAGCAGCAGGTCGTTAATCATGGGGATGTTAATGGTATCCTGTTCAAAGGTGGTTTCAGTGCTGATGGATTTCCTTTCCGAATAGGCTTCAACGGCCGAGTGGTCAATGCCATTGGCTTTTTTCCAGATGATGATACCATTCTTACCGAGTACCCTTTCAACCATTTCAATGGGCATGTTACGAAGCGTTTCAATGTAGGCAATGCCCATGGAGCGAAGCAACCTGAATGTTTTATCACCAATACCCGGTATCTTGATTATGGAAAGCGGATCGAGGAACGAATGAATGCGCGATCCTTCAACCTGCAGCTCGCCGTTGGGCTTGGCCTGCCCGGTGGCTATCTTCGAAACCGTTTTATTTATGGAAAGCCCGAATGAAATAGGCAGTCCTGATTCCCTGATAATGCGCTCACGCAGCTCATGGCTCCACTTAAGTGAACCAAAGAACCTATCCATCCCGGTAATGTCAATATAATGCTCATCAATAGAGGCCTTTTCATACATTGGCGACTCTTCGGCAATAATATCGGTAACCATGTTTGAGTAGTAGCTGTACTGCTCCATGTCGCCGCGTATCACAATAGCATCAGGACAAAGTGCCTTTGCCATCCTCATGGGCATGGCCGAGTGTACTCCAAAAGTGCGTGCCTCGTAGCTGCAACCTGCTACCACGCCACGGTCCGACATGCCTCCCACAATCACAGGAAGGCCGTTTAACCGGCTGTTATTCAACCGCTCAACCGCCACAAAGAA
>JAGXGB010000022.1 GCA_024636955.1 Bacteroidales bacterium
CGTGGGCTCGGAGATGTGTATAAGAGACAGGGGTGACCAAATTCATTACCCATGAAGTTTAAGTAGGCTTGACCACCAAGTGATAAAGTAAAGAACCGTAGCATTTTATGCAAGGCTAGTCCGCGATCGATTATCAGGTTATTATCATCCTTGGCCATATGCCAATACATTTCTTTGTCCATCAGCCAAAAGGCCAGAGTTTTGTCCCCAACTAGAGCCTGGTCATGCGATTCAGCATATGAAACTGTATTGACACCTGGTAGACGGTTGTTGAGCACATGCCACATCTCAGCAATATTCCAGTCTTCATCTCTTGACTCTTTAAGTAAACGTATCCAAAAATCAGGAATTCCCATACCTAGTCTATAGTCAAAGCCAATTCCTCCTTCATCAATATGTGAAGTTAAACCCGGCATTCCGGTAACATCTTCTGCGATAGTAATAGCACTAGGATTAATTTCATGTACCAAATGATTCGCCAATTGCAAGTATGTTACAGCATCCCATTCCACTCCATTGACAAAATAATCAAATGGATTAGTGATTGATGCATCACCATGATGGAAATACATCATTGACCCAACACCATCAAACCGAAAGCCATCAATTTTGAATTCCTGCATCCAATACTTAATATTTGAAAGCAAAAACCTAATCACTTCAGTTTTGCCATAATCGAAAAGAAGCGAATCCCATTGCGGATGTATTCCTCTCTCTCCAGCATGAAAATATTGATGATCAGAGCCATCAAACTGATTCAAACCTTCTAAAACATTCTTAACGGTGTGGGAGTGTACAATATCCATTATAACAGAAATCCCCATGCTATGAGCAGTTTGAATCATAAATTTCAAATCCTCAGGGTCACCAAATCGGGCAGAAGGGGCAAAGAAGTTAGAAACATGATATCCAAATGAGCCATAGTAAGGGTGCTCCTGAATTGCCATAACCTGAATAGTATTATAACCTAGATCTTTAATCCACGGCAAAACGTTTATAGCAAATTCGCGATATGTACCCAACCCTTCCTTTTCCTGAGCCATTCCAACATGGCACTCATAAATAAATAATTGTTTTCCGGGCACATGAGGAGTTATAGATTCATCCCATTTATATTCATTAAACCATAATTGGCCGGAGTAATTCTTTGTATCATCATCCTGGATTACCTTAGTAATATATGCTGGAATTCTGGGTGTAAATCCATTTGCAGCTTCAACCCATACCTTTATTTTACTTCCATGCACAAACGAATCCTTATAGAGATCATAATCAAGAAAAATCTCCCAAACACCAAAGTCGTCTCTTGTGAGAGGATGCGACCTGTTATTCCAATTGTTAAAGTCACCTGTAAGATATAATGCAGTAGCTTCAGGAGCCCATTCACGGTAATACCAGCCTTTATGATTTTTATTGAAATTAACTCCAAAATGCTTATAAGAGTCCGCTAATTCTGTCAGGGATTTAAATTGGTTGTTCAATTCTGATAATCGGTCGTAGAAACGATCAACACGTTTGATGATATGATCGACAGCAGGAGAGAGCCACGGATCTTTTGCAACTATGCCAGGAACAGCTTTTTTCATCATGTTTATATGGTTACTTCCAAACAAACAAAGTTATAAACAGTTCACGAATATTTACATTAATAAACGTTACCAATAAAATTGATGGGTATTAGTTAAAAATTGATGAGTATTAGTTAAAAATGAACCTGATTTTTTATTCAACCATGCAATTGCACAATACATCCTTAATAGTCTGCTTTCAGTAATATAATATTCTGCTTTCATTAATAATATCCACTTCAGTCTGGTTAGGGAAGGAGATTATGTAGGGAGGTTTTAATACTATTTTACATAATGCAAATTATAACCTAAAATAGGCACTAAAAAAGACCGGTGTTTTACCGGTCCTTTTTACCTGAAGGTTTTAATTATAATTCCTCGAGTCTCGCATTTACGTCCTTTAACTTTTCGTACATGCTTAACCTGGTATATATTTCTTTCAGAGCCAATAATGTACTTCTATCTTTTGCGTCAAGTGATGAAGCTGTTTCAAGATGTGGCAGTGATTTCTGTAAGATAGCATCAGCTTCTTTTTTCATTACTTCATAATTTGGATCATTAAGTTTAAGCTTATTAGCTTCAGTAATTATTTCTGCCGCTTGATTTACATATAAAGCTCCAAGGTTATAGTTAGCTTCAAAATAATCAGGTTTTAGCTCAACGGCTTTAATATAAGCTTTCTCAGCTTCAGCTTTATTACCCATTTGGTCGTATGAAGCGCCTACAGCATAATGTATTGTCGGATTTAATGGATCAGTCTTAACAGCTTCCTGAAGATTAGCCATTGCAAGTTCAGTCTGACCTGCACCAAGATGTAAGTTTGTTTCTGCTATCAAAAGAGCAAATTCTTCGGGGTATTTTTGTCTGCCCTGAGCTACGATATCAAACGCTTTTGCAGTGTCTTTTTCGGCCAGATATATATTAGCTAAAGAGCTGTATATCAATGGTTGAGGATAATTTAAATCAATTACTTTTGTATAATGCTCTATAGCTTTAGGATTATTGTTAGCATTTTCTGCTGATAAACCTGCGTTGAAGAGTGCTAGTGTATCAACATTACCAAATGAACTTGATACTTCAGCTGCTTTTTCAAAATACTCAAGTGCTTTGTTATAATCAGCGTTTTTAAACTCCTCTACCCCGCTATTATAGGCTTGTTCACTAATAACTGCCAAATTTTGAACTGATTCAATGTAATACTCCTTTTTTGAATCAAGCTCAATTGTCTTTTTGTAAGAATCATATGCTTTTGACAAGGCATCAGGATCAAGGCTTTTCACTGCAGCATCAGGACTCATGTGAATCTGAAGCATAATGTTACCTCTGTAGAACCATGTTTTAGGGTCATTCATAGTACTGGGATCAGAGATGGTAGGCTCAATGCTCTTTATTGCTTTATCAAGCTGTCCTTTCCTAAGATAATTGTATGCATCTGTTCTGAGTGCTTTTTGTCCAAAGGCACTGCCTATTGCAAACAATAAAATAAAAACTGCAATTAATTTTTTCATCGTTGTTGTTTCTGTGGTTTTGCCTCAAAGTGAGGGTGTAAATTTATGAAGTTTATTTCTCTATAACAATTAACGGGCCAAGTTATCACAAATGTTATTCTTCTTCATCCGTGTTTTCTTCCTCCTCATTAATGTCAATTTCATCTTCCATATCTTCAAGCTCATCATTTTCAGCAGTTTCATCCTCTTCTTCAACTAAAGAATCAGCTTTAACCTCTGTCTTTTCGCTCAATTCATCCTTAGGCAATGTATCAAAATCATTGTCAACAGGTTCTACAGGATTACCTTCTTCATCAAGTACTGTCTGTTCAGACGGGTCCACATAAACTTTTGTGACTGCCGCAATTGAATCATTCTCTCTGAGGTTAATCAATCTTACTCCTTGTGTAGCTCTTCCCATTACCCTCAAATCAGCAACCGCGAGCCTGATTATTAAACCTGATCTGTTAATGATCATCAAGTCATCATTATCTGTTACCGAATCGATCGAAATAAGCTTGCCTGTTTTGTCAGTGATGTTAATGGTTTTAACGCCTTTACCACCACGTTTAGTTACTCTGTAGTCTTCAAGTTTTGATCGTTTTCCGTATCCATTTTCTGATACAACCAGTATTTCAAAGCTATTATTCTCCATGCATATCATTCCAACAACTTCATCACTTGCGCTATTTAAGGTTATACCTCTAACTCCTGATGCATTACGACCCATCGGACGTACATCTGATTCATTAAATCTGATAGCCCTCCCCGATTTCAAAGCCATAATTACTTCACTCTTTCCATTGGTAAGCCTGGCTTCTAATAACTGATCATCTTCTCTGATGGTTATTGCATTGATACCATTTTGTCGAGGGCGTGAATAAGCCTCAAGTGAAGTTTTCTTAATTATGCCTTTTCTAGTACATAGTATAATGTAATTCTCATTAATGTATGCTTCCTCTTTTATACTTTTTAAGTTGATGAAAGCACGAACCTTATCACTTGGCTCTATATTAATAAGGTTCTGAATTGCCCTTCCTTTCGATTGTTTTGTTCCTTCTGGGATTTCATATACCCTTAACCAGAATGCCCTTCCCTTCTCAGTAAAGAATAGCATATAATTATGCATTGAAGCAATAAAAAGGTATTCAAGGAAATCCTCATCTCTGATATCAGAACCTTTTGCACCCCGGCCTCCCCTATTCTGCCTTCTATACTCACTGAGAGGAGTTCTCTTAATATATCCCATATGCGATATGGTTATAACCACATCTTCATCGGCAATAGTGTCCTCAATTCTGAAATCGTTGGCGGAGTATACTATTTGAGTTTTAGGCTCGTCACCATAATTTGTTTTAATCTCAACCATTTCCTTTTTGATGATCTCCATTCGCAGTGTTTCACTTGCAAGGATTGACTTGTAGTAATCAATCATCTTTAAAAGTTCCTGATACTCGTCTTTTATTTTGTCTCTCTCAAGGCCTGTTAATCTCTGTAAACGCATATCGAGAATAGCGCGGGCCTGAATTTCACTCAAACTAAATGTTGCAATAAGGCCATTACGGGCTTCTTCTGGCGTTTTAGCCGATCTGATCAATGCTATTACCTGATCAATGTGATCAAGGGCGATTAAAAGTCCTTCAAGTACATGAGCCCGTTTTTCAGCTTCGGTCAGATCATATTGTGTACGGCGAATAACAACCTCATGACGGTGTTCAACAAAATATGTTATTAATTGCTTAAGATTAAGCAACATGGGCCTCCCCTTCACAAGGCAAATGTTATTTACACTAAAGGAAGTTTGCAGTTGTGTATATTGGAAGAGCTTATTAAGCACCACATTACTTATAGCATCCCTTTTAAGCTCATATACAATTCTTAATCCTGATCTATCTGATTCATCTCTAATATCAGAGATGCCATCTATTTTCTTATCATTTACCAGGTCAGCAGTTTTCTTTATCATGTCTGCCTTATTCACCTGGTAAGGTATTGCCGTTACTATAATACTTTCCCGGCCATGCGCATCGGGCTCAATTTTAGTCTCAGCGCGCATTACTATCCGGCCTCTTCCGGTTTCATAAGCATCTTTCACACCTTCATAACCGTATATCAAACCTCCTGTTGGAAAATCAGGTGCTTTGATAAACTTCATCAATTCTGGAATTGTAATTTCATGATTGTCAATATATGCAATCACGCCATCAATCACCTCACTCAAATTATGCGGGGGCATGTTTGTTGCCATACCTACAGCAATACCCGATGCCCCATTGATCAACAAATTCGGGATCTTAGCCGGTAAAACAGTAGGTTCCTCAAGTGTATCATCAAAATTCAACTGAAAATCAACAGTGTTCTTATTGATATCGGCAAGCATCTCCTCGGCAATTTTTGCCAGGCGGGCTTCTGTATACCTCATAGCTGCAGGACTGTCGCCATCAATTGAGCCAAAGTTACCCTGAACGTCAACAAGCGGATACCTTAAAGACCATTCCTGTGCCATACGAACCATTGCATCATAAACCGAAGTATCGCCATGTGGATGATACTTACCAAGCACCTCCCCTACTATCCTCGCACTCTTCTTATATGAGCGGTTTGATAACACTCCCAGATCAAGCATTCCATAGAGAACACGGCGATGTACAGGTTTTAATCCATCCCTTACATCAGGCAAAGCACGTGACACTATTACCGACATTGAATAGTCGATATAGGCCGATTTCATTTGATTCTCAATGTTAACTTTTACTATTTTTTCGCCATTGGTATTATTTTCCATTATTTCAGTCAGATTTAGTGAAATGAGCTCCTTAAAGGGGTACGAAGGTAAGAAAATTTATGTTAAACGGCGTGCATTCAACCTTACATTTTCCTTAAATATAATGTATGCTCACTGATTTTCAAATTATCGGCATTGTATTTGTGCTTTAACTTAATATTTTCGTATTTTTGACTTAATGGTTACCACTTTAAATAAAATCATACCACAACTATGTATTTAATATTTTGTTAAGAATAGTAAAGGTCAGCAATACTGAAGATTTGAATAGTAGAAAAAAAAACTAAGACATACTATGATGGAAGCAAAGTTTTCACAACGTGTTAAAGACGTTCTAACATATAGCCGTGAAGAATCCCTTCGCTTAGGCAATGATTACATTGGAGTTGAGCATCTGCTTCTGGGTATTATCCGCGAAGGTGAAGGAATGGCAATTCAGATACTTAATTTGCTAAATGTAAATATCAACGATGTTAGAAAACTAATAGAAAAAGCAATTGCCGTTTCGGTAAAGCGCGACAAATTGGCAGATAATCTGCCATTAGTTAAGCAAGCTGAACGGGCTCTTAAACTTACCTATTTGGAAGCAAAGATGTTCAACAGTGAATTAATTGGAACTGAACATGTTTTATTAGCTATACTTAAGGATGAGGACAATCTGGTATCAAGGACTCTTGCAAAATATGGTGTTGATTATGATGCCGTTAGAGACGAACTGAAATCAATTATGAATAATGAAGATAGTTCAATCTTTGATGTACCTAAGGACGAGTTACCTGGAAGCCCAGATGATGATGCTGAGGAAGGCAGAGGTTATGGTTCGGGAGTTCGTCGTCCGGCGGATTCAAAATCCAAAACCCCGGTTCTTGACAATTTCGGCAGAGATTTAACAAAGGCAGGTG
Organism: Bacteroidales bacterium; assembly: GCA_024636955.1. Lineage (GTDB taxonomy): Bacteria > Bacteroidota > Bacteroidia > Bacteroidales > Lentimicrobiaceae > Lentimicrobium. Next base: position 6,743 of record JAGXGB010000022.1, read on the forward strand.
AAGAAGGCCGGCTTGACCCAATTGTTGGCCGTGAGAAGGAACTTGAACGTATTGCCCAGATCCTGTCAAGGAGAAAAAAGAATAATCCAATACTTATTGGTGAACCAGGAGTTGGGAAATCAGCTATTGCTGAAGGCCTTGCCTTGCGGATCATAGCCAGGAAAGTGTCAAGGGTTCTGTTTAATAAACGTATATTCACACTTGATCTTGCTTCCTTAGTTGCAGGTACCAAATATCGTGGCCAGTTTGAAGAAAGAATGAAAGCTGTTTTGAATGAACTGGAAAAGAACCGCGACATTATTCTCTTTATCGATGAAATCCATACTATTGTAGGAGCCGGCAATGCTTCAGGATCACTTGATGCATCTAACATGTTCAAACCAGCACTTGCCAGGGGTGAAATTCAATGTATTGGTGCAACAACCCTTGATGAATACAGGCAATACATTGAAAAAGATGGAGCACTTGAACGCCGTTTCCAAAAGATACTTGTTGACCCTACCACCACAACAGAAACTGTTGAAATTCTTAATAATATCAAGGAAAAGTACGAGGATCATCATCTGGTTAAATATACACCTGAGGCGATTAAGGCATGCGTTTCATTAACCAACCGATACCTTACTGACAGGTTTTTACCTGACAAGGCTATTGATGCATTGGATGAATCGGGTGCACGGGTTCATATTACCAATATGCAAGTTCCTGCTGAAATCCTCGATCTTGAAAATCGTATTGAGGAAGTAAAGAAGCAAAAAAATAAAGCTATTCATAGTCAAAAGTTTGAAGAAGCAGCCAAGTTTCGTGATAACGAAAGAAAATTACTTATAGAGCTTGAAAATGCCAAGCGCCGCTGGGAAGAAGAATCTAAAATTCACAGGGTGCAGGTAAATGAAGATAATGTTGCTGAAGTTGTTGCAATGATGTCAGGTGTTCCTGTTCAAAGGATTGCTCAAAATGAAAGTGAGCGGCTTATTACAATGGAAGATGACCTTGGAGGTTCTGTTATAGGACAGCATGATGCAATAAAAAAAGTTGTTAAAGCAATCAGGCGTAATCGTGCCGGTTTAAAAGATCCTAATAAACCAATTGGAACTTTTATTTTCCTTGGACCAACCGGAGTAGGTAAAACACATTTGGCAAAGGTACTTGCAAAGTATTTGTTCGATTCGGAAGATGCACTTGTAAGAATCGATATGAGTGAATACATGGAAAAATTTGCTGTATCACGTCTTGTTGGAGCGCCTCCGGGTTATGTAGGTTATGAGGAAGGCGGACAACTTACTGAGAAGGTTAGAAGAAAACCCTATTCAATTGTATTGCTTGATGAAATTGAAAAGGCTCATCCTGATATTTTCCATATTCTGCTTCAGGTACTCGATGACGGTGTGTTAACTGACAGCCTCGGACGAAAAGTTGATTTTAAGAATACTATAATTATCATGACTTCAAACATTGGTTCACGTCAGCTTAAAGACTTTGGTCAGGGAGTTGGCTTTTCAACCAATGCAAAGTTAACAGGCAGTTCAACTCATGCTGTAGGAGTAATTGAAAACGCACTTAAAAGATCATTTGCACCTGAATTCCTCAATAGAATTGATGATGTGATTATATTTGAATCACTCGAACGTGAGGATATTCATAAGATAATTGACATTGAACTCCATAGTCTCTTCAACAGGATAGCTGAAATGGGCTACAACATGTCAGTTACTGATAAAGCCAAGGACTTTATAGTAGAGAAAGGATGGGATGCTCAATTTGGCGCGAGGCCATTAAAAAGGGCTATTCAGAAACATATTGAAGATGCCCTCGCTGAGGAAATTATCAAATCAAAGATTAACGAAGGTGATGTCATACTAATTGACTATGAACCTGACACCACTGAATTAAAGATATCTATCACTAATCCCACTAATAGTCAAGAAATTACAAAAGAGAATTAAGTGGAGAATTTAATTTCTGTTTAAAGGGCTGTTTCAAATTGAAACAGCCCTTTTTTTATTATTCTTTTTTAACTGTTAAGGCTTATTTGGAATTCTAAAAACTGCAATAAAATACCACCATGTAACACATCATATTAAGTCTTACAGTACTTATACAATACAGATATTATACGGTTACACTACGGTTACTCTACCCTCAGGGTAGAGTAACCGTAGTGTAACCGTACTGTAACCGTAGTCTAACCGTAATGTTAAACTTAAGTTAGATTGAAAAATTAAGGTACCATATTATGGTTCTTTTTTGATTTAACCTAAAAATAATATTCCAGAAACCTCATAAACAGATATTTTAAATTATTTTTGTCAGTAAACAGAGCCATCGAATGATCAGATATAAAATATTATTTGCTGAAGACATTCCGGATGACATGGAATTGGCAGAAAGGGAACTAAGAAAGGCAGGAATTAATTTTATCAGTAAAAGAGTTGAAACAAAAAATGACTTTATTACTCAATTAAATGAATTCCAACCTGATGTAGTTATCTCAGATTATTCTATGCCCAGCTTTAATGGCATGGATGCCCTTGAAATTGTGCTTCAACATTCGCCTTTTACACCCGTAATCATCCATACAGGTTCGATTAATGAAGAAACTGCCGTTAAATGCATGAAGGCCGGAGCTTCAGATTATATACTTAAAGATAAAATATTAAGGTTGCCTTTCGCATTGCGCGAAGTATACGCAAAATCAATATCGCATAAAAAGCATCAACAGTCGCAAACAGCGCTAAAGAACAGTGAAGAGAGATATAAAGGTCTTTTCAACTCTATTGATCAGGGTGTGCTATATGTTGATAAAACAGGCTTTATCACCATGATCAACCCTGCTGCATTAAGGGTTTTCATGTTAGAAGATAGCAGTAGTAGCGAAATTGACCATATCTATGATAGTTGGGAATTTGAAACTGAAGAAGGGAATAACTTTAGTTTAAAGATATTATCAGAACCTGATATAGCTAAGAACGTTTCTAACCTTGTGCTTAATGCATTACACACAAAATTAGGTATTAAGAAGTGGATACTACTTAATGTAGCATCTGAACCGGTAAGCGCCAATAAGAATGCGCAAGATGAAACCTTGGTGATAGTTGAAGACATTACCGTGCGCAAAGATTCAGAAATAGCACTTTTACAGGCAAAACTAAAAGCTGAAGAAAGTGATAGGCTTAAAAGTGCATTTCTTGCAAATTTAAGCCATGAGGTAAGGACTCCCATGAATGCAATTCTGGGATTTTCAGAACTACTGGCGGATCTGGAAAGGGAGGACGACACTGAAAAATACTACATCTCCACAATACAAAACAATACAATCAAACTGCTTAATATAATCTCCGACATTGTAGAAATATCAAAGATAGAAACGGAACAAATTACTGTTTATAATTCAACTTTCGAGTTATCAAATCTTGCCTATCAAATTGACCAGTTATACAAATCAGTAGCTGATAGCAAGGGTATTGGATTAAATATAACCGGTTTTGATGAAAATGTTATTCTGGTTTCTGATGAGCAAAAGATAAAAAAAGTATTGCTTAACCTTGTTGACAACGCTATTAAGTTCACTGATAACGGCTCAATCAATATAACATGTTCTCTAAATGAAGAACAGTTGGAATTTCATGTGGTTGATAGTGGAATTGGTGTATCAGAAGGCAATGAAGATATTATTTTTGAGCGATTTAGACAAGCTGATGAAGGTTACTCAAGAAGGCATGGTGGTACAGGGTTGGGACTGACTATTGCAAAAGCTTATGTTGAAGCTATCGGTGGAAAGATATGGTATGTATCACATACAACAGGTTCTGATTTTGGGTTAATTATCCCCGGCAAATGGAACTATAAAAATAAAGCTTCAATGAAATTTAGATCGGCGCTTAACAATGAGTTAGCCGAGTTGCCTGATTATTCAAATTACCATATTATTGTTGCTGAGGATGATGCGATAAACTTTGCTTACATTACAAAGTTGTTATCCCCCACGGGAATAAAGATTTCCCACGCTTCAAACGGTAATGAGGTAGTAGAATTAGTTGATACAATTGATGCAGCAGACTTGATTCTGATGGACATAAAAATGCCAATCATGGATGGATATGAGGCAACAGAAACCATACGTAAAAATAACATAGCTATACCCATTGTTGCCACCACTGCTTATGCCATGAGCGGAGATAAGGAAAAGTGCCTTACTGCAGGTTGCAATGCTTATATATCCAAGCCAATTAAGAGGAAGGAGCTGTTTGAAATGATCAACAGGTATCTGGTTGATGGGAAACAAACTAAAAACGATTAGTTTGACTCTTGAAATATTTCTTCTGCCAATGCCTTCAATTCCAGTCCGTCAAAATCACCTGAACTCATCATCAGTAGATTCGTGTGCATTTCCACCTGACATGTTAAGAATGCAACCATTTCATCTCGGTCATTGAATACTTTTACATCGCTTCTTCCGAAGCTTTCAATTACCAATTGTCTATTGATTGGGGGCAGTTTTTTAAGTGACAAAGCATGATCGTTATAAAATATTACAGCCACATCAGCTTGATCCATACAACCCTCATATTGATCAAGAAAATTAGTATTTAAGCTGCTGAAAGTATGCAGTTCCATGCATGCAATTAACTTTCGGTTAGTAAACTGGGCTTTCACTGCTTCAATTGTTGCCTTAAGTTTTGAGGGACTATGAGCGAAATCTTTATAGATGTTGATTGACCCTTTTGACCTGATTAGTTCAAGGCGTTTTGATGCTCCTTTAAACTTGCTTATTGATTTGTAAAAAGCCTCCGCTCCTACTCCAATAGTTTCAAGTATTGATCTGGCACCTTCGAGGTTAAGCATATTATGTTTTCCAAATACTTGAAGCTGAATTTCTTCACCAGATATTTTAATAAATGTTGATCCGTTTCGAATGGAGCACTCTGGCAAGTTATAAGGTATTTTCTTAATGCTACCGGAAATTGCCTGAGCTACTTTTACAACATGTTCATCATCGTTGCAATATACAAGCGTGCCTCCTTGAGGTATCATTTCAGCAAAAATTATGAATTGGCTAATATAATTCTCAAATGTTGGAAACACGTTGATATGGTCCCATGCAATTCCGCTAATTAACGCTATATGAGGCTGGTAAAGATGGAATTTAGGTCTCCGGTCTATTGCTGAAGTAAGGTATTCATCGCCTTCGAAAACCATGTACCTGGCATCTTCAGTAAGTTTTACCATAACATCAAACCCTTCAAGTTGAGCTCCAACCATATAATCAGTGTCAATTTCAAGGTCCTTCATTACATGTAATATCATTGCAGTTATTGTGGTCTTACCGTGGCTTCCACCAATAACGATTCTTGTTTTTTCCCTTGATTGTTCATACAGGTATTCAGGATATGAATATATCTTAACACCTGTTTCTTTAGCTCTGATCAGCTCAGGATTGTCTTCTCTGGCATGCATTCCAAGAATAACTGCGTCAATATTACCGGATATTTTTTCAGGAAACCACCCAACCTGCTGAGGTAAAATCCCATGTTTTTGCAGTCTTGAATATGCAGGTTCAAATATTTCATCGTCCGATCCTGTTACCTGATAACCTTTGTTATGAAGAGCAATCGCAAGGTTATGCATTGCACTTCCGCCTATTGCAATAAAATGTACTTTCATTAGTAAGTAAGTTTGAACACGAGTTTATTACCACTCACGAAATTACAAATTTTGACAGGGCAGTTACACATTCTGCTAACAAAAACAGCAACATGTTCTTACACAATTTGTACAGTGCATCTTATATGATCTTTCTCAATTGATTTAGCGCAACTTACATGAGATTACTCAATAGGTTTTGCGCACTTTACATGGGATTACTCAATTGATTTAGCGCACCTTGTATGAGATTACTCAATTAGTAAACTGCATCTTACATGTTCTTATCTAATTTGTACATTGCAGCTTACATGATCTTACTGAATTGATATTGAGCACCTTGGATAATATTGTTTACTCGAAAAAGTTAACTATTTTTGCACCTATAGAAGGAAAGATAGGCAGTATGGAAAATCCTAATCAAATAGTAAGCGACCTAAATGAATTGCTCGGATCTAAATCTCCGGAGGAAGTGTTGGATTATATGTTCAACACCTTTAGTGGTACCGTTGGCTTTTCAACCAGCCTTGGTGTTGAAGATCAGGTTATTACTCATATGCTATCAACCATTAAGAAGCATGCTTTAATTTTTACACTCGATACAGGCAGGTTGTTTCCCGAAACTTATGACCTTTTAGATTTGACCAGGAAAAAATATGACCTTGAGATAAAGGTTTTCTTTCCTGAAAGTGACAGAGTGCAGGAGATGGTAAATGCCAAAGGCATAAATCTTTTCTATGACAGTATTGAAAATCGTCAGTTATGTTGCTTCGTGCGCAAGGTTGAACCCCTCAAGAGAGCATTTGCCGGACTTGATGCATGGGTTTGCGGACTACGACGTGGACAATCGCCAACTCGCAAGAATATGAAAACCATTGAATGGGATGCTAATAATGGGCTATTAAAGATCAATCCTCTTATAAATTGGGATGAAAACCAGGTATGGAAATATGTTCGTGACCATAGTGTTCCATATAACAAGTTGCATGATAAAGGTTTTCCAAGTATCGGTTGCCAACCCTGTACCAGGGCAATTCTGGAAGGTGAAGATGTAAGAGCCGGACGATGGTGGTGGGAAAATCCTGATACACGTGAATGCGGCTTGCATAAAAAACAATAATCCTCAAACCTTTAGAGTGCCCTACTCTATTCAAATCTTATAGCTTTTACTGGGCTAATATACTTCACAACCAGCGATGGTATTAGCATCATTAAGAAGCATATAAAAAGTGTTACTGCATTGATTAGCAGTATTTCAAACAGATTTATCGAAACCGGAACTTGTGATAAAAAATATGATTCAGAAGGCAATGGAATCAAACCAAATGTTTTCTGCAACCAGATAAGGAGTAAGGCTACAACGTTACCCCATAGCAGTGCATAAAGTGTTATGTATGTGGAGGTATATAAAAAGATCAGCCTTATACTTTTCACACTCGCACCCATTGCTTTGAGTATTCCAATATCACGGGTGTGCTCTAGAATGAGAATCAGTAACGTTGAAATGATAGTAATTCCGGCAACTAGTGTCATTAGAATGAGGATGATGATAACATTTAAATCCTGAATCTCAATCCAGTCAAATATTTGAGGATAAAGCTGCTTAATAGTCTGAGTATTAAGGTCGAATCCAATGGTTGAGTAAACTTGCTCTGAAATCCTGTTTAAGTTATCAAAGTCGTCAATCAGTATTTCATATCCTGATACCTGTCCGCTATTCCAGTCATTTAATTTCTGCAAGTGTCTGATATCGCCTAAAATGTACATTTCATCAAACTCAGTTAGTCCTGTTTCATACATTCCTGATATTGTGAACTTTCTGCCACGGATTGTATTGTCAATGATAAAATACATTCTAAGGTCATCCCCTGTTTTAAATCCTAAAAGGTTAGCTACTTTTTTGGATATCAGCAAGTCAGTTGATGCTGCTGAATCAGTGTAAGCAGGGGCTTGTCCTTCAACTATTTTTTGAGTGAAGAAACTCCAGTCGTAGGTTTCATCAATACCTTTAAATACAACACCATGTATCTGATCTTCAGTTTTAACAATACCTGCTTTTAATCCAAACGGACTTAAGTGAGTAACTCCTTCTATCGACCTAATCTTTTGGAGGTCGCTATCAGGAATAGAAATAGGGGTTGGCTCATAGGAATTGTTAGAGTCAAAATGTGAGATTTGTATATGAGAACCAAAACCAACAACCTTTTGACTGATTTCTTTTTGGAACCCCTTTAGTACAGCAACAGAAATAAGCATAACAGCCAATCCTATTGAGATGCCCGTTATGGATACCCTGATTATGGGACGAGAAAACGAAGCACTTGATTTGGTTCTTATGCGTCTGCTTATGAAATACTCGAAGTTCAATGATCGTGAGTTTTGGCAAAGTTAACAATTACACATAGATTTGCGTTTAGAAAATCGTATAACTATTAGCATGAAAATATATTTGTTGCACTTGTTCTTGTCGGGTTTAATACTCACATCATGTATTCATTCAATCAATAATCGGGATGATACGCAAGTGATTGCTTCATCTGATATTAAACCTGCCGCTGAACGGACAGATATTTACTTTCAAAAGATAAAAGATGGCAAGAATGTAGCTGTAGTTGCAAATCAAACTTCAGTGATAGGTAAAACGCACCTTGTTGACAGTCTTATAAGTGCAGGTATCAACGTGGTAAAAGTTTTCACACCTGAACACGGCTTTAGAGGCATAGCTGATGCAGGGGCTTTGATAGCAAATGAAATTGACAGTGCTACCGGACTACCTATTATTTCTTTATATGGAAATCATAAAAAACCTACCCCTGAAGATTTGAAAGGCATTGATATAATTTTATTTGACCTGCAAGATGTAGGAGCCCGATTCTACACATATATTTCAACAATGACTCTCGTGATGGAGGCCTGTGCCGAGCAAAAGGTTCCAGTGCTCATTCTTGACCGTCCCAATCCGAATGGCTTTTATGTTGACGGGCCCATACTTGAGCCACAATTTCAATCATTTATTGGGATGCATCCTGTACCTGTTGTGCATGGAATGACAATGGCTGAGTACGCACGGATGGCAAATGGAGAAGGCTGGTTAAAGGATGGAGTTAGATGTGAGCTCCAGTGGGTTGAATGTTCAGGGTATGATCACAACATCTTCTATGAATTACCGGTAAAGCCCTCCCCTAACCTGCCCGATGTTGAATCTGTTCTTTTATACCCTTCATTGTGCTTTTTTGAAGGAACCAGGGTGAGTGTTGGAAGAGGTACGGAATATCCATTTTCCATAATCGGGCATCCTGAATTCAAGCGCGGAAATTACAGCTTTACACCAACCAGCCGCCCCGGAGCTATGAATCCACCATTTAAAGATCAAAAATGCTTTGGATATAATCTACGTGATTCAGCGACTGCTATTATGAAAAATCCCGAACTCAGGCTTCAGTGGTTAATAGAGATGTATAATGCCGACAATAATAAAAGTACCTTTTTTACGCCCTTTTTCAGTAAGCTTGCTGGCACAGAAAAGCTAAGAAAACAGATAGAAGCCGGTATGGATGAAGCTGCCATTAAGCGTTCATGGGAGGAAGACCTTAAAGAATACAAGAAAAGGAGATCAAAATATCTCCTTTACACTGATTTTAATATCATTAGCAATTAGATTGCTGCAGTGATTTTAATTGTGGATTGTTTCCGCATGCTGGGTTTTCAACATACGTGGATATACTTTTAATGCTTCTTCAAGGCATTTAACAGCATTCCTTAAGTCGTCAAGTTTCAGTACATAAGCTATCCGGGCTTCATTCTTACCTAAACCTTCTGTTGCATAAAACCCTGAAGCAGGTGCCAGCATTACAGTTTGCATATTGTAGTTAAAATCTTCAAGCAACCATTGGCAGAAGTGATCAGCATCCTCAACCGGTAAACTTATTACAGCATAGAAAGCACCCTTTGGCATAGGTGCAAAAACACCTGGTATTTTGTTTAAGGCATCAATGATGAAATCTCTACGTGATATGTATTCATCGTACACTTCCTGAAAGTACTCAGGCGGTGTATTAAGCGATGCCTCACCAATTACCTGTCCTATGGAAGGTGGACTTAAACGTGCTTGTGCAAATTTAAGGGCTGCCGAAATGACTGCTTTGTTTTTTGAAATGAGAGCACCTATTCTAACGCCGCATTCACTGTATCTCTTTGAAACTGAATCCATTAATACAGCATGCTGCTCAAGTCCTTCAAGTTGCATTACACTGGTATGCTCTTCACCTCCATAACAGAATTCACGGTACACTTCATCAGCAAACAGATAAAGGTCATGTTTTAATACAAGATCCCTAAGCTGCAGTAGCTCATCCTTACTATATAAATATCCGGTGGGATTATTGGGATTGCAAACCATTATTGCCTTTGTGCGAGGAGTAATTGACTGCTCGAATTCACTAATTGGAGGCAATGCGAAACCGGTGTTTATGTCAGATGTGATTGGAATTACTTTAACACCTGCATCAAGAGCAAAACCATTGTAATTGGTGTAAAATGGCTCAGGAATGATTACCTCATCGCCAGGGTTTAGACAACACTTTAAAGCAAAGGAAATAGCTTCTGATCCACCTGTGGTAATAATAATGTCATTGTGGTCAACATCAATACCAATATTCCTATAATAACCGGCCAGTTTCTTACGATAGCTTTCATTGCCTGCAGAATGGCTGTATTCAATTACTTTCAGGTCGTAGTTTCTGATGGCCTCCAAGGCGCAGTCAGGTGTAGGGATGTCAGGTTGTCCGATGTTTAGATGGTAAACTTTCACTCCTCTTTTCTTTGCTGCTTCAGCAAAGGGAACCAATTTACGAATTGGTGATGCGGGCATCAAATTGCCGCGGTCTGAAATAGTTGGCATTTTAAGATATTTTAAAACAGTACTGCAAAATTAGGACTTATTAGTTGTTTAATTCACTTTTTAAGTAATGATAAACTGCGAAATAAAAAAAAACTGCCTGCTTTTGGCAGGCAGTGACAATTTTTCAAGTTGGTTAATTATTTTGCAGTAGGTGAAGCGCCTGAATTAAGGCTCTTTTCAGGGATAGAGCTCTCTTCTGTTTTCTTAACAATGTTTCCTGTTATTTTCAGGACTACAGGCGAGTTCTTAGCATTTGACATCACAGTGATAGTCTTGTTAATAGGTCCCATCCGCTTGGTGTCATACTTAACTTTAATAGATTCTTTCTTACCCGGTAAAATTGGCTCTCTTGGCCAGCTTGGTACTGTACATCCGCATGATGACCTTACACTTGAAAGAATAAGAGGCTCTTTTCCGGTATTGGTAAATTCAAATTCACTGTTCCCGTCACCATCAACAAAGATAGTTCCGTAATCATGTGTAGTCTTTGTAAAAGATATATCAGCCGCATTCGGATTGTTAGCAGCTGCATTAGTAGCTGCATCAGCAGGCTTTTTGGCATCCTGAGCAAAAACTGATGTTATTGCAAACACAAAAATTGCAAGAATAGAGATTGACTTTTTCATTTTATTTATTTTAAATTTTTTATGATGAGAATGCATTCGAAGTAGGAAACAAAATTAAGCCCTATTTTCCTTATGCGAAACTTTTTTCTGTTGTTTTTTACTTCACAACATTCATACCAAACTTAAAAGTCAAAACAACGGTCATTATTTAGTTCCCATTTTGCTATCTTTGTGCAAAGTCTAATATATATTACTGTATGAGAAAGATAACTACCCTTGTTTTGACAATTCTTGCCTTAATAACATTAATGATTTCATGTAAACCAAAACAACCCGCTGTTGCTACGAAAGGAAAACCTATATACGCTCCAGCACCAGTGATAATTTACAAAACCAAGCTCGACTACTCTCAGCATGTGCCTGTAACATTAACACCTGATAAAAAGAGCATAGTTTCTTATCCAGCTAATTCTGATGTTTATTTTGGGGGCGACCTTGCTTACCCGATACGACTGGAGGATAATTATTTCCTCGACAGAAGAGGCATTGACGCAAATTCGGCATTCACCAAGTGGACTTATTATGAATACAGCCGTCTACCTAAAACACCTACCCAGGAAGAAATAATGCAGGGGCTTCTGGAAACCGATCCTTTCATTGAAATGTGGGATTGTGGTAACCTCGGTGCTTTCAGTGACCTCGAAAAAGACCTCAATGAAATAATCAAGAATGGTAATTTATCTGATTACAAGCGACTTAAGTAATTATATAAGAATTTGCATATCTGATTTTTTAAGCTTATTTTAATTATATTACCGATATCTTTGCACTCCTCAGGTTTAAGTATATATTGACTTTCGCTTCAACCTTTTAAGTGTTTTACATGTTTTATGATTAAATGTAACTAATAATAATCCCTGACCTTGAATTCACAACAGAAGTCTATTACCCTGCTCGATGGTAAAACATTGTATTATAGCTTTTTAGCCGGAGCCCAGAAGATATTTGAAAACCAGGTTCAGCTAAATAAAATCAATGTATTTCCTGTTGCTGATGCTGATACAGGAACCAACCTCGCTTCTACCATGAGGTCTATTGTTGATACTCCTATCCCAACATCCAACCTCAGGGCTACCGCGGCTGCACTTGCTGATGCTGCTCTTACCGGAGCCCGTGGCAATTCAGGAATAATATTCGCACAATTCATTTACGGGTTCAGTAATGAACTTCAGAAAAATGAGAACATAACTGTTGAAGTGTTTGCCGAGGCCATCAGGAAAGCAGTTACTTATGCATATGAAGCCATTGCCAATCCTGTTGAAGGTACTATGATCACTGTTATCAGGGAATGGGCTGAATTTGTATATATTCTCAAGGACTCCATCAATGACTTTATTGAATTGCTCACACAGGCTTATCAAAAAGCCGTGGAGTCACTCAATGCAACTACTGAGAAGCTGGAAGTGTTGAAGAAATCAAAAGTGGTGGATGCAGGTGCTAAGGGTTTTGTTTATTTTCTGCAAGGTATACTTGAGTTTGTAAAAGCCGGGGAACTACGTAAAATGATTTCAGGTCGTGATACAGTAGTTATTGCTGATTCTGAGATAGTATCGCATGAAATACTAACATTCAGGTATTGCACAGAGGCTATGCTTTCTGTTGAAGAGAATAAAAAGATTGACCTTTCGCAGGTTCGCAAAACTATAGCACATCTTGGCGATTCAATGGTAGTTGCCGGCTCTCCCCGCAAGATACGCGTACATATACATACTGATCATCCTGCTAAAGTAATGAGCATGCTCAGTGATTATGGCAGCATTTCTTATCAAAAGGTGGATGACATGGTCATGCAAAATGACATTGCTTCTAATCCTCACCTTAAAGTTGCGCTTGTTACTGATTCAACTTGTGATATTCCTGATGAGCTTATTGAAAAACATCAGATTCAGGTTGTTCCTTTAAGTGTGCACTTTGGTGACACCTATTTCCTTGACAGACTTACTTTGTTGCCCGGCCAGTTCTACAAGATGCTCGATACTACAACCACTTATCCAAGCACAGCACAGCCACCTTATAAAGAATTCTTCAATCGATATTCATTCCTTTCAAGCCATTTCGATTCAATTGTTGGAATACACCTGAGTGCTACAATGAGCGGTACTTTCTCAAATAGTACAAAAGCTGCCCACACAGTTTCAGAACATTCACAAAAGCCAATAACTATCATCAACTCAAAGCGTATTTCAAGCGGTTTGGGACTTATTGTTTTACGCGCTGCTGAAGAGCTTGAGAAAGGGACTAGCCATCAGGAGCTTGCTGAACTTGTGCCTAAATGGTCACTCAATACTAAGATGTTCGTGTCATCCAAAACTATCAAGTATATGGTGAAGAGTGGCAGGGTAAGTTATACTAAAGGACTTATAGGCTCCCTGCTCAATTTAAAGCCTGTGGTAACAGTTAACAATGAAGGCCGTACTGAAACATTTGGTAAACCTTTCACTGAAAAGAGCAGCCGGGCATTGGTTATGGAAAGTGTAAAGAAACTGGCCGACAAAAGGAAGATATGGGGTTACTCAATATCACATGCAAAAAACAGTGCCTCAGCCAACTGGTATCGCGATCAAATGGTAGCTATTTCAGGGATTGAGCCTGTGTTTATTAACGATGCATCACCGGTACTTGGCGTAAATGTTGGTCCGGGAGTAGTGGCTTTATCAATCATGTTCGAAGATTAACATCGGTCTGATTATTTCTTCAATTTCACCTTATCTCCTCTCCTCTCGAAGATTTCGGGCATATTGTGTGTACGCGCATGTACCTGAAAATAACACACACTGCTGTCATTATCATTCAACACTCCTTTTTCCATAAGTTGCTGAGCAATATCATGTACAGTCATACCGCCTGGCTTATTCTTTAGAATTTTCTCTATTTCCTCTTCAAGTTCCATTGGATTAAAAACCTTAAGGTTCTATAAATTTATCAAGAGGCCTAAACTATGGAAAGCTTCCATGATATATACATCAGATACCTCTTTCTAAGTGGCCTTAACTATGGAAAACTTCCCTAATAAATACATCAGATACTTCTTTCTAAACAATTAGCAATACAAAATTCTTCGTATTTAACTTGACAAGAACTTCTTGCATATAGGTTCAACCGCCTTTGATTAAAGCCTTATTTTCTTAACTTCGCCCAACTGAATAAAATCTATCTATTTTTTATAACTTACTCATTATCATGATTAATCGACAGTTAATTGATCCTAAAAGCATCGTAATTATTGGAGGTTCTAACGACATTACAAAGCCGGGTGGCAAGGTATTAAAGAACTTAATTGATAACGAATTTTCAGGTAAACTCTATGTTACCAATCCTAAAGAAACTGAAGTACAAGGAATTAAGTGTTATCAGGACCCCGCTGAATTACCTGAAGTTGACCTGGCTATTCTAGCAATTGCAGCCAAATACTGTCCACCAACTGTTGATCTTTTAGCTCACACAAAGAAAACCCGTGCTTTCATAATTTTTTCAGCAGGCTTTCATGAAGAGAGTGAAGAGGGCGCTATGCTTGAGAAGCAAATAGTTGACACTGTTAACAGCGTAAACGGTTGTTTGATAGGCCCTAATTGTATCGGAATGATGAATCATCATCACACCTCTGTTTTCACTCTTCCCATACCACGACTCGATCCTCAGGGGGTTGACTTCATATCAGGTTCAGGAGCTACAGCAGTTTTTATTATGGAATCGGGTATGATGAATGGGTTGTCATTTGGCAGTGTATATTCAGTGGGCAATAGTGCACAGATGGGAGTTGAGGATGTGCTGAAATATCTTGACGAGACATTTGACCCTATCAACAGTTCAAAAGTAAAGCTGATATACATTGAAAGCATAAACAAGCCCGGGATGTTGCTAAAGCACGCATCTTCCCTGATAAATAAAGGCTGTAGTATTGCTGCAATAAAATCAGGCAGCTCATCAGCAGGTAGCCGCGCCGCATCATCACATACCGGCGCACTAGCAAGTAGCGACACAGCGGTTGATGCATTATTCAGAAAAGCAGGTATAGTGCGCTGTTATGGACGTGAAGAGTTAGTGACAGCAGCGGCTGTTTTTATGCATAAAAAGCTAAAAGGAAAGAATATTGCAATAATCACCCATGCCGGAGGCCCAGCAGTAATGTTAACAGATGCCCTGTCAAACAACGGATTTGAAGTGCCGCACCTTGAGAGTCCTGAATTATTGGCTAAACTGTTTCCCGGATCATCAGTAGCTAACCCAATCGACTTC
This sequence comes from Bacteroidales bacterium, assembly GCA_024636955.1. GTDB lineage: Bacteria > Bacteroidota > Bacteroidia > Bacteroidales > Lentimicrobiaceae > Lentimicrobium. The sequence continues at coordinate 22,148 of JAGXGB010000022.1, forward strand.
CTCGCAACAGGAACAGCTGAGCAATTAGGCGAAATCATAGAGCATTGCGACAAGAAGTTTGATAATATTGATGGTATGGCTGTAATATTTGGCAGCCCCGGTCTTTTTGAAAATTATGATGTTTACAAGGTTCTGCACGAAAAGATGAACTCATGCCAAAAGCCAATTTTCCCTATTTTGCCTTCAATTATTAACGTAAAGGATGAAATTGATTACTTCCTAAAACTGGGTAGAATCAATTTTCCTGATGAAGTAGTTTTTGGGAACTCATTAGCCCGGGTATACAATACTCCTGCTCCATCAAAACCTTTCTCATTGCCTGAAATTGATAATCAGTCAATTAGGCAAATCATTGAAGGTTCAGAGGATGGCTATTTGTCACCTGAAAAGGTACAGCTGCTTCTTGATGCCGCTGGAATTCCACGGGCCGGTGAAAAGGTTGTAACTACAAGTACTGCTGCTGTTGAAGCTGTGAACAGCCTGGGGTATCCGATTGTGATGAAAGTTGTTGGACCTGTGCATAAATCAGATGTGGGTGGTGTGGTGCTCAATGTAAAAGATGAGGCAACAGTGATCTCCGAATTTGAACGGATGATGAAAATAAAGGATACAACTGCTGTTCTTATTCAGCCAATGCTGTCAGGCACCCAGATATTCGCAGGTGCAAAAGCTGAACCTGGTTTTGGACACATGGTTCTTTGTGGATTAGGCGGAATTTTTATTGAAGTATTGAAAGATGTTTCCTCTTCTCTGGCACCGGTTTCGCATGAAGAAGCACTTCAAATGATTCAATCACTTAAGTCGTACAAGATACTTGAAGGCATCCGCGGACAGGAAGGTGTAAACATCCAATCCTTCACTGATGTGATTGTAAGGTTATCAGCACTCTGTATGGCAGCACCTGAATTGGCTGAAATGGATATCAACCCGTTGCTTGGAAATAATAAAGGCGTTGTTGCAGTAGATGCAAGAATTAGAATTGAAAAGTTGAAATAAGGTTTAAAAAATGAGGCTAAAAAGAATTTCTAAATCTTTTTTAGCCTCATTTTTTTTACCCTCAATTACTTTTTATAAATAAGCTTATCACCAGTACTCTTAATTACCTGTTCTTTCCAGGTATCAGAATACCCGGGGAACATTGGTGGTTGTGGGTATCCCCATGGGTTGCGAAGGAATTCACCATCCTGCTCCTTTTTTACATTTCCATCCAGAAACTTAACCAACAGGAAGTTATCAAGTTCTTTCCACCTCCTTAGTGTTATATTGGCAGCATTCGATGAGTATTTTGTCAGGTATTCTCGTGCTTGTTGAGGATCAGTTTTGTGCAGTGCCATAGCTTCCTGATCAACCCTTGGTATTTCTGTTTCAAAGGATGATTCCAACTGATCCTGAACTTTCGCTATTTCAGGCATAACCCTGTTATAAAACAAATACTTGAAATGGGCTACCCTGTTAAAGACCCAAAAAGCAGCATCATCAGAATAGGTTAACATGTCACCATTACCTTCAGCAAATGAATGTGGCACACTGGTAATACCGCAATAAAAGGGTATGTAAACTGTTGAACCTGCATCATCTACACCAAACCAATTAATTCCGCCAATATGGTTAGGCAGCCAGTTACGCATTTGTGCAATGAATGAGAAACCTGTTTGTTGTGTTACAGTCACACGTTCGTTAAAATACTCAGTACCCTCATATTTCCATGTAAGAGGCCTCCAACGATATGGTGAACCAAATGGACCGGCACCAATGTCCTGCGACATGTCAAGATCAGTTCCCTGTAGGTAATCGCGCTTGAATTGCATTAAATCGCGGGGAGAGAGTTTCTTGTCAGGTTTGATATATAAAGGCATACGCTCCTGAGTAAGATTGCCTTTTGCATAATCATAGTATTTGATCATGTCCTTGTTCACATCCTTAAATGCTGACCATACCCTGATCTCGCAGAATCGCACATTATCAAAAGTAAGTGGAGCATATGTATCGCTGAAGCTAAACTCTGCATCCTTCCCGGTAAAGTATCCTTTTGAACGGGCAAAGGATATTACATCGTGAGCATAAATAACTTCTATACCCGGATTATTAATGAATTTGAAGTTTTTACTGCTAATTGATGTTGTTTTGTTCTCAGCCTGGAAAGTTGTTATTCGTGCCTGGTTGGCATGAGCAGAAATGTATCCATCAGGAATACGTATTGCAACCCAAACAGCTCCTTTGTTGGTATTGTATTTCTTCTGAGTCTTCTTGTCAGTTGCCAGGCTGGTGCCTTTTCCAACAATTTCCATGATCCACACCTCGTTAGGATCACCAATTGAAAATGACTCACCTGAACTAGCATAACCATGTTCTTCAACCAGTTCAGCAATAACCTGTATAGCTTCTCTTGCAGTCTTTGAACGCTGCAAAGCCAGGAACATAAGACTGCCATAATCGACTATGCCGGTAGAGTCCTCCAATTCAGGTCTTCCACCAAAGGTAGTTTCACCAATAGCCACCTGATGCTCATTCATAAATCCGGTAACCTGGTAAGTGTGCGCAGGTTGGGGTATTTGGCCTAATGGTTTTGCAGTACCACGATCGTAGAGTGTTACCATTGACCCTTCTGGCCAATTGGTAGCCGGACGCCAGTATAATTCGCCATATCTGATGTGTGAATCAGCAGCGTAACTTATCATGGTGCTTCCATCAATTGAAGCTCCTTTGGTAACAAGGTAGTTAGTACAGGCTATTGCATTACCTGCTAGTGTCATGATAAACAGAACGATAATTAAACTAAGCTTGATATTCATTTGCAAAGGGTTTTTAAGGAGTTATTTGATGAGATGATACTATTGATCTCTATCTTAATTTTATAATTCAGCTAAAATACAACAGAGTTCTGACTTTTTACAATTCATTATCTACCAGAAGCATTTTTTGAGCCTAATAATTCAAAAGTATGGTACTAAACATGGGTTTCAATATTGCATGTCCGGCCATTTAGCTGTATTATTGCAGTAACCTTTAAGCCGGAAACCTATGATCATCACAAGTGAGGCATCACTGCAACGAATAGTAATACACAAGTCAGGAAATGCAGGAAGAGAAGAAGGAATCAGGATATCAAAAGCAGAACTACACCTGAGAGATGAGGTTAAAGACCTGTTAACAAGATACTTCCTCTCCCCTTTCTCCAAGAATGAATATTACAACCTCTTCCATGAAAGCGATCTACAATTAAATGAAGTATACCATTTTGCGACTGAGATCTTTGAGGATCAACAATCGTTTTATGAGAACTCAATTAACTTCACCCGCCACCTTTACGCCAAATCAATCCACCCTATGATAAAGCCGGGTGAATTCTACATCGTTTACTTCAAAGATGTGATATTGGATGGTGAAGAGGTTGATGCTATCGGACTATTTAAATCTGAATCACGTGACACATTCCTGAAAGTATATCCAACTGATGATAACTATCTCGTTGAGCATGAGGAAGGAATAAATATTAATAAACTGGAAAAAGGTTGTCTCATCTTCAACTCGGAGCCCGAAGAAGGTTTTGTTTGTGCGGTAATTGACACTTCCGGCAAAAGCACTGATACAAGATACTGGTTCGACGAATTCCTGAAACTAAAAGAGAGGGATGACGATTACCTCAAAACCAGGGAAGCAATGGAGCTTACCAGGCAGTTCGTAAGTAATAAACTACCCGATAGCTTTGATATTGATCGCCCTGCACAGGCTGAACTTCTGAATAAATCAATGAAATTCTTTAAAGAGAATGATAATTTCAAAATGGAAGAGTTTGTTGGTGAAGTGTTTGCTGATAAAGAAGTGATCAACACATTCAATGAATACCGTAAGGATTTTGAAGCAGAACGTCAAACTAAGATTACCGATGATTTTGACATCTCCGGTTTAGCTGTGAAAAAGCAGGCTAAGATCTTTAAGAGCATACTTAAACTTGACAAGAATTTCCATATTTATATCCATGGGAATAGGGATAACATTGAAAAAGGTTATGATAATGAGCGGAATATGAACTTTTATAAGGTATTCTTTGATGAGGAGAATTAATAGAGGATTTCACCTAACTTTATAATAAAAATGAAAATTATTCTCACAGGAGCAACCGGTATGGTGGGTGAAGGGGTGCTAACAGAATGCCTTTTGCACCCTGATGTTACATCTGTAATAATTGTTAACAGAAAGCAGGCAAACAAGGCTCATCCAAAGTTAAAAGAGATCATTCATAATGACTTCCATGATTTGTCACCCATTGAAGACCAATTATCCGGTTATGATGCATGCTTTTTTTGTCTTGGCGTTTCATCTATTGGAAAGAAGGAGCCGGAGTATACCCAGTTAACATACGATTTAACAATGAGCTTCGCCAGAACTCTAAGCCAATTAAACAAGAATATGGTATTCTGCTATGTTTCGGGGGCAGGAACTGACAGTAGTGAAAGGGGTAAATTGATGTGGGCACGGGTAAAAGGCAAAACTGAGAATGACCTAATGAAACTACCATTTAAGGATGTTTATGCATTCCGACCCGGCTTTTTAATACCATCACCCGGCGCTCAAAACGTACTCCCTGCTTATAAATATTTTGCATGGGCTGTTCCTGTTCTCAAACTACTTGCACCCGGCTTTATCGGATCACTAAAAGAATTAGGTCTAGCAATGATCAATGTTACCAAAAACTCTTATCCTGATAAGGTTTTGGATGTTAAGAAAATAAGGGAAATTGCTGGAAAATAATTCTTGTAGATAGGCTTACCTGATGCTGTTTTAACATTCAAATATCATGATATGTTAACGCCCATTAAAAGCTCTCTAATAGAACTCAATAACATTAATATTTATCCGTAACAACCTCACAAACAGAATTTAAAACCTTTAAATTATCAAGCTATTATGATTGGCTTTATCCGAAAATATTCATTGATCTTATTGTTCTTGTTACCATCCTATATTGCCGGAATTTCACAAAATACTGATTTAGTGAAGTTTGTAAACCCTCTGATCGGAACAATGAGTGACTTCGCTCTATCTAATGGAAACACATACCCTGCAATCGGGCTTCCATATGGGATGAACTACTGGACTCCTCAGACTGCAAAAAATGGTGATGGCTGGCAGTATAACTATACGGCGAAGAAAATTTCAGGGTTTAAACAAACACATCAGCCCAGTCCGTGGATCAATGATTATGGTTGTTTTTCCCTGATGCCTATGACCGGAAAACCTGTTATAGATGCGCTGCAACGGGCTTCGTGGTTTTCACATAAGTCTGAAATATCCATGCCGCACTATTACAAGGTATACCTTTCTGATTATGATGTTACAGTAGAAATCACTCCTACGGAAAGGGCTGCACAGATGAAGTTTACATTTGGGGATGATGATATGGCATACATTCTGGTTGACGGATTCCATAAAGGTGCACAAGTTCAATATATTAAGGAAGGGAACAAGGTTATAGGCTACAGCAGTTATAACAGTGGCGGGGTGCCTGAAAACTTCAAAAATTATTTTGTTATCACTTTTGACGCTGACATAAAGTCAGTTGATGTATGGAACGATACAATTATTGAATCAAAAATTGAGACAGAAGGCAAGAAGGTTGGCATGATACTCCAGTTTGATATTTCAAAACAAAAAACTATAAATGCCCGTATAGCTTCCTCCTTTATTAGTCATGAACAAGCTTTGCTGAACCTGAACAGAGAACTGGGTGATGACAACTTTGAGCAAACAAAGAGCAAAGCTGCTGATATCTGGAATAAGGAATTGGGCAAAATTGAAGTTGAAGGTGGTACAATTGATCAACTAACCACTTTCTATACTGCTCTCTATCGCACACTACTGTTCCCCAGGAAGTTTTATGAATATGACACTGACGGTAAGATAATGCATTACAGCCCATTCAACGGTGAAATATTGCCCGGCGTTCTGTTTACTGACAATGGTTTCTGGGATACTTTCCGCGCAGCTTTTCCGCTTACAACCATCATAAATCCTGAGCTTAACAGTTTAATGATGGAAGGACTTGCAAATACTTATAAAGAAAGTGGCTGGCTTCCAGAATGGGCCAGTCCGGGGCATCGCGATTGTATGATAGGCTCAAACTCTGCTGCTATTATTGCCGACTCGTATCTGAAAGGCATAAGAGGTTATGATATTGAAACTCTCTATGAAGCAATTCTGAAGAACTCTGAAAATGAAGGTCCACTTTCATCTGTCGGTCGCAAGGGAGTAAGGCATTACAATAAATTGGGATATATACCATATAATGTTGATGTTAATGAGAATGTAGCCCGTACATTAGAGTATGCGTATGCTGACTTCACCATAATGAAGCTGGCACAAGAGTTAGGTCGGCCACAGGAAGAAATTGACAGGTTTGCCGGGCGTGCTCAGTATTACAGGAATGTTTTCAACACTTCTTCACGTTTCATGCAGGGACGTAATGAAGATGGTATCTGGCAAACACCTTTTGTTCCAGAGAAATGGGGTGATGCCTTTACCGAAGGTTGCTCATGGCACTATACCTGGTGTGTATTTCATGACATCAAAGGACTTCAGGATTTGATGGGAGGTACTGATAACTTTGCCTCAAAGCTCGATTCACTTTTTACAGCCCCTCCCCGATTTGATTATTCCTATTACGGTTACCAAATTCATGAGATCACTGAGATGCTCATTGCTGATATGGGACAATATGCCCATGGCAACCAGCCAGTGCAGCATGGCATTTACCTGTTTAACTATGCAAAACAGCCTTGGAAAACCCAATACTGGGTAAGGGAAACAATGAACAGGTTATACACTGCCCAGCCTGACGGATTATGCGGTGATGAGGATAATGGGCAAACATCAGCATGGTACGTGTTCTCAGCAATGGGTTTCTATCCCGTATGCCCCGGTACCGGCGAATATGTATTGGGAGCCCCTCTTTTCAAAAAGATAACACTGCATCTGCCCGATAATAAAAAGTTTGTGATCTCATCACCTGATAATAGTCCTGATAACATCTACAGAAATCAAACCCATTTAAACGGAAAGAATTACAGCAAATTATTCTTAACGCACAATGAACTGATGAAAGGCGGAGTTATGGATATAATTATGGGTAGTGAGCCAAACACTTCAGTGCAGCTAATCGATGCTGATTTGCCTTTCTCTGCCACGAAATGATCACAGTGAGAATAGGTTATCAACCTGTCTCTGTAACGAAATGATCACATTAAGAATAGATTATCAAAAGTGATAATTTAAGCCTATACCAACATTCCATTTACTATATGGCAATTTTTTGTCAGTATTTGTAAACTTATATACGTAGCAAGTTCCTAGCTTGAGGTTAAACTTTAATTTTTCCCCACCTATTCTGGCAACAGCGTTAGGTTCAATGACAAAGCTTTTATCGTTATAGTCAATAACTTGTAGGTTATCATAATAATCCTGATTCCAATAACCAAAATCACGAAGACTGGTAGCAAGCAAGCCTGATTTTAAGCTTATGCCGTAGTCTAAGTTAGCAAAACGCCTGTTGGTACGGCCATAGTTAAGTTGAAAAAAATAAAGTTGAAAGTTTCCTTTAATTCTTCCATGATCACTACCGTGAATAACCGTAGATTCACCATAACCATATCCACCATAAAACTCTGAAACATAACCGCTCAGGTGTTTTTTGTACAATCCGGCAGCACCTTGAAAATATAATCCATCATCATGGCCATATCTGGCAAACCCTTGAATTGCAATCTTATCTGTTAAGCCATACGATACTGTGCTGTGGGCTGATACATCGGAGGAAACACCTGCATCTATACGTAAATCATCCTTTTCAGAGATTAAGGGAATATCAACTGCCTGGGGGTAATATACACAGCCTGAAAACAGGAGTACTATCATCAGCAACACAATATTGAAGTAATTCTTACTATTTTGGTGCTGCATTATAGAAAGTGGTTTGTCAGATAATTACAAATGTTCAACACTAAGATGTATACTTCTTAAAGAGGTTGCATCTGACCAAACAAAGAATTATCCAAGTTTAAATTTCGATTGCAAAAATTGCCTTTCAATTTCCTCGCTTGCCTCAGCTGGGTTAGTTATAGGCATTCCATCTTTGTATGGAATGTATCCCAGGAGATTTGACTTCTTGTTTCGTTTTAGATTAGGGAGTTTCTCACGATTGGTAGTCTCAATGTGCTTTCCCTGTTCATCTGTGATAATCATTTTAGGAATAAAAACATCAGGTCGGCCAATGAATTTATGCATTACTTCAACTGCTTCGGTATACTCCCCTCTGGTAGCCCGGCCCAGCGCCTCATAGCCTGATAGTTTCCTATCATCCCAAGTGCTTACTGTAGCATAACTCTTAGATATCTTTTCATCAATGCTTTGCGATGTATGCAGAGTATCATGTCCTGAGGGCATAAGCATTACTTTTCCGCCTCCACCTTCAACATTTGCGGCGTAGCTGGGCTTAGTTACACCTGATATCCAACCCTGCAAAGCTTTCATGTATATTTTACCAATTTGTATTGGTGTTATGAAATGAACGATACCCTTCTCTTTATGACATTGCAACAGATAGTATGGGTGAACTCCAACCCAGAACATCCTTCTGAATGTTTCTGCCAATGTTTTAAAGTAATCGTTCACATGATTTAGCAGAACTGTTTGATTACGTGTAGTAAAGCCATGCTTGCGTATTTTCTTAATAGCCTTCGCAAAGTCTTCAGTGATCTCCTGGTAATGGTTCACATGTGTCATGAAATACACATACTTTTCAATACCTTCATTGTATCTGTTAGCCGAGTCATCAATCAGCGTCAACAGCTTATCAGTAATTCCCATCGGCATAACAACCGGAACCCTTGTAGCAATTCTGATAACTCTGAGATGCGGAATCCGGCTAAGTTCCTCTAATATATATTGCAAGCGCTTTTCGCTTATCATCAGTGCGTCGCCACCTGTTACGAGTACTTCGTCAATATTCTGGTTTAGTGAAATGTAGAAAAGCCCTCTATTGATCTCATTAAGTGATACATCAACGGTGCTGTCAAGCGATTTGGAGCGTTGGCAATGTACACAATAGGATGCACAACTGGTATTTTCAGCAACAAACAGGGCAACCCTGTTAGGATATCGCTGATATGCAGCTCCGTAACTACGTGATCCTTCATCCATTAAACCTTCCTTCCCGGTGTCTGGGAATAAGAGATTTGCAGGGGTAGGTATGCTTTGCCAGAAAATGGGGTCAAGTCTGTTATCACCTTTTTCGCCTTCAAGCATTACAGGAAAAAATGGATCCGCTTGCATCAGTGATGCATAATAAGGCGTTAGCCTCATCGGTTCTTTACCTGATTTGCGCAATTCTGTTATAGTGCGCGAAATTTCCTCTTTTTGGTAATCATTCAGTTTTATGATTTTGCTTAACTGTTCTACTGTGCGTATTGAATTTTTCCTCTGCCAAATCGGATCGTACCATTGTTCATCGGTAACGTCTTTCCATAACTCTATGGTGTTGTATTTTCGTGGTTTGTATAGAAACTCCTCTTTATAATTCATCAATTTGTCCTTTCATTAATTGGGGTAGATTGTTAGGTAGATTGTAGTTTATTAAAATAAAGCAGTTAATAGCAGTACCCCGTCTACTCCCTGCAGGAGTTGGTGCCTGGTTTAGCACATTGAAGTGGTCTTAGTTAGCAAATATAATAAAAAGTCAGGAAACTTGTGCAGTTTTATAATACAAAGCACCTTATTGGCGAATGACATCGCCAATAAGGTGCTCAATATTATCTATTATTAATAAGCTATAAACCAAAAGTTAAACCTAATCCCAGTATTACACCTCCGGGGGTAATTAGATCTAACGCTTTACGGGCATTCTCAGAAATTCTTGAGCCATCAGTTATTTCCCATGGGGACTGTTGTAATGGTACAGCATAACCCAAATCCACATAAAAAGTATTCTTTTTTCCTATCATCCAATTATGTGTTGCCTTCAAATTTAGAGTATTTGCACTTTTCAAATTCACTTTAACAGGTTTAGTATCACCACTATACTGTTCCATTTCCAGTTCAACACTTTTTAATCCTGTACAATGCGAAACACCCGCACCAAACGACCACCCTCTGCCGTAAGTTAAGTCATGCCTAAGACCAACAGTATATTTATATCCCCAACTACCTAACCCAAACCCTGCCTGCATAAAGTGCTTTTTCACTATTCTTATGTTGCCGGATATGCCTAAAACGCCGGTATAACTGTTAAGGCCTGTGCCTACTCCTAAATAAAGATCAGGTGGTTTTGGAGCCATTTCAATATCCTGTGCATTAACACTAATAATGGCTACAATAAAAAGTAGGCTTAAAATCTTTCTTTTCATGGTTGTTGGTTTACTTAGGTGAAGTTTAATATCTTGTTAGAATTTGTGTCAAATGTATAAATATCCGTTTTAAATTTCAAACAGTATAGCATTTAGTTTTTAACTTTCGCCTCAAATAATTAGTAAATTGCTAGTAATGTCACAGACCATGCGATATAGTTACCTCTTAAGAGCTTATTTTCTTCTTATCTTTGTTAATGTTCACAATTACATTTAAATTCAAAAATCTATATGTCGCTACTATTCCAACCTCTAACCATTAAAAATATTACTTTCCGTAACAGAATTGCGGTTTCTCCCATGTGCCAGTATTCGGCAATCAATGGGTATGCAAACGATTGGCATCTGGTGCATCTGGGCAGCAGGGCTGTTGGGGGTGCAGCACTAGTAATCGTTGAGGCAACTGCTGTTTCTCCTGAAGGACGAATATCACCTGGTGATTTAGGTATTTGGGAAGAAGGTCATGTTGAACCCTTAAAGCGAATTGTTGATTTTATTCATGCCAATGGCAGTGTGGCTGGTATCCAAATTGCCCATGCAGGACGAAAAGCATCGCACAGCGCTCCATGGGAAAGGGGTATTCAACTTCATGAAGATAATGGTGGTTGGACAACTGTTGCACCTTCACCAATAGCTTTTGATGAAGGGGAACAGGCCCCTGAAGAGCTTGATACACAAGGTATTCAAAAAGTTATTAATGACTTTAAAAATGCAGCCATCAAATCAAGGAAAGCCGGTTTTAAGGTACTTGAAATACATGCTGCCCATGGTTATCTGATGCATGAGTTTCTATCGCCAATCAGTAATACACGCAATGATAACTATGGTGGATCCTTTGAAAATAGAATCAGATTATTGATTGAAGTAACCGAAGCTGTTAGATCAGTATGGCCTGATGAGCTTCCTTTGTTTGTAAGATTATCTGCAACCGACTGGGTTGAAGATGGTTGGTCATTACCTGAAACAGTTAGGTTATCATCCATATTAAAAGAAAAGGGTGTTGATCTGATTGATAGCTCTTCAGGTGGTAATGTAATGCATCAGAAGATTCAACTGGGTCCCGGTTATCAAGTTCATTTTGCGGAAGAAATTCGTAAAACCGGTATACTAACAGCTGCTGTAGGTTTAATCACTTCTTCACAGCAAGCTGAGGATATATTGAATAATAACCAGGCTGACATGATACTACTTGGAAGGGAATTTCTGCGTAATCCTTATTTTCCATTACACGCTGCTAAAGAATTAAACCACGATACTAACTGGCCGATTCAATATTTGAGGGCAAAATAATATCATTCCTTTGGGAAGTCAATTCTTTGATCGGAAAGCCTTAATCAGTGAGTCTACCCCCGGCATTGATCCAATCAGTGATCTTGGCCTTGTCAGCAGCAGATAATTGTGGGTTTGGCGGAGGAGGCATTATACCGAGATCAACAGCCATTTCCTTTATCTGAGCACCATGTGCTACAATATTTGCATCAGACTGGAAATTTACACCACCGGCATTGGTTGGTGAAACATGACATCCTGAAACTGCACAATTCGAATTTACTATCGCCTTTACAGCAGCAAATTTAGGACCTGGATTATTCTGATCATTATCACCATTGTCATCTTTTGAGCAAGAGATCATTATGGCACTGGCAAAAAGCAATATGAGCGTAAACCTGATGTTTTTCATAGGGTTATAAGATTAGTTACATTTCGCATATCAACATCTAAAATGCTATTTTGTTGTGTTAAATACACCAGGTTGATTTAAAATCCTGTCAGTCCCATTCTACCTCATTCAGAAAGACTTCTGCAGTTAGTTTCCCTGCCTTCAGTTATCCCTGAACCTGACAATAGCAAGACATTATTGTAAAGATATGTCCCTTTCATTTACTCCAGAACCAAACAGTGCGAAATCATATTTTATTGGGTCTTCATGATCAAACGTACGAAGGACTTTAGTGAGTTCAACAACTGCTCTCCAGTCATTCTGCGTCCTATTTAAAAGTCCTAATTTCCTGGCAACCCTGCCTGAATGCACATCTAACGGGCAGCATAGTTGAGAAGATTTGATACTATTCCATAGTCCAAAATCAACTCCTTTCTCATCCTTACGTACCATCCATCTAAGGAACATATTTATACGCTTAGCAGTACTTCCCCTTGCAGGATTGGCAATGTGCTTTTCTGACCTGCTTAAATGAGGGATTGATAGAAACTGTGACCTGAAGTGCATGATAGCCGGAAGAATATCAATGTCTTCTTCAGTTATACCCATTGAGAAAGATGCTTCCAATCCATTGTGGTTTTGATATATATTCCTAAGGGCTTCTATGAAGAAAATAGTGTCAGAGTTGTTGAATGTGCGGTGTACAAACTTTTCAAGTTGTGCTGTTTCTTTTATACCGGCATTCATAACGAAATTGCATGGGCTGTTATCCATCATTTCCATCAGTCGGTTTCCGTTTCTCACAATGCTTACCCTGTTTCCCCAGGCAATTGTTGCTGAAAGAAACCCCGCAATTTCAATATCTTCTTTAGTACTAAACTTGTGTGGAATGCTTATGGGGTCAGTATCAATGAATTCAGGACGGTTGTAAAACTCAACCTTCTCATCCAGGAATGTTTTAAGGTCATGTACTTTCAAAGTATGCATCAGCTAGCTTGATTCTCTACTGCACTAACTTCTTTTCAGCATAAAAACCTTCCCTTGAGAGCAAGTGATCAAGATTAGCGACACCATAAACTACCACGGCAGTAGCAATGGCGGTATGGTTTTGATATTCTTCAATGCTTTTATTGTAAAGATCGCGCTCAGTGTGCCATATTTCACCGTATGAGAAATTATAACCCTTCACATCTTCAATGCCGAATCTTATGGTAGGAACTCCTTCAACAGCAAATGGTGCATGGTCTGAACCTCCTGCAGAGGTAGGCCTTGGCCGTGGTTCATGCTTTTTAAGTTCGAAAGGAATTTCAGGATTAATACTGCTTAACGGCTCACATATTTTACTAAAATCATCCCACTGAGCCTCTGTTACATTAATACTGGTAGGTGCCAGTGGACCATAATCCCGGTTAAACATGTTGGATATATAAGGCATTTTGGATTTGTTGTTATCTACCCAACTATGTGAACCTATGAGTCCGAACTCCTCTGCAGCGAACAAGCAAACAATAATAGTGCGCTTTGGCTTTCCCCCGGCTTTCATGATCAGGCGGGCAGCTTCCATTGTTGGTGCAACACCTGAGCCATCATCAACACCACCGGTTCCTACATCATAAGCATCGAGATGGGCACCCATAATAACATACTCATTAGGGTATTTGGTTCCTTTGATGGTTCCTATTATATTATGGAATTTAACCGGTCCGGGTTTGAAATGGTTGCGAATATCAAACTCAAGTAGAAAGTTCCTTCTTTCGGTTGCCATCTGCTTAATGATATCATACTGATGCTCATCAAGTTTAATATCAGGAACAGCGGGCAGATTATCGAAGGTCATATCCATCATGTTCTTACGATCATACATAGCTTGTATAGGCACTTCAGACGATTGTATGATACCAAGTATGCCGGCTTCACACATTTGACGGTAAAACAAAGCAGGCTCATCGTTGTATGGCTGAAGTTCTTTCTTCTCGTCTCCATTTCGATTAGCTAGCTGAATTTCCCTGTTCTTAAGTGCTATAATTTCATTATCAGCTATTAAACTATCACGTTTACGATCAGCTTTTTCTGAAATATCAATTGGATAACCATTATTAGTTCCTCCGATCAGAACCCATGCCCCTTTGAGCAACCCCTTCATCCTGTCAAACTCTTGCTGATTTCTGGGTTCAACAAGCACATGACCGGTTTGAACTCCTTTTGTGCCTATTGTGTAGCTTGGTGTAGCAAAATGTAGAGTCATACCACTCTCACCCAGCAATTTTCCAAACCAGGGTCCGCGGTTAAATCCAACAGGCACAGTTCCAGCCTCTTCAATGCTAACTTCCATTCCCCAGCTTCTCATTTCTGAAGCTGCCCACTCAACAGCATTATTATAAGCATCTGAGCCTGAAAGCCTCCCTCCTATCCTATTGCAAAGAATATCAAGATGTTGCATCGAGCGATTATCGGTTTTCCCGATTTCTATAATCTTTTTGGTTACAGCATCCTGGGCAGTAACTGGTAAAGCAACGGTGAGATATACAAATCCTGCAAGTACGCTAACAGCAATTTTCTTCATGGTTAAATATTTAGACAATTCAACGGGTAAAAGTAAAAATAAACAGGAAGCTATTCAGAGAAATTATGGGGAATTTTGTATGAGTGCCAGCGGACTTAACAATGCTGACCATTTTGTTGACGTCAACAAAATGGTTGCAGCTTATAACCATTGTTATACTTAAAATAAATGGTGGACTCAAAATTTTGCGTCCACCATTTATACTTTCAAATCCTTAAACTATACACTCCCGGTCCACTGGCTTGTGGAAACGTTTTTCGCACTTTTGGCTTTATAGGCACCATTTGGGACTGTAAAAGAAAGGAAAACATCAATTTTCTCCCCTTCCTTTAACATTCCAGGCTGAATAATCATTTTTCCGTCTGAACGTACTACGTTTTCAGGTCCTCTCATAAATCTATCGGAAGTATTAAGGTATGCATATGCAATGGCATTATCTTTTGCGGTAAAGGATCTGCCAGGTTCAGTACCTTCCCATGATAATTCAATAGTTCCATCAGCCAGTCTGGTGGCAGTTATGTTTTCAGCGCCACTCAGTTTTCCATAGGAGAGTCCAAACCATCCATAGTTGTCAGTTTTTCCCAATCGCTGGGCTTCTTTGTAATTTTTGAGGTTAATTGAAAGAGCTGAATGATAAGCCGCCCTGTTTTCAGTATGGTCTTTAAAGCCTATATCAATAAATGATTTAACTTTTTTCAATAGTGTCATAACTACACGGAAGTCAGATCGCACTTCAGCCACCAGTTCAGAAGTATCAACTCTGGTACCTGAATTCATACGAATTCTACTCTGACCATTTACCTGATACGATATGAGATTACCAATGAGACCGGAGAATTCGCCGTTTGGTTTACGTTTTGCCATAATATTTGTGGTTTTGGATTAATTGTTAGTATTGGTATTTGTGGTTTTTAATTGATTGTTAGTAATGGGATAATTCCCATATCACAAAGATAATAAAACAATCGATATCCAATAGAATTATAAACAATTTATTTACGATTTACAACCGATATACAAGCGTTAAAAGACGGTTATGAGACGCTTATAAGACGCTTATAAGACGCTTATGATGGTAATGGAGCAGCAACATTTAATAATCTCTGATAAAAAAATGACAATAAATAAAATGACCTACCTAAAATATGATGTGAATTAATTTTCTTCTTAAATTGCAATGCCTCATTGTTCTGCTCAGGAGCAAAAGGCTTAACCACAAAACCTCAATCATGAAAAGGAAATCTTTATTCATTATCGCATTATTTGCGTTGACAATTTCAGCCAATGCACAAATGGACAACCTTTCAAACCTTAGTGCTAAATGGATTCGTTCTAATGTCCGGAATGCTTCGCTTGATGGCGGAGCCGATATGGTTAATTACAACCCTGCAGGGTTATCTATGCTAAACGATGGCATCTATCTAAGTATCAGTAATCAGATGCTATTCCGTCATCCACAACATTCTTATAATTTCGGCGCTGGAACACTTTTGCGGGAACAGGATGGTATGGATCCGCTTCTTCCTATGCTATATGCTGCATGGAAAAAAAATAAGATAGCTTTGTCAACCGGAGTGTATATTTCAGGAGGTGGTGCTGCCGTTAATTATCCTGAAGGATCGTTTAACACTGACCTTATGGGATATAGCCTGTTGCCGGTGTTTAATGCAACCGGAGGATATACTTCTTTCAAGGATCAATCCTTAAAAGCTTCATCTTTTTACCTTACCGTTCCTCTTAATTTCTCTTATCTTATTAACGAAAAATTAGCAGTTTCTCTCGGTGGACGATATCTCAGAGGAATCAATAAAACAGAAGCCGGAATGACTTTTACAGGATCACCTGCTCCTGATTATCTGTTAAATATTGATTATGAAAGTAATGCAACCGGTTTTGGAGGTGTTGTTGGTATCGACTACAAAGCCAGCGAAAAAGTTAATTTTGCAATTCATTATGAGACTAAGGTTAAGCTTGAATTTGAAGCAGATCAAAATAAGGGAACTTTCAAGCTGGAGCCCGATGGAAGTAAAACAAGGCGCGATCTGCCGGCAGCATTAAATACAGGCTTAACATATAACATTACAGATAAGCTAATCGCCGCAGTTGATTTCAACTATTATTTCCAGAAAAATGCAGATTGGGATACTATTGTGAATCCAAAAAACGGAGAGAAACTTTTAGCTTCTGAAGTAGCAGGTGATTGTTACAAAGCTGCCCTGGGATTCACTTATCTCGTTAACCAGAAACTAGAGCTTAGTGCAGGTAGCAATTATACTTTCTATCAGTACGATGATATGGAACTTTATTACACTAAAATGGGACCATACGAAGTTTTGAAGTACGACAATTTTAACCTTGGTGTGGGTGCCGGATATAAGATTACGAATAATATCCAGATTGATCTTGGTCTTATGCGTACATTCTGGAAGGATCAGTCAATTAAATCGTTAGCGGCAGGAATTCCTGTAGATGTAAATTCATCAGCCTATGTGCTTGCTATAGGTTTTGATTTCAGGTTTTAGGAAAAAGAGCGTTTTTAAACCAACAGTTTAATGAGTGCTTAAGGCAAAATCAGCGTTAAGCACTCTTTTTATTTCAAAGCATTACTCTTCAAACAGCAACTTACCCTGCGACGGGATCATTTGTCGTTTGAGTTTATCCATATCGCGCTTGAGAGAGGCAACAGACATTGCCAATTCATCATTGCGGGTGTTCTGTTCGGGCATGGCATTGGCTATATAGTGCACAAACTTCCATACTTCCCTTATACTTTTCGCATCAATGTCGTATGGCTCATACAGTGGATTGAGGGAAATAAGCTTTAGCATTCCCCTGGTTTTTATGTCGTTATGAACCACTTTGAACATAATACCATCGTCAATAGTGAGGATGATATAAGGCATGTTGTCGCGTATCATGTTCCAGTTCTGTACGAATTCCCCGGTAACCCATGATCCGTCGGGAATAGGATGCATTGAGTCACCGCTGATCTGGAAGGTGCGATACTTTTTTTCCTTCGACAGGAATGGCATGTGGAAAGTGGGCAGCACCTTAATATATTCGGGATCGGCAAAGCCTGTGCGGTAACCCGCCGATGCTTTGTGGTTGACTACTTCAATATTCTCATTGTTTGTACTATCAACCGTGGTTGCGAGTACCCTAAGCTTGCTGCCGTTGATAAATACATCATAGCCGCGCTCAAGCTGGGAAAGCTCACTCTCGCTTAGCTTGGAGAGGTCAACCTTAACAAGTGTATCAATTGATACGCCATAGTATTTTGAAAGAGCCACCAGGGCATCAATGGCCGGCTGGGCAACCTCGTTCTCATATCCGCTCAATGTTGAACGTTTCATTTTCAGAGCTATGGCTACATCATCCTGGGTACGCTTGCGCCTCTTACGTAATATTTTAATGTTCGAGCTGAAAATATTCCTCATTTGTTGTACGTTATGAAATAAATGATTATATTGTAGTCGCAAATTTGATTAATAACTAATCAAAGATACGGTAAGAAAAAACAACTTTAACAAAACGCAATAAAAAAATTTATGCTGCCCAATTTAGAGAATAGAACAGTAGTTCATCTTGATCTTGACACTTTCTTTGTGGCGGTTGAGCGGTTGAATAACAGCCGGTTAAACGGCCTTCCGGTGATTGTGGGAGGCATGTCGGATCGTGGAGTTGTTGCAGGTTGCAGCTATGAGGCACGTACTTTTGGGGTGCATTCAGCCATGCCCATGAGGATGGCAAAGGCACTTTGCCCTGATGCTATTGTGATACGTGGCGATATGGAGCAGTACAGCTACTACTCAAATATGGTTACTGATATTATTGCCGAAGAGTCGCCAATGTATGAAAAGGCCTCTATTGATGAGCATTA
>JAGXGB010000003.1 GCA_024636955.1 Bacteroidales bacterium
AATCATTATTTTACCACTCGGGCAAATGCTGCATGTTTACCTTCCTGTGTAATGGTCAACAAGTAGAATCCCGACTGTAACTCACCGGAATTCAGCTTAATAACATTATCTGAAACGGTGTAGTCAACAGTATATTGCCGACCAGTGATATCATGTAATGAAATTGAAACTTTATAGGGATCATAATATCCCTGGTGGTCAATAAAGCATTCAGAATGTGCCGGAACAGGGTAAACACGTATGTTTTTATTTATCTCATACTCAGCAATACCAACCGGTCCACCCCAAATAAGTGAAACATATTCCGGGTTATCAATAAAAGGGTTGCGGTTATTTTGAACTTCCCAAACAGCATTATTTCGATCCGTTTCTTTTTCACTCACGGGATCTTCGATATGCCATTTCTTCATTAGGTCAAGCGCCCAAGGCTTTAATTGCGAGCCATTTACCTGTTCGCTCCCGGGCCATCCATTGTCCTCACCGTAGTAGCGGGTTGACATGTAAAAGTATGTTCGGGCAAAATCTCCTTTATACTCATCAATAGGTTCAAAAACTATACCTGAATATCCGGGAAAGTTACAGTTGCCCACCCGGCTGCCGTTAAGTGATGCCCAGGTAGCAGATCCTACTTCCCCATAAGGATAATTTCCTCTTCTGCCATTTACATATCCGTCAGTAGGGTAAAGCTGGAAAAGGTCGGAGTACATTGGAGCTTGGGAATCAAACCAGCTTTTTGGAAAGGAATGCTCCCTATTGTAGCAATCGCCTTCACCACTATAATTTCCGCACTGGTCACCTGAAGAGAAATTATAGACATAGGGAGGGTTACCCCCCGGTACATCAGAATACATGTCCCAAACCGTTCCGTTTGACTTTTGGTCGGTACTTTGAAAATGAGTGTGGAGTGAACTATAACTTTGTGCAGAATGGCCATCAATAATAGAATGTAAAATTGATTGAAGTTGCGCACCAGTTAATCCTACTGCTGAAGCATAATAACCTGCAGGAGGCTGCGCCTGCACTGTAAAAACAAAGGAAAATAGTAGTAAAGAGAAAAAGGGCTTCATGTGTTGATCAGTTGATAATGTAAGTAATAAAGAAACGCAATGCTACGCCGGCAATCAATGCACCTCCTACCATAACGGTAATTCTTAGGAATGGTCGTAGGCCAAATGATTTACCAAGATAAAGAGAAGCGTATGCAGCTATAAGTGTAACAATGAAGGTAAAAAGCGATGGTATTAATACATTTGTGCCAATAAGGCCCATGCTCAGAGCCACAAAGAATGAATTGAAACTTCCGGCAAGGCTTAAAAGCATTAAAGTTCTGTTGGAGTCTACAAGAACTATTCGCTCTTCAGGCGAAAACCTCATATTCTCAATAATGATCTTTAAGCCAATTATGAACATCAAAACATACGCAATAACTATATAAATCCATGGCAAAGCTGATGAACTGACATTGCCAATAAAAATGCCAAGTGCTATTACTAATGCCTTCACAATAGCAAGGGCTATAGGCAGTTTTATGGGTGTGTTTTCCTTAAGCTTTGCATGTATGGCAGCACTATACCATGTGGTGGCAAAACTTTCAGAAACCAAGGCAAGTAATAATAATAACAGAATGAGAGGCACGAAAACAAATTTGGAGTCGCAAAGTTAAGATTTTCTTAGAGTTATGTGTTAACTTTGTGTACTATCGATAATGCCCCTTATGCGAAAAACCAAAATAGTTGCTACCCTTGGCCCTGCTTCAAATACGCCTGATAAGATCAGAAAATTAATGCTGGCCGGTGTAAATATATTCCGTTTAAATTTCTCCCATGGCGACCATGCTACTCATGCTCAGTCATGTGCCATAATTGCTGAACTGAATAAAGAGTTGGATTTGAATGTAGGTATTCTTGCTGATTTGTCAGGGCCAAAGATCCGTACAGGCGAAATTGAGAATGGTAGTATGACACTGTTGCAAGGTGATACGGTATCAGTTCTATCCCGTGACCTTTTATGCAAGCCGGGGCAGATATGTTTGAACTATAAGCATTTTGCTGTTGATGTTCAGCCTGGTGAATATATTATGCTCGATGATGGTAAGATTCTTCTTAAAGCTATAAGTACTGACCATATAGACACAGTTGAAGCATTGGTAGTGCAGGGTGGGATATTAAGCTCACGCAAAGGTGTAAACCTGCCTGACACAAATTTGAAATTGCCCAGTTTGAGCGCAAAGGACTTGGATGATCTGGATTTTATAATGAGCCTTAACGTGCATTGGGTGGCTCTTTCATTTGTTAGAACGGCAAAGGATATTGAGGAACTCAGAAACAAGATAAGGGAATATAACCTAAAAGATTATCCCAGGATAGTTGCAAAAATTGAGAAACCTGAGGCTGTTAGAAATCTGGACGCTATCATTAAGGCTTCCGATGCTTTGATGGTCGCTCGTGGTGATTTGGGTGTAGAGTTGCCGCTTGAGAAAGTGCCGATAATCCAGAAACAGATAATCAGACAAGCAGGTGCTGCTTCAAAGCCGGTTATTGTAGCAACACAGATGATGGAAGGTATGATTGAAAACTTCAGACCTACACGCGCTGAAGTTAGTGATGTAGCAAATTCTGTGCTTGATGGTGCGGATGCTTTGATGTTAAGTGGCGAAACCTCTGTTGGCAAGTTTCCTGTTGAAACCGTTGATACGATGAATAGGATTATAATGGATGCTGAAGTTCTTGATGATATCTACTACCAAACGGGTCACAATCCACCTCCAATGGAGAGAACAGTATCTGATTCAATTATCATTGCCGCTGGGGAGCTTGCGCAACGTGTTGATGCAAGAGCAATTGTTGCAATGACTCATACCGGGTATTCTGCTTTTAAGCTTTCAAGCCATCGGCCTAAGGCGGGTATATTTATTTTCTCCAGCAGCAGGCACTTGTTGAATACCTTAAGCATGGTATGGGGCGTAAGGGCAATTTATTTTGAAGATTTTACTAACACTGATATGGTCATGGCTCAAATGCGTGAGAAGCTTATGAACATTAACCTCATCAGCAAGGGTGACTATGTGATCAACATATCAAGTATTCCAATGGGTCAACCAGGGAAAACGAATATGTTGAAGCTAACAATAGTTTAGTGGGCATTGAGTGCATAGATAGTCGGCATTGAGTGCAAAAATTGTGGGCATTGAGTGCATAGATAGTCGGCATTGAGTGCAAAAATTCTAATATATTAAGGTTAATATTCCTTGGGCAATAAGGGTATAATATTCAAGCAATTCTATAAAAAAACTACTTAGTGCAGCGCACACGCGATTGAGCAGATGCTGATTTTTATATCAGGGACCCCCATTAGTATCTGTGCGGCAGCCTCAATAGTAGATCCTGTAGTAATAACATCATCTACCAGTAGTACATGTTGTCCGGCAAGTGTATTACTATCCTTTAACGCAAAAATTTCTTTCACATTTTCCCATCTGCTAAACCTTGCCTTGTGTGTTTGAGTTTCAGAATCAGTGGTTCTTACTAATGATGTTGTATCTACATCAGCATTCATTGGAACGGCTAAGCCTTTGGCAAACCATTCAGCTTGGTTGTAGCCTCTTAATGCCTCTTTTTTGGGGTGAAGTGGAATCGGAACGATGTAGATGATGTCCCTAAACATTGGGGATTGCAATAGTTTCTCACCGTAAATTGTTCCTATGAAGTGTCCGATTTTTTTGTAACCTAAATATTTGAATTGGTGAATCAGATGTTGAACTTTGCCCCCCTTTGTAAAATAGTAATAAGATGCCGCTGCATTGATGTGAATTTTCCCGACGAATTGATTTGCAACAGGGTTGTCTGTCATTAAATGAAAATGAGTTTGTGGCAAGAGAAACATGCATTCAGTGCATAAGCACTCTTCATGATGTAATAGAGGATTATCGCAGCTAAAACAGAGTCGTGGATAGAAGAGTGATACAACGTCCTGCACGCAGTCTTTTAGCATAAGGGATGATATAAAGCAGACTATAGTTTAGTTGATATAAATTTAGAAGATATTTCTATTCCAATGGTAGGTATAAAATAAAAAAGCTCCTATAAGGAGCTTTTCTATTTTCTTGATTTATTTTAGTAGAACATTAAGCGATGATCTTCAATTTCTGATCTTTTCTTAAGAGCGTCATTAATCTCCCTCTGGCTTCTGGTAGTAAATGCGTTTGACATCATTCTCTTTTCAGTGGTGTAATCGTCTTTTGCAGTTACCTCATTAATCTTATCGATCACTAGCACAAAAACGCCCTGATTGCCTTTAATAGGCTTTGACATTTCACCAGCCTTAAGGTTGAAAATTGAGCCAAGAACTTCATCCTCTTTACCAAATCCAGGTAAGTTGCTTGCTCCTAATGAAATATCGGCTGTATCAACAGACATTGCAAGTGCAGGATAGTTTTTCTCAAGGTCAGCTTTTGACTTAACCTCAGAATTTATTTGCTCTATAAGTTTCTCTGCTTTCTTTTCACGAAGAACCATAGGTTCAATAAATTCTTTAATCTGCTCAAGTGTTGGATTGCCTTTTTCGCGAACTTCAGTTATAATAGCTACTATAAAGCGGCCATCAAGGTCAAATACGTTTGAAACGTCCCCTTTTTCAATGTCTTCAGTAAATGACCAGCGAACAATTTCACGAGCGTTTTGTAAGCCGGGTAATGTGTTTTGATCAACACTAATACGTTCAGCAACACGCTTTGTTAGTTTATTTTCTTCTACTTGCTTATCAAAGCTTTCCTGATCTTTTGCACTAGCTGCAAATTGGCTTGCCTGGGTATAAATATCCTGCATTGTACGTGAGCTGGCTTCAATTGCACGCTTAACAAAGGCAACCCTTACTTTCTTGGTAGGTGTTGTTTTACCGGTAATCTTGATAATGTGATAGCCAAATTGTGTTTCAACTATAGTTACATCACCTACTTTTCCATCAAGTACAGCTGTGTTAAATTCTGGCACCATGGCACCATCAGCAAACCAGTTTAAATCACCGGCAGTTTTTGCAGCAGTTTGGTCTTCATTGACAGTTGAAGAAGCAATTTCATTGAATTTTGCACTGTTGTTTTTTACAATGTTGTATACACTATCAGCTTTCGCTTTAGCCTGTTCCTTTGTTAGCTTGGTGTCAGGATTAACATTAGTACCTTGATAACTAATAAGAATGTGACTTGCCTTTAGTGAATCAGGGCGCACTTGGGTTTCTACCAGTCGAGCCATTTGATATAGGTTATTCTCAATATATGGTCCGAAGGTTGTACCTATTGGAGAATTAAACATTAACGAATCAAGCTGGTATGGTAGAGTTCCTTTTTTATACCATGTGCTGTCATACCTTTCATCAGAAACTGAATTAACGAAATCTTTTGCATTTTCAACAGCTATAAACTCAGCATAAAGGGCGTTAACGTCCTTATTGATTTTATCACGATCATTGTCTGATGCAATGATATCAAAACTTACATATTCAATATCCCTGGAGGCTTCTTGCTGATATTTATACTTATTTTCCTCATAAAACTTTTTATAGTCAGCATCTGTCAAAGAAATTAAACTATCAGCAATAGCAGTATAAGGTAAACTATAGAAACGTACTGTTGCAGTAGTGCTACGGTTTTTATAGTCGCGTTCAGCAAATGCCTTTGGTACATAGAAAGCCTTTGAAACAAGGGTACGATATTTAGTGTTTAGCCTATCCTCTTTAATAGCTTTTTCTATGGCGAGGTAGCGTTGTTTCATTTGAGGGTCAACTCTGTCAAGATTCTGAAGGAAGTTTACAACAGTTGCAGCGTCAAATTGACCAGTTTGAGGGTCACTAAAGCTTTGCCTGATATATTGATGTGGGTTCTTACCCCTTACAAGTTCATCAAGCTCTTCAGTAGTAACAGTTATTCCCAGTTCTGAAACTTGCTCCTGAAGGAGGGTTTCTGACAATACCTGATCCCAGGTTTGTTGCCTGATTTGGAATTGTTCTTCTTGAGTTAAACTTTCTTTGCCTGTATTAATTTGCTGAGTCTCAATGTTCTGTTCAACTCTTTGGTTGAAGTCGGTATAAAGAATCTTTTCACCATTAACTTCACCTATCAGGTTAACGCCTCGTCCTCTTCCAGGAGTTCTGTTAGAAAGAAAATCACCAAGTACAAATGCAGCAAGCGCTATACCTATGATTATGATAAGAAGTCCTGAACGTTTTCGAATATCTCCGATTAATGCCATTTGTTGTTAAATTTTTTAAATAGGGTGCAAATTTACAAATAAACTGATAGGATAAAAATAAAAATCCTTTAGAGGCTATATTTTTGTAAATAAAGGTGATACAACTAAAAGTTGGTTATTTAGAACCCCTGATTGTTGTTGTTTCATTTATCCAGCAACCAACAGTATATGATTCACCTTCTTGCATATCCCGGAAAAAAAGATCGCTTGATGGTGGATAGTATTTTACATACTGAGCAATCTTTTCATTTGCTTGTGATTCAACACTTCCATCTACTGATTTTGCCTTAATATATTTATCTATAGCAGCCCAAAACACTGTTTTTCCACCAAGGTCATCAACATCGCATATACCTGCACTCATAGCATAAAGATCACCGATAATGATATATGCTTTGCCTTCATTTGGATTTAACTGAATTATTTTTTGCGCTGTACTTCTTGCCTGACTGTAGTTTCTGTTATTACTATGAATTCCTGCGAGGGCATATAGTGCTTTAATCTTTTCAGCTGGATCAGTATAGAGCTCTGCCGCTTCCTGCATGTAAGCTGCTGCATTGTTCAGATCATTATTTTGGATTGAAAGACGACCCATTAAATATGCCGACTGTGCACCCGGTTCAAGCTTGTGAAGGTTGCCTGCAGCTCTGTAGAAAAGATCACCCTCACCAGTACAGTTTTTACGGTCGAGTATTGTTGTAATATTTCTAAGTAAAACTGTGTCATTTGGTGTTTCTTGAAATTTCTTTCCATAAATGTTCACCAGGTCAGTGCATGAAGCATGTGGTTCAATTAAGATTTCTATGTTCGCCTTTACGTTTACCCAATTAGTTAAAGTTTTTTCATCTGAGGCAGCTTGGGCAATATTTTGGTCAACTATCGAAATGACCTTATCATAAACAGTAAAAATCTCACTTTTATCAATTGAGTCAATCATTGCTAACTGGATGGCAGTAGTTAAGTAATAAACTAAAACTGCGCCTTCTGAATTATTTCCTTGAAGTTCAACCGAACGCGCTATCCATGGAAATACTTGAACAGCCATTAAGGGATTGTTGGTGAGTGCATCAACACCTTTTCGTCCAAGTACATATCCTTCTCTCCCATAATACTTAATGCGCTGATCATATACCATCATTAGCGTATCAATTAGCTTAAAGCGTAATGAGTCATCTTTAGCTTCCTCTATCTGGTTGTCAACGATCTTAATTCCGTCAATGTAAATGTTTTGTGTAAGTGTAGGGCAATTGAAGAACACCCACCTCCAATGGGGTAATGCATACGCATATAGCTTAATTTTAAAATATTCTCTGTAAAGAGACAGCTGTTCCCGGCACAATAATGAATCGGTTGTAGTGGGGTTTTGTTGCATTGTATCCTCAACAGGATTGCTTTGTGCTTTAATGTTGCTGAATTGAAAAACAACTAACAGTAGGAGGAGTAATTTGAGTTTCATGCTCTTAAGTTTATAACATTTAATAAATAAAGGACAAATGTACTATATTTTATCTAAATGAAACAAATACGTATTGGAAATGAAACAAATACGTATAGGAGCTTAAGGCAACACAAATAACGTTTAATATACCTATTGTGCTATTAGCCTGTACGAACAAGCACTTGCTCAATCTTCGAATCAGAAGCTTTGGTAATTAAAAAAGTCAGATTCCCAATAACTATTTCTTCATTTTCAGAAGGAATATTTTTGTGGATGAAAATGATGTACCCTGCAACTGTTTTATATTCATCTGATTCAGGCAAGCCAAGGTTATATTTCTCATTTAGATAATCGATGTCAAGTCTGCCTGATACAAGATACTCATGCTCATTTAATTGTTTGTCCTCAAATTCTTCTACATCGTACTCGTCTTCAATATCACCAAATATTTCTTCTAGTATATCCTCAATTGTCAGCATACCTGCAGTACCGCCAAATTCATCAACTACAAGTGCAACACT
Organism: Bacteroidales bacterium; assembly: GCA_024636955.1. Classification (GTDB taxonomy): domain Bacteria; phylum Bacteroidota; class Bacteroidia; order Bacteroidales; family Lentimicrobiaceae; genus Lentimicrobium. The sequence goes on from JAGXGB010000003.1 coordinate 8,202, forward strand.
CTTTCTTTCCCTTATAAATGTATTAAGCAAACTGTCAGCGGCCATAGTCCCTGGAACTATAATAACAGGTTTAACTATTTCATCAATAGTTGAAGGTTTAGCAAACATATCATAAGAATGGGAATAGCCAATAATGTCATCAATTGACTCTTCATAAACAAGTATTTTAGAGTGCCCTGATTCAGTGATCATCTCAATCAGGCTTTGAATGGAATCATCTTTTTCAATTGCAATAATCTCATTACGTGGTACCATGAAATCACGTAGTTTAATATTGCTGAGATCACGGGCATTCCTAAACATCTGAAGTTCCTGAAAGTCTTCCATACCATGTGATGGCTCAAGGTTCGTTTCATTAATCAGGTTATCGAGATCAAATGTGCTAAAGGTATATTCCTTTTTATCTATGCTAACACCAAACAAAAAACGCAGAATAAACTCTGCAAGAAAAATAAACAATTTTATTACTGGAAAAAATACTAAGTAAACTATATAAACCGGTAATGCAAAAGCCTTCAGTATATTATTGGGGTTAATCCTGAACACTAATCGGGGTAACACTTCAGCAATAATAAAATAAGTTAGAGCCAGTACTGTGATTTCAATCAAGATGGTTAACGGATGCGAAGTGTATGTGGGATTAATAACCTCTGATATAGCAAATTTGAATAATTTATCTGCATATATGGCGTAAGCAACTAAAGCTACTATGTTGCCAAGCCACAAGGAGCTAACAAAGACAGCGGGATTCTTTACAAAACGAGATAAGATAGATGCTGAAAATAGTTTTCGGCCTTTATCTACTTCTATTTTAAGTTTATTGGATGAAGCAAATGCTGTTTCAATACCTGAAAAGAATGCTGATAAAAGTAATGAAATAATGACAGGAGTCAAAGGTTGCATTTAGAAATGATTACTGATACAAAGTTAATGAATTATTGCTTCATTGATTTTCATTAACATACATTTCACCTCTTGGCTTACGGATGCGCCAATGGTTGAATCTTTCATCCGATTGCATTCCATCGCCGTATAAGATTTTGTCCGGGGTTGTAATTTTGACGAAAACATCAGAAAACACTTTCTTAGTATTCTGGTTCCACACCAAATGTTCAGTGTTGAGTTGCTCCCCCTTGAGGTGGTTGATAACTATTACATCTGATTTTGCTTCCATGATTTTTTCAATTTCTTTATTAATACCATACCTGGCAGTAATTTCTGTTCTGATTAAATCCGGATTCAATGAATCAAAAAAAACAACTTTAAACCCTTCAGGGAATTTGACAGTAGCACCTTTGCTACTCTCATACCGATATAAAATTGGAGCTGTTAACTTATATTTTAGGTTACCATTTTCACTTTCAGCAATAGATACATTTTTAGCATACATGCTGGGAATTGTATCTTCTGGAATAAAACTGCGAACATCTTCAAGATCGTTCTTACAACCTGACATGAAAACAATTGCCATCATTAAAACAAAAGGTGTAATTACAAGATTGAACTTGTAATTACACTTGTATTCACGTTTGCCTAAAGCAGTAAAATTAAAACAGGATATGTCCACTATTTGGCACCTCTGATGGTTGTAGTTTCATTTATCCAACATCCCACTGTGTATGATTTACCTTCCTCTAATTCACGGAAGAAAAGGTCTTCGGTAACGGGGAAGTATTTAGAATACTGGCTGATTTTGCTATTTGCTTCATCAATAATTGATGGGTCAACACTTTTAGCCTTTTGATACATGTCAATGGCAGCCCAAAAAACTGTTTTACCTGAAAGGTCATCCTCAGTACACATGGAGGAACTTGCAGCATATAGATCGCCGATGAAGAGATATGCCTTACCATATGAGGGGTTAAGCTGTAATATCTTTTGCGCACTTGATCGAGCCTGTGGATAATTACGTTGCTCGTAATTTACAGCTGCAAGCATATTCAAGGCCCTGATCTTATCTTCATTATTATCAGCTAATTCCACAGCCTCATTCAGATAATCAAAGGCACTTTGTAACTGTTTTTTCTCACGTGATAAAGTACCCATAAGGTAAGCAGACTTCGCTCCCGGACTCAGCTTATGTAATCTCTCAGTAGCTGTGAAGAACAGATCACTGCTGGTACAGTCTTTCCTTTCAAGCATGTTGGTTATCTTCTCCAAAAGTTCAACATCATCAGGTGATTCTTTAAATTTCCTTGAATATAGACTGATTAAATCCTCACATGAGGCGAATGGTTCAAATGCAGCTTCTATATTGGCATTAATACTATTCCATGTAGCAACCTTTTTCGGGTCAGCCTGATTTATGGAAAGGTTATGTTCAATGATAGTGCTTGCTTGGTCATAACCCTCAACTACGGCAACTTTTTCAAGTTTCTGGGCTTGCACCATGCCCAGGATTGTTTGGAAGTAGTATGCTAATGTAGCTGATTCGGTTTTATCTCCGCCTATCTCAACAGCTTTTTTAAGAGTCTGGTAGTTTTCTTCAATATTTTCTGGTCGGTAGGTGGTCATTTCAATACCTTTACGTCCTAATACATAAGCTTCACGGTTAAAGCTTACGATTCTCTGGTCATACACCATCATCAAAGTATCAATATAATTATTGCGCAAAACCGGATCTTTTGATTCTTCTATACGAGCCGAAACAAGCTTAGCGCCATCAATGTAAAGGTTTTGTGAGGAAAGCGGGCAATTATTGAAAACCCAGCGCCAGTGTGGAAATGCATCTTTGTAATTATTCTGTTTATAGAATTCCCTATATAGAGAAAGATGTACTATACATGATGCTGAATCAGCGCCGTATTTTGGACCTGTTGCAGTTGCAGTTTCGGCCTCTTCACCATTCTGACCAACAGCAGAGCCCAGTGAGAAGAGTCCTAAAGTTACAAAGGTCAGAATTACGATTATGCTTTTTTCCATTTTGTCTTAATTTTACTTGTCGAGTTAAACATTTAAGCTTTTATTCATATTTCCGTATCACAAACCAACGTTCAAAAATAGAAAGCCCTAATGTGAATTTAACGTAATTTTCATTAATTAAGTTTTCTTTTTCTGTACCTCTTGATCCAAGTTCAACTGCAAAATTAATTGTTGAGCTTGTACGTGGTAACGGTAACCCTACACCAAAGCTTATGCCAAACTCATCAATGCGTTGACCCCTAAGTTCTAAATACCCGTTTGAGTATCGAATTCCTCCTCTATATGTTACGCGGTTAAAATAACTTGAAACTGTTGATGTGGAAGGATTATAGAAGCCGCCTAATCCAAATTGCATGTTATTTACAAGGGGTTGTGGGGATGCAATAAATTTAAACTTTTCCCATTGCCTATATGAAAAATCACTTCCTAAAAGCCACTTGTTCCCTTTTCCAAAAGAAAACCCTGCACTTATAGAAGTGGGTAAAGTAATTTTCTCTTTTGAATTTTCTGCATAGGCCAAAGTGTCCCTAAAAGTTTCAACATTGATTGAATTCTTTACGTAAGTATAACTCAATTCATCAATTGTTGCATTTATGTCAGTCTGATTAAAAACACTTGCACCAATAGTATATCTATATCCGTTTTCTAATATCTTATGATACATAAGTCCATAGTTGAAAGTTATATCATGTACTTTCGAGGACAAATTAGTTTTGGAATTGAATTTATAGGCAGATTCAGGAAATTCTACTGCAGTAGTATGATTCATAGTCCCAAATAGATAACCAACATTAAGACCAATACTTAAGTATTTGGTGATTTTGTAACTGGCACCTACATAAAACTGGTTTGTACCACCACTTCCCTCATATATATTACTATAGTTGCTGAAAACTGTATCAATTTGATTATCAGTCATTTTATATCCGGTGGCACTATAAGGCATCAAACCAAAACTTGCTTTTAACTTTCCTGTTACTGGAAACCCAAACAAAAGGTTTCCCAATGAAGCATAATCAGAAGATTGCGACTGAGTTGTGGTTGAAAGATTGGAAAGCTTTCCATGCATGCTAACGTCAAAAACAAACGATAGGGTATCAAATGCGGTGTAGGATGCCGGATTGGCCGGGTTTACAAAAAAGGGATTGTAGATACCTTGATTAATACCCCCCATAGCCATATTGTTTACATGGGTATTTTGGAATAATTCCCCGATACCAAATCGTGAATAGGGTGAACTGATACGGTTCTGGCCTTTTGCTGTGTTAATGCTCAGAATGGCAATAAATAACAGCAGTACTAAAGTAAGTTTATTTTTCAAGGTTGTATTGTAATATTAGTTTTAAACCATTGAGTACAAGATTTTCTGATGCAAAGATGTTACTTTTAAGCTTTTTATCAAAATATGAGGCATCTCCACCTGTTAATATTGTAATCAATCCATTGTATTTGTTTTTATATTCTGTTATAAATCCATCCATTTCAAATAAAGCACCACGTATTACTCCCGACGATATCGACTCATAAGTATTTGAACCTGTGAGGATGTCATTTTCACTTGCCTCATATAACGGTAATCTAACTGTGAAAGTATTCAAAGCCTTAAATCTGAGGTTTAATCCAGGAGAAATGCTTCCTCCAATATATTCTTTATCTTTATTTATAAAGTCGTAAGTAATTGCAGTGCCTGCATCTATTACCAAAATATCTTTTCCCGGAAACATTTGCGAGGCTGAAACTACTGCTGCAAGCCTATCTTTACCAAGGGTTTCAGGAGTAGTATATTTGTTTATAACAGGAACAGGAGTAGTGTGATCAAGAATGATCCATTCCAATGAATCCAATAAGCTTGTGATTTTTTCGGGTGCATTTGATACTGAGCTAATGATTGCCCCTTTTAGATCAGATGTTTCCCTAAGGACTGCTTTAGCTTCGGGTTCACCGAAGGTTGTGAAACTTCTTAGCCAGATAATATTATTATTTACAAACAGAGCCAACTTCGTTAAAGTATTGCCCTGATCTATAACTAAAAAGTTGTTGTTTGCTGTACTATTTGAATCCATTAATTTTGATAAACGTTCGGGGGTGTTATGTGATATTTATCAACCCTTTGCAAAATTACCCTTATTTAATCTGTTACGAGATTTTTTTTTAAAATATTTGTTAAATTCAATTTCTTACTTACCTTTGCAAACTCAAATGAGGTATCGTAGCTCAGTAGGTAGAGCAACGGACTGAAAATCCGTGTGTCGCTGGTTCGATCCCGGCCGATACCACAACAGAAAAGCCGATCATTGATCGGCTTTTTTGTGTATATTATTTTCTCGGTTTGGTGATAGTCTTGTTAGTGAGTAGGGCCAAATTAGTCAGCAAGTACCAGCACATGGTTGTTTTCAACCTGCACAGTGCCACCTTTAATTTCAATAAGAGTTATCTTACTCTCAGTATCTTTAATTTTTATGGAACCCTGCTTTAATGCAGCTACCATTGGAGCGTGATTATCAAGTACTTCAAATGAGCCGCTGGCCCCTGGGAACTGCACCAACGTTACTTTCCCATTATAAACTGATTTTTCAGGCGTTATTATTTCAAGGGTCATAACGTGAAATTTACTTACCTGACATCATTTTTCTGCCTTTTTCCATTGCTTCTTCAATTGTACCAACAAGATTGAAAGCAGCTTCAGGATACTCATCCATTTCACCTTCTAGCAGCATCCTGAATCCCTTAATTGTGTCTTCAATTGGAACGAATACACCTTTAACACCGGTAAAGTGCTCAGCCATGTGGAAAGGTTGTGACATGAAGCGCTGGATCCTTCGCGCACGGTGCACTACCTGCTTATCGCTATCTGACAATTCATCCATACCAAGAATGGCAATAATATCAAGCAACTCCTTATAGCGTTGAAGTATTTCTTTTACACGTTGAGCTGTGCGATAGTGTTCTTCACCAACTACATCGGGTGACAATATTCGTGAAGTTGAATCAAGTGGATCAACTGCAGGGTAAATACCCAATTCAAATATCTTACGGCTTAGAACGGTAGTTGCATCAAGGTGGGCAAATGTTGTAGCAGGAGCAGGGTCAGTAAGGTCATCTGCTGGCACATATACTGCCTGAACGGAAGTGATTGAACCCCTCTTGGTAGATGTAATGCGTTCCTGCATAATACCCATTTCAGTTGCGAGCGTTGGCTGGTAACCTACAGCCGATGGCATACGTCCCAGCAATGCTGATACTTCTGAACCTGCTTGTGTAAAACGGAATACATTGTCAACAAAATAAAGGATATCACGACCTCCTGATTTCTCATCACCATCTCTGAAATACTCTGCCATAGTCAACCCTGAGAGCGCAACTCTTGCACGAGCTCCAGGAGGCTCATTCATTTGACCGAAAACCAGTGTAGCCTGTGATTGGGCCAGTTCTTTTCTATTTACTTTACTTAGGTCCCAACCTCCATTATTCATATCTGCCCTGAATTCATCACCATACCTGATAACCCCCGACTCGATCATTTCCCTTAACAGGTCGTTGCCCTCACGAGTACGTTCACCAACACCGCTGAAAACTGACAAACCAGCATATCTCTTTGCAATATTATTGATAAGCTCCATTATAATTACAGTCTTACCAACACCTGCACCACCAAATAATCCGGTTTTTCCACCCTTAGCATATGGCTCTATCAGGTCAATTACTTTAATTCCTGTATATAAAACTTCTTTCTGGGTTGTTAAATTTTCAAAGCGTGGAGGTTCACGGTGAATGCTATATACTTTTTCACGCGATACCTCACCGAGTCCATCAATAGGCTGGCCAATTACATTGAATAATCGCCCTTTTACATCCTCTCCCACCGGCATTGAAATTGGTGCGCCAAGGCTGGTTACTTCCATTCCCCTATGAAGTCCATCAGTAGAGTCCATGGCTAAAGTGCGAATTGTACTTTCGCCAATATCCTGTTGACACTCAAGTATTATGCTACCACCATCAGCGGTTTTTATTTCAAGAGCATCATAAATATTAGGTAATTTATCTTCCTTATCGAAAGTAACATCAATAACAGGACCAATGATCTGGGAGATCTTTCCTTTAACAGTTTCAGCCATATCTAAAATTAGAAATTTATTTGGGAACAAATGTAGCAAACAATCTAATGCTGTTATTGTTCGCAATACAAAAATTCCTTAAATCGCATCAGTCATATGTGTCAATAAAGCTATCATTCTATTCAAATTTACTGATTTTGGTTACAATATTCATACAATATTTCGTATTTTGGCTGCCCGAAGCAATATTCATAAATCTGATCGTTTATTTTACAATTGATAATAAATCAAAACTCTTCAAAAATGCGAGACTTTAAGCTTACTATTATGTTATTGGCTGGTGCCCTGCTCATTAGCAGTGCTTCAATAGCATGCACAAATTTCTTAATCACAAAAGGAGCCACTACTGATGGCTCTACTATGATTACTTATTCCGCTGACTCACACGTTTTATACGGCGAACTATATTATCGTCCGGCTGCTGATTATCCTGCAGGTACCATGGTTGATATATACGAGTGGGATACAGGTAAATACCTGGGTAAAATTAAGCAAGTACCACACACCTACCTTGTGGTTGGTAACATGAATGAACACCAATTATCAATAGGAGAAACCACCTATGGTGGTAAACCTGAACTACAAGACACTACCGGTATAATTGATTATGGTAGTCTGATGTATTTAGCATTACAGCGTGCTAAAACTGCTCGTGAGGCAATCAAGGTTATAGGCGATTTGCTGGCTGAGAATGGCTATTACAGTTCAGGCGAGTCATTTTCTATTGCTGATCCTAACGAAGTATGGATCATGGAGATGATTGGAAAAGGTTCACCAATTCAAGTTAAAGATAAAAGAAACCGCGTCCGTACCACTCATAACAAAGGCGCTGTATGGGTAGCAATGCGTATTCCTGATGGATATATATCAGGTCATGCCAATCAGGCACGTATTACTACTTTCCCGCTAAATGATCCTGATAATTGCATTTATGCTCCTGATGTAATCAGTTTTGCCCGTGAACGCGGGTGGTATACAGGTGAGGACAAAGACTTTAGCTTCTCTGATACATATGCTCCTGTAGATTTTGGTGGAGCCCGCTTTTGTGAAGCCAGAGTTTGGGCTGGATTTAACAGGGTTACACAAGGCATGGATAAATACATTGAATATGCAAAAGGTCATGACCTTTCAAACAGAATGCCTCTATGGGTTAAGGTCGACAAGAAACTAAGTGTTCAGGATGTCATGGGACTCATGAGAGATTATTATCAGGGAACAGAACTTGATATGACAAAAGATATAGGTGCCGGCCCTTACAAATCAATCGTACGCTGGCGTCCAATGACATGGAAAGTTGATGGTGAGGATTACTTCCATGAAAGGGCTATTTCTACTCAACAAACCGGATTTTCATTTGTAGCACAGTCACGTGGCTGGCTACCAAATCCTATAGGAGGAATACTTTGGTTTGGTGTTGATGATACATATAGCACTGTTTATGTGCCTATGTATTGCAGTATGACCGAGGTGCCCCATTCATTTGCTGTTGGCAATGGTTCAATGATGACATTTAGTGATGATGCTGCATTCTGGGTTTTTAACCAGGTGTCAAACCTTGCATATACAAGGTATAGCGATATGATTCCTGAAATCCAAAAAGTACAGTTAGCTCTTGAAAACAAGTTTTTAGAACATACTGCAGTGGTTGATAAGGCAGCGCTTACACTCTATAATAAAGATCCCAAAGAAGCTGCAAAGTTTCTTACTGAGTATTCGGTAAATCAGGGAAACAGTACAGTAGCGCGTTGGAAAGAGCTTTATGCTCACCTTTTTACCAAATTCCTTGATGGAAATATCAAAGTTAAAGATGGAAACAACCAGAACCCTAAAGTTAAGTTCCCGGGTTACGATGAAACATATTACAAGATGATCATCGAAAAAACTGGTGACAAGTTTAAAGCACCTTCAGGCGCTGGTCACTAAGGCAAATCTGGCCGATTTGTTGAAGAGGTACATATACTTATGTGCCTCTTCTGCTTTATTGCAAATTACCCAGTTCAATTCTTTTTCAAACTTTCAAATATCATGATATTATAATCCTTCTCCCTTTCAAACAAACTATAATCAGCTTTCTATTATAGCTCAAAAATCCAGGTATTCTTCTGCTTCGCGCTGATAAACTTGGCAATGCAACACTTGTGGTATATTTAAAAATGCATCATCTTGATATGGTTGGCTGATAATTGCCTTCACATTTTTTTGAAACTTAGGAAATAAAAACCTTAATTTTGCGTATCCAATTGTGGTGCTTAACAAGTTATGTTAAATACTGCGTTAGTTTCAATTGTAAATTTACATACCCTATCAATAATATGGAAACTCTTTCAGAAAATAGAAAGACCAATAAAAGGAATCCACTCCTTCTCGTAATTGTAATCCTTATTGCAGCAGTTGCTTTACTTGCATGGCTATTGCTGTCAACCCGGTCAAAGCTAGGGAATATGATTGAGGAGAAAGAAAATCAACGAGTAGAACTGCAGTATGAACTCGATTCCCTCATTACAGAACACAATGAAATGAAGGAAGGCTATGGAGCTTTATCTGATTCCTTATCATCGCAGGATAGCCTAATTCAAGCAAACGCGGTTGAAATCAGGAAACTGCTTGATACACAGTACGAATTTTACAAAGTGAAAAAGAAGCTTGACAGATTGCGGGTAATATCTCAAGGATATCTTAAGCAGATGGATTCACTATACAATGTGAATAGAGAATTGCGTGAAGAGAATGAGCAAATACGCACAAGTTATAGACAAGAACAAGAGAAATCCAGCACCTTACAAAAGGACAAAGCAGTTCTTACAGAAAGGGTTACCCAGGCAGCCTATTTGAAAGCATATAAAATAACAGCAACCGCGGTAAAAGGTAGTGGTGAAAAAGAAAGACCAGTTGATAAAGCTAGGCGTGTTGAAAAGATAAAGGTTTGTTTTACTCTTGGTGAAAACCCCTTAATAAGCTCAGGAAGAAAAGATATTTATATCCGAATTGCAGGACCTGATAATAAAATATTAGCCCGAGGTGTTGGTGATGAGTACTCTTTTAAATACAAGGGAGAAGTGCTGCAGTATTCATCCAAGCATACACTCAATTACATTAATAAAGCAATTGATGTGTGCGATTATTGGAATAACCGTTCATCAAATGAGGACATGCAAGTTGGAACTTACGTGATAACTGTATATGCTGACGAGGAAGAAATAGGTCAAAGCACATTTGAGTTAAAGTAAACATTGAAGCATTTGGAGAGTTCAATATTAAGATCCTAAATTAATGCAGTGAGAATATTAAGAGATAAAATTAAAGTGCATTTGCTGAGCTGTTAAAGATTTCAAAACATCATAGAGATGCTTAAAGATTAAGCTGATAAACCATCAGAGAGTATTAAGAGAAGTTCCTTAGGGGGCTTCTCTTTTTTTTAGGTGTATACCTAACAACTTTCGGTGTATTGTGTTAATAATTAATTTATAATCATGAAATTTTACAAGGCTATAACTGTGTAGTATTTAAATACTTACATCAGCAATAAGTAGATCAGGCATCAGCAGTAAGAAGAAAAGGTATTAGCAATTAGTAGATCAAGCATCAGCAGAAAGTAGAAAAGGCATTTACAGAAAGTAGAGAAGGTATTAACAATAATAAGAGAAGGTATCAGCAATAAATGGAGAAGGTAATTGAGTTAAGAATCCTACATCTCATCAATTTTTTATTCAATGTTAATAAATAGTTAAATTTCAGGAAACTGTCAAAGTATATATTGTTTCCTTAACTATCTTTGCCGCCCAAATTATCTTTTAATGGATCAAAAGTTAATAAATATAATAGAAGGTTCAATCAAGTTGTTCAAGAAGTATGGTTTAAGGAGGATCTCAATGGATGAGATTTCCAGATCAATGGGTATGTCAAAGAAAACTTTATACCAGTATGTAGAAAACAAGGACGACTTGATAACCAAAGCATTGGAGTTTGTAATTGAAAAGAACACTTTTAATGTAATAGAAGAGAATGAGAAACTGAATGCAATAGATGTTCTTCTTGAAATCAGCCGGATGGTAAGAATGGAAACTCTTGAAATAAATCCTGTTGTTGTGTTTGACCTTCATAAGTATTACCCGGTTATTTATCGCAATATTTTTGTTAAAAAGCGCGACATTATTTATGGTGATATCTGCAAGAACTTTAACCGTGGCATGAAAGAAGGCATCTATAGAACAGATCTTGACATTGATATGGTTGCACGGCTTTACGTAAAGAACTTAATGGAAATACACGACCCCGAATTCATCAATGCACCTTTCTCCAGGATTTTTCAGGTGATGTTTGATAGTCATATCAGATCAATAGTTAATCATAAGGGATTAGCTTATTACGAACAGCAAATAAAACCACAGACAATATAACTAAACATGAAAATACCATTGCACTACACTGTATTGGCTCTCCTGCTCCTTACAGTTCCTTTAGGATCAAATGCGCAGGAAGGCATGAACTTTAGCCTTAAAGAAGCTCAGGATCATGCTCTGATCAATAGCACAGATTTAAAGAATGCTGAAATTGATCTTCAACTTGCAAAGAAGAAGATATGGGAAACTACCGCTATAGGACTACCTCAAGTAAGTGGACAAGCAAGTTATCAGCATATTTTTGAATTGCCTGAACTGGTAATTCCTGAAATGCCGCCGCTTCCCTTGGGTGTAAAAGATAATACAACAGTTGATTTAACAGTCAGTCAGTTGGTATTTAGCGGAGAGTATCTTGTTGGTCTCCGCGCCTCCAGAGTATTCTATATGATATCTGACCAGGCCAAGGAAAAAACAATCTATGACACCCGTGAATCAGTGGCAAACACCTATGCTCTCGTGCTGATGCTTCAGAGCAACCTTGATGTGATGGATCAGTCGCTTGAGAATCTTAATACCATGCTTAATGAAATGCGTGAAATGAACAAGCAGGGTTTTGTTGAATTGACTGACGTTGACCAGATAGAGCTCACCACTCTCACCTTGCAGAATGGCATAAGTTCAATGGAAAGACAGATCAAGGGTGCAACTGATTTGCTTAAATTCCAAATCGGTTATCCTATTGACAAGGAGATCAACCTAACTGATAACCTTGAAACAATGGCAAGTGAAGTAAATCTTGAAACATTGGTATCCAATGGATTCAAGATTGAAAATAACATTAATTACAAAATTATGGACACTCAAGTTAAGCTTAACAAGCTTAATCTTCAGCGTGAACGAAGTACATATCTACCTAGCCTGGCTGCAGTATACAACCATCATGAAAATTTTAATGAGAATGCACTTGACTTTAATCCCAAGGATCTTTTCATGCTATCACTTACAGTCCCAATCTTTTCCAGTGGGCAGCGCTATGTTAAAGTACAACAACGAAGCCTTGAGTATGATAAAGCTGTCAATAATAAAAACAACGCCGCACAGGGGCTTCAGCTAGAATACATAAACGCCCGTAATGAAATGCTTAATGCTTATGAAACATACAACAACGTTAAGAAAAACCTTGAACTTACCAATCGAATTTACGATAAGACACTTATAAAGTTTAGGGAAGGTCTATCATCCAGCATGGACCTTACTCAGGCACAAAATCAATTACTATCAGCTCAGAGTGAATACATCAATAACATGAATGCATTGCTTAGTGCTAAGAACAAAATGACCAAATTAACCACCATTCAATAATACAGCAAATCATGAAACTAATACATAAACTACAAGCAATTGCATTGCTGATTTTCTTTATTACCTCATGCGCAAGTCCTTCAGGTAATGTAGATCAAAAGAAAAAGGAATTGGAAGAACTTAAGAAAGAGCGTTCAGCATTAGATACAAAAATTCATAGCCTCGAATCAGAACTTAAAATTGGTGATGAAATAACAGATAGAATTGTAAGTGTGAAAGTAACTGATGTTAAAAAGGAATCTTTCAGTCACTTTGTTGAAGTTCAAGGTAGAATTGATGGAGAAGATAACATTGGTGTTTCAGCTCAACTACCGGGGGTGATAACTGCAATTTATGTTAAGGAGGGTGATAAAGTAAGAAGGGGAGAAGTGCTTGCAATAATTGAAAGTAGTGCTTTGCAGCAACAATATGAAAGTGCACGTACTCAATTAGAATTTGCAACCAATGTGTACAATAAGCAAAAAGCTTTATGGGATCAGCAAATAGGTAGTGAAATTCAATTCCTGACAGCTAAAAGCAACATGGAAACTGCTGAAAAAGGAGTGGCTTCACTTCGCGAGCAACTCGAAATGAGTAAAATCAAATCTCCAATAAATGGAAGCGTAGAAGAGGTCAACCTTAAAGTTGGTCAAATGGCTTCTCCCGGAATGCCAGCTATCAGAGTAGTCAATTTTTCAAGTGTAAAAGTTATTGCTGACATTGCAGAATCATATGCATCAAAGGTTAGACCCGGTGCAAAGGCGATAGTGTCAATTCCTGACCTCGGCAAAGACATAGAAGCAAAAGTTGACTTCACCAGTAAGTATATTAATCCTGTTAACAGAACATTCCTCACTGAAATACGCCTGAAACCGGGTGATATTGAATATAGGGCAAATATGATAGCAAGGGTTAGGATCAATGACTACACCAACGATGATGCGGTGGTTATACCTGTTTCAGTGCTTAAAGAAACCACTGATGGAACTTTTATATATGTCGCTGAGAGCGTAAACGGAATGTACCAGGCCAAAAGACGTATTGTTGAAGTAGGCCAAACATACAACGGAAATGCTGAGATCACCAAAGGGTTAAAACCTGGTGATAAAGTTGTGACTGCTGGATATAATAGCCTGGTAGATGGTCAGCCACTGAAGATATCCTAAACTGACTCCTTAAATCTATCTATGCTATGAAAAATAATAAAATCAAGGAGTTTTTTGCGACAAGCTGGGCTATTGATAACAAAACGAGTATTTATGTTCTAACAATGTTCATAACCCTGCTCGGCATCTACAGTTATCAAACGATCCCCAAAGAGCAATTTCCTGAAATAGTAATTCCAACTATTCTCGTTAACACTGTTTATCCAGGTACTTCACCCGAGGATATTGAAAATTTGGTAACCCGTCCTATCGAGAAACAACTAAAAGGCATAACAGGTGTAAAGAAAATTACCAGTAACTCATTACAGGATTTTTCGGTGATAGCTATTGAGTTTAACACTGATGTGCCTGTTCCTGATGCAAAACAGCGCGTTAAGGATGCTGTAGACAAAAGTATGAGTGATCTGCCGAATAACCTGCTGGATGATCCTCAGGTTATGGACATTGACTTTGCAGAAATACCTATTATGTACATTCAGATTTCGGGTGACTATGACCTGGTTCAGCTTAAGAAATATGCAGAAATAGCTCAGGATCGAATTGAGGCCCTTAATGAAATCACACGTGTGGATATTGTAGGCGCATTGGAGCGCGAAATCCAGATAAACGTTGATCTTTATAAAGCACAGGTATCAAGGGTTACAATGAGTGACATTGAGCGTTCAGTAGCATCCGAAAACCTGACTATGTCAGCCGGAAACATCACTACCAACGGTTCAAAAAGAAGTATCAGGATACAGGGCCAATTTGAAGATATGGAAACCATACGCAACATTGTGGTAACCTCTTCAAGTGGAGCACTTGTATATTTGAAAGACGTGGCAGAAGTAAAAGACTCTTTTAAAGAGCAGGAAAGCTTCTCAAGGCTCTTTGGTAAGAATGTAATTACGCTTAATGTGGTTAAAAAAAGTGGCAAGAACTTACTTGATGCTTCTGATAACATACACAAAATACTTGATGATGAATTGATCAACAAGCGTTTCCCAACTGACCTAAGTGTTGCCATATCAGGTGAACAGTCGCGGTACACGCGTAACACACTTGCTGAGTTGAATAATACAATACTGTTCGGCTTTATTCTTGTTACAATAGTACTTATGTTTTTCATGGGTATAACCAATGCTTTCTTTGTTGCATTGGCTGTGCCACTTTCAATGTTCCTGGCGTTCATGGTAATGCCTGCTATTGGCTTTTCAATGAACATGATAGTAATGTTCGCTTTTATTTTTGCTCTCGGAATTGTAGTTGATGATGCTATTGTAGTTATTGAGAACATACACAGAGTTCATCGAAATGAGCCTAACATCATTCTTGCTGCAAAACATGCTGCAGGTGAAGTATTCCTTCCAATCATGTCAGGTACGCTCACTACACTTGCGCCATTCTTCCCATTAGCATTCTGGCCTGGTATTGTGGGGGAATTTATGTTTTATATTCCTGTAACTCTTATTATTACACTATTCGCATCCCTTTTTGTTGCCTATATAATCAATCCGGTATTTGCAATTTCTTTCATGAAGCATGAGTATGTTAAACATGATCTGTCAAAGGACCGTCGTAAGGCAATGTTCTGGATCGTTCTACTTCTTATTGGAGCCGTTTTTGGTTATATACTGTATTTTGCCTCGAAAAGCACAACGGCATTTGGATTTGCTAATTTCTTTGTATTCTTCGCTGCTTTGATCATACTGTTCCACACCGTCATCAATCCTTATATCAAGTGGTGGCAAAACAAGGGATGGCCATACCTTATTGGATTATATGAGCGTCAGCTACGGTATTTTATTGCAGGGAACCGACCTCAATGGCTGCTTACTGGTATCATCGGCCTCCTATTTTTTACTTTCTTTTTGTCAGGAGCAGCGGGTATTAAGGTGCTATTTTTCCCTGACAATATGCCAAATAGCATCTTTGTTATGATTCAAATGCCAATAGGTACTGATCAAAAAGTTACTGACTCAGTTACCAGGGTAGTTGAAGGCAAAGTAATGGCTATACTTGGAGAAAACAATCCGGCAGTAGAATCAGTAATTGCAAATGTGGCTCTGGGGGCAGGAGATGAAATGGATTTTTCCCGCTCCCTTAGCTCAGAAAAAGGGAAAGTAACAATTAACTTTGTAGAATATAAGTACCGTAAAGGTGCCAATACCAACGATTATCTTGATCGTATTCGTAAAGAAGTACGTGACATACCGGGTGCTGAAATTTTTTCAGTGAAAGAGAGTGGTGGTCCACCAACCGGAAAACCTATTAATATAGAAATCACAGGTGAAGACTTACCGGCTCTGATCCGTGATGCATACGCTTTCAAGAGTTACCTTGATTCAATTCAAATTCCCGGTGTTGAGGAATTGAAGAGTGATTTTCTTGAAACTAGTCCTGAAATTGTAATAAATATCGACCGTCAAAGAGCTAACCACGAAGGTGTAAGCACCGGCCAAATAGCAATGGAGTTACGTACTGCGGTTCTGGGAAATGAAATATCCAAATTCAAGGATGAGGAAGATGAATATCCAATCCAACTCAGATACTCAAAAGAGACCCGTGATAATATCAACAATCTCATAAATATTCCAATCACATACCGTGATATGAATACCGGAATACTCAGGCAGATTCCTCTTTCATCACTCGCAACCATAGATTACGGAACCTCATACGGTGGTATAAAAAGGCAAAATCTGAAAAGGATTATTACGCTGTCGAGTGAGGTAACTACAGGGTATTCTCCAAATGACATAGTTCCTCAGATTGAGGCACTGGCTGCTGATTTTCCTACTAGTGAAGGCGTACAGATTAAAATGACTGGTGAACAGGAAGATCAGGCCGAATCAGCATCTTTCCTTGTTATGGCCATGATGATTTCAATCGGATTAATATTTTTCATCCTCATAACCCAGTTCAACTCATTCAGTAAGGCTATCATAATACTCAGCGAAGTAGTTTTTAGTATCATTGGTGTATTGCTAGGGATTGTAATATTTAACATGGATGTGTCAATTATTATGACCGGCCTTGGTATAGTAGCATTAGGAGGTATTGTAGTGAGGAATGGAATTTTGATTGTGGAATTTACTGATGTATTGCGTGAACGAGGCTTGCGTACCCGTGAGGCAATTGTTCAGGCCGGACTTACACGTATTACACCCGTTATCCTTACTGCAACAGCCACTATACTTGGTTTGATACCTTTAGCACTTGGATTTAACCTAAATTTTGTAACCATGTTTACTGAGCTTAACCCACAAATACATATGGGTGGCGATAATGTAATGTTCTGGGGTCCACTTGCGTGGTCAATCATTTTTGGATTATCTTTCGCTACTTTTCTAACACTGATTTTTGTTCCTGCCATGTATCTCTTCTCCTATGAGAACAAAATACGATTAAGCAGGTGGAAATCAAACAGAACAGCAAAGCGATTAATTAAATCTAAAAGTTAAATTTATTAGCGTAATCTATGAAATCAAACAGGCTATCTCTGCTTGTAAGTATAGTTCTGGTAATAGCCGTTGTAGTCATCAGGTTAACTGATGCACCTGTAAAGATGCTCACCTGGGATGTCTTCGGCTATTATCTATATTTACCGGCTCATTTCATTTATGATGATCCTGCACTTACCAATCATCAGTGGCTTGATGAGATCATAGAAAAATATCAACCATCACCAACACTTTATCAGTTAGTTGACCTCCACAACGGGTCAAGACTTATAAAGTATTCATCAGGGATGGCAGTGCTATATTCGCCGTTCTTTTTCCTCGCGCATTGGCTTGCACCTCTGATGGGGTATCCTGCTGACGGCTTTTCATTGCCTTATCAAGTAATACTAAGCATAGGAGGTATTTTGTGGGCCATTGTGGGTATTTTCCTTTTCAGAAAGCTACTTCTTATGCTTTTTAATGATAAGATTACTGCTCTTCTGCTGGTGCTGACAATAGCAGGGACTAACTACTTTCACCTTGCTTCAATTGATGGGACCTTGCTAACCCATAATTACTTATTTACCCTGTATGTTTTATTGATAATACTCACTATTAACTGGCATTCGCAACCAACATTAGCCAAGGCTTTATTATTAGGCATTGTTGGTGGGTTCATATCTCTTATCAGACCTTCTGAAGCAGTTAGTTTTTTAATTCCTCTGTTGTGGTCAACTGGTACTAAACAGGCTTTTAACTACAAACTCAATTTGTTGAAGAAATTTCCTCTTCATCCGTTTATTGTTCTTATTGTAGCATTAATTGTTGGGTCAGTTCAGTTTTTTTACTGGAAGTCTTTAACGGGCCAATGGATATACTATTCATACAGCAATAACCCCGGTGAAGGGTTCATGTTCTTTCCTCCATACATTATTGACTTCCTCTTCAGTTTCAGAAAAGGATGGTTGCTTTATACTCCTATTATGATAGGAGCAATCCTTGGTCTCATTGTAATGTTCAGAAAGCAACGGGAACACTTACCGGCAGTAATCGCTTACCTTTTTCTAACACTTTGGATTATTTCAGCATGGACAGCATGGTGGTACGGCGGCGGTAGTTTTAGTTCACGTTCTATCATTCCATCTTATGCATTGCTGGCTATACCGCTTGGTTATCTGGTATTAGAAATAAATACATCCAGGTGGAAGTGGCCTGCACTATTTGTTGCATCTTTCTTTGTTTTGCTTAACCTCTTCCAATCATGGCAATGGGAACAAAGGATCATAGATAGGGAACGCATGACCAGGGAGTATTACTTTGCCATCTTTGGGAAAACAAAAGTTGACAGGGAAAAGCTTGACCATTTACTATTGGTCGACAGAAGTACTGAAACTAATGAAGTTCCTCAGCACCTTGAGCGTTATGATGGAAAGGTTATTTATGAAAGCCAGCATATTTTGAACTCTGACACAGCAGAGGCTTTAGTGCTCAACGGGAATAATCAATTTTTCCCGGGGCCTGATCAAATGTTTAAAGACATTACTGAAAGTGACCATGTTTGGATAAAATCAAGTGTTGAAATATGGTTACCTGAAACTTATCAGGGTTCCCTTCCTTTACTGGTGGTTACATTCCATTATAATGGTCAAGCTTACAAATACAGGGGTGTGTCAATAGATGAAAGCGAAGTCGTTACCCAACGCTGGATTCCTCTTACATATTGGTACCTGAGTCCTGAAGTAAGAACACCTGACGACAATCTGAAAGTGTATGTATGGCACAACGACAGTTCACCTATATATGTCAGAAACCTGAAAGTGGAAGCTTTTGAACTTAAAATGTTGTAAATTTGTATTATGATCATGATTGCGGTGATCAATAATTAAAACCATTTGAATCAGCTTGCAGCATTATAAACCCTTTTACAAGTTAATGCTCAGCAACAATAATTTAAAGATATGTTCAATACCCGTAGGATGCGTACGCCTGATTGGTACATAGCCTGGACAATGGTAATACTTCAATTTGTCATGCTGGGAGTATTGGTCTTTACCGGTTCTTTAATTCCTGATAAATGGTGGACAATAATGCTTATGCTACTTGGAGCTTTTTTTGGCTTATGGGCAATATATACAATCCGACTGGGTAATCTAAGCATTTTACCTTATGTGAAAGAAGGTGGAATAATGGTAGCCAAAGGCCCTTACCGTTTTATACGTCACCCAATGTATACAGGACTGATTCTAATTAGCTGGGCATTGGTGGGTGGTCATTTCACATATTTCAGACTCATAGCAGCAGCAGTGTTAACCTTAGCCCTGATTATAAAGCTTCATTTAGAGGAAACTTATCTGAAAAAAGCATTTGCTCCATACACTGAATACACAAGGCAAACCAAGAAACTTATACCATTTATATACTGACCAACAGAAAAACTTCTACTGACCAACAGTAAATGGTTAAAGAGCTGACCCAAATTGCTTTAAAAAGCGCACATCATTTTCCGAAAAAATCCTTAGGTCCTTCACGTTAAAAACCAGGTTGGTAATACGTTCCACACCTATGCCAAAAGCAAAGCCTGAATATTCTTCAGGGTCAATGCCGCAATTGCGCAATACTGCCGGATTCACCATCCCACAGCCCAGTATCTCAACCCATCCGGTATACTTACAAAAACTACATCCGTCACCTCCGCACAGATTGCATGAAATATCCATTTCAGCAGATGGTTCAGTAAATGGGAAATAAGATGGTCGCAATCTGATACGTGTATCTGAACTGAACATTTCCTTGGCAAAGTACATCATAGTCTGCCTTAGATCAGCAAAGCTTACATTCTTGTCAATGTATAAGCCTTCAACCTGATGGAAGAAACAGTGGGCTCTTGCTGATATCGCCTCATTACGATAAACTCTTCCGGGGAAGGTCATCCTTATTGGAGGTTTGGTGGTTTCCATCACACGCACCTGCACACTTGAGGTGTGGGTTCGTAATAAGATATCCGGATCTGAACCTATAAAGAAGGTATCCTGCATATCACGGGCAGGATGTTCAGGTGCAAAATTTAGTGCTGAGAAATTATGCCAGTCGTCTTCAATTTCTGGGCCTTCAGCGACTGTATAACCTATTCGTCCAAAAATGTCAATAATTCGTTTGCGGATAATCGCTAGTGGATGGCGTGAGCCTGTATGTTCATCAGTTGCAGGAAGCGTAAGGTCGAGCTTTTTTTCTGGCTTCCTGCCAACAGCACCAACCGTTTCCTTAAGTTCGTCAAGCTTCTGCTGAACTGATTCCTTAAGCTCATTCAACAGTTTGCCCATCTCCCTGCGTTCCTCAGGAGCCACTGTTTTAAACATGGCAAACAGGTCGTTAAGTATCCCTTTCTTCCCTGCAAATCTTATCCTGAACTGTTCAAGTTCATCAGCTGATGAAGTGATAAAGGCATTAATCTCAGCCAGGTGTTTTTCTATTTCTTGTTTCATATAATCTTAGCTAAGCATAATATAATCAAGGTGTTAACCTGGTTATGCTTATTTAACAACGGTGATTTTCATTTTTACGTCTTTAACCGGACGATCACCTGCTGCTGTTTGAACAGCTGCAATTTTATCAATTACTTCCAGTCCCTTGGTCACTTCACCAAATACAGTGTAATCATCATCAAGGTGAGGTGTTCCGCCAATGGTGCTGTATACTTTTCGACGTTCAGCCGATACTTTTTTCCCTGTTTGCTTTTCAAACATATCAATTTGCGCGGGCTGCATTACCATACCGTGTACTATATAGAACTGTGAACCTGACGAAGCTTTTTTAGGATTCACCTGATCACCTTTGCGTGCAGCAGCCAATGCACCTTTCTTATGGAAATGTGCAGGTACAAACTCTGCAGGAATTGTATAACCGGGGTCATTCATCTTGCCTTCCTGTCCACCACCCTGAATCATAAATTTATTAATTACACGATGGAATATGGAACCATTGTACCAACCCTGCTTTACAAGCTTCAGGAAGTTATCGCGGTGTCCAGGAGTATCATCATAGAGTACAGCGGTCATGTTACCATATTCGGTTTCTATTAGTACAGTAACAGGTTTAGTTGACTTGGTTTGTCCGAATGCTGTTATAAAGAACAATAGTGCAATTACTGCCAAAGTTGTTTTCTTCATTGTATCAGTTATTTTTGATTTGTTTACTTAATTTGTGATTACTCTTTCAATAAATACACCTTCATTGAAATGTCTTCAAGAGGCCTGTCGTTTTCATCTCTTTTAACTGCGGCTATCTTGTCAACTACTTCAAGCCCTGAAATAACTTCACCAAAAATAGTATAGTTGCCATCAAGGTGAGGTGCACCTCCTGTGGTTTTGTATATCTCACGTCTTTCAGGTGAAATCTTAAACGGAGTCATTAATGCGTATTCCATGTCCATCATGCCATTCAGTGTATCAAGCAAAAACTTGAAACGAACTGGATCTTCACGTTCGTCGGCGGCCAAAAATTCAGCGCGTAATGCTGTATTTTCAGGCCTGTTCATGATATTAACGAAGATACGTTGCTTGATAAGGGAATACTGTTTTTTCTCTACCGCATCAAGCGTACTGTCATTAAACAGCTTCCCTTGTACTATGTAGAACTGTGAACCTGATGAAAGCCTTTCAGGGTTAACGTCATCACTTTCTCTGGCAGCAGCAAGCACTCCCTTTACATGCATATGTGAAGGTAATATCTCAGCAGGTATATCATACCCTGGGCCTCCGTTGCCTAATTCAATACCAGGAGCAGCTCCTTTGGAATCAGGATCACCACCTTGTATCATAAAACCTTCTATAACCCTGTGAAACAAGGTGCTGTCAAAGTATCCCTCGTTGGCCAGCATAATAAAGTTGTTGCTATGAAGTGGTGTATCTTTATACAGCTTAAGATAAATATCACCCTTGCTGGTTGATATTACTACAGTTTCATCCATCAACATTCCCTGTTGTGCAGTATTATCAACTGATGTACCTTGCTGATGGGTATCTGATTGCGCTGATACTCCCGTATGAAGGGTCAGCAAAAGCAAAATAAAACCAATATTCTTTATTACATCGAATAACTTCATAACCAGATAATTCTTGGCAAATTTAATGAAAATTGGCTAACCATTCATCTGTCAGTCCAGGTGGAGGTCACTTCTTCCGTTCCAGCTCATAGCAGGAACGACAAAGCGGCTCATAGCTATCAGTTTCTCCCAGTACAACAAGTTTCTGTTCATCAGACTTCCTATACGAATATTGTGCCAGATTACCGCAACGGATACAGATAGCATGTACTTTCGTCACATATTCTGCAGTTGCCATTAAAGCAGGCACTGGCCCGAATGGTTTTCCTGAAAAGTCCATATCCAGCCCTGCAACAATTACCCTTATGCCCTGCCCGGCCAGTTTATTACAAACATCAACAATCTCATCGTCGAAGAACTGAACTTCATCAATTCCTACCACATCAATTTCATTGGTGAGAAGTAGAATTTGAGTAGCCGAACTTACCGGTGTTGAAAGAATAGAATTTTCATCATGTGATACTACATTGAACATGTCATAACGGGTATCAATGCCCGGCTTAAAGATCTCAACCTTTTGCCTGGCAATGCGTGCACGGTTTAAACGGCGAATCAGTTCTTCAGTCTTGCCTGAGAACATTGATCCGCAAATTACTTCAATCCACCCGCGGCGTTGATGTGAATGATTTGAACTTTCGAGAAACATTATTTATAACTCCACAGATTTCTTAGTACTTTTATAGGCTGTTTCAATTACAGTAAAATGCTGATATTGTGCTGAACATTAGTTCTAATGATCGAATTATTATCAGGCTGCAATGTACAAAATTTCATTATTGTAACGTTAGTGAAACAATATATCAAGATATTCTGACATGGAAAGAAAACTGAATGAGCTTGCAAATCTGGTAGAAAAATTAAATGACCGAATAATAAAAGCAAAGGAAAGCAATGCAATTAGTGCTATTGAAACGGATATAATGCTCCACCTGCTTCGTCAATGCTATCTTGTAACAGAACAACTAAAAACTACTGAAAGTGACTCTGAAAAGCCCAAGTCAGAGTATGTTGCCCCAGTTGTTCAGGTTATACAGGAATCAAGAGAGGTACAACACGAAAAAGCCGGGGAGGTCACTCATTCTCAAGCTAGGGAGCAAGCGCAACCAGCAGTTGAATCGTATAGTAAAACAGAGGAAGTTATTGTTGTTCAGCCCGAACCTGCTGAAGAAAATGATGATTTTCAGACAGAACATGTGGGTGAATTTATTGCTCCTCAGTCAGTACCTGTTGAAGAATTTAATATTCCTCAGCCCGAACCAGTAGAAGAGGTTAATGTTCCTCAGCCCAAACCAGTAGAAGAGGTTAATGTTCCTCAGCCTGAACCTGAACCACAAATTATGTTGCCTATTGAAGAGATACCGGTAATGTCGTTTGCCAAGGTTGAAGTACCTCATGATATTCAACCCGATCCCCAGTCGCATATTGATGAAAGCTCAACCACAAATATATACAGCGCAGTTGGTGCAATAGCACCAATAACCCCTGAACCTGCTGAGCCTGTTAAATCCGACTATCAAAGCCATGCCGGAACCTACTCTCGCGATACAAATTCTGACAGACAGGCTTCAATATCATCATCACAACAGAATACGCAAAGTAGCTCATTTAACCAAAAACAGGATACTATAACACCAATGAAGACTGCCAGACAAACCGGCGACCTGTTTGGTGGACAAACAATTGCTGACAAGCTAAAAAATGAAGCGCCTTCGCTCATTGATAAAATAAATGAAGGCAGACAAGATCAAACATTGGCCCACAAGATGCAGTTAAAGCCAATCAATGACCTTAAAACTGCTATCGGGATAAATGAAAAGTTTCAGTTTGTGAATGATCTGTTTGAAGGGAGAATAGATCTCTATAATGATGCTATCAGCAGATTGAATAACTGCGGTTCAGCATTTTCAGCTGATTCTATTATGGATGAATATCTGGCAGCTCATGGTTGGAATACTAATGCTGAAGCCTATGTTAAACTAAGAACCTTCATCACAAGGCGCTATCTCTAATCAATGCGTATATGAATATCAAAAAACTCTGCTTTTCTCTTGTTTTCTTACTCTCAGTCTCACTACTTACTACCCCTCATTTGCTGGGTCAGAACATTCAAAAGGCCCGGCACATTATGGATACACTTTCTTCTCCTTCAATGTTTGGAAGAGGGTATGTAAATAATGGAATTGGGATTGCAGCCGGGTTTATTAAGTCGGAAATGGGCAACATAGGCTTGAATTCATTTGAGCCGGGTTACATGCAGGATTTTGAGGTTAATGTTAAAACTTACCCTTCAATAGTTGACTTAAAAATAAATGGCAAATCATTAATCCCTGGCAGTGAATTTTCAATTGTTTCGGGCAGTCCCACAGTAAAACGCAGTTATGATGTGGTTGCAATTGACTCTTCCTTATTCAAGTCAGCAAGGAGATTTAAGAAATTCAAAAAGAAAGATCTCAGTAACACGCTGGTAATGTATAACCCATCAGAAATGAAAGGGAAAGCCAGGAAAGCTGCACATACAATGCTTATGAATAATTCTGTCAATTGTGCCGGTTTCATTCATATCAATGATAATAGCAGCATTGCCTGGAGTGTTTATGCTATGGAGGAAGTAATACCTTTCCCAATAATTGTTGTTCTTTCTTCAGCCTTACCCGAAAAACCTTCTATAGCTGAAGTTAACGTTGAGCTCAAAGCAATAAATGATTACGAAGTTAGTAACGTAATTGGTTATATACCTGGATCTTCGCAGCCTGATTCATTTGTAGTAGTAACTGCTCATTATGATCACCTGGGTATGATGGGCAGCAAAACCTATTTTCCAGGTGCTAATGATAATGCCAGTGGTGTTGCCATGATGCTTGATATGGCTAACCATTATATGAAAGAAGAAAACAGATTGCCGTATAGTATTGCATTTATGGCTTTCGCATCCGAAGAAATTGGCTTAAAGGGCTCATATCATGCGGCTGAGCATCCACTCTTTCCTTTGGAAAACATCAAGTTCTTACTGAACCTCGATATGGTTGGCACAGGTAGTGAAGGTATAACCATGGTTAATGGCGTTCAATTTCCATTATTGTATGATAAGATGGTAAAGATAAATGCTGATAATGAATACATTATGAAAGTGGCCAATCGTGGAGAAAGTTGTAATAGTGATCATTGTCCGTTTTATAAGTTGGGTGTACCTGCAGTGTTTATCTATTCAAATGGCAACGAGCATAAGGAATATCACAATATAAACGACCAGGCGCAGAAAGTGCCTTTTTCAGAATACGAGGATATTTTCAGGTTGTTGCGCGATTTCATAAACCAATTATAATTAAACCACCATATCATGGCTAAACTCTTTATTGTACCTACTCCTGTCGGGAATCTTGAGGACATTACTCTCAGGGCGATCAGGACATTGAAAGAGGTGGGCCTGATACTTGCTGAGGACACAAGGAAAACTGGAATACTGCTGAAACATCACGGAATCGACAATAGGATGCAATCGCATCACCAACATAATGAACACCATACCGCAGAGCTTATCGCCCAACGTATTAATTCAGGTGAAACTGTTGCATTGGTTACCGATGCTGGCACACCCGGTATATCTGATCCCGGATTTCTTCTTATACGTACATGTGTTGAAGCAGGTATTGATGTTGAATGTTTGCCGGGAGCTACAGCTTTTGTTCCTGCATTAGTGTGTTCAGGATTACCCTGCGACAGGTTCTACTTTGAAGGCTTTCTGCCTCATAAGAAAGGAAGGAATACCCGGTTAAATTACCTTGCAAAACTCGATCAAACAATCGTTTTGTATGAATCACCATTCAGGCTGGCGAAAACCCTTACCCAGCTTGCTGAGACCTTAGGTAATGAAAGAAAAGCATGCGTATCAAGAGAGATTTCCAAAATATTTGAAGAACACAGGCGAGGTACATTGGAGGAGCTTGCCTTGCATTATTCACAACATGAGCCAAAAGGTGAAATTGTAATTACAGTTGGTGCTTAAAATCAAGGAATTGCAAGAACAGAATGTGCCTGAAACCGTAGAATTGTAATTTCAGCGGGAGCTTAAAATTCAGTAAATCATAAATGCCTTTCAAACGACTTATATAACAATAAGAGCTTAGAACCAATTCTGTTGTTTTCCAAAATTAACAGCATCGGCAATTATTATATTGTGGTCAAAGCCTAACTGAGGAATCTGCCCAATATCAAACCACTTGCAATCAGCTGCATCATCATTCGCTTTAGCATGCATACTCTCATTACTGAGCATGCCTGTATATGCTACAGTAATCGTACGATGTCTGGGATCCCGATCAACAGCACCATAGGTATGAAATTGCTGAAGTGCAACATCAGTTATTCCGGTTTCCTCTTCCAATTCTCTTGAAGCTGCAGTTTCCAGCGGTTCGTCCATCTCAATGAAGCCGCCCGGAATGGCCCACATACCTTCAAAAGGTGGATTGGCTCTTTGAATCAGCAAAACCTGAGTAGTGCTTCCGGTTTTCCTGAAAACTATAGCATCGGCCGTTACTGTAGGCCTGGGGTAATCGTAATTATATGACATCAGTTGAATCTTTACCTACTGACAATGAACCATTACAATTTGTTCACGGTCTACTAAACAGGCTATTATTGCAGGTCGTGAAGAATAGCACTTATCAAATTGCTTGTACCAAGTTCTATCTGAAGAATATTGGCATCAAGCATGTAACATGGAGTTGTGTAAATCAACCGATGACTATCTTTTACAACTTCTCCATGTGTGGCTTTCTTATGTATAGAACCCATCAGTACAACATTATCAGCTGTTTCTTTATCATTGCCGATAGTTACTTCCACATTTCCGAGTATTTTCGATAAAACTACCGGAGAAATGCACATGGCGCCGATTGGCTTTTGAAGTGAAACCATATCCTTCACTGCCTTTTCAACATCAGGATTTACAGTGCATTTAGCGCCATCAAATGCATAAGTGCATAAGTTCTTGGCAACACCAAAACCACCGGGTAGTATCAGTGCATCAAAGGATCTTGCCTGGAATTCACTAAGTGGCTTGATATTTCCACGTGCAATACGGGCTGATTCGGTTAACACATTCCGCTTTTCTTTCATCTCCTTACCTGTAACATGGTCAATAACATGATGTTGCAACACATCAGGAGCAAATATTTCATAATCGGCACCATGTTTTTTGATGGCCAATATAGTAAGTACTGATTCATGGATCTCTGCACCGTCGTATACACCACTTCCCGACAGTACTACTGCAAACTTCTTCATATTCCTATATTTTAACTTATTAACGATGCTAACCTTACATGAAGGCAAGGATTTACTAAACTTTTTTACCCGTTCAAAGTTCAAATATAAGAAATTATAATGGGCATTAAAAGCCACTGGCGTTAATTTGTTAATTTTACGAACACAATAGAATAGGCCGGTCATTTGTTATTAATTAATTAACCTTTTAACAAGCAGATTATGTGCGGACGCTTTTCACTTACTTCCGACGAACAGCAAATAAATATGTTCTTCGAGCTGGCAGGAGGCAATGCACCATATGTGCCCCGTTATAATGGAGCGCCCACACAGCAATTACCGGTGATAACCAGCGAAAAACCATTACGTCTGCAACTATTCAGGTGGGGCTTGATTCCCCGATGGGCAAAGGAAATGTCAAAGATGCCACTGATAAACGCCAGGAGTGAAACCCTTGAAGAAAAACCTTCATTCAAGACAGTATTCCGTGAGCGTAGATGCCTGGTTCCTGCCGATGGGTTTTATGAATGGGTGCATTCAGGTAAGAAATATCCATACCGATTTACCTTGAAGGATGAATCATTATTTGCTTTTGCAGGAATATGGGATTGCTGGAAAAAACCAACTGGTGAAATGATTAACTCATTCGCCATACTTACAACCGATGCCAACGAAACAATGCACCTCATTCATGATAGGATGCCTGTTATACTTGAGAAGGAAAATTATAATACATGGCTTGGAAATAACAGTACAGAAGAATTGAAAAGTTTGCTCAAGCCATTTCCGTCTGAAAAGATGAAGAAATACCGAGTGCCTGAAACTGTGAATAAAACTACAGCTGAGGGACCTGAATTAATTGTTGAATGTGAACCAATGGATTTTTTCAATGGCCAGTTATTTTAATGGCGGCATAATTGTTGTTCGATTTTTATCAATGGAAATACACTGTAAAGCATGAAAAACAGCATAACTCTTTTCTTCATTTTACTGCTCATTATAGTTTCATGTCAGAAATATGAGGAATATCCTCTTGAACCTCAGGTTAAATTTGTTGAATTCCTGATGTTACGTGATGCGCAGGGCATCGATCAAAGGGGAATACTAC
This sequence comes from Bacteroidales bacterium, assembly GCA_024636955.1. Classification (GTDB taxonomy): domain Bacteria; phylum Bacteroidota; class Bacteroidia; order Bacteroidales; family Lentimicrobiaceae; genus Lentimicrobium. Next base: position 36,979 of record JAGXGB010000003.1, read on the forward strand.
GCCTTAGCTATACTGATGGCGATGGTAATATTGGACTTACAAAAGATGATACTGTAGCACCATACGATTACAACCTTTTCATCAAGTATTTTGAGCTGCAGAATGGAGTGTTTAAGGAAATATTCCTGATTACTTCAAGAGTGGTAAACGATACCACAATAGTATACGACACAGCTACTTTTAATGGGCGTATTCCAATCCTTACTCCCGCAGGTAAGAATAAAGCCATAAGAGGGGAAATTGACGACACTTTGTTTGTGAATAATCCTCTTTCGAATTTCGATACAATCAAATTTGAAGCATACATAGTTGACCGTGATCTCAACAAGAGCAACACCGTATCAACGCCTCCTATGCTGGTTAAGAAAAGATAAGACTTCTTTTATTTTTCGATTCATTCCCGTTTTCATAATTTATTTCAAGGGGTGGCTTTTTTAAGCCACCTTTTTATTGTTCATGTAAATTTGGGTTATGTTAGGTTCATCTCTACCTTTTCTCTACCTTTCCTCTACCTTTGGTCTACCATTGGTCTACCCTTAGGGTAGAGAAACCGTAGAGAAAATGTAATACAAATGTATCGAAATACTTAACTTAACAATACTTTTTATTGTCAGATAGATATCTTCTTACATTTGCTTGTAGAAAAAAGTCCCCCTACTATGAGGTATACTCTCCTATTAGCTTCAATGGTTGCAATTCTTTTTAGCAACTGCACAGGTGAAAAACATTTCATTTCTGATAAAGACTATCGCAAACAGGTTGAGGATCAGTTTGAGGTTAGACGTCAGCTTGCCCATAACAGGGATTCAGTTTTATTTGATGTTTTCAATAAGCCACTGTCATTGAAGCAAAAAGAGGCTCTTGAGTTTCTTTACGCTTATATGCCTTTAAGTGACCTGGCCGATTATAGCGGTGAATACTTTTTGCAACAGGTTGACCTTTCATTAATGGCCCTTGATACATTCAGTTGGAGTAAGGGCATTCCCGAAGATATATTCCGTCACTTTGTATTACCGGTGAGGGTTAATAATGAAAATCTTGATACTGCGCGTATTGTGTTTTTCAAAGAGTTAAAGGATAGGGTAAAAAACCTAAGCATGGCCGATGCTGCCCTTGAGGTGAATCACTGGTGTCATGAAAAAGTTAACTATCGTTCAAGTGATGCACGCACATCTTCGCCGCTTGCATCAGTATTAAACTCATTTGGCAGGTGTGGTGAAGAATCAACTTTCACCGTAGCGGCTATGCGTTCAGTAGGTATCCCGGCCCGGCAGGTATATACACCCCGTTGGGCTCATACTGATGACAACCATGCATGGGTGGAGGTTTTTGTTGATGACAAGTGGCAATATTTAGGAGCCTGCGAACCTGAGGCAGTGCTTAACAGGGGCTGGTTTGACGGTCCGGTTAAAAGAGCTATGATGGTTCATACCAATGTCATAGGTAAGTATGCCGGTAGTGAAAATGTAATTGAACAGAAGGATTTGTATACTAAAATCAACAGCTTATCTGCTTACACAATTACACATCCCCTGATTGTGAGAGTTGTTGATAAGGACAACGTTCCCGTTGAAGATGCCAAAGTTGAGTTCAGGATTTATAATTATGCCGAGTTCTATCCTATGGTTGTGAAGCAGAGTGATAAAAATGGAATGGCAGAACTTGAAACCGGTCTGGGTGATTTGCAGGTATGGGTATCAAAAGATAACATCTATGGATATTCACACGTGTCAGTTGGACAAGTGGACACCCTTGTTATCAAACTTACCCGAAGCATTGGAGAGGCATATATTGAAACTGCAAATAATGTTCCGCCGGTAGAAAAAGTAGTTGAATCGCTACCAGTTGCCAGGCAGGAAGAGAATAGCCGTCGATTGGCAATCGAGGACTCGATAAGAAATGCTTATATGGCCACCTTCATGTCGCCACAACAGGCTGAGGCATTTGCCATAGAACTTGATCTGGATACAGCCATCGTGAAAAAATTGATTGCATTAAGCTATGGCAACTGGCGTGAAATTACTGAATATATGCGACAGAATTCTGCCAGGCCCTTGATGACTGACCTGCTGGAATCAATAGCTGAAAAAGATATAAGAGATACTCCTGCTGAATATTTAAATGATCATCTGCTGAATGTTAATACCTTTTTCAAACCGGTAGATTATGATGGAAACGTAGTTGATAGTTTAAAATTACAGGAGAATGGTTTACCGGAAAATGATGTTTTCAATGAAGAAGGTCGATATGAAAATGCTGTATTTAATGAAGGCATCTTATCAGCCCGGGTATTGAACGAATTGATTCGCCCCTGGAGAGGATACTTGCAAGAGAAGTTTGATAAAGATTTTGCCTCAAGGGCTCAAGCTGATATCAGAGTAGTGACTGATTGGATTAAAGACAATATTACCGTTAATACTACTGACAATTATATGGGTTGTCCATTATCACCTATTGGCGTTTATGAACTTCGGGTAGCTGATATACGATCACGGAATATTTTCTTTGTGGCTATGTGTCGCAGTCTGTTTATACCTGCAAGGATTGACCGCGCAACTTTTCAGCCACAGATTTTTAAGGATGGTGATTGGTTAAACATTTCCTTTGAAGCCGAAGAAGCGCCTGTGAAAAGTGCGAAACTTGAACTTGTAAATGATATTTCAAATCCACTTAAGCCCATATACTCCATCCATTACACACTTCAAAAATTTGTAGAAGGTCGGTTTACAACTCTTGATTATGAGGGCAGCGGATCAACTGAAGCGTTCCCTGTTACTTTCGATCTTGAGCCTGGATACTATCTGCTAATGACCGGACATAGGAGAAACGACGGGAGTGTGGCAATAAGATCTCAGTATTTTACTCTTAATAAAGGTGATAATCTAAGCCTGCCACTATTACTTCAACCAATTGACCAGGTGGTGGATGTAAAGGGGATTATTGATTCAAGCCAGATGATTCAAGCCTCACGAGACAGGGCGATTTCCATAATGGAGCTTGTAGGAGAAAAGGGTTTAATATTGGCATTTATAAATCCTGCCAATGAACCAACGCGACATGTTATGAGTGATATACCTCTATTGAAATCCGATTTTGAAAAGTGGGGCGGTAATATAGTATTTGTGGTCCCCTCATCTTTAAATACAAAGGACTTTAATGCCGATAATTACACGAACATGCCTGCCTTAAGCAAGTTTACAGTCGACAAGGATGAGAAGCTCATAAAGTCGGTTATGAAATCAACAGGTCAAAAGTCTATGCCTGCTTTGCCTTATGTGATGTTTGTAAATGCAAATGGTGAAATAACCTTCCTTTCATCCGGATACCGGATCGGAATAGGGGAAAACTTGCTTAAAGCTGCCCGCTAAGACTCTCAACGCCAGCCTCTGTCATAAGATCAACCACTCTGCGATAATCGTCAGCATCAAGCTTATGCACATTGGTGGCCACATTATTATACGCCATTACCCTGATAATTTCATCCTTATCGGCATTTGGAACCGCTTCATGAAGCCTTATCGGGCAATCCATCAAACGGAAGAAACTCTCGAGGCGCTCAATAGTGAGGTCTACGTTAGATGTGTTAAAGATATTTTGGCCCAGATATGATATTCTGTCGGCAATTCTATCTTTCTGTAGCCTTAGCCATGCAGGGTAAACAATGGTTAACGATGCACCATGAGGCACATCATAGAGCAATGATAGTATATGTCCAATATTATGAACGCCCCATTCACCTGAAGCCCTGCCTTGCATAGTCAAGCCATTCAAGGCCATGGTTGATGCGAACATTATCCTGGCCCGAAGTTCATAATTGGTAAGGTCCTTAAGCAGATCCTGTCCATTTTCAATAGCCTCCTTTATGATAGCAAATACAAAACGGTCAGCCAGTGTAGCTTCACCTTTTCCGAAGTAAGCTTCTAAACAATGGGCTATCAGGTCGGCTATACCGTATGCTGTGTAGTTATACGGAACACTCATGGTAAAAGTTGGGTCAAGGAATGAGTGCTTTGGAAACATCAGATCGTGACCATAACTACCTTTTCTTTGGGCTTGATGATTTGAAATCACAGCAAATGGATTCATCTCAGAGCCGGTTGCAGCAAGTGTAAGCACTGCAATTAATGGTATAGCTGATTTAGGAGACGGTGCTTCCCTGGTGAAATAGTCCCATGCAGTATCATTGTAAGGAATACTTACAGATATCATTTTTGCCGAATCGATTACACTTCCTCCACCAACAGCCAGTACAACATTTACTCTGTTTTTTCGTCCTAAAGCAGAAGCTTTATCTACATCCTCAATTATTGGATTCGATTTTATTCCGCTATACTCAAACACCTTTGCACCAACCTTATCAAGTTCGTTCTTAACCACATTGTAAAGACCATTCTGTTTTATGGAATTCTTACCATAAACCAGCAACACTCTATCGCCGTATTTACTGATGGTTTTACCAAGATCGTTTAACACCTGTTTGCCAAAATGCAGAGAGGTGGGATTATAGGCAATGAAATTTTCCATGAACGCTAATAGATTTATTTATAGGTTGAATGATAACGTTTTAACGCTTACGACCTTTTGGTTTATTGGTTTTCTGCCGTTCTTTGTTCTTATTGAAAGGTTTACTGCCTTTATTTCTTTCTGACTTCCGCGGAAATGAATTAGCTGTGGCGAAGAAATCATCCTTGCCATTGCCCCCATCCTTATCAGCCAGTGTAAAGTCCATTTGTTTTTTTTGAAGGTCAACACTATGAACCTTTATTTCAATTGGATCACCTAGTCTGAATTCCTTGCCTTTATGCTGACCCACTACTTTGTAGGCGTCCTCATCAAGATAGTAGAAGTCGTCGTCCATGTTTCTCATAGAGATCATGCCTTCGCACTTATTACCTTCAAGCTCCACATAAATACCCCACTTACTTACTCCTGATATCAGGCCCTTAAATGATTGACCGATCTTATCCTGCAGGTATTCAGCCTGTTTGTATTTAACTGATGCCCTCTCAGCCTCAGCAGCCTTGCGTTCCATATCAGAGCTATGACTGCAGTATTCTTCATATTCATCCTTATCAGCTGATTGCATTCCGTTAAGATAACCTTCAAGCAACCTGTGCACCATCAAGTCGGGATATCGCCTGATGGGTGAAGTGAAGTGTGTATAGTATGGGAACGATAGTCCATAATGGCCAATATTGACGGTTGAATACACAGCCTTGGCCATGGTCCTTATGGCAATTTGCTCTATCATTGCTTCTTCACCTTTCCCTGAGATTTGCTCAAAAAGATTGTTAAACGATTTAGATAGCTGTTTGTGTGAGCCGATATTCATTTTATAGCCCAGCTTCGCGAGGAATTCAGCAAACTTGCTAAGTTTCTCAGGGTTTGGCTCGTCATGTATTCTATATACAAAGGTCTTGGCATCTTTTTCACCTCTCTTCTTGCCGATCTTTTCAGCTACAGTCCTGTTAGCCAGAAGCATGAAATCTTCAATTAGCATATTTGCTTCCTTTTGCTCCTTGATGTAGGTATCAATAGGTTTTCCGGTTTCATCAAGAATAAATTTAACTTCCTGACTTTTAAAAGCAATAGAGCCTTTCTTGAATCTTTCCTCTCTTAATTTAGTAGCCAGATCGTTTAGAATGAGCAGTTCTTCCTTAAAATCGCCTTCCTCCCCTTCAATCATCTTCTGAACTTCTTCATAGCTATAGCGTCGGTTACTGTTGATAATTGTTTTGCCATACCATTCGCTGTGTATTCTTGCCTGATCATCAAGCTCAAATACTGCTGAGAAGCATAGCTTATCTTCATTGGGGCGCAGTGAACATACATTGTTTGACAACTTCTCAGGAAGCATAGGGATGGTGCGGTCAACCAGGTAAACAGATGTTCCACGCTCGTATGCTTCTTCATCTATTGGCGTTCCTTGTTTAACATAGTGCGATACATCAGCAATATGCACTCCAACTTCCCAAAAGCCATTATCTTTTTTCACCAATGAAAGGGCATCGTCAAAATCCTTAGCATCAGGAGGGTCGATGGTGCATGTCCATATATTCCGGAAGTCTCTTCTGGTTTTTATTTCTTCTTTAGAAATTTCAAATGGTATTTTTTCAGCTTGTTGGAGGGAGCTTTTTTTAAATTCAAGAGGGAACTCAAAGGAAGCAAGGATGGAATTCATTTCCACATCATTGTTTCCGGGGCTTCCCAGCACTTGTATTATTTCTCCGAAAGGGTTCTTTGAGCGTTCAGGCCACTCAGTAATTTTAGCAATTGCTTTTTGCCCGTTCTTTCCGTTATTCAATGATTCATTAGGGATGAAGATGTCAAAAGGCATATTTGCTTCATCAGGAATGAGGAAAGCAAACTTCCCTGTTATTTGTATTTTACCAACGAATTGATTCTTGAACCGGTGCAGAACCTCAATAATTTCACCTTCCTGCTTATGATCTTTACGCATTGGAAACAGGCGTACTTTAACAGTATCACCATGTAATGCATGCCCGGTGTTGTTAGATGAAATGAAGACATCATCACTGAGATCCTTTGAAATCACGTAAGCTTTGCCGGTTTGTTTCATGTCAACCTTGCCTTCCACAATAGTTTGCTGGAACTTTTCAGCCACAAGCTCGGGATTGTATTGATACTTGCCGCGGTTTAAGGCAATAATAATTCCTGCATTTTCTAGTGATTCAATGATCTTTGTTACAAGTTCTTTGCTAACTTTGTCGGATACTCCCAGCATATGGGAAACTTGCCTGAAGTTATATGCTTTTTGAGGATTTGTTAAAAATAACTCTTCAACCAGCTTAACAAAAGGGTTATGAGGTGCCGTGGTAGTTTTAGCTGTTTTATTTTTAGCCATAATGGTGTAATATATCTGTAAAGGTATAATATTTCTTTCATAGTACTCAGCACATGTCAGCTGCATACGTATGAATAGTCTTATAACACTTTATTGCACATTTTTATTAGAAAGACAGTTACTTTTAATTACTTTGTTGATTAACAGCATGGCAATCTAGATAAGATTGGCATTAAACTATCAGGGGATCTGGATCAAAAATGACGAAAAAGAGAATTCTTATTGCGGAAGACAATCTCATTAACCAAAAAGTAGCGATGCTGATGCTTAAGAAGTTAGATCAGATAATTGATTTGGCAGAAAATGGCTCAGTTGCTGTTGAAAAGTTCAGACATGAAACTTATGATTTGGTCCTTATGGACCTGCATATGCCTGAGCTTGATGGTTTTGAGGCTACAATGCAGATACGGGAAATAGAGCAAGAAGAAAACAGGCCCGTTAAGGTTAAAATATATGCTATGACTGCAAGTTCACTGCATGATGAAAGTGAGAATTGCTTGAAGGCAGGAATGGATGGTTACCTGGGTAAACCATTCAGGAATGAAGATGTTATGGCATTATTGGCGGGTTAATAGCCTTACCTGGAATTGCATCTATCAACTGGCGGGTATATTCCTGCTCAGGTGAGTCATATATCTTATCAGCATTGCCCTGCTCCACTATTTTACCATTTTTCATTACGAGTATCCTGTCCGACATGAATCTTACAACCGAGAGATCATGCGATATGAAGATATAGGTAAATCCAAACTCACTTTTAAGATCGTTAAGTAAATTCAGCACCTGTGCCTGCACTGAAACATCAAGAGCTGAAACTGACTCATCACAAATTACAAAAGCAGGATTTAACACCAGTGCTCTCGCTATGCATATTCTCTGACGTTGACCACCTGAAAACTGATGCGGATATCGGTTAAAGTGCTCAGGCGACATGTTCACGCGCTCAAGCAGTTCCATTACTTTATTCTTACGCTCACGGTATGTTCCAAGTATTTTGTGTGCAATTAGCGGCTCTATAATTGCTTGCCCGATGGTTAATCGCGGATTCAGGGAAGAGTATGGGTCCTGGAAAACTATTTGCATGCGTTTCCGCATTTCCCTTAGGTTCTTAATGTTCAGCGACCCCACATCATTGCCTTCAAAGCCAATTTTACCCGAAGTTGGTTCAATTAATCTCAGTAGTGATCTTCCTAAAGTTGTTTTACCACAGCCTGATTCCCCAACAAGCCCAAGTGTTTCACCTTTAAATACATTGAAACTTACGTCTTCAACTGCCTTAAAAAATGTCCTTTCCTTTTTATACCATTTCTTAGGTAAAGGATAGTGCACTGAAAGATTCTCCACCTTCAGCAAGGGAGTGCCATCGTATAGTAATTTATGCCTCAATTGCCTTTCATCAGGTGATTCAACAATAATTTCAGGAGTGCCTGCCGTATCCATGAAGTCAGCCACAGTAGGTAGCTTTTTTAGCCTTACATTCATTGAAGGCCTGCATGCCATAAGTCCTTTGGTATATGGTTGAGCGGGGTGGCTGAAAATGTCAGATGACCTTCCCTGCTCAACTATTTCTCCTTTCCTCATCACAATCACCTGATGAGCAATTTCTGATATAACTCCCAGGTCGTGACTAATAAAGATAAGGCTCAGGTGTAAACGTTCCTGCAAATCTTTCAGCAGCTTTAGTATTGACTTCTGTACTGTAACATCAAGGGCAGTTGTGGGCTCATCAGCAATGAGAATTTCAGGTGAACATGCAATTGCCATAGCAATCATTACCCGTTGTTTCTGTCCGCCTGAAAGTTGATGAGGATATGCGTTGAAGGCATACAAAGGGTCGGGGAGCATTACATCCCCGAAGAGCTTCAGAGTGTGTGATTTTGCTTGTTTTTCAGAGTATTTCAAGTGTAACATCACTGACTCTGAAATCTGTTTCCCGCATTTCATAACAGGATTCAATGAAGTCATTGGTTCCTGAAAAATCATGGCTATTTTGTTGCCACGAACCTTCCTTATTTCGGCTTTAGGCAATTTTATAAGGTTAGATGGTATTCCACCACTATTAAACTCGATGGAGCCATTGTCAATGCGACTCATTTTATCAGGCAACAGTTGCAATATTGAAAGTGAGGTTACAGACTTTCCTGAGCCGCTTTCACCAACAATACCTAAAGTTTCGCCTTTATTCAGAGTAAAAGAAACGTTGTTTACTGCTTTAGTCCAGCCACTTTCGTCACGAAAAGAGATGCTAAGATCCTTAACGCTGAGAATAGTATTGTCTGTTTTGTCCGGCTGGTACATAATGGTTATTAAATTTCTTAGAGCAATGCATTCCTGTTCACATCCTGCTTAATAAAGATAAATAACAATATGGTAAAAGCCCATAATGATGATCCGCCATAGCTGAAGAAGGGGAGAGGAATACCAATTACAGGTACAAGTCCTATTGTCATTCCTATGTTAATCATAAAATGGAAGAACAATATGGATGCGACTCCATAACCATACACTCTGCTAAAATCCGAACGTTGTCGTTCGGCCACAATCACTATTCTGAGCAGTAGCAATATAAATAGTGCAACAACAACAGTGGAGCCTAAAAAGCCCCATTCCTCGCCTACTGTACAGAAAATGAAGTCAGTGCTTTGTTCAGGAACGAAATTATACTTGGTTTGAGTTCCATTGAGATAACCTTTTCCAAAGAATCCTCCTGAACCAATTGCTATTTTTGACTGATTTACATTATATCCTGCACCTTTGAGATCGAGAGTTTTTCCAAGCAATACATTGATTCTGGCTTTTTGGTGATCACCAAGCATCTTCTCCACACCTACTTCAACACTATATGTTAACGCGATTCCAAGAATTACCAACCCGATTAGACTCATAATATTTTTGCGATTCCTTTTCATGAAGAATAACAACAAACCTGCAAGTCCAAGAATCAGAAACACTACAAAAAGAGTACCCGCCATAAGTGTTGATATTGCAATAAAAACTACTAAAAGGCCAGCGAGCAGGAAATTACCCGAAAGTCCCATTCGATATAAAACTAGTATGAATGATCCATAAACCAGAGCTGAGCCGGTGTCATTTTGCAAAAGGATCAGCCCTGATGGTATTGCCATCAATATCAAGGGAATTATTTTATTCTTAGTTAGGGATAGGTTTAGATGTTGGCTACTGAAGAATTTTGCAATAGCAAGGCACGTTGCAAACTTGGCAAATTCAGCCGGCTGGATACTAAATCCCCCTATTTGAAACCAGGATTTCGATCCTGATATTTCAGTTCCAATTCCTAAAACTACTAACAACAGTACTATCATGAAACCATAGATCAGATAGGCGAAAGTGCTAAAGAAGCGTGAATCAGTTAGTAAAATAAGAAGGCCAAGAAAGAGAGAGCTGATAATCCATATTAACTGTTTGCCATAGCTTTGGGTTATGTCAAATATGCTATTGTAATCTTGATTATAAACAGCAGCATATATATTGAGCCAGCCAAGAACAACCAGCAACAGGTAAAGTCCTGTAAGTGGGAAGTCAATATTGCCGAATATGTTATTTCTTTCGCGCACTTAAATTAGTATAATTTGGATGTCATCATTTTCTCTTCTACTGCCGGACGCTTAATGGTACCGGTAATGTATTTTTCCATCATTAGTGATGCTATTGGTAGTGCCCAGGTAGAGCCAAAGCCTGCATTTTCTATAACTACTGCAATAGCGATCTTTGGATTTTCAGCAGGTGCAAATGCCATGTAAAGGGAGTGGTCGTCACCATGAGGATTCTCAGCAGTTCCTGTTTTCCCCGCCATAGTAACACCTTCAATTTGCGACCATCGCGCAGTACCAAGAGTAGCAACCTGTCGCATTCCTTCAATTGCGATTTCAAAGTGTTTTTTGTCAATAGTTGATACACTTGTTGCAAATACTCTCTTTTCTGACTGGGAGGTGCCGATAGTTTTCACTACATGTGGTGCAATATATGTTCCTCTGTTAGCCATTGTTACAGCATAATTTGCCAGTTGCAATGGTGTAACCAGTATTTCACCCTGTCCAATTGAAAGTGATCTGATGGTCATGGAATTCCAATGGCCTTTACCGTATATTTTATCAAAAGTTTCTGCCGAAGGAACGTTCCCTGAAAGCTCAAACTGAAGGTCAGTGCCTAGTTTCTTTCCAAATCCGAGACTCATAACATGGTTTCGCCATGATACATAGTTATCACGTATGCTACCATGCCCGGAGTTGTTTATAAACGATTTAAACACTTGCCAGTGGAAAGGATTGCAGGATTGATTAATAGCTACATATACATCAAGAGGTGACTGATGATCGTGCGTGCACCTGATAGGCGATGAACCTTTACCCTGACAAGTGTATCGGGTGTCAAGAGTCAGTAGTCCCTCCTGTAAGCCGATAAGATCATTTACCATCTTAAAGGTTGAGCCTGGAGGGTAGGTTCCCGCCATTGCCCTGTTCAAGAGAGGCTTCACCGAATCTTCTGAAAGTAATTTAAAATTCTTACCCCTAACCCTTCCTACCAAAAGATTTGGATCATACGCCGGACTTGAGATAAAAGCAAGAATTTCACCTGTTGATGGTTCAATGGCAACCACACTGCCCATCTTTCCTGCCATCAGCTTTTCACCGTACTCCTGAAGATCACCATCAATACTCAGATAAAGATCCTGACCTGCAATTGAGGCTGTATCATGTTTACCTTCATTAAAGCTGCCAACTTCGCGGTTATGCACATCCACCATCTTGATCTTAAGCCCTTTTATGCCGCGCAGTTCTTCCTCATAAGCTTTCTCAATCCCACTTACACCAATGTAATCACCTGATTTGTAATAAGGGTTTTTATCTATAATACCCTGGGTTACTTCACCAACATATCCAAATAAGTGAGCACCAATTGCTTTGGGATACTTACGCAGCGTACGAGGTTGTACAAAGAAACCCTTGTAGCGATACATCTTTTCTTCAAGATATCCATAGGTTTCTTTTGATATTTGTTTCTCGAACAGGCTGGGCTTATACCTTGAATATTTTTTCGCTTTATTTAGCCGTTCCCTGAAACCCTCAACTGATATCTGCAATAAGTGGCAGAATTCAGCAGTATCAATCTCTTTAACCTGTGCAGGGAGCACCATGAGGTCATAAACTGCTTCATTATAAACCAACAATTTACCATTACGATCATAAACTAGTCCGCGTGCGGGATATTGTGTTACATACCTCAACACATTGTTGTTGGCCGAAAGTGTATAGCTATCGTCAATTACCTGGATGTAAAAAAGCCTTATAATATATATTGCGCCGATTACGATAAATATAGCTATTACCGTTTGTGCACGTGATACATTTGACTTCTGCGCCATTTATCCTAGTCTCCCTTAAAGTACCATACCAACACCAACTGTATTGTTGGTTGCTTCATCAATTACAATTATAGCCCCTGTACGTCTGTTTGCCTTATAGGAGTCAATAAATACAGGCTTTGTTGTACGGATTGTCACGCATGAAATGTCATTAAGACCTACATTGAAATCTTCAAGATGTTCCATGTTATTCACATTCACTTTGTATTTAACCTCTTTGATCATGCAGCGAACATCGCGTGTAGTATGCTTTAGTGCGTATTTACTGTTCAACTGAAGAGGCTTTTCACTCATCCAGCACATCATTACATCAAATTCCTGTGATACCTGTGGTAAGTTGTCAGGCTTAACCAACATATCGCCTCTACTTACATCAATATCATCATCAAGTGTTAAAGTTACTGATTGTGGGGCAAAGGTTTCAGGTAAAGTGGTATTGTAAGCGTCAATTGACTTGATCTTACTTCTAAGCATTGAAGGTAAAGCAACTACATCATCGCCGGGCTTAAATATTCCGCCTGCAACCCTTCCTGCATATCCCCTGTAATCATGGAATTCATCTGATAAAGGTCTGATAACATACTGTATAGGAAAACGCGCATCCAACATGTTATGGTCATTTCCAATTTCTATATTCTCGAGGATATTCATCAGTGTGCCGCCTTTATACCATGGCATATTTGATGAAGGTTCCACTACATTATCGCCCAGTAAAGCACTGATTGGTACTATTGAAATGTCCCTTAGGTCAAGCTTCTTTCTGAATTCTGCATATCCAGCCATAATTGTATCAAACATCTCCTGCTTGAAATCAACAAGGTCCATTTTATTGATGCAAACAATGATGTGGGGAATTTGGAGAAGTGAGGCAATATAAGAGTGTCGGCATGTTTGTTCTGTTACACCATGCCTTGCATCAATAAGGATTATGGCAGCATTTGCCGTTGAAGCACCGGTAACCATGTTCCTTGTATACTGAATGTGACCCGGTGTATCAGCAATAATGAACTTGCGTTTTGGAGTAGCGAAATAACGGTAAGCTACATCAATAGTGATGCCTTGTTCGCGTTCTGCTCTTAATCCATCAGTTAGAAGTGCGAGGTCAACATGTTCATTTCCCCTGCGGATGCTTGCCCTTTTTATTGCTTCAAGCTGATCTTCAAATATTGATTTACTATCGTATAATAACCTGCCTATCAAAGTGCTTTTGCCATCATCAACACTGCCTGCAGTGGTGAAGCGCAGTAGCTCCATGTCAAGATATCCTTTGGTTGAAAAGTCAGTCATAATTGTTTGTACTCCATTTAATTCGATCATTTGCTTTAGTGACATGTATGAGGTTTTCTTAACTCATGTGGGCAATTATTAACTGTTACAAGATAAGCAAAGTATAAGAGCTTACTAATTAAAAATACCCTTCCTTTTTCCTGTCTTCCATAGCAGCTTCTGACCTTTGATCATCAGCTCTGCCTCCACGTTCAGTAATACGGGTAGCAGCAATTTCATCTATAATATCTTCAATTGAATTTGCAGTTGAAAGCGTTAAGCCGGTACATGAAATGTCGCCAATAGTACGGCATCTCACAGTCTTCATCTCGTATGATTCACTTGGTTTGAGCTTCATAAAGGGTGCTTTTGCAAGCCACTGTCCATCGCGATAGAATACTTCCCTTTGATGTGTAAAGTAAAGGTTTGGCAAGTCAATATTTTCTTTCATGATGTACTGCCAAACATCCATTTCTGTCCAATTGCTTATAGGGAATACCCTGAAATGCTCACCCGGATTTTTCCTTCCGTTGAATATGTTCCAAAGTTCAGGCCGTTGGTTCTTGGGATCCCATTGTCCAAACTCATCCCTATGTGAAAAGAATCGTTCCTTTGCCCTTGCCTTTTCCTCATCACGCCTTCCACCTCCCATAGCAGCATCAAACTTATACTTTTCAATTGTATCAAGAAGAGTTGTAGTCTGCAGAATATTTCGACTGGCATTTACCCCTGTTTCTTCAACTACTCTTCCTTTGTTGATACTTTCCTGCACCGAACCTACATACAATACGGCGCCTATTTTATTTACCAGTTCATCGCGGTAAACGATGGTTTCTTCAAAGTTATGACCTGTATCAATATGAAGCAAAGGGAATGGAAGCTTAGCAGGATAGAAAGCTTTTACTGCAAGGTGTGTCATTACAATTGAGTCCTTACCCCCCGAAAACAAGAGAACCGGTCGCTCAAACTGTGCTGCAACTTCACGTATTACATAAATTGACTCATATTCCAGCTCTTCGAGATGCGTAAGATTATATTTGCTTTTCATGCCGCTCAATTAATGGTAATAAATAACTATACAGCTCATTTATTGACTGTTGTGGATTAAAATCAGCAGTATAGAGTGTAATATCCGGATTTTCAGGTATATCAAAAGGAGCGCTTACGCCAGTAAAATCACTTATCTCACCTTTGCGCGCTTTTTTGTACATGCCTTTTACATCACGTTGTTCACAAACTTCGAGAGGCGCATCCACAAATACATTAACAAAATTATCTTCCCCAACAATCTGCAATGCCAATTGCCTAAGTTCTTCAGTAGGTGTAATGAAAGCACAAACCGTGATGACACCTGTTTCGGAAAACAGCTTAGCAATTTCCGCTATTCTCCTGATATTTTCGTAACGATCGTGAAGTGAAAAGCCTAAGTCACTGCATATCCCCTTACGGGTAATATCGCCATCAAGCATCCTGACAAGATAGCCTGACTTATTTAACTTAGCTTCAAGTCCTGTTCCAATGGTAGTTTTACCTGAGCAAGGCAATCCGCTTAACCAAATTACAACTCCATGCTGTTTGCTGCTATTATCTGACTTATCAATTTTCATCCCGGTATTTATGTATTCTGCAAGCAAAACTACGACTATTTAATAAGGAAAAAGCCACGAAACCTGTGGCTTTTCAATTTAGCTTACGGAGGTTTTTTTCTTACCTTTCTTCTTTTGTTTCCCGGTTACATCCTGGTCATCATCAGTATAATAACCATACCCTGATCCATAACCATAACCATACCCATAACCATGCCCATAACCGTAACCGTAACCATAACTGTTGTTATCAGTTTTCACATCATTTATGAGTATAGAAATGTTTTTGAAATCCCTCTTTTGAATATCGGTAATAATTGTTTCAAAAATTTTCTTGTTAGTGAAATTCTGCCTTGTTACAAACACGCTTGCATCAGCATACTTCATTAAAAGGAAGGCATCAGTTACAATCCCAACAGGTGGAGTGTCAATGATGATAAAATCATATTCCTGCTTAAGGTGGTTTAGAAGTTCATCGTTTTTAGGAGAGGCAATTAACTCTGCGGGGTTTGGCGGTATTGGACCAGCAGCCATAAAGTCGAGATTTGCTACTGATGTTTTTTGAATTATCTCAGCTAAACTGCTTTTGTTAATCAGGTATGAACTTATACCTTCAGTGTTTGAAAGCTTGAAATCCTGGTATATTTTAGGTTTTCTTAGGTCATATCCCATAATCAGGGTCTTTTTGCCATATAAGGCAAAGATAGATGCCACATTCATTGCAGTGAAGGTTTTCCCTTCATTTACCATAGTGGAGGTGATGAGAATAACCTGCTTATCAATGTTCTTAGTAAAGAATTGTAAATTTGTACGTATGAGCCTGAATGATTCAGCAATTGACGACTTAGGAAAATCAGCCACAACAAGTTTACTGCTTTTACCGCTGTGAATTACATGTCCAAGGATTGGAAGCGAAGTTATTTTTTCAATATCCTTCTTATCCATAATCTTATCATTTAAATAATCCTTACCGAGTATGAAACCAATAGGAAGGATAATTCCAATAAGCAGTGCAATTGTATAGTTCAATGTTCTCTTTGGCAGAACAGGTGTCATTTCAAGTGGATCAGCTATATCTAGTACTTCATTATCAGGCATGTTTGAAGCCCTTGTGATCTGGGCATCTGACCTTTTCTCAAGAAGGAAAGTATAAATAGCATCATTAAGTTTAAACTTACGTTCTATACCAAACAGCATTCTCTGGGTTGTTGGCAACTGGCTGATTTTACCTGACATTGCATTTATGCGCCTGTCAATATCGCGGATTGCTATGTTAGACGTGTTAATGATATTTTTAATGTTTTCGGCCAATGTCCGCTTGTTAATATTAATACGATTATCAAATGATGCAATGATTGGATTTTTCTCCTTGGCCATAAGTCGGGCTTCACCGCGTTCAGCATATAATGTGGTGAGTTCCGTTATAAGCCTGGTTAATACCGGATCTTCAATTCCCATAGAAGAAGGAACAGTAAGGCCGGTTATGTCATTTCGATTACTTTTTAAATAGTCGCTCAGGTAGGTGTAATACTGGTTTTTTACAATAAGTTCCGCTTTCTGTTGTTCAAGGTCTTCCATTCTTTGGAATACCTGTTGCGACTGAAAGTCAAGATCCATCACTTCATTTGTAGTCCTGAACTGTTGCAGGTCGCTTTCTGCTATCTTAAGCGAGTCAGTAATTCCAAGCAATTGGTCATCGATAAATATTATAGTATTTGTTGCTATTTGGTTTTTTCTTTCAAGACTTCTCTGCAGGTACTCGGTTGTTAAAGCATTTAAAAAATCAGATGCTTTTTGCACGTTATTGCTTTGGAGGGATATTTCAACAATTGATGCTTCCCTGTTAATTGGTTCAATTGTAAAGGTGCTGAATTCCTTAGTGAGGTCTTCAATTTTGTTAAACACAAAAAACATATCGCTTTTCAGATGCTCATCACCCAGGAAATTAGGATTCAGGATTATCCGAAAATTATGATACTCTCCAGTTATCTGTTCACCAAATTTAAATGTCCCACCAATATTAAGAGGCTTTGTTATAGGAACTTCTTTCCTCTGCCTTGTATAATAATAAGATGACACTTTTTCACCTTCTGTTGACAACTCAAATTCCTGGTTGCTCTTGATAGTTATCTTAAATTTCAAACCAGCAGGCTGAGGATTAAGTGTATCAATCAAAACAGTAAATGGCGATTCATCATAGAGCTCCCTGATAATGAAATTCTCTTCTATGAAGTAGGATATGTCAAAATCAAGTGATCTAATAGCCCGGGTGATTAGTGAGCGTGATTTCAACACCCCTATCTCATTTTCAATGCTCTGTGCATTTTTCATATTTCCCAGACCAAGTAAAGCCTGTGCATCAAAGGCTGACTTTTCATCTTTGATCAGTATAGTAGTACCAACCTTATAAATGGGCTTAGTGTATTTGTTAAATAAGTAGGCAACAGCTAATGACAGCACTATAGCAATGATAAAAAGATACCAATACCTATAAAACTTAAAAAAGATTTGTTTTAAGTCAATGACTTCTTCGTTTAACTCGTAATTATTATTGTCCACAGATCAGCTTATTTAAGAAAGTTCAGAATTAAAAGTGTAGTTGTGATAGTCGATAGTACTATTGAATATGGGAATGCTGTAAATGCAAAGGTCTTGCTCTTCAGAGGTTCCACATATACTACATCATCAGGTTGCAGATAGTAACCGGGCAACTCTAGTAAAGTGTCCTTTAGAAGGTTAACCCTTAAAATTTCTGTTCCACCACTCTTTGTTTTTCTAATGATTTTAACATCAGCACGGTTGCCATAATCAGTTAGGTCACCACCAAGGCTCAGAGCTTGAAAAATATTTAATTTGTCCTGGTATACTGTAAAAGTGCCGGGGCGGGCAACCTCACCCAAAACACTAACTTTAAAATTCACAAGTTTAACTGTAATTGTAGTCATCTGATAGAAATCATCCATAATCTTCTGGAGCTGATCCCGTACATCATTAACTGATAACCCAACAACAGGTACTTTTCCAATTACCGGGAATCTGATAAAACCTGAATCGTTTACCTGATAACTTTTCAGATATATTCCCATTTCACTCTGCATCTGGTATTCAGTCCTTTCACTTCCATCAAAAGAAGTCATGTTTTTAGGGTCAAGGCTGGTTACATTGATATAAAGGAAGTCGCCGGGTTGCAGTTTATAGGTAGCAAGGTCGTTCTCGTATGTGGCGTTTCCAGCTGAATAAGTGCTTTTATTCTGCAGATAGATAGTTTTTTTAGTTGAAATACATGAGCTAAGAGTAATAGCTGCAAAAAGTACTATTAGGAGTTGTGTTAAAACAGCGTTACATGGTTTTTTCATTCGAATGCATTTTTCTTTAATAAATTAATATAAAGATGAAGGAATTTACTCAATTGCTAGCCTACCAATTAATTACATCTAGCGTTACTTTTATGGGTTAGCAAAAGTATTCATTTTTATTTATATAAAATGAGCATTGAGCACCTCACATAAAAATTAATTTACAACTTTCCCTCTCAAGGTTGCTGTAGTACATGATATTACTTCTACCTGCACATAATCGCCTTGTTTATGATGTTGGGCAGGAAATACAACCACTTTATTCTGACTGTTCCTACCCGACATTTCTTCCTTTGATTTCTTTGAAATATTCTCAACCAGCACCTCAAATGTTTTTCCAATGTCCTTCAGGTTGCTCTGATATGACAGTTCCTGCTGCAAATCAATGATTTCCTGCAATCGCCTTCCTTTTACTTCTTCGTCAATATCATCCTTGTACTTTTTGGCCGCCAGAGTATTAGGGCGCTCAGAATACTTGAACATAAAGGCATAGTCGTAACCCACCATTTTCATGAGTTCCATGGTTTCAATATGATCTTCCTCACTCTCAGAGCTGAAACCTGCAATAATATCAGTTGAAAGTGCGCAATCAGGTATTATCCTTTTAATAGTATTAATCTTTTCGAGGTACCACTCACGGGTATACTTTCGGTTCATAAGTTTAAGCATACGATCGCTTCCTGATTGAACCGGCAAATGAATGCTTTTGCAAATGTTTGTATGCCGTGCAATGGTCTTAATCAAATCATTGGAGATATCCTTAGGGTGTGAAGTTGCAAACCTTACTCTGAGTAAAGGATTTACCAATGCTACCTTTTCAAGCAGTTGAGCGAAGCTTGTGCCATCTTCACTATTATATGAGTTAACATTTTGCCCTAATAAGGTTACTTCGCGCACACCTTCGTTAAAAAGCCGTTGTGCTTCTTCTACAATAGTTTGTGGGGTGCGGCTTCGCTCCTTACCTCTTGTGAATGGCACTACACAGTATGAACAGAAGTTTTCACATCCACGCATAATAGAAATAAAGGACGATACACCTTTTGTATGTATTGGACTGATATCAGCATAGGTTTCATCCATTGATAGAATTACATTCACTGCTTTTTGGCCTGTTTCAGCTATATTAAGCAGCCTTGGCAGATCGCGGTAGGAATCAGGGCCAACTATCATATCAACTAATTGTTCCTGTTCAAGCAATTCCTCCTTAAGTCGTTCAGCCATACAACCAAGCAAACCAATTTTAAGTCCGGGATTGATTTTTTTATATCTCTTAAATTCTCTGAGTCTCGCCCTTATGCGTTGTTCAGCGTGCTCTCTGATTGAGCAGGTATTTACAAAAATCAAATCAGCATCAGCAATATTCTCGGTAATTTCAAATTCATGATCAGTCATGATGGACCCAACAATCTGGCTGTCAGAGAAATTCATCTGGCATCCATAGGTCTCCATATATAGTTTTCGTTTCTCCACTTGATCGATTAACTTTAATTCATATTTGAATGACTATTATGACAAGTAGTCAAAAATGACAGTTTGCAAAAATAAGTATTTTTGAACCGCCTCATTATTAAATTGTTGTAAATAAAAATCACAAGTTTGCAAAACCATTCCATTTTTAATGCTTTACTTTGTGCCCGTTTTCAGAAATATTACTGTCGGCTTAATCCTTAATTCAACTTATGTCAAAAAATCTGGTTATCGTAGAATCCCCTGCAAAAGCAAAGACTATAGAAGGTTTTCTGGGCAAAGACTTTACTGTTAAATCGAGTTTTGGTCACATCCGTGACTTATCGAAAAAGCAATTAGGTGTTGACATTGAACACGATTTTGAGCCTAACTACGAAATATCACCTGATAAGCAAAAGTTAATAAAGGAACTAAAGAAACTGGCCAATGAAGCTGATATTGTGTGGCTTGCATCTGATGAAGACCGCGAAGGAGAAGCTATTTCATGGCATTTGAAAGAAGCCCTTTCACTTGATGAAAAGAAAACAAAACGTATCGTATTTCATGAGATTACCAAGAGTGCCATAACCCACGCTATTAACAATCCGCGCGGTATTGACAAGAATTTGGTAGATGCTCAACAAGCCCGGCGAGTACTTGACCGTTTGGTTGGTTTTGAGATTTCACCTGTTCTTTGGCGCAAAGTAAAACCTGCCCTTTCAGCCGGCCGTGTGCAATCAGTTGCAGTGCGACTGATCGTAGAACGTGAAGATGAGATTAAGTCGTTCAACTCATCTTTTAATTATAGGGTGACCGCTACATTCATTCTTCAGGATAATGCAGGAAAGAATTCTATTGGTGCTGAATTGTCAAAAAGATTTAACACTGTTGAAAATGCTTATGGCTTTATGGAAAAATGCCTCGGCGCCCGCTATAATGTAAGTGACGTTGAAACAAAACCTGCTAAGAAGTCACCGGCCCCACCGTTCACTACTTCTACGCTGCAACAGGAGGCCAGCAGAAAACTCGGTATGTCAGTTGCCCGCACTATGCTTGTGGCCCAAAAGCTTTATGAAAGCGGTAAGATAACATACATGCGTACTGACTCGGTCAATTTGTCAAATACAGCAATTGATATGGCTAAAAAAGAAATTTCAGGCTTTTTTGGCGATAAATATGTGAAGGTGCGCAATTATACTACTAAATCAAAAGGCGCACAGGAAGCTCATGAAGCAATACGCCCAACTGATTTGCACAAACAAAAGGTTGGTGGTGATGCCTCGGAACAACGCTTATACGACTTAATCTGGAAAAGAACGATAGCTTCACAGATGGCCGATGCTGAACTTGAACGCACTACCGTGAATATTAATATTACCAATAATTCCAAAGTATTAGAAGAAAGGTTTATTGCAAAAGGTGAGGTTATTAAGTTTGACGGCTTCTTGAAAGTTTATCTTGAGTCAACTGACGATGAAGCAGCAGATGAGGATGAAGGATTATTACCTCCAATTAAAACGGGTGATGAACTTGATCTTAAGGAAATGCTTGCTACTCAGAAGTTCACTCAACAACCACCGCGTTATACAGAAGCCAGCCTGGTAAAGAAACTTGAAGAACTTGGTATTGGACGTCCATCTACATATTCACCAACCATCTCAACTATCCAGAAAAGGGAGTATGTTGTTAAGGAAGACAGGCCGGGTACTAAAAGGGAGTTTGATCTTATCACCTTAAAGAATGATAAGATAGCCCGCGAAAGAAAATCAGAAAATACCGGTGCTGAAAAGTCTAAGCTTTTCCCTACTGAGATAGGCACTTTGGTTACTACTTTTTTGATGCAGTACTTTGAGAATATCCTCGACTACAATTTTACAGCCAATGTAGAAAAGGAATTTGATGATATCGCACAAGGACTAAAGGTCTGGAACCAGATGATCAAAGAGTTCTATAAGCCATTCTCACTTCAAGTAAAGCAAACGATGGAGACATCGGAGAAAGTTAAGGCGGAACGACTTTTAGGCGTTGACCCTGAAAGCGGGAAGAACGTGTATGTGAGAATCGGTCGCTTTGGTCCAATGGTTCAAATTGGTGAGGCTGAGAATGAAGAAAAACCAAGGTTTGCAGGTTTGAAGAAAGGCCAAACAATGGAATCAGTAGATCTTGAAGAAGCACTCAAACTTTTTGATTTCCCCAAACCACTGGGCATGTATGAACAGGCAGAAATGACAGTTGCCATTGGTCGTTTTGGTCCTTATGTAAAACACAAATCAGCTTTTTACTCATTGGCAAAAACTGATGACCCATCTTCCATTGATGCTGAACGTGCCATTCAAATTATTGAGGACAAACGTAAGAAGGAAAGTGAGCGTTTAATCAAGCAATTCACTGAAGATGAAACTATTCAGGTATTAAATGGTCGCTACGGACCTTACATTGCGCAAGGCAAAAACAACTACAGGATACCCAAGAGCACCGATCCGAAATCACTTACATTTGAGCAAGTTAAGGCTATTATAGGCACTTCGGGCGATGCACCAAAGAAAAGTGCGAAAGCAAAAGCTTCTCCGGCAAAGAAAACCAAAGCTACCACAACTAAAAAGGCGAAGAAGTAAGCTCGACACACAAGCAGTTAAGCTTCAGAACTCAATAAACACACAAGTGGTAAGACTTAAATTCGTAATCCACTGACTACCTGATTCAAAAAACCTGGTTTTTGAAATGGTCCACAGTACTGGATCCAAAGATTGGCAAGGTGACTTACATAAGTTTTCAGGGAGGATACAATAAAGCATTGAAAGATTTTCAAATCAACGCCCTGATTTATCGGCAGGTATTCCAAACTTCATAAAAATTCCGTACGTTTGAACTTTCAATCATACGGATGGACCTTTCTATATACTTTGAACCTGTACCTATAAGTGTGACCAACCTTATCACACCCGGAAAAACCTGCTTAGGTGATGTAATGAGAATTTACCGGCTTGAAGGCCAGTTTCCTCAAACTTCTGATTACGATATAGCACTTATTGGGGTTCCTGATGACAGGGGAGCAATTAATAACGAGGGCTGCAACGATGCGCCTGACGAGGTTCGCAAGTATCTTTATGATCTTTATCAGGGTTCGTGGAAATCAAAAATTGCTGATCTTGGAAACCTGAAGCCCGGACATTCGGAAGCCGACACTATATTTGCCCTTGCCGAGGTGATGGCACTTCTTATTGGTAATAAAATTTTACCGGTAATCATTGGAGGCAGCCAGAGTCTTACTTATGCCATGTATAAGGCATATGAGCAAATGGAAAAGATCATCAACGTTGTGGTCATCGATCCGAGGTTCGACCTTAAAAGTGAGGAAACCACTGACTTACATTCAAGAAATTACCTCAGTCAGATCATCCTGTTAAAGCCAAACTACCTCTTTAACTATACAAATATCGGATACCAGACATATTTTGTTGACCAGTCAGAAATAGACCTTATGTCAAAGCTTCTATTCGATAGTTATCGGTTAGGACAAATAAATAGCGATTTTAAGGAGATAGAGCCTCTTGTGCGCAATGCTGACATGATATCATTTGACATGGGAGCTATAAAGTCATCTGAAGCACCCGGTAACGGCAATGCTTCACCCAATGGTTTCACGGGTGAGCAGGCTTGTCAGGCAGTAAGATATGCTGCGATGGGTGAAAAGCTTTCATCAATAGGCTTTTTTGAATTAAACCCTTCTTATGATAGGAATGGAACAACTGCTTATCTTCTTGCGGAGATGATCTGGTATGTGTTTGAGGGATTTAACCAGCGTAAGAATGACTTCCCGGCACCTAACAGTGATGAGTTTATCAAGTACACTGTACCTACTGCTGATTTTAAAGATGGTATTATTTTCTTTAAAAGTCGCAAAACTGATCGTTGGTGGATGGAAGTCATCTGCGGAGATGATAATCAAGTAAAATTTGCAAGCCATTATATGGTTCCATGCTCTTACAAAGATTACCTCACAGCTTGCAACAATGAAATACCTGACAGGTGGTGGCAGGTTTATCAGAAATTAATGTAGTACTATCAAGTGGTTTATCAGAAGTTACTATGGTGTCATGAAATGATTTATCAGAAATTAATGTAGTATTATCAAGTTATAACAGTATGATGAAGCAAATTATCTTTTCAATAGTGCTCCTTGCAACACTTGGAGTGTTTGCCTACAGCATGAAGCGATTGTGGTATAACTTTTCACTTACCCACAAATATCCAGTTGGCAATTGGGGTGAGCGCTTTATAATAATGCTCAAGGTGGCAATAGGGCAAACAAAGATTTTCAGATATCCTATCGCAGGGTTTTTCCATGCGCTTGTATTCTGGGGGTTTATTGTCATTACACTTGGAAGTATTGAGATGGTAGTTGACGGCATCATAGGACGAGAACGCGTATTTGCACCAACAGGCTGGTTTTATGATTTCGTAACCGCATCGGGTGACATTATGGCTTATGTGATCATCGTAAGCATACTGGTTTTTATAGGAAGACGTCTCTTTATTAGGATCAAAAGGTTTTACGGCATTGAGATGAAGCCCAAATCAAAGATCGATGCCCTGATAGCCCTTACAATCATTCTCCTGTTAATGGTTTCACTTGCCGGATTAAACCTGGCATATTACCAGATGCATACTGCTGATTATGAAGGGCTTTACCCGATAAGCGCATTACTTGCTCCTTCACTATTTGGTGGATTAAATGCACAAGGGTTGCATATTATCCATGAAATTAGCTGGTGGAGTCACATCCTTCTTATTTTCCTATTTGCAAACATTCTTCCTTATTCAAAGCACTTTCATGTATTTACTTCTGTCCCCAATGTATTTCTTACCAGATTGGGTCCTTTAGGCTACCTGCAGAATATGCCGGCAATTACTTCTGAGATAAAATACATGCTTTACCCTGAAACAGCAGAAGTACCCGCTGAAGCAGGAACAGTTAGATACGGCGTTAAGGAAAGCAATGATGTAACCTGGAAGAATTACCTCGACTCATTAGCTTGCACAGAATGCGGACGCTGTACGGATAATTGCCCTGCCAACATCACAGGTAAGAAGCTTTCGCCCCGTAAGATATTTGTTGACCTGAGGGCTCGAATGAAGGAATATGCCGCAGGAACACGCGAAAAAGGAATGACTTTTGAAGACGGCAAGTCATTCCTACACACCTATGTTACAGCCGAAGAGCTATGGGCATGTACAACCTGCAATGCCTGCGCAACGGAATGCCCGGTCAACATTAATCACCCTTCACTTATTCTTGACATGCGCCGCTTCATGGTAATGGAGGAAGCAGCCGCACCGGCAGGACTAAACGCCATGTTTGCCAATATAGAGAACAACGGCGCTCCGTGGCAATATCCACCTGAAGACAGGCTAAACTGGCTTAATGATCTCAATAAGTAGCACGTATCAGGAGACCATTCTGTACAAAACCGGAAACCACTTAGTATACAATCAGGATAGATTTAAATACAACGAGAAGTCATTTTAGTAAACAACCAGAGGACAACAATGAAAAACATAGATACATATACTGTTCAGGTAATGGCTGATATGGCCGCTGAAGGTAAATCACCCGAGTACCTGTTTTGGGTAGGTTGTGCAGGCGCTTTTGATGCACGTTATAAGAAAGTTACTGTAGCCTTTGCCAAATTACTATTGCACGCCGGTGTTGATTTCGCAATTCTTGGAAGTGAAGAAACATGTAATGGCGACCCTGCCCGAAGAGCAGGTAATGAAATGCTCTTTCAAATGCAGGCACTGCAGGTAATTGAGAAGCTAAACACATACAAGGTCACCAAAATACTCACCTGTTGCCCGCACTGCTTTAATATCTTCAAAAACGAATATCCTGATCTTGGTGGACATTATGAAGTGATTCACCACACGGTATTTCTTGAAAACCTTATCAATAACGGCAAACTCAAAGTAAACAAAGAAGTACTGAGCCAGAAAAGTATAGTGTATCACGACCCCTGTTACCTTGGAAGAGGAAACGACATATACGAATCGGCCCGGCAAATAAATGCAGCTGTCACAAGTAAAACTTTGGAAATGCCACGCAGCAGGAGCAAGGCACTGTGCTGCGGTGCCGGTGGTGCTCAAATGTTCAAGGAAGCTGAACCCGGAAACAAAGAAGTATATATTGAAAGAACAGAAGAAGCCCTCCAAACTGGCGCTAACATAGTAGCAACTTCATGTCCTTTTTGTATGACGATGATCACTGATGGCATCAAGTATAAGAACAGGGAAGATGAAGTGAAGAATATGGATATTGCGGAGATATTGCTTGCCAGTTTGTTAACCCAACAAGATGAAAAGTTATCATGAGACTTATCCTTATAATTCTTAATTTCTGCCTGATTCAACAAATCTCACAAGCTATTGAATGGCAAGAAATTGCTGCTGGAGGAAGTAAATGTTATTCTGTAGTTACTGATAAAGCAGGAAATGTTTATTCTATTTACGAAGCTTGGGATTATAATTATGATTGTTTCGATACGATTAAAATAGCAAGGACACTTGAGGGTAGGAATTTATTTTTAGTAAAGTCAGATTCAAATTTCAATGTTGAATGGATAAAACCATTGGAAACAACCTGGTGTTTTTTTAGTCCAAAATTGTATGTGGATAATAATGAGGATATCATAATTTGTAGCGAGTTCAAATACCGTTTCTTATGTGATACTATTGATATTAATAACTCATCCTCTGAAGAGACGCCGGGCTTCATTATGAAAATTAATTCTTTTGGTGAAATTGAGTGGATAAATTTCATCCTTTGGGCTTGGTATCCTGATATTAATGATCTAGCTTTTGATAAGGATAATAACATATTCATCACTGGAGACTTTGTCGACAAGATGTATCTCTGTGATTTTATTAACAACGAAATTATAAAGCGGGATTCACTTTATTCTGATTCACAGACAGGGTATATTATAAAATATTCTTCGGAAGGTAAGTTTTTAACCGCAAATAAGTTGGAAGGATCTCAACTTGTATTAAGAGCCATACTGGTTGATAAGAATAACAATATTTATGTTGCAGGCTGGATGTCAGGTTATTATAAGTATGATGGTAATATTATTAATGCACAGGGAATCTCTCTTCTCATCATCAAACTTGATTCAACATTCAATGAACTATGGGTTAAAGCTTTCCCAAGTCCTGCTACTTCTACTTATCAGACTATTAATGATCTTGCTTTTGACATTTCAGGTGAGAATTTTTATGCAGTAGGTAACTTTATTGGTCCAATGGATTTTGGCAGTGGTCCATTTGCCTCAAATGATAAAAATATCTTTCTCGCAAAGTATAGTATTGATGGAAGGTTAATCTGGATTAGGAATGAAGGTAGTTGGAGCGGATTAGCTAGTTATACTGAAGAGGGACTGACAGTTATAGTTGATAAAAATGATTTTGTTTTAACTTCCGGATGGTTTCAATGGAAAGGTTCTTTTGGCGATACAATACTTGTATCAGGTCAATACAACACCCAACTTTTTATTGCAAAATATTATGCAAATGGATTATTATCATGGGCTACTTTTTGCGGAAGTAATAGTTTTAATGAAACACTTGGAAGTATTTCTAAAGACAATTTTGAAAATATATACATTGGAGCTAGTGGAATTAATGGTTCGTGGTTTGGTGACATCTTCTTTAATTCACCAAATCCTGTCAAATCTGACTTTGGATTTGTTGCTAAGTTCAAAGATAAAATTGAGCCAAACAACTATCAGCCACCCCTAGGTATTTCAACGAAGGATCAATCTAAAATTAATGTCTACCCAAACCCTTTTGAAGACAGATTAAGGATTGAAATTAACGATAATTCATTTATAAAAACGATCTTTATAACTGATATCCTGGGCAAAAATTGGTATATACGAGATGGTGTTCAAACAGACAGAACAGATATTGATTTATCCCATTTAACCAATGGCATTTATATCATTACAGTTATCACAAATGACTCATCCTTTACAGAAAAGATAATAAAGAAGAGTCATTAAGTTATTATGCTATTTGTTTATTCCTCACTGACATGGGAAAGTTGCCTTTTGTGTGCGTTGAGTACTCAGGATTTATTTAACCTGGCACATAGTCGCCTGTCAATAGGTACATGTTATTTTCTTAATTTTGCCGACTATGGCAAACAACGAAGAAGTATTCAAAAAAATAATATCCCATGCCAAAGAGTATGGGTTTGTATTTCAGAGCAGTGAAATTTATGACGGCTTAAGTGCTGTTTATGATTACGGACAAAATGGTGTTGAACTCAAAAACAACATTAAACAATACTGGTGGAATGCCATGGTTCGCTATCATGAAAATATAGTCGGCCTTGATTCGGCAATATTTATGCACCCTACTATTTGGAAAGCATCGGGCCATGTTGATGCTTTTAATGATCCTATGATTGACAATAAGGATTCTAAAAAAAGGTATCGTGCCGACGTGCTTGTGGAAGATTATGTGGCTAAGGTGGAGGATAAGATCAATAAGGAAGTTGAGAAAGCAGCCAAGCGCTTTGGTGATGCCTTTGATGAGAAGCAGTTCCGTGAAACCAACCAGCGGGTTCTTGATAATCAGGTTAAGATTGATGAAGCAAAAAGACGGCTTTACAGCTCTCTTGAAGCTGAGGATCTGGAGGATGTAAGAAAACTGATTGAAGACCTTGAGATAGTTTGCCCAATATCAGGTTCCCGCAACTGGACTGATGTAAGGCAGTTTAACCTGATGTTCTCTACAAAAATTGGTTCAGTTACTGATGATTCAAGCGTTATATACCTGAGACCTGAAACAGCGCAAGGGATTTTTGTTAATTTCCTTAACGTGATGAAAACAGGCCGCATGAAAATTCCTTTTGGCATTGCCCAGATTGGTAAGGCTTTCAGGAATGAGATCGTTGCACGCCAGTTCATTTTCAGGATGCGTGAATTTGAACAGATGGAAATGCAATTCTTCGTAAAGCCGGGCACAGAACTTGAATGGTTTGAATATTGGAAGAGTGCCCGAATGAAATGGCATCTGTCACTTGGTCTGGGCGCAGAGAATTACCGCTTCCACGATCATGAGAAACTTGCGCATTACGCTAATGCAGCGGCTGATATTGAGTTCAACTTCCCGATTGGCTTCAAGGAGCTGGAAGGCATTCACTCCCGTACTGATTTCGACCTGAATGCACATCAAAAGTTCTCAGGCAAGAAACTGCAATACTTTGATCCTGAGCTTAACGAAAGTTATGTGCCTTATGTGGTTGAAACATCCATCGGGCTTGATCGCACATTCCTAGCCCTTATGAGCAATGCATTTACAGAAGAGAAACTCGACGACGGAACCGAAAGAGTAGTTATGAAATTCCCTCCTGTTCTTGCGCCAATTAAAGCTGCCGTGTTGCCGCTTGTTGCCAAAGATGGTTTACCTGAGAAGGCTCGTATGATAATGGATGATATCAAGTCGGAATTCATGTGCCAGTACGAGGAGAAAGACTCAATCGGTAAGCGTTACCGCCGTCAGGATGCTATAGGCACACCATATTGCATCACGGTTGACCATCAAACACTTGAAGATAATACCGTTACTATCCGTGAACGTGACAGTATGAAGCAGGAGCGGGTTAGTATCAGCGAGGTTAGAGATATCGTTTATCGCAGAATCAAGGGTTAAGCACTTAATCTTTTATGGGTAGGAACTTATTACTCTAAGGTTCTTTAATGACTATGGCGCATTAACCCTTTTAGGGTTCTGATCAATAAAATTCTTCCAGCCGGTGAATTTCTTTTCTGAACTACTGTTATCGTTTTGCATGTAATGGCATATCGCGGCTGCAATGGCATCAGTAGCATCAAGTGGAATGACGTCTATTGGCATGTTGATGAGGTGCTTAAGCATGGCAGCTACCTGCTCTTTCGATGCAGCACCTTTTCCGGTAATTGACTGCTTGATCTTTCGTGGGGAGTACTCAAAAATTGGAATATCTCTGTAAAGGGCTGCGGCCATTGCAACACCCTGTGCCCGTCCGAGCTTGAGCATAGATTGAACGTTTTTTCCGAAAAACGGAGCCTCAATAGCCAGCTCATCAGGATGATACAGGTCAATTAATCCAAGCACTGATTCAAATATCTTCTTGAGCCTTAATGCATGGTCTTCTTTAGAACTGAATTTGAACACATCAAGCGTGATCAGCTCAATTTTCTTACCTTTAACGGCTATTAATCCGTAGCCCATCACCTGTGTACCGGGGTCGATACCCAGGATGATCCTTTCGCTATGCATATATTTTTGTTATACTAAACCACATGGCTCTTACGGCAAAGGTAAAGAAAACCATTAATAACGGATTGCGATTTGTTATTGCTTTACTGGCTTTATGGTTTATTTACAGGCAAGTATCAGACCCTGCTAATCTCTTTGCCTTTACCGACTCTTTAACGGCCAGGCTTAACAGCAACGGTTTTTTTGCATTAATAATTATTGCGCTGCTTTTAATGCCACTTAATTGGGGTATTGAAGCATATAAATGGCAACTGCTGATCAATTTTGCTGAACGCGTGTCGTTTAAACATGCACTGATGTCAGTTCTTTCAGGCATTACCATGAGTCTGTTCACACCAAACCGCGTGGGTGATTTGCTAGGAAGGCTCCTCACGCTCAAACATGCCAATCCACTTAAAGGGGCATTCCTTACCATCATTGGAAGCATCAGTCAATTGCTCACCACGTTATTAATGGGAATGTTTGCATTGTGTTTCTACATCCCGTATTATCAAGATATTGAGAATGAAATACACCTTGGCGGATACATTTTGATAGTGGTTTTGTTAATATTGACTGCTGTTGTAATGGTATCAATGTTCTTAAGGGTTTCCAGGGTGGCCGGCTTAACAAGGGCTTTTATAAGGCCCGGTTGGCAAAAGGTGCGGGGTTATTTGAGAATAATGCGGCGTTTGAGAAGGCGGTTACTATTAAAAGTACTCGTGTTAAGTGCGGTACGTTACATGATCTTCTCAACGCAATTCTACCTTCTGCTTCTGGCGTTTGGCTTTTCAATACCCTGGTTCCATGCATTTATTCTTATTTCCATGACCTATTTTACCATGACCGCTATTCCAACAATAGCACTGGTAGATCTGGGTATCAGAGGTTCAGTGGCCATTTACTTCCTGGGACTCTATACTGTTAATAGTGATAACGCATCGCTCGCAATTCTGGCTGCCACAACTTCAGTGTGGGTGGTTAATCTTGCGTTACCTTCCCTTGCCGGGATGCTTTTTATTTATCGCTTGAAATTAATCCGGAAGGTGTGATGATAGTATTTGTCATATTAGTGAGTATCATCATCTTGATTTCGGTCAATTACTTCCTCATTGTCCTGAAATTAACATACGGTTTCAAAAAACTGCACAATACAAAAACTGAAAATGCAGCAACCAAGGCTTTAAAACAGCCGGCAATGGAAATAGTAGATGAAGCATTTGATAATGTAGAGGTTAATACAAGAATGATCAGCGTTATTATCGCAGCCCGTAATGAGGAGCATAACATAAGCGCGTGTATTGAAAGTCTGCAAAGGCAGGATTATCCAAAGGAGTTGTTTGAAGTTATTGTGGTAAACGACCAGTCGGAAGATGCAACTTCTGAAATTATAGAGAGATATGAGCAGTTAAGGATTATTGACCTTAAGCAGCTCATTACAACGGGTAAAGGTGGAAAGAAAGAAGCTGTAAGTTTAGGAGTAAGTAAAGCAAAAGGTGATTTTATTCTTATTACCGATGCTGATTGTATGGTGCCACCTGCGTGGATCCGTGAATTCAACAAATGTTTCAATGAAACAGGTGCATTATTTATAACCGGACCTGTGATGCTTAAACCGGAAACAGGTTTCTTTAACAAGTTCCAGTGTCTGGAGTTTAACTCGCTGATAGCCTCAACAGCGGGGTACATTGGCATTAACAAGCCTGTAATGTGTAATGGTGCTATTATGGGCTACTCAGTTTCTGCATATCAGGAGTTATTACATGATAAGTCTGATGAACCTGAGCAAGCTGATATCCTCAGGAGAAATATCACTTCAGGTGATGATGTATTCCTGATGCTTTCCATGAAGAAGGAATTTGGGGCTGAAAGCATCACCTTTCTTAATTCTGCCTCTGCAATTGTATTTACACACACTCAGCCGGATATTAAGCATTTCATAGCCCAAAGGATCAGATGGGTATCAAAAAGCAACGGTTACCACGACAATGATGTGATACTGTCAGCAATATCAATATACAGCTTCAATTTGATCTGTTTCATCCTGGTATTAGCAACGCTCTTGAATTTTTTCTTTTTCCCTGCGGCAAACTTAAAGTTTGGATTAGGATTACCCATACTTACTGGCTTACTTATAGTTATAAAAACAACTGTTGATTACATGCTTTTATCGGCATATTCAGGTGTGTACGGGCAAAAGCACCTATTGTATTACCTTCCGGTAATTGAATTCATAGTAATATCATACACTACAATAATTGGCACATTAGGAAATATTATGCCATTTAAATGGAAAGGAAGAATGTTCAGGAAGTAAGGTTAAAGCTACTTGCTGTCTTCTTTGACTTCACTAAAGATTCAGCGAAAAACATATCAAGCGGAGTTGTTATCTTAATATTCTCTTCACTGCCTTTAAAAAGAGTAATTGGTATCCCAAATTGCTCTACCAGGGCTGCATCATCAGCAAATGAAGGCAGGCGAGGTACATTATAGACTCTTTTTAAGATGGCCAGTGTATAACACTGAGGAGTCTGCACCGATTTGAACTTATCGCGGTCAACATGCATACTCTCATTCCCTTCAATTTGCCGAAGGGAATCACGAAGGTCAAGATACGGTACACCTGTTCCATATTCCTGTGCAGTATCAAATGCCTGGTTAATGGTTTCGGATGACACAAAAGGGCGCACTCCATCATGAACTGCAACCAATGCCTCAGTTTCATCAATAACCTCGAGACCATTCTTTACCGACTGTGATCTGAACAGACCTCCGCCAACTACCTTGTGTGGTACACTGAAAGAATATGTATTGCAGATGGTTTCCCAGTATTCAATAAAAGGAATTGGAACAACAACTATGATGTTTTCTACTCCTGCCTGAAAGAATGAAAGGATTGTGTGCATCAGCACCGGCTGATTATTGAGTAGCATGAATTGTTTTGGTATGGCTGAGCCCATTCTGACCCCTGAACCACCTGCTACTATTATTACGTATTTATCCACCGATATTGCAATTTTGGTTGTACATACTGTTGGTTATACGATCATTCCACTGCTGTTGTATACTTTGCTAAAAGCATTCTCAACTTTTTAACAAATTATACAACACCACCAACCTGAGTTAGTTCAACCAAATTTTTATTATAAGATGAGCATTGCGTCACCGTAAGTAAAGAAGCGATATTTTTCTTTAACAGCCTCTTTGTATGCCATCATTAGAAAATCGAAATCTGCAAAAGCGGAAGTCATCATAAGCATTGGCGACTGTGGCATGTGAAAATTGGTGATCATGCTCGTTGCAATACTGAAATCATAAGGAGGGAAAATAAATTTATTTGACCACCCTTTGTATGGTTTAAGTAATCCGGCAATTGAAACTGAAGTTTCAACAGCCTTCATGGTAGTAGTACCTACAACACAAACCTGTTTCCTGTTATTCTTTGCCATGTTAACAATATTGGCAGCTTCTTCCTCAATAATGAGTTCTTCTGAGTCCATTTTATGCTTGGTAAGATCTTCAACATCAATAGTTCTGAAATTACCCACTCCGGCATGAAGTGTAACATTGGCATAAGTGACACCACTAAGTTCAAGGCGTTTCATAAGTTCCTTGCTGAAATGGAGTCCAGCAGTTGGTGCTGCAACAGCGCCTTCTTTGGTGGCGTATATTGTTTGATACCATTCCTTATCTTCGGGCATTATATCGCGAAGTGCCTGGAGTTCTTCAGGTAATGGAGTCTTTCCTAACGTTTCAATTGTTTTTTTGAATTCTGAGTAAGGACCATCAAAAAGAAATCTCAGTGTGCGTCCACGTGATGTAGTGTTATCAATTACTTCAGCAACCAATGAGTCATCATCACCGAAATAGAGTTTGTTACCTATCCTAATTTTCCTTGCGGGATCAACAAGCACATCCCATAATCGTGCTTCTGCATTCAACTCACGCAGCAGGAATACGGTGATCTTAGCACCTGTTTTTTCTTTTTCACCTGTTAAGAGAGCCGGAAAAACCCTTGTATCATTCAGCACCATAACATCACCATCACCAAAATACTCAAGTATATCGGTAAACATTCGATGCTCGATCGTACGGGTCTTTCTGTTCAATACCATAAGCCGTGATGCGCCCCTGTTTTCAGTAGGTTGCATTGCGATAAGGTCATTAGGTAGTGAATAACGGAATTGTGAGAGTTTCATTCCAGGGAAAAATTAGAGTTAGGTTGTATTTTAAGTTATTGATATAACGTAAATAAGGCAGTTTTAATTATTAAAAGAATACTAAATTTGCATTTACTCTTTTTCAGCCGTATTACATCTTTCATGCAAGTGCATAAAGTACCCGAATTTAAGGGGTGCAAAATTAACACATTTTTGCCTAAAAATCAAGCACTAACCCTTATTTTTTTCTTCTTACCGCTTAAAGCAACTCAAAAAGTTAAAAAAACATTGTACCTTTGCACGCTTAAAAGTCAATTAATTAACCCATTAAGCACTCTAACTGAATGGCAACAGAGGTTAACATTTTCTCGGGTAGAGCCACCCGTTATCTGGCTGAAAGGATTGCAGCAAGCTATGGTAAAAGGTTAGGTGATGTGCTAATTACCGACTTTTCGGATGGCGAGTTTCAACCTTCATTTGAAGAAAATATTAGGGGAAGTGACCTTTTTATCGTTCAATCTACTTTTGCTCCAACTGATAATTTGTTTGAGTTATTGTTAATGATTGACGCCGCTAAAAGAGCTTCAGCAAGGCATATAATTGCAGTGATTCCTTATTTTGGTTTCGCACGCCAGGATCGGAAAGATAAACCACGTGTTTCCATAGCCGCTAAAATGGTAGCCAACCTGCTGAGCGCTGCTGGAGTAAACCGAATTATCACGATTGACCTCCATGCCGATCAAATACAGGGATTCTTTGATGTGCCTGTTGATCATCTATTCTCATCCTCAATTTTCATACCGTATATCAAGCAGCTTAATCTACCCAACCTAACCATGGCATCGCCTGATACAGGGGGTACCCGCAGGGCTGCTGCTTATGCCAAAATTCTTAACACAACATTTGTTATCTGCTATAAGCAAAGGCTGAAGGCAAACACTGTTGATACCATGGCCCTTATTGGTGATGTTACAGGCAAAGATGTGATTTTGGTAGATGATATAATTGACACCGGAGGAACCATTTGTAAAGCTGCAAAACTTATGATGGATAATGGGGCCGCAAGTGTTCGCGGTTTCTGCACTCATCCTCTTCTTTCAGGCGGTGCTGTTGAGAAAATTGAAAACTCCGCATTTACTGAAGTTGTTGTAACTGACACTATTCCTTTAAAAGTGCACAGTCCCAAGATCAAGGTGCTCAGCACCGCCGACCTATTGGCTGATGTGATTGGGAAAGTGCACAACTATGAATCTATTTCAACGTTATTCAAATTTGAGTAACATTCTTATAAACCAAATCAAATAAATTAAAAATGAAAACAGTATCATTGAGCGGTTCTCTTCGCGAGAACGTAGGGAAAAAAGATGCTAAAGCACAACGCGTTGCCGGTAAAGTACCATGTGTAATCTATGGTGGCAAGGACCAAATCCACTTTACTACTGATGTCGTTAATTTTAAACCTATCCTTTATACACCGGCTACTTTCCTTATCAACGTAAATGTTGATGGTAAGGAGTACCTCACCGTATTACAGGATTTGCAATCACACCCGGTTACTGATAACATTCTTCATGTTGACTTCATGGAGCTGGATCCAAAGAAACCGGTTATCATTTCAGTTCCTATCAGGGTTTCAGGTACATCACCAGGCGTACTCCGTGGAGGTAAATTGATAAAGAAATTCCGTAAGCTTAAAGTAAAAGCTCTTATTCAGCACCTGCCCGACGAAATTGAAGTTACCATTAACAATCTTGACCTTAATCA
This sequence comes from Bacteroidales bacterium, assembly GCA_024636955.1. Taxonomy (GTDB): domain Bacteria; phylum Bacteroidota; class Bacteroidia; order Bacteroidales; family Lentimicrobiaceae; genus Lentimicrobium. Next base: position 73,107 of record JAGXGB010000003.1, read on the forward strand.
GTCAATTAAAGTTAGTGATATAAAGTTAGACAATGTTGAGTTTCTTGATATCAAGAGCGCAATTATACTATCAGTACAATCTACACGTAACGTTGAGCCTGTTGCTCCAGGAAAGTAACCTTTTGCAATATTAATAATTAATTGTAAAGGCGTTGCTTGCAACGCCTTTACAATTTATCAGTGATAAGTAAAAAATTAGATAAACAATGCCATTGCAATGAAATATCTGATAGTTGGTTTAGGTAATATTGGTGATGAATATGCAAACACCAGGCATAATATTGGCTTTATAATTGCTGATGCACTGGCTGCTGACCTCGGGGTTAAGTTTGTAACTGACAGGCTGGCCTCAAGAGCTGAAGCGCGATACAGGGGTAAAACTGTTGTAATCATTAAACCAACCACTTATATGAATCTTAGCGGTAAAGCATACAGGTATTGGCTTACCGTAGAAAATATTGAAGTGGATAATTCTCTTGTGATCGTTGATGATTTAGACCTTGACCCGGGGTTGCTTAGATTAAAGACCAAAGGAAGCGGTGGAACACATAATGGTCTCAACAACATTATTGAAATGCTGGGCAACAATGAATTCCCGCGATTAAGGGTGGGCATTGGCAATGATTTCGCCCGTGGTTTCCAGGTTGATTACGTGCTTGGCAAGTTCACAAAGCAGGAAGAAAAGCTATTTATGGAACGCATACCTGTAGCCATTGAAATGATAAAGAGTTACATCCTGTCAGGTGCTACCAATACAATGAATGCTTTTAATAATAAGTGAATCTCCTCTTAATAATAAGTGAATCTAAACTTAATAATAAGTGAATCTAATTCCGGAATAATTCCTCAATCTTAACTTTAATTTCTTCCTCCATCACATCCCGCCCGAAAACTATTGAAGGTTTCAGGTATGTTGATGCATGCTGCGATTTAAAGAGTTCTTCACCGCCGCCTGTGATATTCAACATTATTATTGAATCAGGAGAAACCAGTCCTGAACTCACTGAATTTATCAGTGAAGCGGTTGCAACTGCCGCTGCAGGATGAATATCAATTCCTTCATGTTCATTAAAGATTGCTGAAGCTTCATGTAATTCATCATTTGTAACTGCCAGCACATCGCCATTGGTATCAGTTAGTGCGTCAAATAATCCACCGTGGATTGAATAGGGAGGTCTGCGGTTTGAAAGTACTTTGGCATCAATTTCAAGGGATTGCAACCGGGCAGCCTCATCATCCATAGGCAATAACTGTCGCGACCTTACTTTCCATGCATCGTATATCGGCAAAAATGGCGCATTCTGCGATACAATCAAGCGCATTTTGTTACTACCGAACCTACCATCCTGTATCAGGCGCAAATTGGCTTCCCATGCAGCAATGGCACCAGTGCCGCTTCCAACAGCCTGAAAGTAGAAATCAGGGATTTTACCAATGGTTGATACCGAACAAAGCACTGTGGTTCCCATTCCATCGCGCCTTGCAACATTTTTAGCACCTCCTTCGGCAGTGAACCCTTCCATTCCGGCTATAATATTACTAAGGTATATGGCGTCAAAATAATCAGTACCCGGAGCTGTAGCAATCAATTTTACACAGGGTGATATTGGTTTTTCAAACCATAAAGCATCTAAGTAATCATAAGGCACACACAGCACCAGAGGAATATTATTTTCAGAGCATACTTTTGCAAATGCACGTGCTGTATTACCTGCTGAGGCCACAACGAGAATTTTGCCAGTGTGGCCTTTCAACCGGCTGCATACTGAATAGGCTTCTGTTTCCTTAAAGGAACATGTATTCATTGAAGCACCCCTCATAGGCCAATAGCCATTGAAGGTAATCCAAAGTTTATCTAATCCAAGGTATGATGCAAGCCCCTCGCTCCGGTATGTAACCGGGGCGGCTGAACCTTGCAGATGCCCTTTTAATGGTAACCACCCTGCAAATTTGAATAATCCATCACCGTCATCACGCAAATTAAGCATGCTATCTTTATAAACCGATCTTAAAAGGCAACTTACTTGCTCCTCAGGGGCATCAAGTAACCAGCCGGTATCTTCATAAATCTTACCTGTTCCTATACTTTGTAATAAATATTCAGTGGTGAATCTATCCATTCTGCAGTGTTTTATCCGGCAAATTTAAGTAATGAGTTGGTGGCACAAACATTTTATAGCTTTAATTAACGAAAAATGAGTAGTTCAAGGTACATAAAGTGCGTATCGTCTTTTTTTGCATCTTTGCAACTCACATATACTTAAATATATGCACGACGACCTATTGTTACTTGATTCCATACGCTTGAACTTTAGCCCGGCAAGTCTGCATATCATGAACGTTGCAATAGGGTTTATAATGTTTGGTGTTGCATTAGGCATCAAGTGGGACCAGATGAAGGACATAATCATGAGCCCCCGCAAAGTAATCATTGGGCTATCAAGCCAGTTTTTATTATTGCCCGCGATAACTTTTGTAGCAGTTTTGGCTTTCGGATCATACTTAACTCCTTCGGTGGCCTTTGGAATGATACTGGTAGCCTCATGCCCGGGTGGCAATGTTTCAAATTTTATCTCCAGTGTGGCAAGGGCTAATGTGCCACTTTCCATCAGCCTCACTGCTGCAGGAACTGTTTTGGCACTACTCTTCACACCCCTTAACTTCGCCTTCTGGGGCGGCCTGTATTCTGCAACTTCTCCCTTGCTACGCCCTATTGAAATAGATCCACTGGATATGTTTCGGACAGTCACTATTCTTTTAGGTATTCCTGTTGTGGCTGGGATTATTTTTTCGCAAAAATTTCCAACGCTTACACAAAAGATCAAAAGACCTATCAGCAGTATTTCCATTATAGTATTCATCCTTTTCCTCGTTTTCGCATTTCGTAACAATTATAGTTACTTTATAAAATATATCGATTGGATTCTGTTGCTTGTTCTTGTGCATAATACCCTTGCTATTAGCTCAGGATATTTATTCGCATCTTTCTTCAAACTTGAACGGAATGACAAGCGGACAATAGCCATTGAAACAGGAATTCAGAACTCAGGCCTCGGACTTGTTTTATTGTTTAACCCCCATATTTTCCCTCATGACCTTCAAATGGGCGGAATGGCATTTATTGCAGCATGGTGGGGCATCTGGCATATTATTTCAGGCCTTTCAATAGCCTCATTGTGGGGTAGGTTCAGGCGAGTGGAGGATTTACCAACTTGACAAGATCTTAGAATTGAAAGAGCAAAATTTACACTTACATAATGAATATAGCCTAAATGAACCCTGGCATAAAACTACGCTGGGATATAGACTTCTTTATAAGTATGCACGTTTTGCCTTTAATCTCTTTTATCCGGTAATTCACATTGAAGGCCGGGCAAATATTCCCGAAGGAAAACCTGTGATATTTGCTGCAAATCATCAAAATGCTCTAATGGATGCTCTTGCTATGTTGTTTGCATCAAACAAGCCTGTATACTTTCTTGCGCGAGCTGATATCTTTAAGAAGAAGCAGGTGGCTGCAATGCTCAAATCATTTCAAATGCTTCCCGTTTACAGGTTAAGGGATGAAGTTGATATTATAAAGAAGAATGAAACCACGTTTAAGCAAACCGCTGAAATTCTCTCTGCCGGAAACTATCTTGGTATTTTGCCTGAGGGAACACATACTCCTATCAAACAACTTCAAACTCTGAAGAAAGGCATTTGCAGGATAGCTTTTGAAACAATTACCCAAGCCGGGCAGGGTATCGACCTGCATATTGTACCAGTTGGACTTGACTACAGCAACTATCATAAGCAGGGAAGCAGCCTGGTTGTAATTTTCGGAAAATCAATACCAGTTGCTGATTTTATGGGTGAGTATCATGAGAACCCAAGTCGTGCAGTGACACTACTTCGTGATAAGTTATCAGATTCGCTGAAGGAGATAATGATCGACATCAACAATCCCGAGGAATACCACTTTATACACCGAACCTCTGAACAGACTGCTGATAATTACCTGGCTTTACAGGTTAAAAAGAAGCGGGGGGAATGGGTTTGGCAGCGCTATAAATTGATCAAACAGGAGTCGGAACGGTTGCTGAGCCTGCTAAAGCACAATCCGGTTGAATATTATGAATTTAAGGCAAGCCGGCTTTCAATGCAAAATTTAGAAAGCACTGAGGGATCAAGTTCTGAACACTATGGAGTTAACCGGCCAATATGGCAATTAATGCTTTTTAAGATTATCACCGTACTATCTTTACTCATGAACTTTGCACCTTTTGCACTTGCTGAGTGGCTTTCCAATCGGGTTAAGGATAAACAGTTCATAAGCAGCTTTAAGTTTGTAGCATCACTTATTCTATTCCCTCTCTGGTATCTGTTGCTGTTTCTTATCATTCTAAACACTGCGGGCATTTTTCCTGCATTGATTTCGGTTGCAACAGCTTCAATGTTTGCCCTCCTGAAATTAAAGTACATCAGATAAATCGCAGCAGAACTTACACCTTTTCTCCCGCTCCAAACGGAGCCACCCACGCCGTTAGGTGCGTAAGCTCGGTAGAACATCAGCATTTACCTATATATATCCACGCGCCGTTAGGTGCGTAACATATTTTCTTCAAAATCGTTTTTTTCAAATTAACTTTACAGCTACATTATAAATACATTTACTCTACCCTTTCTCTACCCCCGGGGTAGACAAAAGGTAGACCAAAGGTAGAGGAAAGGTAGCCCAAAGGTAGAGAAGAACTGAATGAAGCAAAACCATAATGCACAAAAAAAGAGAGGAAACATCATGTTTCCCCTCTTAAAAATAATTATACTTTTTTCTCTGTGAATTTACACTCTCGCCAGGTCTACGGTGAAGTGCCGCATTATAGGTGCTTCATTTACAATTTTGAGCCCATGGATAATAGTATCACTTCTCTTGTAAACGTTTCCGAGAGCAACAGCAACATACTCCATGTGATTATTAGTATAAACGCGTCGTGGAATGGTAAGCCTGAGTAATTCGAGGGCCGGGAACCGGTTTTCACGTGTATCAGGATCACGGTCAGCAAGCAATGCACCGATTTCAACACCACGTACACCACTTTCAAGATAGAGCTCTACAGCCAGTGTTTGCGACTGGAATTCCTCCTTTGGCAGATGCGGTAAAAAGCGTTTTGCATCAACGAAGATTGCATGTCCGCCAAAAGGTTGTTGCACAGGTACACCATACTCCATTAGTTTATTGCCGAGGTAGGCAACCTGGTTTATGCGTGTTTCAAGATAATCAAATTCGGTGCCTTCATATAACCCCTGGGCAAGTGCATTCATGTCGCGGCCTGACATACCTCCATAGGTGATATATCCCTCAAACATAATATTGTAGGTAGAAGCTTTTTTATACAGAACCTCATCCCTAAGCCCAATAAAGCCGCCCATATTCACAATTGCGTCTTTCTTGCTGCTCATGGTCATGGCATCAGCATAGCTGAACATTTCAGCCACTATCTCCCTAATGGTTTTATCAGCATAACCCTCTTCACGGATTTTAATAAAGTATGCATTCTCTGCAAAACGTGCAGAATCAAAAATAATCATTATGCCATACTTATTTGACAATTCCCTCACAGCACGGAGATTAGCCATAGAAACAGGCTGACCACCCGATGAATTACATGTAATGGTTACTACTGTAAACGGAATTTTATCCTTGGGAGTTGATTTGTAAACTTCTTCAAGTTTATTCAGATCAACATTTCCTTTAAATGGGTGAAGCAGTCTGGTGTCAAATGCTTCATCAATTGTGCAGTCAATAGCGCGGGCATGGCGGAATTCAATATGTCCTTTGGTAGTATCAAAGTGTGAATTTCCAGGAACGATATCACCAGGCTTTACTAATGCTGAAAAAAGCACGTTTTCTGCTGCTCTTCCCTGGTGAGTTGGTAAAAAGTACTCAAATCCAAGTATATCCTTTATGGCATTCTTCATTTTGTAAAAGGAAGATGCCCCGGCATAACTCTCATCACCTATCATCATTTCACTCCACTGCTTATCACTCATGGCACCAGTGCCCGAATCGGTAAGCAGGTCAATGAACACTTGTTCACTTTTAAGCTTAAACAGATTATAATTAGCTGCTTTAATCCATTCTTCACGTTCAGCTCTTGTACTTCGGTGAATTGTTTCCACCATTTTAATCTTGTAGGATTCTGCGAAGGGTAATTTCATTTTGACTGAGATATTGATTATTATTTGGTAAGTTAAATAGTACATCGTGAGAACGCGTCAACATCCTCATGATGAATCAATATCCGTCGCGATTCTTCAAATTGCGAAAAATTGATTTGTTAGTCAGCCTGAAAGAAAATATGCTAATTGTGCAAGCCATAATGTGTCAAAAATAAAGCATTTTTTAGATACACAAAATATTTCGGCAATAATTAAAGGAACTGTTCTAAAATAAAACAATTTAATTGCATAAATGGCTAATAATGAATTATTTAAGTAAAAAGAAATTTCTCCTTTTTATAAATCCGAATGAAACGATTTTAAGCGATTAGCTGATGCTTATTTAGTAAGGACAATTCTGAAGGTGGTTTCCTTAAATGGGATGGATGATTTTACGAAGATCTTGCCACCATGATTATCTCTGATGATACGTTCTGAAAGGGATAACCCAAGTCCCCAGCCGCGTTGCTTACTTGTAAACCCAGGATTGAAGATAGTTTTGTACATCTGTTTTGGAATTCCCTTGCCAGTGTCAGTAACATCAATGGTTACTGTTTGATCATCCTCAACAATATTGATTGTGATCTTACCCTTGCCTGACATTGCATCTACAGCATTCTTAACCAGGTTTTCAATTACCCAGTCGAAAAGCTGGTAATTAAGCTTAGTGAGGATAATTGCATCAGCAGGAGGGTTGATCTCAAAAATGACCATTCTGGAGGTTCTTGTTTTGAGATAATCCACAGAGTGATATATAACATCAACAATGTTCTCGGGCTTCAAGTTAGCAATTGAACCGATCTTTGAAAATCGCTCAGTTATGGTGCTTAGCCTGTTCACATCTTTTTGTAGTTCATCAATTGTTTCCTTGTTGACATTTTGTCCTTTCAGGTATTCAACCCATGCTATCATTGATGATAATGGTGTTCCCAATTGGTGTGCAGTTTCTTTTGCGAGACCAACCCACACCTGATTCTGTTCTGATCGGCGGGCAATGCTGAACAGCAGATATGATACGAGCAGGAATAAGCTGACAATACCAAGTTGAATGTATGGGAAGAACCGTAACTGGGTAAGCACGTATGAATCCTGGTAATAGATGAATGTTTTCTGTCCGGTTATATCAATTTCGATGGGTTCATTGTTGCTGGCCATCGATTGAATAGTGTTCCTTACAAATACTGAATCTTTAATTAGCGTGCTGTCAATATTGCCATACTGAATTATGTTCCGGTGGGTGCTATCAGTAATTATAACCGGCACAGATGCGGAGTTATCAGCTACTTCCTGAAAAAACGACTGAACAAGGTCATTAAGCACTACCTTCAGGTCAGAGAATAGCTTGGAGTCTTTATAGTAAAAATAGATATAGTTTCCTGAATAATAATCCATTACGATAGGAGGGTAGGTGGAAAATTCTTCCAATAGTGCCGGGGTCATAACAGGAACAGTATCAGGATCAAAATTTACATTTTTCGCTTCCCTTATATTGCCCTTATCGTCTGAAAGTATCACCGGAATAGAAGTATTATTTGAGATGATTTTCAGATAATAGCTTATATCGTCGTCAATATCCGATTGTACTGTTTTAATGGTTGCTTCAGCAAGCAATTGGGCACGCTCCTGTTCTTCAGCACTGATTTGTTTAAAGAAAGTTTCAGTATAATTTACCAGGCGGGCTCTTTGCTGTATTGCATTAGCCCACGTTGTGATCTTTCCACGCTCGTCCTCTGCAATTTTTCGAACCAATGAGTTGGTATACCACAATGAAATGCTCACAATCACTAAAGCGATAACGAATAACCATCTCTTCCAGGTTTTCTTCTGTTTGTATATGTCGGTTGCTTTAGGCCGGAAGATGGAGCGTATTTTCATTCAGGGCTATACTGTTGTAAGTACAAATATAAGGTGTTATTTAGTTTCATCCCACTCAATCTGGAATTCAACAGGTTTTACACCGGTTGAAGGGTTCACAGCAGGATTGTCCCTTACATCTTTCTTTCCAAATTCTTTATGAATAACATCTCTGAATACCTTTTTTTCATTCTTGAAGTCATCTACTATTTTACCCTTAACAGCTTTAGTGTCATATTGCACTATGGGGTCATCTATAGGTCCGCTCAGCTTCAGGAATAAACGAGGCTTTCCGTATCCGTCGTCTTCAATATATTTGACTTCTTCAACATTTCTTTTCCTCTTGGCTCTTAGAACATCTGAAAGCAACATGTTAACATGGTAATCAATATCGTTTCCAAAAGTATGTGTTCCATATCCTGACAGGTCGAGTGCTGACGATTTGATCTCCATGCGTGGTATCAACACTGTTTTACGGGTTATTTCAATTCGGTTCTTTAATGTTTCAAACCTTACATTTCTAAGTTCAGAAGCGTCGAGGAATCTCGACAAAGCCTGCAGAGGCTCAAAATCATTAAGTTCACCATTTCTTATTTCCACATCGGCAATTGCCTCAATAGTTTCAGTGTTTACACTAAAATCGCTATACAGATTTGTGGCGAAATCAACTGAGGCATTTGAAGTGCCTTTTAAATTACTGCTTACAATGCTGTTTTGTCCGAATTCATTGAACTGGTAGAAAAACTTAGTTATGTTGACATCTTTAAACTCAGCCTTTGTAACAATACGTGCCTTATTTCCATAACGCCCGTTAATCAAGCCGTTGGCTGTAATGGAACCGTCGAGGGCATTAATGATAATATTCGATCCTCTTAATATATCGTTATCAAGCATAAACACGCCGGTAATATCATTAGTTATAAGCTTCTTATAGGTAAGTGAATTAACACTCAGCAGTACTTTGAACGAAATATGTGGAGGGAACATACTGGTTGATAATGACGGACTTGTCTTCTTTCCAACAAGTGCAAGTATGTCCTCCAATATCAGTTTCCCGGAATAGAGATTAAGGAAGGCATGGATATTTTGCTCTTCATTCAGCAGATGGCTAACCAGATTTTCAATGTACCCATTTGCCTTTAAATCCGATGTCCCAATTGTGCAGGTTAATCCGCTGAAATGCAGCTTATTTTCATTGAATTCAATAAGTCCGTCAATATTGCTGATTTGGTTTTTATTATACTCAAACCCGGCATTCATTAATGATACCTGACCGGTGAGGTTTTTATCCATCCTGGTACCGGGTTTATAATGGCCGTTGTATTTTAAATCAGCTATTAAATTTCCCCTGAACTCCCTCAATTCTGAATTTTCAATTAAAGAGGCAAATTCAGAAGCATCAGCTTGTACACTCAGCACCATGTTCACGTGAGGATTGTTGAAATTCCTTATCGTGGTACTTCCCTTTAATTTGCCTGTTTTTATATTCCCGGCGAATGTGGTAAGATTCAGCACTTCTGAGTTTGCTAATCCTTTATAAGTAAAAGTGCCACTGGTGTTAATGTCTTTAAGTGCAAACTTTTTCGAAGTATAGTCAAACTTACCTCCGGTTATATCAAAAGTTGTGGTGACAGCCAAAGATGATATGCGTGTAACAGGACCTTTTAATGTGCCTTCAGCTTTAATTCTTCCGTTGATATCATAATCAGACAATGCTTTAACTGCACGTTCAGGAGCAACTGCAAGAAGATTTTTTAAATCGGAAGTGAGTGATATAATCTTAAAATCAATGGTCGGGGTAAGGCCATAATTGTAGTTGCCATTAAACTGTGTATTTATGCCGGCGAAAATGACTTTTGACTCCCGAAAGTCAAGCTCTTTGTTAAGTGTGTTTATATCAACTGCTGATTCAATAGATGCCTGGCCTGGTGGTAGAACCTTTTCGCCTGCTATTATCATTCGCTCATTATAACAATCACCCTTAAGTTTCATCAGGAATTCATCCTGTTGAATTGATCCTTTTATGAGCATATCACTCACTGCAATTGCTATATCATCATTCCGTAATAAGTTGCGGTAATAAACTTTTGAAGAGGTTAATGTCAGGCGTTGAATATTGAACTTCACTGATTCATTGCCTGTATTAGATGTTTTCTTCCAGATGTTATAATTATTACCTCCGTGCTGATCCTCATATATAGTAAGAGATGCATTATGTATTGCAATACTATGTATAGAGTACCGACCGGTAATAATATTAATCAGGTTAAACTTGAGGGATATTTTTTCAGCATGCAGTAAGCCGGGAGCATTTATAAGTTCAGCCGGGGGCTGCAGTGCTGTATTGGAAAGTATTAAAGAAGCGTATGGAAAAGATCGTATTATGCTAATTTCAGTACCGTCTACGGTTGCTTTAACGGCCAGGTGTTTGTTAATCTCTCCAACTATCAGTTGCCTGACCTTGTCGCCATTGAAATATTGGAAAAGCAAAATTGATCCAACTGCAACCGGGATTATAATAACCAACACCAACAAAAGCTTCTTCAGAATTCTATGTTTGGTTTCCGGCATGAGTGTAGATAAATTTACGTTTTACTAACGGCGTTGAAAGACATTAATTGCGTTATATCTAAAACAGCTTTTACAATCCCATCGGCATCAAAACCACATAGTGCGTATAAATGATCGGGCTTTCCATGTGGAATAAAATCGTCAGGAATACCCAGTATGGTTACATGGTTACTATAATGATGCTTTGTCATAAACTCAAGCACTGTACTTCCTAATCCTCCTTTAATAGTGCCATCCTCTACAGTTATTACTCCTTTATATGAGCTAAAAACTTCATGCAATATCTCTTCATCTATGGGTTTTAAGAATCGCATGTCATAATGAGCAGGTACTATATTTCTTTCTGTCAGGATGCTGATAGCTTGTTTCACAAAGTTACCAGGGTGTCCGAGGCTAAGTATTGCAATATCTGTGCCATCAGAAACATGCCGCCCCTTCCCTGTGGTTATTTCTTCGAATGCACGATGCCAGTTAGTGCTGGCACAACTACCGCGTGGATAGCGAATAACATAAGGCCCTGTGCCTGGCAATTGTGCTGAATACATTAAATTGCGGAGATCATGCCCATTCATAGGAGCAGAAATGGTTAAACCCGGAATTGCATTCAAATATGTAAGATCATAAGCACCATGATGTGTTGGGCCATCCTCACCTACCAGCCCAGCTCTGTCGAGGCAAAGTACAACAGGTAATTGCTGTAAGGCAACATCGTGTATTATTTGATCATAAGAGCGTTGCATAAAGGATGAGTAGATATTGCAAAAAGGAATAAGTCCTTCGGTAGCCATACCTGCCGCAAATGTTACCGCGTGCTGCTCGGCAATACCTACATCAAATGCCCGGTGAGGCATTTCTTTCATCATAAGGTTAAGAGAGCAGCCGGTAGGCATGGCGGGTGTAATACCTACTATTTGTTCATTTTCACGAGCCAGTTCAAGAATAGTTTGCCCGAAAACATCCTGATACCTTGAAGGTGTATTATCAGGGGTGGTGTTAATCAGTTCACCTGTTTTCTTATCAAATTTTCCGGGGGCATGATAAATTATCTGTTGTTGCTCAGCTTTCTCAAAACCTTTTCCCTTAACAGTAATGACGTGCAGAAGCTTAGGTCCGGGAATATCCCTGAGATCGTGAAACAGCTTGACCAGTTTAACCACATCATGACCATCAACAGGTCCAAGATACCTGAAGTTAAATGCCTCAAACAGGTTACAGTTATCAAATAGTGTTGATTTAACTGCCTTAGTGAGTTGTTTAACTACTGAACGTGAATTTGAGCCATACCTGGTGTTGCCTCCCATAAGGAACCATACCCTATCTTTAAGTTTCTTATAAAAGCGGGAGGTTACAATATCAATAAAGTATTCGCGTAAGGCGCCAACACTTTTGTCAATTGCAATGCCGTTATCATTGAGTATTACCAGTAAATTTGTATCTGATACACCAGCGTTATTAAGCGCTTCCATAGCCATGCCGCCGGTTAGGGCACCATCGCCTATTACAGCTATATGCTGACGGCTGTTATTGTTCATCAATTTTGCGGCAGTAGCCATCCCTAATATTGCGGAAATGGAAGTTGAGGCATGGCCTACTCCAAAAGCATCATAAGCACTTTCTTGCATACGTGGGAATCCACTGATGCCAAAGCTTTTTCTGATTGTTGAGAATTGATCACGACGACCGGTGATAATTTTGTGTGCATAAGCCTGGTGCCCCACATCCCATATTAGCTTATCATCTGGCGTTTTAAACACATAATGAATAGCAACTGCCAATTCAACAGCGCCCAGGCTAGCACCCAGATGACCAGGGTTTGTTGAGCAGGCTTCAATGATGAATTGCCTTATTTCCCTGCATAATTCAGGCAACTGGTCTTCAGTCAGTTTACGCAAATCATCAGGACTATTTATTTGTTGTAAGATTACTCCTATACCAGGTGACATGATCAATTATTATTGCCGCAAAGTTAACGTCAAAATGTGTTACTTTTGCCCAGTAAATTTTTCCATTAAGGAGGATACATGAATATAATCATTGCCGGCGACGGAGAAGTTGGATTCCATCTGGCTAAAATGCTTTCCGGTGAAAACCACAACATCACTATTGTGGATCCACATCAGGAACTCCTCAAACTGATTGAAACCCATACTGATCTGCTTACCATAACAGGCGATTCTTCATCAATTGAAGTGCTTGAACAAGCAAATGTGAGAGGTGCTGATTTGTTGATTTCAGTGGTGCATGATGAGAAAATCAACATCACTACCTGTGCTATTGGCAAGAAACTGGGTGCACGACGTACAATTGCCAGAATCAATAATGTTGAGTATTTGACCAATGAGAATCGTGAACTTATGCGGTCACTCGGCATTGATTCAATGGTTTGTCCTGAACGTATTGCATCAAAGGAGATTGTTAAGTTAATCAAACAACCCGCGGCAACTGAAATATTCGATTTCACTGACAACAAGCTTTCACTTCTACTTATTAAGCTTGATGAAAAGGCTTTGGTTTTAAACAAAAGCTTAAACCAGATTGCATCAGAAAATCCAAAGCTCGACTTCAGGGCTGTTGCTATACATCGCAATAACAAAACTATTATTCCTAAAGGTGATGATGTATTTAAGCTTAATGACCTTGCATATGTTATAACCAAACCTCAGGGTATTGACTCTTTAATGCACCTTGGTGGGAAAGAAATAGTTGAAATCAAAAACGTAATGATTGTTGGCGGTGGTAGGATTGGCAGGAAGACTGCACAACTGCTGGAAAGAGAAATGAACGTTAAGCTGATTGAAATGGATAAGGAACGCGCTTTTGAACTTATTGATCTGCTTGAAAAAACACTCATTATCAATGCCGATGCCCGTGATATAGAACTATTGGAAGATGAAGGCATAAGGAATATGGATGCCTTCATTGCTGTTACTGATGATTATGAAACCAACATACTTACCTGTTTGCTCGCCCAGCGTTTTGGCGTGAAGAGAGTAATACCTTTGGTAGAGAATATTGATTACATCAGTATCTCGCAAAGTATTGGAATAGAAACTGTTATCAATAAGAAACTCATTACTGCATCCTACATTGTTGGGTTTACGATGAATGCAGATGTTAAATCAACTAAATGCCTGAGTGGTGTTGATGCTGAAGTATTTGAGTTTATGGTGAAACCAGGTTCAGTAGCCACTAAAAAACAGATAAAGCATCTTGACTGCCCCAGGGGAAGTATTATAGGTGGTATTGTTAGAGGCGATAATAGTTTTATTGCAGTAGGTGACTTACAGATAAAAGAAGGTGATACAGTTGTCATTTTCGCATTACCTGAAGCTATTAGCAGGGTTCAAAACCTTTTTAATTAAGATCAGCATAGCATGAGCACTATTCGTGATATAAACAGGTATGCTATTCTAAAAGTGCTTGGTGTACTGCTTATAATTGAAGGTCTTTTTATGCTGCTCAGCCTCCTACCATCAGCATGGTACGACAGGCAATGCCTATCAAATATGGTATTGTTTGAGCCAACTCATGATTTTCTCCCACTACTTATATCTGGAGTGATTGCTTTGTCTATCGGAAGCTCTCTTTATATTTTCAACCGTAACCTTGACCAGAATAGCATTGGTAAGCGTGAAGGTTATATAATTGTATCCTTATCGTGGGTTGCAATTTCCATATTCGGCGCTCTTCCGTTTATGTTAAGTGGGGTAACTACCAACTATACTGATGCATTCTTTGAAACTATGTCGGGTTTTACTACCACAGGTGCATCTATATTTACTGATATTGAAGCTCTTCCTAAAGGAATTCTCTTTTGGCGCGCCCTTACACAATGGATAGGAGGTATGGGAATTATTGTACTTTCACTTGCTGTGCTGCCTATTTTGGGTATTGGAGGAATGCAGTTGTTTGTTGCCGAAGTTCCGGGTGTAACACCTGATAAACTAACACCCCGCATTACACAAACTGCCAAGAATCTCTGGGTAATATATGTTGCCATGACTTTATTCTGTACTGCATTTCTTATATTCGGTGGATTAAGTATTTATGATGCCCTTTGTCACTCATTTACTACTCTATCAACCGGGGGATTTGGCACAAAGAATGATTCTGTGGCTGGCTTTTCACCATATCTGCAGATGGTGCTTATAGTTTTTATGTATCTGGCAGGTATTAATTTCTCTCTACACTTTTTTGCACTTAGACGCAGATTCAAGTATATTATCAGCAATGAAGAACTTAAGAACTACACTTATATTATTCTGATATCAACTGCAATTATCACAGCTTCATTGCTGATTCTGAAAAATGTGGCCTTTGATAAAGCGCTCATTGATTCGCTTTTCCAAGTTGTTTCCATTATAACAACAACCGGCTTTGTAAGTGCTGATTATCTTACCTGGCCTACATATTCATGGCTGATCATATTCCTGCTAATGTTCATTGGTGGATGCGCTGGTTCAACAGGTGGAGGTATTAAGGTTGTGAGAATAGTGCTCTTGTTCAGAAACAGCAAGCTGGAGTTAAAAAGACTTATACATCCACAAGCGCTGATACCTGTTAGGTTAAACGGCAAATCTATTCCGCAGCATATTATTTTCAACGTTCTGGCCTTTTTCTTAATATATATAGTCATTTTTGCCACTGGCTCATTAGCAGTTTCAATGATGGGCCTTGATTTTGAGTCATCTATAGGGGCGGTTGCCGCAAGCCTTGGTAATATTGGTCCCGGTATTGGCTCCGTAGGCCCGGTATTAAATTATGGACTTATACCTGATGCAGGAAAGTGGCTTCTTTCATTTCTGATGTTACTTGGACGTTTAGAATTGTTTACTGTTCTCATTCTCTTCTCTGCTGCTTTTTGGAATAAGTAAACACTCAGGTATGCTTTCAGCTCTTCTGAAAGGATTGACTGGCGTAATAATTTTGACACTAAGTAGCAATAAAAAGGCTAAACTTAATTATCTTTGATATAACCAATATTCTAGTCATGATCATAAGAATTATCAGGTATTTACTATTATTTATCTTCATAATAGTGATATTATTTGCTGGTTTCCTGGGGTGGCAAACATACTTTGAATATAAGCCAAATGGAGAAGATGTGCTCCTCATTAACTCAAAAGCTCCTGTCATTAATGATACATTAACAATGGTAACCTGGAATACAGGTTATTCAGGACTTGGGGCTGACATGGATTTCTTTTATGAGGGTGGCAAAATGGTACGTCCCATTCGTGAACAGTATGAAAAGTACAGGAATGCTGTGCTGAAAAGAATAGTTTCTTTTGACACAGCGGCTTTCATACTACTTCAGGAGGTTGATACACTATCACGGCGTAGTTATTATGAAAACCAGTTCAGGTCAATTACTAAAAGCATGCCAGAGTTCAGTGGCTATTTTGGTCTTAATTATAATGCCTGGGTGCCTGTTCCGCCAAAAAGACCCATGGGCAAGGTAAGAAGCGGGCTTGTTACACTAAGCAAGTTCCCACCATCATCAGTTAAGCGGGTTTCTTTTGAGTCGTCTTATAGTTGGCCTATGCGATTATTTCAGCTTAAACGGGGTTATCTTGAAACACGCTATAATACCGGCGATGGGAAAGAACTGGTACTTATCAACACACATAACTCAGCATTTGGTGATGCAGCTGCTTTAAGAGAAAAAGAATTAAATACCCTAAAGACCAGAATGCTTGATGAGTATGAAAAGGGTAATTACGTAATAATTGGGGGCGACTGGAACCAAAACCCCCCTTCGTTTGATTCAACAGTTGTATTAACCGTTTATAAATCTAAAACGATTACACCCGGCATACCTGAAGATTTTACTCCTCAGGGGTGGACATACGCCTACGATCCATTGCATACTACTAACCGTGATGTGAATATTTCATACAAGGAGGGAGAAACCGTTACCAGCCTGATTGATTTTTTTGTTTTATCACCCAATATCAATTTACAATACGTAAAAACCGTGGTAACAGGATTCTCTGAAGCAGATCATCAACCGGTAGTAATGAGAGTTGTTATTTAATGGCGAAGGTTGACGCAGATTTACTTGTAATATAAATGAACTGTCGAGTTTAAGCAGGAGAATAGTTCTTTTACTATTTGTCAGAGAGAGGAGAGAAGCTCTGTTGCAAGGTGTCAGATATAAAACAAATCAGAAGCAATACCATCAGCCAATAATTTGCCTTGATTGGTTAGAACGAATTTAGTATCCGACCTTTTGATGAGTGATTGATTAATCCATTTAACCACTTGATCACTGAAATAGCTTTCATACTGTAATCCAAATTGATTACTTATCTCACGGGTATCACAGCCCCAAATTGTTCGCAATCCGGTCATTACGTATTCATTATACCTGTTAGTGATGGAAAGTTCTTCATGTTCAGCAGGTATCACATCATTCTTTATAGCACTAAGGTATTCACTAACTGATGAAACATTCCATTGCCTGGTTGAACCATTGAATGAATGTGCTGATGGCCCAAACCCTAAATAGGTCGTCCCTTTCCAATAGGAGAGATTATGCCTGGCAAAATGACCGGGCAAGCAGAAGTTAGATATTTCATAGTGGAGGTAATTATGATCATGCATGAACTGCATGAGTATTTCAAATTGCTCTGATGCCTGTTTTTCGTCAACCGGTTTTACTTTTCCCTTTTCAATAAGATTAGATAGGGGAGTACGTGGTTCAACAGTAAGGGCATAGGCTGACAAGTGTGGTATTGATAAACCTGCAAATACTTCCAGATTTTTTATCCACTGCTCATTGCTGAGGGTTGGAACGCCATAAATAAGATCGATAGTAAGATCAGGAAAGCCATGGTCCCTTGCAAGTTGGATGCAACTTAAGGCCTTTTGAGCTGAATGTACCCTGTTGAGATATTCGAGATCTTCATCTCTAAATGACTGAATACCGATACTTAGCCTGTTAATTCCCAATTGTTTCCAAAATTGAAGGTTGTCATCTGTGATATCATCAGGATTGGCCTCGATTGTTATTTCAGCATCCTTTGAAATATTATAGTTGTGGTAAGCAGTGGTAAAGAGTTTTTCAAGCAGATGTTTTTCCAGCAATGAGGGTGTACCCCCACCCAGGTAAAGGGTTTCGATTGATTGCTTTAATGCATTGTGTTTAAGATCAGACGTCTGTTTAACTTCATTGCTTTCAAGATCACCAGGTTGATCTGATACTGTGTATTCAAGATCAGCAAGTTGCTTTATATGAGCGTATTCATTGTCGTTGTTTTGATTTACAGCAGTAGGTTCAATGTCACTGATTTGCTTAGAAGCTGGTTGGTCCTGAACATTTACAATTCCCTGTTGATTGATATGATTTGAAGCTCTGATCTCCATTTCACGGCAAATTGCAACAATCATTTCCGGTGCGCTTTTACGGGAAACAACTGAGAAGAAGTTGCAGTAGCTGCACTTTTGCCGGCAGTAGGGAATATGAATGTATATGCCAGCCATGATAAATCAGTCTTTGCCAGTCACTATAGTAACACAGCGGGGCATAATTTCGAAGGTCATAGGAGTATGGCCAAGTGATTCACCATCTGTTTCAAGGAAAAGTGGCGGATTGGATTCTATCTTAACCACTTGACCACGGAATTGCTTGACTTGCTTTAGTTTCACATAAGAGCCGTCATATAATCCTGTCACGTTGCGTATTACCGTCATACGGCTTACGCGGGTAATCAGCGTAATATCAAATAGTCCATCGTCGGCTATAGCCTCAGGAGCTTGCTTCATACCCCCACCATTAAACTGGCAGATAGCCACGCTCATGCTAAAGATATCTTCATTTACAGGCTTCCCGTCAATGATCAGATTTGTTACTACCGACTTGAAGACCAAGAGGCTTGTGAACAGGTTAATTATGTATGAAAAGGGACCACTTTTCCCTTCGCGTTTTTGTTTATTTGTCTTTTTGGCAACTATAGCATCAAAACCAATACCTGCCATGTTAATAAAATACCTGTCATTGGTTTTTTCATCCGATGTATAAGTAACCTTTCCTATATCCTGTCTGAATGTTCTACCGCGAGCTATAATATCGATGGCTTGCTTATATCCCGGAAGGATGTTAAATGATCGCCCCCAGTCGTTACCTGTACCTACAGGAATCATTGCAATTGTTATTTCGTCGGGGGCAAAACGTTTTTGACAGAATATACCGTTGATTACTTCATTAAGAGTTCCATCGCCACCTACAACTATAATTTTCCGGAAACCCGCTTCTATGTATTTTTTGGAAAGCTTAACAGCATGATTAGGGGCATCAGTAAAAACACTGGTGAATGCAAGCCCCGCTTCAGTAAGTAACCGTGCAATTTCAAGCCAGTCCTTTTCTCCTTTGCGCCTGCCGGCATTAGGATTCACAATTACAAACCACTCATTACCTGATACCTTCATGCAGTTATTTTTTCAAATTAGTATTTAAAACCATTGCAACAATCTTTTGTTGCACCTGATCAACAGTAATTGACTTCATGCACTCACATTCATTAAGTTTCCTGCACTTCTCACACTCTATATCCTTCACAGTATATGCTGCATTTGTGCCAAGCGGTGCCCATCGGCCCGGATGCATAGGCTTGATAGGCGGATAAAGGCCTACTACGATCTTGCCAAGAGCTGATGCAATGTGCAAGGGGCCTGTTGAGCCGGCAACCAATACATCAGATGAATCAATGAATTCAATAAATTGGGATAAGCTGAACATGCCTGTAACATCACTTACATTGCCTGCCAATTCAAAGAATCCTTCTTTATGCAGCATATCACCTTCTACCCTGGTACCAGTAATAAATACTTTAAACTTCCTTCCATTGATGCCGTGTGCATTTTCAGAAAGACGCCTGGCCAGATTTGCATAATTATTTAATCCCCATTCACGGGCGCTCCCTTTCGACCGAGGGTGAAGGATGACGTTAACATAATCATGATCTAAAAGACCTGCAACGGAATGGTCGGAAAGTTTTGGTGCGGTAAAGCCATATAAAGCAGGTATTTCGTTTAGTGTAGGTAGCCTGAATTGATTCTCCTCTGACTGGCCTTTTTTTAGTACCGGGGCTGCAAGCTTGATATTCAGGATAGCTTCGTGGAACTCAGAGTTCTTGCGTGAAAGGGGTACCAATATATTGCAGTCGAGCCAGTGATACCATCTCCCGGTACTGCCCATCCTGTTGGGAATGCCTGCTTTTACAGCAATACGGGATATTTGCCTGTTTGGGAATACATGGATGATAAGATCTGCACCAACAGCCCTCAACTGCTTAGCTGAATCCTCAGTATTAAGCTCTTTGAGTTCCTGCCAGTCGATAAATTCATCCACATGGGAGCATGATTTTATAATATCACGGGTGTAGGGCATACCAAGAAAACTGATTCTTACATCGGGGAAGCTTTGTTTGAGCAAACCTGCAAGAGGCAATGTGAGCATCACATCTCCGATACTGTCAGTGCGGCTTAAAATAACGTGTTTAGGCTTCATTTAATCAGTAGTTTGCTGTACTTCATCACCCCGGTTGCCGGGTTTATTCTTAATATCATCATTATTAACCGGCTGGTTGTGAAGCTGGCGCAATTTAACGTACTTCATAAATGTTGCAAAGGCTGAAATGGCAGATATTACAAATCCGGAATAACCGTCGAGAAAGCCCGCCCGGAAGATATAGTCTTTTTTAAACTTGATTATGGGACTGAAGATTATCTTTATAATTGATCCTTTTCTATTTTCCTCAAATGCTTTATATGCTGTAAGATCGGTAAATCGGTTAGCTTGTGAAATATGGTCGGAAATAGTATGATAGGAGTAGTGAAGAATATCGCCTTTAAGGTGTTCAACGGGTGAACCATTCTTTAATTTTATAGCCTCATGTATAAGTGTGCCGGCCCATGCACCTTCGTCATAATTGAATAAACGAATCTTTTTATCGGGATACCAGCCGCCATGCTTTATCCATTTACCACAATAGTTAGTGAGGCGGTTCATGCTATATGCCTGCGATTTCTGATTAGCGAGTACATTCAAGATGCTTTTTCTTAATTCATCTGACAGGGCTTCATCAGCATCAAGTGACAAAATAAGCTTATGGCGGGCAAGGCTATTTGCGTAGTTTTTAGTTTCAGCATATCCCAGCCACTTTTGTGTGTGGAAATGAACACCAAATGACTTGCAGATTGATTCAGTAAGATCTGTTGACCCACTGTCGACTACCACAATATCATCGCTTAAACCTTCAACGGAGCGAAGGCATCGTTCAATGTTTTTCTCTTCGTTCAGGGTAATTATAACGACAGACAGTTTTGCCATACTGCAAATATAATTGATTTAAGAGTTGCGAGATATAATGCTACGGTTCAGCTTCCAATGCCCTGACCGTAAGTAAAGATATGAAAGCAAGCCCATGATGAGGAAATATGATATTTCAGCAGTCCATACTATATGTATAGGGAGTTTAAAGGTAACAGCCAGCAAATAGGTTATTATAAGGTAAAGACCAATTGTGATTGTTTCAATGATCAAGGCAACTTCAGTACGTGCAGTACCTGAAACCCCGTTGAACAATATATTGGAAAACGAAAAAAGGGTTAAAGCTGTCATTATTACATAAAGAACAGGAACAGTATCGGTGATTAACGAATTATCATTCGTATATACCGCAATAAGTGCATGGGGTATGAAGACAAATATTCCGACAATTGCAGCACTCATAACGAAATTCATAAGGGAAACTTTCCTGATGATTGATATCACATGATCACTTTTACCTTCTCCAATAAGATTGCTCACGAGAGTGTTGGTTGTTGATCCGAATGCAAATACAGGGATCATGAAAACAATATAAATGCTTCGGATAATATTGGAAATAGCAAGTTGTCGTTCGCCCATCTTCTCTATTATCATAAAAAAAACAAACCATCCTGCCAAAGAGAGGAACATTTGTATCATTACGAAAACGGAGATGTTAAAAGTAGTTTTGATAACACTCCAGTCAAGCGGACCGAACCTGAAGAGGTTATACTTTTTAAGATCAACTACTTTCAGGGTATAGGTGAAGAAAAAGATAGCTGAAACCGCTTCAGCAATAGATGAAGCAAGAGCTGCGCCCTTAATTCCCATTTCAGGAAACCCGAAGTTGCCGAAGATGAGGCAATAGTCGAGGAAAATATTTGTACCTGCGAGGATTATTGCATTATACGTTAATACGCGGGTACTGGTGGTGCCAATGTAAAATGAGCGAAGCAAGATATTACCAAAGGCGAAAAAAATACCATATATGCGGTACTGCAGGAAGTCAATACTCGCCTTATAAATTGCATCAGAAGAGATTAATGGCCTGAGCATTGCAGGGGCAAAGAAGAAAATTATGAGGAATAATAAAAGGCCCATTCCTGCCAGAAAATATAGGCTGTTATCAGTGATGCGGCCTATCTCATCAAACTTTCTTTCACCATTGCGACGAGCAATGAGTATTTGACCTCCTATACTAAACCCAAAACCAAGCATGAAGAGTGAAATATAAAACAAGCCGCCAATAGCTGAAGCACCAAGTTCAACTTCACCAACACGGCCAAGAAATGCAGTGTCAGTTACATTTACTGCATTCTGTGCAATCAGGCTAAGTATGATGGGATAGGAGATAATCCAGATCCGGTTATAACCCGGTGTCTTGCTTTCAGTCATGATTTTGCAAAGCTACTAGTATTTGCTTATATAACAGTTCAACCCATCTATATAGCCTTATGGAGTTTATCAATAATAATTAATAAGCAAAAGGCGTAAATTAATACACCTTTTGCTTATGCAAACTAATCACCAATTTATTAACCAACCTTTATCTTTGTGCGTTAGCAACCGTAATTCATGTGTTATTAAAATATTTTTGGATTGGCTTGTATAAAAAGGTCAAAGCTTATATTAATTTCATCATTCACTTTTATAAGCCCAAGTGCAGTTACAGGTGATTCAATATCAAAATCAGACATAAGAAGCTCTTTTTCACCGATAAATCTGTATGTATTATAACCTGTTTTTTCCCAATGAACTATTATTTGATCAAGTTTGCTGATACCATTCAAACTAATTGCAACATCAGCTTTGAATCTTCCTTTGTTTGATCTCAGGATTTTTGACATGCCCATCGGCTCAGCACTTAAAAGCTCAACATCAATAGTAGGACTCTCTTTTACATTGAGCGTGTTATAGAAGTCCTTGGTTAATAATGGGTTTTTACAATTGAATGATTTGATGTTAATTTTCAACACTGCATTGTTAAACTTCACTGTTTCTTCCTTTTCCTCGGTATGAATAATTATAAATCCATTTGAGAAATTATCATAAGTTGTGCACTCAAACCTGTTGACATTGCTGGATCCTGACAATGAAAGTGAACTCATTTCGATGATGGAATAATTCACCTTGTTGCTGCTGGCCGGAGCAATAAGGTTTAAAAGAATTATCAGGAAAGCATTTAACAACATGGCTTTAAGTTTTAAAAAAAGGAGCCCTCAAAGCTTCAAGGGCTCCTTTTAGTTATATCAAATTAGAAAGCAATAGCAGCTTCAAGCATGAGACCATTGAACTTAAGGCCATTCCTGTAATCAGTTGCCCTGAAGTCATTGTAATTCTGTGCTACATACTCAAGCTTAACAAGCATATTTTTGGTAGTGTACCAGCCGGCTGATAGTTGTATGCGGTCAACTGAAATGTCATCAGTATAACCCTGAAGCTGGCCGGTTACAGTGTTGTAACGTGCACCTATGAAAGCTTGCTCTCTTGGAAGAAAGCGGTAAACAACTTCACCTGCAAGTTGTGTGAATTTACGTGTGGCAGGGTCAGGTACCTGAACGGTTGAACCTTCTGAACCGCTTGCCATTTCATAAGTTCCAAATAATTCAAGTCCCATAAATTTAACGAATGGGTTGATGCTTATAGCAGTTACTTTTTTGGTTAAACCTGGATTTAAACGCCCTGATGTAAACTGACTTGAAGTTGAGCTAACAACGAAAGCATTGTTCTGAACAAATCTTTCCTGCTCGGCAACCATGAAGTAACGTGAGCCGGTTCTGTCACCTGCATAAAGGGTATTCCTGGTTGTTCCCGGGTTAGTATAAAGGCTACCGGTTAACCTGAAACGAAGGTCGTTTGATAGTTGTTTATCGAAACCTGCTTTAGCAAGGATTGAAGGATTTTTCTTTAAAACATCGCCATTAGGCAGATAAGCTTCTTTAACATCACCATTGATGATACCGCTGGTCATACCTCCCATAAGAAATAATCCGTCAACAGGATAAACGTAAACTTCGCCACCTATTTCAGTAGTGAAAGCGTCCATGATAAGGTTTCCTACGAAAGCATTGTGTATGGTATTGCCATTATCACTTCTGCGGAATTGCTGGTCGCCATAATTGATTCCAAAGTGACCAATCTTAACGGTTACATGATCTGAGAACCATTGAGGGTTACCAAACATAGGAAGTTTGTCAACCTGGATATATCCGCCTTTTACCCAAAATTCAGAGTGGTGACGTGATGACATATAGTTTTCAAGAGACACTCGAATACCGTCTTCTAACTGAACATCAATACGTAAGTTAGCAGCTGCAAGGTTGAAACCTGGTGCCAATGGATATAATTTATTGGTGTTAAATCCTACTCCATTAATTGTATCATTTTTCGGACTTGCGGTATTTGATTGGCTTAATGATTGATATTGCTGAGTGAAAGCTCCGCCGATCTTAACTTTAAGACCATCAAAAGGCACTGTATCAGCTTTTGTAGTTTCAAACTTATTAACTCCGGTTTGGTCAGCAGGCCGCATAAAATTGATGCTCTGTGAAAATCCTGAGAGTGTGAAAACTGTTAAAAGAACAGTTATTAGGGATTTAATTTTCATGTTCATAATAGGTATTGATTAAGGGTTAATTGGATTAGATTAGACTGTTTTTAGTACTACTTTAAATGTTAGAGTGACTTCATTGCCCGTAGTCATTGTACCAAGCATAGCTGTTGGTGGATCTACATTGTAATCAGTCATTTTTAATTTCTTTGCACCTGTGAACTCTATGTCGCCGTTAGGTAAAATTTTACCAAGTGCATCAACAGTTACATTCTGCGATGTGCCTGCAATAGTAAGTACACCACTGGCTGTTATCTTGTAAGCACCTGATTTCTCACTAACTGTTCCACCAGTTGATTTGAAAGATATGTAAGGGTTTTTCTTGGCTTTGAGGGCATCAATTATCTTGGAATTCATGATGTTACCTTTTGAACTTTTGAGTGATTTTGCATCAACTTTAAGTTCAACTGCATTTATAGAAGCTATTTTACCATCGTCAACATTGACTTTAAAGCTTCCATTGGCTTGCTCAGCGCTTGCAGTCCAGTCATGCAGGTTTGAAGTACCTTCAACTACAATGCTATGTGATTTAACCTGGTAAGTTTGTTGTGCTAACAGTGGAGAGGATAATGCCACTCCCAGTATGATGATTATAAGATTTAGGGCTGTTCTTTTCATTTTTATTGTTATTTAATTGGGTTGGTTAATAAATTCCACATTTTCAGATATTTACTGACTCTGTGCCCCACCTATAGCAAATGGGAGACCAATTATTTAAATAATGTTAAGAAATAGTGCGTAACCCCTTGATAAACAATAGGTTTATAAACAATGCGGTTAGTGTGAAGGTTCAGAAGATGCTATGAAAATCGACGACCATTCGTCGAATTCGACGAAATCTGGACTGTTTAAAAGCTTTTAAAGAAAGAATTTATAAAATGACTCTATTTCTTAGGCTGTATAATGCACAAATACACTGATGCAGGCGAAAACCTATACTGATGCAGGTGGAAATGCACACTCAAATAGGAGAGTGTTACAGTCAATATGGACTTAATTTAATTAATCTCCTTCAATACCAAGCTTTTCAATTCTGGATTTAAGGGTTGAGGCAGGGACTTGAAGAATAGTTGCAGCCTTTGCTTTGTTACCCCCGGAGCGAAGTAAAGCATCGCGTATGGCATTGGTTTCAACCTCACGTATGATCTCATCAAGTGCTTTATTCCCAAAATAGAAGCAGTTATGCGGTTTACCCGGAAAACGAACCTCAATGGGAAGTATCTGCTTATTGATAACTCCATCCTGAGCAAGTAATACCAGCCTTTCCATCAGGTTCTTTATTTCACGTACATTTCCATGGAAAGGATAACGCTTCAATAGTTCAATAACATCATCATCTATGGTTATTTCAGCACCTTCAGAGAACAGGTTAACGAAGTGTCTGGCCATTAATTCAATATCACCCGGTCTTTCTCTAAGGGGCGGAAGGTTGATTGGAAATACATTTAAACGGTAGTAAAGGTCTTCTCTGAATTTGCCTTCAGCTACCATGTCTTTTAAGCTTTTCTTGGTTGATGCTATAACCCTGACATCCACCTTAACAGTTTCATTTCCTCCAACGCGCTCTATCTCACCTTCTTCAAGAACTCTGAGCAGTTTTACCTGCAGGTCATAAGGTATATCGTCAATGTCATCCAGATACAGTGTTCCATTATTTGCAATCTCGAAGCGACCTGCTTTTTGCTTTTCAGCTCCCGTAAAAGCGCCTTTTTCATGACCAAAGAGTTCACTTTCAAATATTTCACGTGATAGTATTGCGCAACTTACTTTAATAAATGGACCTCTTTTGCGGTTACTGTTAAAGTGAATGATGTTGGTTAACAGTTCTTTGCCCGTTCCGGTTTCACCAACAATGAGCACTGTAGTATTCTTTTCTGCTATGATTTTAACCAGATCAAATACCTGGCTGATAGCAGTGTTTTCACCAACAAATGAGGATAGGTCATATTTCTTGTTTACCTGTACCCTAAGTTGCTTATTCTCAGCTTTGATCTCTTTAAACTCCTGAATACGGTTAATAATTAATAGAAGTTCATCAACATTAAATGGCTTTGATAAATAGTCATAGGCGCCAAGCTTCATGGCTTCAACGGCTGATTGTACTGAACCATGTGCAGTCATTAGCAGTACGAATATATCAAGGTTGATCTGCTTGATCCTGGCAAGGAATTCAAGTCCGTCAATACCCGGCATTTTCAGGTCTGTAATGATTATATCAACATTGGAATCAGTTTCTCTAAGGTGTTGAAGTGCAGCATTGGCAGAAGAGAACTCCCTAACCTCATATCCTGCATCCTTAAGGTCATCTGCTATAGTAACCCTTACTATTCTTTCATCGTCTACTACAAATATCTTGAGCATTGTTATTTCGTTTATCAGGAATTAGTTGATTCTGGCAAAATAACGGTTACTTTAAAACCTCCACCTTCCTCATTCCTGCCTGTTATTTGACCGTGATGATTCCTGATGATGTCTGAACTAACTGCTAATCCTAAGCCAGTACCCTGTTTCACTTTCTTTTCAGTAAAGAATGCATCGAACATCAATGGTATTTTCTTTTCTTCAAGACCAATACCATTATCGATAAAATCAATTATGATGCTTTCATTCACTTTGCGGATTTCAATTATTATTACCCCTTCGATATCCTTCTCCTGAAGTTTTCTTTCGTTGATAGAATCAATACTGTTTAGCAGGAGGTTAACAAACACCTGTTCCAGATGGTTAGGACTGCCAGCCATGTATATTTCCTCTGACAAAAAATTGCGCTTTAACTCAATA
Organism: Bacteroidales bacterium; assembly: GCA_024636955.1. Classification (GTDB taxonomy): domain Bacteria; phylum Bacteroidota; class Bacteroidia; order Bacteroidales; family Lentimicrobiaceae; genus Lentimicrobium. Next base: position 100,436 of record JAGXGB010000003.1, read on the forward strand.
TTGGATTGTCGAAGTTGGAAATTTATTAGGGATATGCTATTTTCAATATGCTGTATGAGGTTTATGTGACTAAGGTTCATTTCGTGCTTGCGCGAAAAATCAAGCAACCCTTTCACCACATTGCTTATTTTGTCGATTGCTTCCGACATCATGCTTATATATTCCTTGTTTTGATTGACATTATCCGGTTTTTCTGAAATTCTTCTTAAGCAGTTACTCATGCCGGCGAGCGGATTGTTTATTTCATGTGCAAGCCCTGCTGCCAGAGTTCCAACTGAAGCAAGTTTTTCAGTTTGAGAAATTGATTCACGGGTCTTTTCCAGTTCTATATATGCAACATTAAGCCTGAAGAGCATTTCATTAAACGAGTTGCCAAGTACATCAATCTCATCAGTCATGTTAAAAAGATTCTTTAGCTTAAGCAGGATGTTGCCGGTTTGAGGATTAATATTATAGTCACGCGATTCAATGGATCGGAGGTTTATTTTAGAAACCTGGTAACTCATATTCTTTACCGGCTTTGAAATTATATACGACAAGAAGAAAGCTGCCACCACACCTAATAACAGCAAACCCAGAGCAAGCACAATAAACATTCGGGAAGCTTGTGAGAGTTGTTTGTTAATTACATCTTCACTAAACCCAACTCTAAGAGTGCCGAGTCTTTTATCAAGGATAGGCATTGCAAAATCCCTGATTACCGTATCATTACGCGATAAGCTGTGAATTATCTTGATTCCTGAGGTGATATCTTTTTCAAGGAAGTTTGCATTTATTAAACTTTGAGGAGGAGTGTCGTTTAATGTATGGGCAATTACCTTGTTATCAGGCGAAACAACAATCAGGTACTTAATATCAGGGTTTACTGATTTAGTTCGCTGAAGCACTTTATTTACAGTCCCAAGTTCATTGTACAGCATCGGGTCAACCAATTGCTTGGCAGCCATTGAACTAATGCTAAGGCCGTTCCTCTCAATTTGAGCTTCAAAGGTTCGGTACACCTGATACCTGATAAACAAGAGGTTAAGTGTGCCAAAAAGGATTACTATAACCGATATGGCAATGGCAAATTTCCAGAATAACGGAAGGCGAACCTTATTTAGAGGATAGTATCTTCTTCTTGCCATTGTTACTTTGGTTTACATCATAAACATTTTGATACATAGTTCTGATTCCATTGTACAAGGTATCACTATCGCTAACAAACCTGTTAAACATCAAACTTCTTAATATATCACGACCTTCTTTGCTTTTAACCATGTTTGTGAGAACACTATGAATGTCTTTGAGTAAAATGCTATCTATTTGACGTGATACAACTAATGGAGGCATACCAAAAGGAGTGCTTTTTTCAATAATCTTAACGTTCATTACCATTTCCGGATGAACCTGCTTTACATATTCATATACGAGGCTATTTACTGATGCGCCATCTACTATTCCTCTGCTTACCAGTTCTATTGAATTATCATGTGCATTTGAGATATATGTTTCACTGAAAAAGCTTTCAGGTGTGCTTTCGTAATCATGCAAACGGTGCAGTGGATAATACATCCCTGTGTTTGATAGTGAATCAGGAAACACAAACTTTTTACCTTTTAAATCAAGGAAGTTCTCAATTGGAGAATCCTTTCTGGCAATAACATATGCATAATAGTACCTCTGATTGTCTCTCTCCGGAAGGAGGAACAGGTTAAATGCAGAATCTGCAATTCCTGCAACGTATGCACCTGAGCAGATAAAAGCCATATCTATTTTATCAGCTTTAAGCAAATCGTTAACCTCTTTATAAGTTTTTCGCTGAACAAGTAATATTTGCTTGCCCAGGCCATTCTCCATATAGGTAAAAAGATCATTGTACTTATCAAATGTTTCGGCAGGAGTAGTCATGGAGGCAACTGCAATACGCAGGTAGTTGGTTGTGTCCTCTCTGGTTGCCAGGTCACTCTTACTTGCTGAAGTATCATCATAACTGATCCACACATTTTTATCAGGATCAACCCAACTATCAGAACAAGCGGTTACTATAATGAGAATCAGGAAAAAAGTATATTTCATTGAATTAGTCTCTGGTAGCAGTGTGTAGTAAAAGAAATTTCTTTTTACAACCTGCATAAAACCATTGAGAAAGGAATAAGTTTCACATTGGCAGTCCTTTATAGAGATTGCCTGTTAAAAATTGGAAGTAATTATTAGCTTTAACGTAAGAGGGGGCTTTCCTTTTTGTTTGATCTTCAATAAATACAAACCCGGCGTTAGGGTGGGGGAGAATACAAATGACTCATCAACTGATACGTACTTATATTTTTCCTTACCGGTGAGTTCAACTATAGTTAAATCAAATTCTCCTGTTACACCTTCTAATTTAAATGAATTTCCCGATTGAACTGGATTGGGACTTATTGAATACTTAAAATGAGAATCCAAATCGTTAGTTCCAACATTAAGCATTGGAACCCTTATAAACTTTGGTCTATAAGTGTCAGCGTCCATTCGGTCACGGCCTAGATTCTTACATTGCGATGGACAAATAAATGGCTCAAGAGTATCTACTCTATCATTTATGTTATAGGAAACCAGCAATTCGCCGTTTTCGGTAAAAGAAGGATGAGCCTGGGCATTGTATGTTAGTGTGTAATGTCCGTTGAACTGGTCTTCAATGGTATAAACGAGCTGTTTATTTGTGAATGGACCCCACGGATTTTCACTTTCCATTATATAAATTTCCCGGCCCAACCCACAGGTTAATAGTCCATTTTCCTGCGTCAGGATAAAAAATCTATTATTCATTTTGAATGCACTGAACCCGGGTGAAACATACTCACTGCTCACGGTTGCTGCGGCATAAGGATTATATGACCAGCCACTGCCTGTGTAAAACTGATAAGGTGCAAGAATATTTGTGCCAATCAGAGTTCTTGCAACAAAAGGTTCCCACACTATCCAGTTAACTTTATTGCCATAAATATATCTGTACCCGCTGGCTGTATCAGTAATTACTGCTCTTCCCATTATGATTCCGGCATGCTCAGGAAGTTCATAAATGCCATTGATTTGTAACCCGGGAAGCTGAAGCTTTGCAACGTATAATCCAAGATGACTCATTGTTGCATTGTCAATCTCATCAAGGTATATATATACTGTGTCAGCATCAGTAAACCCATGTCCGGGCCACAAGATTGCAGGATCATTTGGCCCAAGCTTAAATGTTGACCTTAATACTCCCGATTGTCCTTCATCAATGTAAGTGGTTAATAATGCGGGATCAATAGAATCCTGCACAACCATGCAATTCCTTATTTGAAAAAGGCAGGAAAGCGTATTATTTGTTGTATTTACGTTCTCAAGATAGCTGTCGCCAAATAGCCAGATTGTCCTACCATCGGGCAATGGAACAGACAAAGTGGCGTCACCTGCGGTCCAACCACCTGAATTAGGACGGAAATACTCAGTAAAAACTGAATCATGGTGGCCCTGCATAAATATCTGTGCTTTTGCCTCAGAGTGAAAAAATAAAACAGCAAGAAATGCAAGGTTTATAGGGATTTGATATATGGGCTTCATAGATTTTAATTTCTGCCGTAAATATAATTGAGTTTTTCTGTGTTTAGTTAACATAGTTTTTAAATAAGCTTATGGAAAAAGTAAAGCGTGTAGCGAAAGCTATACCACGAATAAGGGATGCCACCATACATTCCGTTAAAAAACTCAGTGATAAAACACTTCATAAAAAGGAAGAAGCAAGTAACTTTCTTACAGATTTTGCAAATGCAATTCTCTTTGTAAATCTGGTTATTAAAGAAACTTTTTCCCGGGAGTTCGAATTCAAAGAATTTCTCAGGCAGTGTTATATGATTGGCAACAAGACTTTGCCATTGATATCGGTAACCGGGGCAATCATGGGGTTGGTCCTTACTATACAATCCCGTCCTGTATTGGTAGAGTTTGGCGCTGAATCTATGCTTCCCGGCATGGTGGCCATTTCACTTATCAGGGAAATGGGACCCGTTATTACCGCACTTATTTTTGCCGGTAAGATAGGATCAGGTATGGGTGCAGAATTAGGCTCTATGAAGGTAACCGAGCAGATAGATGCTATGGAAGTGTCATCTACAAACCCAATAAGGTTTTTAGTGGTTACCAGAGCGCTTGCTGCAACCCTGATGCTGCCAATTCTGGTACTATACGCTGATGCTTTGGGTATACTGGGAAGCTGGGCTGCTGCAAACATTAAAGGTGATGTTACGCTTTCACTCTTTTTCAGGCAGGCATTCGGTTCAATAGGTTTTATTGATTTAATACCGGCAATTATTAAAACATTTTTATTTGGTGCAGTAATCGGATTTGTTGGCACTTATAAGGGTTACAATGCAGGCCGGGGAACTGAAAGCGTTGGTGTTGCAGCTAACTCTGCGGTTGTGCTTGGCTCATTGCTGGTGCTTGTTGTGGATATGATTGCAGTTCAAATAACTGATATGTTTGTATGACAGAAGCAAAAAGCAAAATAGCAGAGCGCCAGGTAAACGAGAGTAAGAAACCTATACTTGAGATCAAAAACCTGAAGATTTCATTTAATGGGAAAGCTGTGCTTACTGATACTTCCCTTACACTGAATGAAGGAGAAAATTTAGTAGTGTTGGGTAAATCAGGAACAGGTAAATCAGTATTGATCAAGTGTGTTGTTGGACTGCTCATTCCTGATGCCGGAACAATTAAGGTATTTGATACAGATATGACCTCACTGAATAAGAAGCAATTTAGTCAAATGAGGCAAAAGATAGGTTTCTTATTTCAGAACGGCGCATTGTATGATTCTATGACAATAAAGCAGAATCTCGAATTTCCACTGGTGAGGCTAATGAAAGATCTCTCAAAGAAAGAAAGAGAATCAAAGATAGTTACAGCACTTGAGAATGTTGGGTTACCCGACGTGCTGAATAAAATGCCTTCTGAATTATCAGGTGGTCAGCGCAAAAGAGTTAGCCTGGCACGAACTATAATAGTTGATCCGCTGATCATGCTTTACGATGAACCAACCACAGGATTGGATCCTGTTACATCAGATGAGATTAGCCAGCTTATAAATGACATTCAGAAGCAATTAAAAACTTCATCAATTATCATCACTCATGATCTGAGGTGCGCACAGCAAACTGCCGACAGGATTATGATGCTTGATGAAGGAGTAATACACATGGAAGGAACAATGGAGGAATTTGAAAAATCAGATGATCCATTGGTAAACGCTTTCTTCAACGCTAATATTAATTAATCATGGAAACACACTCACAAAATTTTAAGATCAGGCTTGGACTTTTCATTCTTGGAGGATTGGCTTTATTGGTTATTGCAATCTTCATCATAGGAAAGCAGCAAAACCTGTTCAATCCAGTATACCGACTCACAACTGATTTTTATAATGTCAGTGGTCTGCAGGTAGGCAATAGTGTAAGGTTTTCAGGTATTAATGTTGGCACTGTTGATAATATCAGAATAGTAAATGATTCAACTGTAAGGGTTGACCTTCTGATTCAAAAAGATGTCCAAAAATTCATCAAAGCTGATAGTGAAGTAGGTATAGGCTCAGAAGGACTGATAGGCGACAGAATTATAATTATCTCACATGGCAGCACTGATTCCCCAATGGCAAAAGTGGATCAGCGACTCTATTCAAACGAACCTGTGGAGACTGATGCCATTATGGAAAGCCTGGAAATTACTGCTGCTTATGCGGAAATCATCGCAAGTGAAATGGCAGAAATTATGATCAAAATCAATAGTGGACAAGGAGCTTTGGGCCAATTAATCCAGGACTCCACTTTTGCTTTAAACCTAAACCAAACAATGTTGAACCTGCGAAAGAGTTCCAAAGGATTAGAGCAAAATATGGAAGCAGCAAAAGATAATTTCCTTTTAAAAGGATTCTTTAAAAAGAAGGAAAGAGAAGCAGAAAGAAAGAGAAAAGAAGCAGAGAAAGCAAAGGAAGAAGCAGAGAAAGCAAAGGAAGAAGAGAAACCAAAGTAGTTGAAAGAAGTAGGTAAGTAGAGAGAAGCAGGGACCCATTATTCGTAATCAATTCTAAATAAGGTCATAAGCAGAAATGTGAATATAATATTTCTATATTAGCAGCAAAATTCACACTATGCAAAAGTTATCTACTATCACATTATTACTTTTACTGATAATCATTTCCCAAAGTTGCTATAAAGAAGAGGTCTATGAGGATAATCCTTTCCTAATCAAAAAGAGAGTATTGGTTTTTGATACTCTTAAGCCTTTGAACCCAAGTATATTTATTGGGGATACAGCAACAATTGAAGCTTCAGCTTCAGGTGATTCTCTTAAATTCGAATGGACAGCTGAAGAAGGTGAAATACTTCCAAATGGTAATACAGCCAAATTTACCTCATCAAACCCCGGTAACTACTCAATTTCTTGCAGGATAATTGATAATTACGGCAATGTTGAGAGTAAGCAAGTTTCACTGCTTGTTGCAACTGAAATGATATTCTCTGAAATAAACATCTCCGAACCGCTTATACCCATAAACTTTACTGCCAAAATAGCAGCCAAAGCTTCAGGTGAAGGAATTGAATATGCCTGGGGTTCTCCATCGGGGCAAATAATTTCTGTTAATGATTCAGCGTTCTTTACAGCCACTGAAGCAGGTACATATAGTATAAGTTGCACTGCAACTGATAAGTATGGGGTGTCAATAGAAAAACTGATTGATGTTGAGGTTACTGATGCATTTGTTTATAAAGCATTAATTGCATCACCTGAAGAAATTAAGGCTGGCGACTACTCTGAAGTTACCGCCAATGTGCTTGGAGGTGAAGATTGCACTTATGCATGGAAAACATTCCCTCCCGCAAATATAGTTGGATCAGGACCTAAAGTTCTATTCACTATCTGCCATGCTGATGTTTTTCAGGTGTCATGTATGGTGACTGACAGGGATGGGAATTCAATGACACAATCAGTTTCTATTAAGGTCAACTAACTCAATCAATCATTATTAAGGTTAACTCATAAATGAAGCAATTACACCTACTAGCTCTCCTGAGCAGCTTGTTACTTTTGCAAGATCTGAATGCTCAATGTTGTTCCATGGGAAATCCTCTGGCAGGTTCAACATATTCAACTGAAACGGTTAAGGGGCAGCTTCAATTAAACGCCTATTTCAAACATGGCTATAATGAAACCTATTTCAGGAAGAACGTACGATTGGTGAATTATGGTATCTATAGCCACTCCGGTTATGATTTTACCGGTCTTGCATTATCATATTCAGTTACCAACAGACTAACCATTGAACATGAAAATGGATACTATTTGAAAAAAGAGGTGCGTTATCTTAATCCGGAGATCGATGCACTGGTTGTTAATGGTTATGGATTATCGAACGGTCTTTTGGGATTCAGGTACCTCATTTTTGGCGGTAAGCCCGGTGCAGTCAATATCTCAGCAGGAGGAGGGATTAAATATCCATACTCAACAGAAATGTTTACCTATGAGAATGTTGAGCTACCCATTGAATTACAACCTTCAACACGTGCGTGGGGAGTGATGGCACAGTTTGTCATGTCAAAAGATATTTCCCGGTTTAAACTGAATTTCAGTCATCGGTCTGAATTTAACCAGCGAAACAAAGACAAATACCTGTATGGTAACATGCACACCTCATCTGTGTCAGTATCAGGTAAGATCTTCAAAAATCTCTTTGCCCAGGCGGGTATTCGCAATGAATATAAGTTGAGCGACAAAACTCCAACCAATGCTAAACTTGCATCAGAAGGCAGTAATATCTTGATATTTGCTCCCAAGGTAGGATGCCAATTGCCTGCTGATTTTCATGTGTCTGTTTTTGCTGACTTGCCTGTATATAAATACTATTTCGGAGAACAGCTTAGTATGCAGTACGCTATAGGAATTAGTGTTGCAAAAAACTTTAATCTACTGAAGAAGAGTTAATCAGGTCATTTGATTAAAGTTCTCAATGATCATTGTAATTCTTATCAGTATTGCAATTCGCAATAATGATTGTAATTCTCATCATTTATTGCAATTATCAATCATTCGCTAAGTATCTGTGTAATTGCCAGTACCGCTTGTGTCTAACTTGACGACTCTTGTCAGATAAAAACACCAACCTTTCGAGCAAAGGAATGGTTAAATTTCTTAGTGTATCTGTTTGACCACAGTTACTTTTATATCTTTTGGAGATTAAATGATATGTCATGTAAAATCTCTAAAAGATGAGAAGTCTTTATAAGCTAATGCCATGGTTAGTAACCACTTTGCTGGTAGCAGGTTTCTCATCCTGTGAAAAAGAAAATCCGGAATCAGAATCTGATAAACTCATACTTAAGTCGCAGGAAATTACTGCACTTTATTATGAAGAAACAGAGGGACAGTCAGATAATCATGAGATTGTTCCTTTCAAGATATACGTAAAAGGAGGAGCACCTGACCGCTTAAAAGGTGATTATCGTTTCAAAGTAGCTAACGGATCAACATTACCTGACGGAATGCAGCTTGACACACTCACAGGAGTTATTAAGAGCAACGGTAAGAAAGTTAAAGCAAACAAAGAATCAATAGAATTCGAAATAGAAGTTACTGATGGTGTCAGGAGCACTACCAATAAATTCTTATTGAGATCTAAAACTATTAAAAGAGGAAGCAAAAAGCCATTCCCCGTTTTACAGTTTAGCTCCCCAGAAACCAGACTTGTATTCTATAAAAAGAATAGTTTTTACGGAGTTTCACTCACAATGCTCGGCGGAACACCCCCTTACAATTTCGAGCTTTTGGATGGTTATGCCCTACCAGGTGAATTAACACTTACCTCATTAAATGGGGTCATATCAGGCAAAATTAGTGACATTCCATCCGGTAGTTATAAATTCCACGTAAAATGTACTGATTCTAATGGAACTAAGGCTGTTAGTCTATGTACGTCACAAGATTACGAGGAATTTATTTTAATAGTGCGGTAGATTTAGATCATTCAGCATTTAGCTTTCAGCAATCAACTTTTTTGAAGCTCACATTTCGGGGGAAAAAGAACTCATGCAGCTGCATTGAAAAAACTGCTCGTTCCCCTCTTAGAAATCCAAAAATTATCTGTACTTTTGCAGCCCTTTTCAACCAGGGTTATTATTATATTTAAATATCAGATAATTAAATGATTACAGTCTCAAACCTGGGTATTCAGTTCGGGAAACGAATATTATTCCAGGATGTTAATATCAACTTCACGCCCGGCAATTGTTACGGCATTATTGGTGCTAATGGTGCGGGTAAATCAACGTTTCTTAAGATGCTTTCAGGTGAAGTGGAAAACACCAAAGGTAATGTAAGCCTGGGCTCTGGTGAGCGCCTGTCAGTGCTTAAGCAGAATCACTCTGAATTTGATGAACACACCGTAATATCAACTGTGCTTATGGGTCATTCATTGCTCTGGGCGGTAATGGAAGAGAAAGATTCACTTTATGCTAAATCTGACTTTACTGAGGACGATGGACATAAAGCATCTGAGCTCGAAGAGAAATTTGCAGAGATGGACGGGTGGAATGCTGAAAGTAATGCTGCCAGTTTACTTAGCGGATTAGGCATTAAAGAGGAAATGCATAACGAACTTATGCGAAATCTCGATGGTAAGGTTAAAGTTAAAGTTCTTCTCGCACAAGCATTGTTTGGCAAACCCGACAATTTATTACTTGATGAGCCTACCAACGACCTTGACTTTGACACGGTTTCATGGCTTGAAGGGTATCTTGCCAATTTTGAAAACACCGTGCTCGTTGTATCTCACGACAGGCATTTCCTTGATTCAATCTGTACACATATAGTAGATATTGACTTTAATAAAATTCAGCTTTTCCCAGGTAACTATACGTTTTGGTATGAGTCTAGCCAATTGGCATTAAGGCAACTGCAAACCCAGAATAAAAAGGCGGAAGACCGTAAAAAAGAATTGCAGGATTTTATCCGGCGCTTCAGTGCAAATGCTTCAAAGTCGAAACAAACCACCAGCAGGAAGAAGATGATTGAAAAACTCAACATAGAGGAAATCAAGCCTTCAACCCGCAAATATCCGGGCATTATCTTTACCCCTGAGCGTGAACCGGGAAACAATATTTTGGAAGTAAAAAACCTTTCCAAAAAAGTGAACGGTGTTACACTCTTCAAGAATCTTTCCTTTACTATCCAGAAAAATGATAAGATAGTTTTCCTTTCGAGGGACACCCGTGCAATGACATACTTGTTTGAAATACTTAAGGGACATGCAGAGCCTGACAGTGGCACGTTCATCTGGGGGCAAACAATACTTAAAGCCTATCTCCCGCTCGAGTATGAAGAACTCTTCAAAACCGATATCACGCTTGTTGACTGGCTTGGTCAGTTTTCAACCGATACAACAGAACTCTACCTTAGGGGTTTTCTCGGAAAGATGCTCTTCTCAGGTGAAGAGATCTACAAGAAGGCAAATGTGTTGTCAGGAGGAGAAAAGGTGAGATGTATGATCGCCCGTATGATGATACGCAATGCAAATGTAATGTTACTCGATACACCTACCAATCATCTCGACCTCGAATCAATACAAGCATTTAATAACACACTCATTAAATTCAAAGGGAATATCCTCATGTCATCTCACGACCATGAATTTATCCAAACCATCTGCAATAGAATTATTGAGATTGGCCCAAAGGGAATGATTGATAAACTGATGGAATTTGACGACTACGTTTCTGATGATAAATTAAAGGAGCAACGGAGTAAATTATATTAACAACCACTTTCCTTTAGTTAAACGCCATTTCTGTACATTTCTCTCAACATATTTAAGTAGTGACGTAAATATATTTCTTAAATTATTGAGAATTAATGCCTACCTTGCACAAAAATAGGAAACGTGAGAAAAAATAAAAGTGTACAGGGAGTTCATATCAAGAGTAGTCATAGTATTATTGATCCATCTTGCGGGTCCCTCAGGGGTAAATTTCCTGTAATACTTGACGGTGGTAAAACCACCATTTACATCTCTGACAAGAGTAGGGAAGCTGAAATTATTGAAAGATATAATTCCAGAACCAGAAGGTAGTTAAGCTGCAGTTACTTTGATTTCCGATGTGTTATTTAAAAATAATAGCAGGGCTATAGCTATGGCTGATAGTATCAACATGTAGTCCTGATAAATTCCAAAATTAGTAACAGCTCCCAAGCTTATTACTGACCATAAAAAAGGGGTTATAAGCAAATACCACTTAACTCTATCCAGCGCAAGTGCAAAAAAGCCAAACGTTATTATCACAGTCGGGCAGGGTAATCCTGCAGAAATTATATGAGGTAATGATCTTTCAAGCAGCCAGCCTACAATAGGATAAATCAATAAGCCAAATATTACCAGGAAAGCACCAATACTGCTTTCAATGTTTTGTTTAAAATTGAATGCCAGGCGTTTGAATACAAAAGTATCAAGCAACAACAAAGTGCCTTGTATAATAAAAAGCAGTCCAAATACAAATGCAGCCTTATTTATAGGGCTGAAATACATGATCTGGTAAACTATTCCCGCCCATAACCAGTTGAAACCGAGAAATACACCTATTAATTTGTTCTTTAGCCTGTGCTTATAGCTCAGGACGAGTAATGCAAAAATACCTAGTGCAAGGATAACTATTTGCATTGGAAAAACTTCTGTGTTGTATGCTTCGAACACAGAAAAGAACTGTTCTTTAGAGAATGGCGTTTTCATGATTCAAAGATTTTTTGGAATAGATAGTGTAAAGTTAATGATAAAGATGCATAGAGCGTATCGTCCAGGGCAAAGAAAAACAACGCATAGCCTTGTAAGGACTAAAGTTGTAAACGATGGGTGAAACTCATCCTATAAAAAGGATTAAGGATTTATAAGCCCTGAAAGGTCCAAATATCAAGGACAGATTTTAAGTGGTTAAAGGTATGATATTAATTTGGCGTCTCTAAATATGAAACAAGTACTAACTTAAGCTCAACAATGTATAATGTACTATAGATCAACAATAGTAATACAAAGGCTATACAAGGTGGATACAAGGAAGAGTAAAATGAATCACAAATGTTAGTGAGCCATTACAATGTGGGACGAGTGGGACTAAAGACCATCAGTCAGTTCGGTACCCACTTGGTTAAGAAATTTTTCCGTACATTTATTCTCCAAAACCCAACTGATCCTAACCAATGGAAATCAATAGAATATTTACCAACAACCAGGCGTGGATAGATCAGAAAATTAAGTCTGATCCTCAATATTTTGAAAAATTATCTAAAGGACAGTATCCAGATATTCTGTATATTGGATGTTCTGATAGCAGGGTAAGTGCCGAGGAGCTTATGGGAGTGAGTCCGGGTGATGTGTTTGTTTTACGGAATATTGCTAATGTAATTCCCAACTCTGATATTGGGTCACAATCGGTGATAAGTTATGCTGTTTCCTACCTTAAAGTGAAGCATGTGGTTGTATGTGGTCATTATAATTGCGGTGGTATTAAGGCAGCTATGGAATCAGCTGATATGGGTATTTTAAATTCATGGCTTAGAAATATCAGGGATGTTTATCGCCTTCATAGAGCTGAACTTGATGTAATAACTGATGAGGAGGAACGCTATAGAAGGCTAGTTGAACTCAATGTTCAGGAACAGTGTGTGAATGTGCTCAAAACGGCTGATGTGCAAAGGGCTAACAAAGAGAGGAACTTAAGTGTACATGGATGGGTCTTTGATTTAAAAACAGGCCAATTGAGAGATCTCAAAATAGATTTTAACAGCATTTTGAGTGATATTAAGAAGATATATAAAATTGTTTAGGAGCAAGTGTTAATTGGAATTCTATCCTTTATCGGGGCAAGTGTAAAATAGATTCTATCTTGATAGGGGCGAGTGTTATCTGTATTTCTAACTTGACACTTTCAAATTATGTGTATTTTTGCCCGTTGTTAGGTCGTTTGATAGTAATTTAACTAATAATCAGTCTAAACTCTACGTTAATGCCCATACTAGGTTCAATTATCAAAGGAGCTATTGGATTCCCAAGCAAAATTCCACTTGAGAAAATCATTAAACATAGTCCTGTTAAGCAGCAGGAAATTACGCTCAGAAAGCTAATTAGGAAAGCTCAGTACACATCCGTTGGTGAAGCGTATGATTTTGGAGATATGCTCAAGGAGAAGAACCTGATCAATAGATTCAAAGCTACGGTACCAATTAATGATTATAATTCCATTCACCGGAAATGGTGGTACCGTACCCTTCACGGTGAAACATATGTAGCATGGCCGGGCAAGGTTAAATATTTTGCTTTGAGTTCAGGTACCAGCGAAGCAACGAGTAAATACATACCGGTTACGGCTGATATGATTAAGGCTATCAAAAAAACCAGTATCAGGCAAATATTCTCTTTGGCACGGTATGATTTCCCACCTGAATTCTATGAGAAGGGAATACTTATGCTTGGTGGCAGTACGCATTTGCTTTTCAATGGAACATATTACGAAGGCGACCTTTCAGGTATAACTGCAGGTAATATTCCATTCTGGTTTCAGCACTTCTATAAACCGGGCAAGCGAATATCAAAAGAGCGTGACTGGACTACTAAACTCGATGAAATTGTAAGAAATGCAAGGAACTGGGATATTGGTGTAATAGTAGGGGTTCCTGCATGGTTGCAAATACTGATGGAGCGCATTATTGCATACTATAAAGTGAATACTATCCATGATATCTGGCCAAACCTTTCTATTTATGTCCACGGAGGTGTATCATTTGCACCATATCAAAAGACTTTTGAAAAACTACTGGCCAAGCCAATAACATATATTGAAACATACCTCGCTTCCGAAGGCTTTATTGCATATCAAAGCCGTCCAAAATCAACAGGTATGCAACTTGTATTGGATAATGGGCTTTTCTTTGAGTTTATACGATTCAACGGCAATAACTTTGATAATGAAGGCAATGTAAAGCCTGATGCAAGCACCATTACAATAGGCGACGTGGAAGAAGGAAAAGAATATGCACTTTTGTTGTCATCTTGTGCAGGTGCCTGGCGTTACCTGATAGGCGATACTATAAAATTTACCTCCAAAGAAAGATCAGAAATTATCATTACTGGTCGCACCAGACATTTCCTTAATCTATGTGGTGAGCATCTTTCACAGGATAATATGAACCGTGCTATTCAAATGCTTGAAGAGCAGCAAAATGTAGCTGTACCTGAATTTACTGTTGCAGGAATTGAACATGGAACAATGTTTGCCCACAAGTGGTACCTTGGTATACCCGGCGATTATAAAGCAGTTGATCAAATGATTCTGAAAGAACAGCTTGACAACAACCTTAAAGCGCTAAATGATGACTACCGTGTAGAAAGAATAGCGGCCATTCGTGAAGTCATTGTTGAGGTATTACCGCTTGAGTTATTCTACAATTATATGAAAACTCTTGGTAAAGAGGGTGGACAAAACAAATTCCCCAGAGTTGTTAAGAAGGAACAGCATAAACGATGGGAGGAATATCTTGATAATAATTTCAGGAATAAGTAATTTGCCTTATGAATCCATTGATTGAAGGCATGATTTTAGGGCTTACCCTCTCTGTTATGCTTGGGCCTGCTCTTTTTACGCTTATACAAACCAGCATACACAGGGGTTTGTACAGAGGAGTTATACTGGCATTTGGCATTTTCCTTAGTGATCTTGCACTTGTTTGGTTCTGTTATCTTGGTGCAGCACAAATTTTTGGCGACGAACGGAATGGATTACTTTTTGGAGTAATTGGTGGTGTGATATTAATTGCTTTTGGCATTGTTACCTATCTGAGAAAGGTGCAAATCAGCACTGACGACATGCTATATAATGTAAAGAAACCAGGCCCTATGACCTATATTTTTAAGGGTTTCTTTTTAAATTTCGCCAATCCGTTTGTGTGGCTCTTCTGGATTTCAGTTATGGTAACAGTGAGTGCAAGTTATGGAGCAGAATCATTTTCAGTTCAACTCTTCTTTGCCGGATCACTGATAACTATTTTAACTACTGATTTGCTTAAGGTGTTTGTTGCCAATCAATTGAAGAGATACCTTAAACCAAGATTTCTGATTGCACTAAATCACTCTGTTGGGGTATTACTTGTAGCGTTCGGAATATTCCTGGTAGTCAAGACCTTTCTTAAGTTCTAATTTACTTCTTCTTCAATAATCCAGGTTTTTTTGGAGGCGACTGCTTCAGCCGGTTCACCTATTGTTATATCCTTGATATTTATCTGAATCTCTTTTTTATTGTTCCATTCGTTTTCTTCAATGTGGTAACAAATATTGAACGGCTTACCTTTAATTATATAGTTATAATGGTCGCCCAACTGGAATCCAATGGCAGGCATTGGGTTTGAAGCATATTCCATGTGGCCAAGGGTTAGCTTGAGGTGCTTGTTTTTTAATAGTCGGCCATTGCCATTATCCATAACACCATCAGTTTGGAATACCGTTGATGGATTACCGGGACCAAATGGTGCAAACTGTTTAAGAATCCTGATAAATTTAAAGTTGATTTCATTCAAGGTAAGCTTAAGGTCTATTTCAACCTCAGGAATGAGCATTTCCTCAGTTATCCTTGAAGCTACAACGCGCTCAAACTTATCAATAAAAGTGTCAAGATTCTCAGGCTTCATTGATAATCCTGCAGCGTATTTATGACCGCCGAAATGTTCGAGCAAGTCACTGCACTCATCAATAGCATCGTATATATCAAAATCCTTAATTGAACGGGCTGAGCCGGTTATAAATCCGTTTGATTGTGTAAGAACTATTGTTGGACGATAATATGTTTCAATCAAACGTGAAGCTACTATTCCAATGACTCCTTTATGCCACTCTTTGTTAAATACAACCGTTGAACGTGAATCCTTAAGGCGGGTAAGGTTTTTAATATTATCAAGCGCCATATCTGTAGTGTTAAGGTCCAGATCACGCCGGGTTGTGTTGAAGTCGTTGATCTGGTTAGCCAGGACTTCCGCATCTGTCTGGTTGTCACAAATTAGTAGTCGTACAGCGTTTCTGCCACTTTCTATACGTCCTGCTGCATTAATTCGTGGGCCTATCAAAAACACAAGGTCTGAAATAGTTAGATCCCTGCAGAAGTAACAATCGGCAGTTAATGAAATATCCCAATCATCACGTGTAACAGATATATGATCAGGTTTTCTGACAACATTGGCATACCTGAGAATAGCTTCAAAGCACGCTTTCGGGCGAGTGTTAAGCAACTTCAGTCCATATGCAGCTAATATCCTGTTTTCACCGGTAATAGGAACAATATCTGATGCAATACTTACTGCAACCAAATCGAGGTATTTCTTCAACGAGTCAAACGGTATTCCTTTGCGTAATGCAAAAGCCTGAATAAGTTTAAACCCTACGCCACAACCTGACAGTTCCTTGAATGGATAGTTGCAATCACTCCGTTTTGGGTCGAGTACAGCAATAGCATCAGGTATGGTATCACCCGGACGGTGATGATCACAAATAATAAAATCTACACCAAGTTGATTAGCATATTCTACCTTTTCAATAGCCTTGATTCCACAGTCCAATGCAATGATCAGGCTGAAATTACCCTCCTTTGCAAAATCGATACCCTGTTTTGAAATGCCGTAACCCTCTGAATACCTATCAGGAATGTAGAAATCTACAAGTTCATCACTAACGCCGGTTTCCAACAGGAAGGTATAAACGAGAGCAACAGCGGTAGTTCCATCAACATCGTAATAGCCATATACCAGTATCTTTTCCTTATTCTCAATAGCTTTAATAATCCTTGCAACAGCAACTTCCATGTCCTTCATGAGAAAGGGATCGTGTAACTCAATCAGGTCGGGCCGAAAGAAAGACCTGGCTTCCTCGAATGTGAATATGCCACGTTGCACCAGCAATTCGGCAACAACCTTGCTCACATTCAATTCAGCAGATAAGGCACTTACTTTCAGCTCGTCACCTCTAGGTTTAAAAACCCATCTCTTATGCATCTTCTATTATTTGGAAGGTAAAAATAGTGAATCTACCCTGAAAGAACTAAATTTTTTATAAACAATATAACAGATCTCGGATTGCTTTAAAAAAGCTATGTTCAGAAGGAAGACCTCATTGCTTCAACGGGATCGAGGCGTGAAGCTGAGAGTGCAGGTATAAAGCCCGACACAAGGCCAATTATTGCTGATACAGATATACCGAGTATTATATTACCGGCGGTGAGAACCAGTGGCATATCAAACATTAAAGTAATAACAGTTGTGATAATAAATATCAACAGCAAGCCCACTACTCCACCTAAAATGGATAAGAACACCGACTCAAAAAGAAACTGTTGTAAAATGAAAGAATTCTTGGCACCCATTGACTTTTGAATTCCTATTTGAGCTGTACGTTCTTTTACAGATACAAACATGATATTTGCTATGCCGAAGCCTCCCACTAAAAGTGAGAAACCACCAATAATCCATCCTACAAGGCCTATTACTCCAAAAACTGCATCAAAGCCCTGATTCAGAATTTCTGACTTATTAATAGAGAAATTATTGTCAGTGCCGGGCTTTAGTTTACGCACTGAGCGCATAATACCTGTAAGTTCATCTGACAACTCATCATTTGACACCAGGGGTTTTGCTTTTACAATAAGAGAAGCACCGATATTTTCAGCTTTCAGGTCAATGAATGCTCTGGCAAAGTTAACAGGAAGCATAACCATCCTGTCATTGGAATTTCCAAAACTGTTTGAGCCCTCTTTTTTAAAAACGCCAATAACCTCCACTTGACGGTTGAATGTTTTAATTTTTCTACCTACAGGTTCATTATTTCCAAAAAGAGAGGATGCTATTTCATTCCCAATTATGGCTACAGGTCGGCCGCCTGCTGATTCATCTGCGGTAAAGTAACGGCCCGATGCTAGTTCAAATGACATAACCTCAGGGTAGTCATGCGATATGGCCAAAATAGTACCTTGCAGTGATAAGTTTCCCTGCTTTATCTTTCTCGAGGTGCTTACCAGATATGCAGAAGCTTCGGAGGCCATACTGCGTCGTTGAATTTCATTTAATTCCGCTAAACTTGGTTCTGGGCGCTTTATGTAATCCCACCATGGATAGTCACCTCCGAATGCCCATGGCCACTTGTCGATAAACAACACATTACTGCCTAATGAATTCACACTGTTACGTATAGTTCGCTCTATTGAGTCAAAAACTGTAAATACTGAAATAATTGAAAATATACCTATAGTTATGCCTAACAGTGACAGGAAAGTCCTTACCTTGTTAACAACTATGGCCCTTAAAGCGAAAGTATAGCTTTCTCGCACCAATTTTAGTTTACCGGAAACCTGTTTCATAACTTAATTTGATGAAGTAAAATTAGTGAAATTAATTAATTATTGATGTTCTTTCACTGTTATTATTGATTAGTTGTTGCAAATGACATTGGCACAGGTATGGTTAAATGCCTGACTTCGTCTAATGTGGATTTTAGATGCAATCTTTCCAATTTAACATGCAATATAATTTGGATAATGGCTGAAAAATGAATAAAATTGCAATGTGGAATAAGTGTAAGGTTGCCTGGGTTAATAAGTTATTTTTCAGCACTCTGCATACTGCCAGTATTTGAATCTCGTTTTTTATTTCCTTTTTAACAAATATCATGAATATCATAAAGCCACTTAGGAAAGCCCTCATCAGTGTATACTACAAGGAAGGGCTTGATACAATCATAAATACACTTCACAATAAAGGTGTTGAATTTTATTCAACCGGTGGTACCTACGATTACATCACATCACTTGGAATAGAATGCAATAAAGTAGAAGATTTAACCGGGTATCCATCAATTTTAGGTGGCAGGGTGAAAACACTTCATCCTAAGGTTTTCGGGGGTATACTAGGAAGGCCTGACCTTGAACAGGATAAGGCAGATATGCTCGCTTACAATATTGATACATTTGATCTCGTAGTTGTTAATCTATATCCTTTTGAACAAACTGTAAGCTCAGGAGCCGGCTTTGCTGATGTTATTGAGAAGATTGACATCGGTGGAATCTCCCTGATTCGGGCAGCTGCCAAGAATTACAATCATGTTCTTTGTATCTCATCTGCCGATCAATATGATAAGTTATTAGAAATAGCCAACCGCCCTGATTGCAATACCGATAAGAACGAGCGCCTTGGATTTGCCGCACAGGCTTTTATCAGGTCGTCATCGTATGATTCAGCTATTTCAAAGTACCTGATTTCAAAAAATGCAGAGACAGGGTATGCTCTGTCTCCATCATTGGCAGGGAATACCCAATCCCCATTGACATTGCATACCCAACCACTTCGTAGCCTATTTGATGGTACACCAGTTTCCTTGCGTTACGGTGAGAATCCCCATCAAAACGGAACATTCATTGGGAACATTGAGGAGGTTTTCGCCCAGTTACATGGCAAAGAATTGTCTTATAACAACCTACTTGACCTTGAGGCAGGAATCAGTCTTATCAATGATTTTGAAGAAACTACCTTTGCAATTCTTAAGCACAATAACGCCTGTGGCATAGCGAGCAGGGATAATGTTACTGATGCGTGGAATGCAGCTCTTGAAGCTGATCCGGTTTCTGCATACGGAGGAGTGCTGGTAACTAATGCCTCAATAGATGAGCATGCTGCTGTGGAGATCAATAAGATATTCTTTGAAATAATACTGGCTCCTCACTATGAAAAAAAAGCGCTTGAAATTCTCCAGACTAAGAAAAATAGAATAATTTTGCAAGCCAAATCATTTGATTTTCAGGATCAACAGTTTAGAAGCATCCTCAACGGAGTACTGGTTCAGGATAAGGACCTGAAGACTGAAAAGATGGATGATTTGAATGTAATCACCCTTAAAGAACCGGATGCCGGACAAATGGAAGATCTGATTTTTGCCAATAAAGTAGTTAAACATAGCAAATCAAATGCTATTGTGCTGGCAATAAACAGGCAGTTGCTTGGCAGTGGTATTGGCCAGACTTCAAGAGTAGATGCATTGCGACAGGCAATTGAAAAAGCAAATTCATTTGGACTGAATCTAAAGAATGCTGTTATGGCTTCTGATGCTTTCTTCCCGTTTGCTGATTCAGTTGAAATTGCCCATAAGGCAGGTATTACAAGTGTAATACAACCAGGGGGCTCAGTGCGCGATAATGAAACAATTGAGTATTGCAACAAGAATAATATAAGCATGGCTTTTACCGGAATACGGCACTTTAAACATTAGAGTTTAAGAATTGAAAGGTTAAACACTTTAACTTTAAGCATTAAGCGTTACTTTATTTCTAATACTTCATAGAAACAAAAAATATAAAATGGGACTTTTCTCCTTCATGACCAAAGAGATTGCAATGGACCTTGGCACTGCTAATACCATCATTATATACAATGATAAGGTAGTAGTGGATGAGCCATCAATAATTGCAATAGAACGGAACACTGGTAAGATAATAGCGGTTGGTAAAAGGGCCATGATGATGCATGGTAAGACCCATGAGAATATTAAAACCATACGTCCCTTACGTGATGGTGTTATTGCTGATTTTCAGTCGGCTGAGTATATGATCAGGGAACTGATCAAGATGACAGGTCCTACAAGAAGTCTTTTCCCACCTGCTCTGAAGATGGTTATTTGCATTCCATCGGGCATTACAGAAGTAGAAGAAAGAGCAGTAAAAGACTCAGCTGAACAGGCAGGTGCTAAAGAAGTTAGGCTTATTCATGAGCCAATGGCTGCGGCAATTGGAATTGGTATTGATGTGCTAGAGCCTACTGGCAATATGATAATTGATATCGGTGGTGGAACAAGTGAAATAGCTGTTATTGCGTTAGGAGGTATCGTTAATAATAAATCAATCAGAATAGCCGGTGATGACTTTAATAGCGATATTGAAGAATATATGCGTAAGCAACACAATATCAACATTGGCGAGCGTACTGCCGAAGCTATTAAGATTAATGTAGGTGCTGCCATTACAGAGCTTGAAAACCCACCACCTGATTATCCGGTGCATGGGCGCGATATGCTTACAGGTATTCCCAAAGAGATTTATGTGAACTATAGTGAAATTGCTCATTGCCTCGATAAATCAATTAGCAAAATAGAAGCCGCAGTGCTCAATGCCCTTGAAATGACACCCCCTGAGTTGTCGGCAGATATTTACCGCACTGGTATTTACCTTGCAGGCGGTGGTTCAATGTTGCGTGGACTTGATAAACGACTACACCTGAAAACCAAACTACCTGTTCACGTAGCTGATGATCCTTTAAGGGCAGTGGCAAGAGGCACCGGTATTGCACTCAAGAACTTCAATAAGTTTACTTTCCTCATTAAATAGTATTCTATAGGCTGAAGTGAACACATATGCGGCATATTCTGGCATTCATTTGGAAGCACAACTTCTTCTTTCTTTTCCTGGTGCTGGAAATATTATCGATTGCACTCCTGGTAAACCAAAGCTATTATCAGAGGGCAGTGATTACTAATGTGACTGACCGTGTTACCGGCAGAGTCTTTGATTCATATTCATCTGTAACAGGTTATTTCCTCTTACGCAAAGAGAATGAGCGACTTGCATCGGAAAATGCTATCTTGTGGCAGCGTGTTAAGCAAGGGCAATTGACTACTGACACACTTTCAACACTGCTGGTTGATACCCTTAACAGGCAAACTTACAGGTATATGGTAGCTAAGGTTATTAGCAACTCTACCAACCACCGCAATAATTACATCATGCTTAACAAAGGCAAGATTCATGGCATTGAGCCTGATATGGCAGTTATTAACCCTGAGGGTATTGTAGGTACTGTAGTTAGTGTTTCAGAAAATTTCAGCTGGGTGATGTCAGTGTTAAACAAGCACTCCAAGGTTAGCGCACGCATTAACCGCTTAAACCAGATGGGGACTGTGTTATGGCAGGGCTCCAACCCTGAAATTGGAAGTTTAACTGACATACCGGTACACGTTAAAGTTAATCAAGGCGACTCAATTTATACCAGTGGTTACAGTTATATTTTTCCTGAAGCTGTAATGGTAGGCGAAGTAATTGAAATTAAAATCAAAGAAGGGGAGCATTTCTATGATATTGATTTCAGATGGGCAGCTGACTTTAATAGCTTAACTTATGTATACGTCATTAAAAACTTATACCGTGAAGAGCAGGTGGAATTAAGTAAACAAGTGATAGATGAATAGATCCTACACATATATTGCTGCGAGGTTTATTTTACTTGTTGCCACACAAGTATTGCTTATTGACCACATGCAATTGGGAGGATACATCAATCCGCCGGTTTATGTTTTATTCATTCTGTTATTGCCCTTTCAAACACCCGGATGGGTTCTGCTGATCACTTCGTTCATACTTGGTTTATCAGTTGATGCTTTCAGTAATTCAACCGGTTTACATGCTGCATCGTCAGTATTTATGGCATTTATACGACCTTACATTATAAAGGGAGTAGGTGCTCCAGCCGAGTATGAAGGCCATCTTGATCCTGGTATTCATGATATGGGAACAAATTGGTTCTTAGTATACTCTGGTATACTGATTTTTATGCACCAACTGGCTTATGGTATCCTTGAATCCTTTTACCTCAGGGAAGCCGGCATTATTCTGCTACGTGTTTTACTAAGCACTGTCGCTACGCTGGTAATTGTAGTTTTGATTGAATACCTCTTCACGCGAAAGAAGAAGTAATCATTCTCTTTGCCTAATTCTGAGCCTTACTTCTTGAAAGCTTTAATTATGCTTTTTGAAACTATAGTCCTTCGCTTTTTAGAACTTTAACCTTCTTTTAGTATAAATGAGCTGCTTTTAATGGCTATATTAGTTTTAATGCTATTTTTGGCACTTAAAATCTACATTATGAAAAACCTAATCCTGTTACTATCTCTAATTATTATACTATCTGCCTGTGAATCACGCAACAGTGACGAATTCTCCATTTCGGGCAAAATTGAAGGAAAATTTGTTGGCAATGTATATCTGCAGAAAAATAAGGACGGACAGTTTATAATACTTGATACTGCCGTAGTTGAGGATGGTCGGTTTAAGTTCAAAGGAAGTATCGAATATCCTGATATCTATTATATTGGTTTAGACGAAAGTCGTTTTGTAAGCTTTTTCAATGAACCCTCAGATATTAAGATTTCATTCCATATTGACAGTATCACCTCACCCGAAATTAAAGGATCAACCTCTGATAACGAATATAGAACTTACCTGAAATCACTAGACAAGCATAAGTCAGCACAAATTGGCATCTATACCCGCTATAATGAAGCTGCCCGTAATAATGATTCAGTGCGGGTAAAAGCCATTGAAGCTGAAATGAACGAAATTGATGCACAACATAAGGCAAACATACTTGGCTTTATTAAAGATAATCCTACTTCTTTTGTATCACCATATATTGCAATGCGCCATTCATACGAACTTAATCTTGATGAACTGCGTCAATTGAATACTACTCTTGATCCTAAAGTAAAAGAATCTGCTTTTGCCAA
This sequence comes from Bacteroidales bacterium, assembly GCA_024636955.1. Lineage (GTDB taxonomy): Bacteria > Bacteroidota > Bacteroidia > Bacteroidales > Lentimicrobiaceae > Lentimicrobium. The sequence goes on from JAGXGB010000003.1 coordinate 124,041, forward strand.
GATGCTGGCTGATAGGATGTTAATACTTGAAAATGTAGAGGTTGGTATGCAAGCCCCTGATTTTACAATGAACGATACTCAGGGAAACCCTGTAAAACTTTCTGACTTGAGAGGTAAAGTATTGCTTGTTGACTTTTGGGCATCATGGTGCGGCCCTTGCCGTAAGGAGAATCCAAACATTGTTAATGCATATAAAAGATTCAACGATAAAGGATTTGATGTACTTGGCGTGTCTCTTGATCGTGAACAAGATAGCTGGCTTGCTGCAATAAAGGATGATAATCTTACCTGGACTCATGTTTCTGACCTCCAATACTGGAACAATGCTGCCAGCAAGTTATACGGGGTAATGTCAATACCATCAAATGTTTTGCTTGATGCCAATGGGGTTATCATTGCGCGCAATCTTACTGGTGAAGAATTGATCAAGAAATTGGAAGAAGTACTGCCAGCAGTTTAGAACTAATTTATAATTTATCACAGAGATGCAGTTCAGGAGAGTATTGAGGTGTCTACATGGTATACCTCTTGCTTAAATCTGAAATGAGCTATCTTTTACTAGAAAAGAAATCTATAATTAGTTTCTGACACTCATCAGCCATAATGCCATGCGATACTTTGGTTTTTGGATGTATGAGTTTATCACTTACAGTGGTGTATCCCCTTTTTATATCCGGTGCACCATAAACCAAACGGCCTAATTGTATCCAATAGGCAGCTGCAGCACACATAGGGCATGGTTCAATGGTTACATAAAGTGTACACTCATTCAGGTATTTGCCTCCTATGTTGTTTGATGCGGAGGTAAAAGCCTGCATCTCTGCATGTGCTGTGGCATCATTAAGGGTCTCAGTTAAATTGTAGCCCCGGGCAATCACTTTACCGTTTGCAACAATCACTGCACCTATTGGAACTTCGTCTTTACTTAAGGCTTCAAGGGCTTCCTTGTAAGCCAGCTTCATATACATTAAGTCTTCATTCTTGTCTTCCATATTATTTATTTTCATTTCTGAGAACACTTATACAGTATTATTGTTATTAAGGCTTGAGTTTTATGAATGCGTTACACATTCATACATTGACATTTAGTTTACAAATCGCCATAAATCATTGGCAAAAAAGTCTTATACTTGCATGCTCAATTTATCAAGCTTTAATTAGATTCCGTTAAACAGTAATGAGGAAATACATCTTATCATTAGTATTGATTATCAGTGCATTAGTTTCTCAATCAGCCGACCCTGTTGTTAACGGTCACGAATATAGCACAAAACAATCAGCCGAACACACTGAAGAGTTCAATGCAGGCCATTTAATAATAGATCATATAGTTGATACCCACGAATGGCACATAGCTACTTTTGGTCACACACATTTTACTATTCCACTTCCTATCATTCTGCTTGACCAGGGCAAACTGGTTACTTTTATGTCATCACGTTTTAACCACGGCCATTCAGCATATATGGGTTATAAGCTTGAGACAGAAAGAAATCCTAATAAAGGAAAAATCGTAAAGGTGCTTCCGGGTACAATGATAACTGATGCAAATGCTGAGAAGCCAATTGATTTATCAATTACAAAAACTGTAGTTGGAATCTTCGTAAGCTTTATAGTGTTGATCCTCCTTTTCTTTGCTATTGCCCGTTCATACGTTCGCAATGCGGGCCATGCTCCCAAGGGATTACAGTCACTACTCGAACCACTAATTTTGTTTGTTCGTGATGATATAGCTCAACCATCAATTGGCAAGAATTACAAAAAATACATGCCTTTTTTGCTCACAACCTTCTTCTTTATATTTTTCAGCAATTTGATAGGTTTGGTTCCCTTTTTCCCTGGAGGTGCTAATGTAACCGGTAATATAGGAGTTACTCTTGTTCTAGCTTTATTTACATTCATAATTATTCTTGTAAAGGCAAATAAAAATTACTGGATACACATCTTTAATCCTCCGGGTATTCCCTGGTGGCTTAAATTTCCTATACCACTTATTCCTGTTATAGAACTTGCAGGGGTGTTTATTAAGCCATTTGTATTGATGGTCCGTTTGTTTGCCAACATTGCAGCTGGACATATTATTGTACTGGGTTTTATAGCACTAATCTTTATTTTCGGACAAATGAGTACCACCATGGCTTATGTTGTAAGCCCGGTATCTATAATTTTTTCAATATTTATAGGTCTGCTTGAACTGCTGGTAGCATTTATCCAGGCTTATGTATTCACCATGTTATCGGCACTATATTTTGGGATGGCAACTGAAGAGCATAGTCACGCCGATACGCATTAATTATCAACGTAAATTCAAATAACCCTTTAAATCAAATCATTATGACACTACTTACATTACTGCTTCAGATGGCGAATGACATAGTGCCTGTAGCCACTGACCTGGCTCCGGTTGCTAAGGCAGGCGCATCAATAGGCGCAGGTATTGCTGCAATTGGTGCTGGTATAGGTATCGGTAACATTGGCCGTGGAGCTTTAGAGTCCATAGCAAGGCAACCTGAATCAGCAGGTGACATCAGGTCAAATATGATTGTATCAGCCGCTCTTATTGAAGGTGTGGCTTTCTTTGCAATCGTGGTCTGTTTGCTTGTTGTATTCGTTTAAGGAAAGCAATTATACCGCTTTAACGGTTGGTTAAGGCGGTATAATTTCAACTTTGTCATTAATTAATAAAAGGAAAGAAATGGAATTAGTAAGTCCCGGTATAGGATTGATCTTTTGGATGACAATTGCTTTCGGGCTATTGCTCCTTATCCTTGGCAAATTCGTTTGGCCACCTATTATGCGTGCATTACATGACCGTGAATCGGCTATTGAGATGTCACTGCATCAAGCTGAGGCTGCCAGGCGTGAGATGGAAACTTTGCAGTTCAACAATGAAAAACTGCTTAAGGAAGCCAAAGAAGAACGTGATGCCCTTATGAGGGATGCACGCAAAGTGCGAGAAAAACTTATTGAAGATGCTCGTGAAAAAGCATCCCTTGAAGCTGAAAGGATCATTGAATCAGCCAGAGAAAGAATTGAGCATGATAAAATGGCCGCTATTACTGACCTGAAAAACCTGGTAGCCAACCTTTCAGTTGAAATAGCTGAAAAACTTATAGCACAAGAACTGTCTGACCCGGTGAAAAACAAACAGTTTGTTGAAAAATCACTCGGTGAAATTAAATTGAATTAACGTATGAGCAATTACCGTATCAATCTTCGTTATGCTTCTGCACTTTATGACTTTGCAGTGGAGAAGGACCAGGTTGAACAAACATATAACGACGTTCAATTAATAGCTGATATTACAAACTCAAGCAGGGAATTGAGACTTCTGCTTAAAAGCCCGGTAATTTTCAGTGATAAGAAACTGAAAGTGTTGCATGAATTGTTTAAGGACAAAATTGGCATCGTTACTTATACTTTCATGAGCATTCTGCTTAAAAAACGCAGGGAAGAAAATCTGCATGGGATTGCCAACTCGTTTATTGATATATATCGCAGGCATAAGGGTATTAAAGTAGCGCAGGTTACAACTGCAACTCCACTTGATAGTGCATTGAAAAATCAACTTATCAGCATTCTGAAAAACCAGGCCAATGCTGAAATAATTCTTGAAGAAATTGTTGATCCGTCCATCTTAGGTGGATTGATCGTTAAAATAGAAGGTGTTAAATTTGATGACAGTATAAGAAAGAAAATCCAATCGCTGCAGCAGGAGTTTAACGTAAATACTTATAAAAAAGGATTCTAATAAATAATTGTATATGGCAGAAATTAAGCCGGCTGAGGTAACAGCAATATTACGACAGCAACTTGCAGGTTTTAAATCAGAAGCTGAACTTGACGAAGTAGGCACAGTGTTGCAGGTTGGCGATGGAATTGCCAGGATATTTGGCTTGTATCATGTACAGGCCGGTGAGCTAATCGAGTTTGAAAGTACAGGGGTAAAGGGTATTGTACTTAACCTTGAAGAAGATAATGTTGGGGTGGTGATGCTCGGCGACGCTAAGGGCGTTAATGAAGGGGATCAGGTAAAACGTACCCGAAAGATTGCTTCTATCAACGTAAGTGAAGGTATGCTTGGCAGGGTTATCAATACTGTGGGTGAACCAATTGACGGAAAAGGACCAATATTAGGTGAATCATACGAGATGCCGCTTGAGCGCAGAGCTCCGGGTGTTATTTACAGGCAACCTGTTACTGAACCACTTCAAACAGGGATAAAGGCAATTGATGCTATGATCCCCATTGGCCGTGGTCAGCGAGAGTTAATCATAGGCGACCGTCAAACAGGTAAGTCAGCAATCGCTATTGATACAATCATAAACCAGAAAGAGTTCTACGATAAAGGTGAGCCTGTATTCTGTATTTATGTTGCAATAGGTCAAAAAGGCAGTACTGTTGCCAACATAGTACAAATCCTTGAATCAAAAGGTGCCATGCAGTATACTGTGGTTGTTGTGGCAACTGCTAGTGATGCTGCTGCTATGCAGTTTTACGCTCCTTTCGCCGGAGCTGCAATTGGCGAATACTTCAGAGATACAGGACGACCGGCATTGATCATTTTTGATGACCTGTCAAAACAAGCTGTTGCTTATCGGGAAGTTTCATTGTTATTACGTCGTCCTCCAGGACGTGAAGCTTACCCGGGTGATGTATTTTACCTACACTCACGCCTTCTTGAAAGAGCAGCAAAGATCATTGTAAGCGATGTTATCGCGCAGCAAATGAATGATCTTCCCGAATCAATCAGGCATAAAGTGAAAGGTGGAGGTTCATTAACCGCACTACCTATCATTGAAACACAGGCTGGTGACGTTTCTGCATACATTCCAACCAACGTGATATCAATTACTGATGGGCAGATATTCCTCGAAACCAACCTGTTCAATTCAGGTATAAGACCTGCTATCAATGTTGGTATTTCAGTATCAAGGGTAGGTGGAAGCGCACAGATCAAGTCAATGAAGAAAGTAGCCGGATCTTTAAAATTAGACCAGGCGCAATTCAGGGAACTTGAGGCTTTCTCAAAGTTCGGTTCTGACCTTGACGCCATCACAAAGTCTATTCTCGACAGAGGTTTCCGTAATGTTGAAATTTTAAAGCAACCACAATATTCGCCTTTACCGGTTGAGCAACAAGTTGCAATTATTTTCTGCGGATCGAAAGGCTTGTTACAGAAGATACCCATTGAAAGAGTACATGATTTTGAAATAGAATTCCTGCATTACCTTGTTGAGCACAAACAAGCATTACTTGAAACACTCAGAAAGGGCAGTTACACGCCTGAAGTTGAAAGTGAACTTGAAACTGTAGCTAAAGAACACATCAGGAAGTATGAAATTTAAGAGGTAAGTATAGGAACATGGCCAGCTTAAAAGAAGTAAGAAACCGTATAGCTTCAGTTAAATCAACTCAGCAAATTACCAGTGCCATGAAGATGGTTGCTGCATCAAAGCTGAGGAAGGCGCAAACAGGTATCCTGCAATTGCGACCCTTTGCTCAAAAGCAGCAACAATTGCTTCAAAACCTGAGCGCCGGTGCTGATGTAGCATTACCGGGCGGGTTATCTGAAAAGAGAACTACAAACAGAATATTATTTGTGGTTCTGTCTTCTAACAGAGGCTTATGTGGAGCATTCAATTCAAATGTTATTAAGCAGGCAAATATAGAATCCAGGGCAATTATCGCTGCTAATCAAGGAGCGGAAATTACCATGATCACCATTGGCAGAAAGGCTTCAGAATACTTTGCCAAAAGCAGCTTTAACCGGGCTGAATCGCATGATGATATTTATGATGAGCTTACTTATGGTCGGGCAGCTCAACTGGCCGACCACCTGATAGATCTCTTTACAAAGAAGCTTTATGATAAAATCTACATAGTTTATCATCAATTTAAGAATGCAGTTGTTCAATATCTGGTAACAGAGCAGTTTTTACCTGTTGAGCCTATTACAAGTGAGGAAGAAAGTGGAGCTCAGTTAGAGTACATTTTCGATCCATCAAGAGATGAGATACTTGAGTCAATTGTGCCCAGAATACTACGCACACAATTGTACAAGGCTTTACTTGATTCATGGGCATCAGAGCAAGGCGCCCGCATGACTGCAATGTCGCAGGCTACGGATAATGCCCAGGAACTATTAAAAGAACTGAAGCTAACATATAACAAAGCTCGTCAGGCAGCTATTACCAACGAGATATTGGAAATTGTAAGTGGTGCAGAAGCACTCAAAAATAATTGATAAAAACTTTAAAATCTATTGTATGATCTCAAAAAAAGTAGAAGAAGCTATCAACAGGCAAATCAAAAATGAGGAGCACTCAGCAAGAATCTACATGGCCATGGCTTCATGGTGTGAAACTAAAGGGCTGAGAGGCGCAGCAGCTTTCCTTTACAAACAGTCAGATGAGGAGCGTATGCACCAGTTGAAATTTGTTAAGTTCCTTAACGACCGTGGAGGTTATGCACAACTACAGGCACTTGATACCCCAAATGCGGAATATGCATCTGTACTGGAAATCTTCCAGAATGTATTAAGGCATGAAGAATTTGTGACTGCCGCAATCAATGAAATCTACGCTATTACTATCGAGGAAAAGGATTATACAACCGGTAATTTCCTTCAGTGGTTCATTAATGAGCAGATAGAAGAAGAAAGTACTGCCCATACAATTCTGGATAAAATCAATCTGGTGGGTGACGATAAAGCCGGTTTGTTCCATATAGATAAGGAACTTGAAGCTATGGCTGCGGCTAAAACTATTCCTGCTTTGGTCTAAGTATTAAGTATTGATTACCGGTTTAGGATGTTTTGATTGCCGGTTTAAGAAGTTTAGACTATTACTTAGGAATGGTTAACAGCTTACTATTAGAGGTTAAGAAGCCCGACTGAGCAAGTTTAAAATTCGCAAATTAAATAAAAGAAGCTCCTGTAATGGGTAAGCTTCTTTTTATTTTTTTGCCTTTTTCTCCTGTATTTGCTTTACCAGTTGCTCATAGTAATGCTCACCATATTTTCGAACAAGTGCCTCTTTCAGGAACACATAGGCCGGAACATTCAATGACTTGCCATATTCAACTGCGGGTCGACAGATGTGCCATTGATGATAATTTACTGCTTCAAAGTCTTTGTATTTGCTTAGTCTAACCGGGTATAAATGGCATGACACAGGCTTGCGGAATTTAGTCTTTCCTTCTTTCCAGGCGTTCTCAATGGCACACAATGCAATGCCATCATCATTGAAAACTGCAAAAGCGCATTCCTTCCCATTAACAAGTGGGGTAACATAATGCCCCGCTACATCAAAATCAAACACTCCGGCACGCTTAATCTCTGCGACACCTTCCTCTCGCATGAAAGGAACTATATGATCAATTTCATCCTCCAGAATGGAAATCTCTTCTTCATCCAGAGGTGCACCGGCATCTCCCTCAACACAACAAGCTCCTTTACAGGCTTTCAGATCACAAACAAAGCAGGCACTTTTAAAATCGTCAGAAACAATAGTATTATCAATGATTATCATGCCGCAAAAGTAAAGAATTTATAAACAGGTGATTTACAGCAAGTAAGCTACTTTATCTCTGAACCATTATTCAGTGCTTTGTCAGGTGATACAAAGCTTAATTTCCCGTCGTGGTCTTCAGCCATTAGTATCATACCTTGGGAATCAATTCCCTTGAGATTTCTGGGTGCAAGGTTTACAAGTATAGTTACTTGTCGGCCTATGATCTGATCGGGTTCATAATGCTCAGCAATGCCTGATACTACAGTGCGCTTATCAATACCGGTATCTATAACAAGCTTCAATAGTTTCTTAGTCTTTGCTACCTTTTCAGCAGCTATAATAGTGCCTATGCGAAGGTCAATTTTGCAGAAGTCATCAAATTCGATAATTGACTTCCCGGGATTAACCTCAGCATTTTCAGCTTCATTAGACTTTTTGGTATCAAGTAACTTTTGCACCTGCTTTTGTATAGTTTCGTCCTCAATTTTTTCAAAAAGGAAGGCCGGTTGATTAATCAGGTGTCCCTCAGTCAGCAGGTCATGGTTACCTGCTTTATCCCAGGTGCTAACCTCCAGATTGAGCATCTCAGTAAGTTTGGTAGCAGTAAATGGCATGAAAGGTTCACACAAGATGGCCAAGTTGGCACAAATCTGGAGTGCTACATTAAGATTTGTTTTTACTCTTTCAGGATCTGTTTTGATGGTTTTCCATGGTTCAGTTTCTGTGAGATACTTATTACCCAAACGTGCCAGATTCATAAACTCATTAAGAGCTTCCCTGAAACGGTAGTGCTCAATGCTATGACCAATCTTTGCCGGGAAAGCTGCCATTTCATCAAGCACCTGCCTGTCGTGTTCATCTGTTACTCCCAAAGCAGGTACTTTACCATCGTAGTACTTGTGCGTTAAAACAATAGTGCGGTTTACAAAATTGCCAAATATGGAAAGTAATTCACTGTTATTGCGGGTTTGGAAATCGCGCCATGTGAAATCATTGTCCTTTGTTTCAGGAGCATTGGCAGTGAGTACATAACGCAACACATCCTGTTTACCAGGGAATTCTTCAAGGTACTCATGCAACCATACTGCCCAGTTTCGGGAAGTAGATATCTTATCGTTCTCCAGATTCAGGAATTCATTGGCAGGTACATTCTCGGGTAGGATGTATGAGCCTTCAGCTTTGAGCATTCCCGGAAAAACTATGCAGTGGAAAACAATATTGTCTTTACCAATAAAATGCACCAGCTTTGAGCTTTCATCTTTCCACCAAACCTTCCAATCGTTACCGGTTTCTTCTGCCCACTCACGTGTAGCGGAAATATATCCGATGGGAGCATCAAACCATACGTAAAGCACTTTACCTTCAGCACCTTCAATGGGCACCTGCACACCCCAGTCAAGGTCGCGGGTAACTGCACGTGGCTGCAACCCTGTGTCCAGCCATGATTTGCATTGTCCGTATACATTGGTTTTCCAGTCATCTTTATGGCTTTCAAGTATCCATTGCCTCAACCATCCTTCATACTTGTCGAGAGGTAAAAACCAGTGTTTGGTTTCACGCATTACCGGTACGCTTCCGCTAAGGGCCGATTTAGGATTAATAAGATCAGTAGAGTTTAGTGAAGTTCCACAATTTTCACACTGGTCACCATAAGCTCTTTCAAAGCTGCAATGCGGACAGGTTCCGGTGATGTATCTGTCGGCAAGGAAAGTCTGGTGTTCTTCATCATAATATTGATTAGAGAACTTCTCAATAAACTCACCTTTTTCATACAACGTTGTAAAGAATTCTGATGCAGTTTCGTGATGAATGCGGTTGGAAGTTCTGGAATAGATATCGAATGAAACGCCAAAATCTTCAAATGACTTTTTGATAATTGTATGATACTTGTCCACTACCTGCTGCGGGGTTATTCCTTCCTTTCGGGCCTTGATGGTAATAGGAACACCATGCTCATCTGAACCACCAATGAAAACAACTGATTCACCTTTTGAGCGCAGGTATCGGGCATATATATCAGCAGGCACATACACTCCGGCGAGGTGCCCTATGTGGATAGGTCCGTTTGCATAAGGCAATGCTGAAGTAATTGTATATCTTTTAAAGTTCTTTTCAGTATTCAGGGCCATTGTCAGGTATTTTTTATGAAGTTGCAAAGATACAGGATATTCGGTTTAATGAAATTCCGGATTGTAAACCTTCTATAATATGGAGTGTTGTGAAAATGCAATAGCCATTTCTAAAACAGGACAATGCAACTGAATGCAAACTCTGATGGTAATTAATAGTATCAAAAGCACAGGGGCAGAAAAATTCTGCCCCTGTAATATTGAATCTTTTAAAAGGTAAAGACGCCTTAATTCCGATCTATGCAATTTAAATCCTCAAATGCGATCTTAAGTCTGTTGATCATTGTTTTTTGACCTTCATTCATCCACTTACGCGGATCATAGTACTTCTTATTTGGTTTGTCGTCACCTTCAGGATTGCCTATTTGTCCTTGTAAGAATCCTTCATTTTTCTTATAGTATTGCATTACCCCTTCCCATGTGGCCCATTGGGTATCAGTATCAATGTTCATTTTAATAACACCATAAGAAATTGCTTCCCTTATTTCTTCACGTGTTGAACCTGAACCACCGTGGAAAACAAAGTTCACCGGTTTTGGTGTGGTGTTTAGTGTTCTTTCAATATATTCCTGTGAATTTTTTAGAATGATAGGCTCCAACTTTACATTACCGGGTTTGTATACACCATGTACATTGCCAAAAGAAGCAGCAACAGTGAATTTGTCACTCACCTCACTAAGTTGTGAATAAGCATAAGCAACATCTGAAGGTTGAGTGTAAAGGCGTGATGATTCAACACTTGTATTATCAACTCCGTCTTCTTCACCACCGGTAACACCGAGTTCTATTTCAAGTGTCATCCCGATTTTACTCATGCGCTCTAAATATTTTTTGCAGATACTGATATTTTCTTCCAGCGGTTCTTCTGAAAGATCGAGCATATGTGAGCTAAAAAGAGGCTTACCGGTTTCAGCATAAAACTTTTCACCTTCATCAAGGAGTCCGTCAATCCATTTAAGCAATTTATGTGCTGCGTGGTCAGTATGAAGAATTACTGGAACCCCATAAAGTTCAGCAAGCATATGCACGTGCCTGGCACCTGAAATTGCACCGGCAAGTGCTGCGCGTTCACCATCATTGCTCAGGAACTTACCTGCATAAAAATGAGCACCTCCGTTTGAAAATTGTATAATTACCGGAGAGTTTACTTCTTTGGCAGCCTGCATAACGGCATTCACTGAATCAGTGCCCACTACATTAACTGCCGGTATTGCAAAACCATTGGCACGGGCTATCCTGAATACTTCCTGCACGTCGTCACCTGTAACAACACCTGGCTTTACCTTATCAAAAATACGTTCTGACATAATTAATTTTTTAAAAAATGGATAGGTTTCCTTTATCTTCGCAAAGATAAACAACTTACCAATATGTTAGTTCATACAGATAGTAGCCGGTATATTCCTGTTAATGCCAACAAACTAATATTATGTCATTTGAACTTAAAATAAAGGAGCTTATAGCTGATAACTATTCAGGTTCAGCTGCCATACTTGATAAACTTATCAAGGGTATTCAAACCTATATTAACACCCGCGATATTGACACTACATATCTCAGGGAGAGTTTGGAAAAAGTAGGACGTAGCTTTCCTGATCTGGCTGTTGTACATCATTTCATGCAGCATTTCTTTGAATTTCTCGACAGGCTTGATGAGCATGTTCTGCCTAACCCACGTATGAAATCGCGAATAGAGTTCTTTATTGCCGAATATAACAGGGAATGGGATGATAACATTGATTTTGCCGCTGAGAAGATGGCGCGCTTGGTGCAGTTTTATGGCAAAAGGATTCTCTTACATAGTAATAGTTCAAGTATACACATACTCTTCAAACATCTGGCGGTTAGGAAAATCTTCCCCTCTGTTTATCAAACAATGTCAGGGCCGGTTTTTGAAGGAAAGATTCAGGCTGGCATTATAGCTGATATGGGTTGCACAGTTCATTTCATCAATGAAGCTGCAATAGGAAGGTTTATTAATGAAATTGATTTTGCTGTAGTTGGGGCTGATAATGTTTTCACCGATGGGTTCACCAATAAAATTGGCACATACCCCATTGCCTTGGTGTGTAAAGCGGCAGAGAAACCATTGTATGTTATTTGTGATTCACGTAAACGTTCTCCCGTGGATTACGCAAGCCGAACAAATGCAATGCTTGAAAAAGAAGCTCCGGAAGGTGAGTTGTGGGAAAAAGCACCTCAATCAATCAAGCCAGTGAACTACTATTTTGAGTTTACTCCTCAAAACCTTGTTACAGCCTATTTCTTTGAGGATACCTGGATCAATCTTGAGAACAAGTGATCCCTAGTTTAAGTTAAGGTTTGTTCTGATCCCAAAAGGTCAGAACTTTGTTATTGTTGTCCGTCAATAACTTATCCTTATGAAACCTATTAGCCCATTGTAATACGGTGTTCCACTCTTCAGGAGTAAGCCAGCGACGGCTCTTGTGTAATTCCTTCATGAAGAGTTCATTGTCGAAACTTACCTTGGTAAGTATTTCTTTGATATATTCAACCATTGACATCGTGTTCCCTTTTTCACCTAACAAAGATGAGGAAGAAATGATGGCTGATGTTGGTTATTTTTCAAACGTCCGTATCCGTCTTTCAAGCGTATGCATCTGTCGAGCAATCGTATGAATTGATTTGAAATAATAGGCTAAACTATCAGATCTAAAACCAGTCAAATTTGCTGTCTTTTTTTATCCAAACAGATGCACCACGTTAAAATCTTAATTATTCCGTAATGCCTAAACGCTCCAGAACAAATGCTAATTCAAACGCAGTTTCCCTGAGTTGATCGAATCTACCTGTTGCACCACCATGACCTGACTGCATATTGGTACGAAGCAATAGCAGGTTATTGTCAGTTTTATATTCTCTTAGTTTGGCTACAAATTTTGCCGGCTCATGATATCCCACCTGTGAGTCGTTCCATCCTGCAGTAACAAGCATGTTAGGGTAATCGTATGCTCCAATGTTGTCGTAAGGTGAATAGGAGAGCATGTAATCATAATATTCCTTGATGTTTGGATTTCCCCATTCCTCATACTCCTGCACTGTTAAAGGTAACGAAGCATCAAGCATTGTGTTGATCACATCAACAAAGGGCACTACTGCCACCACTGAATGGAACAGATCAGGGCGCATATTAGCAACTGTTGTTACTAGCAAACCTCCCGCGCTACCACCCATGATGGTAAGCCTGCTGGGGTCTGTATATCCGGCACTTATTAGCTGTTCCCCACAAGCGATAAAATCAGTAAATGAGTTCTTTTTGTTAAGCAATTTGCCTTCTTCATACCAGTTTTCACCCATATCACTTCCACCCCTTATTTGAGCTATTGCAAAAACAAAGCCCCTATCTATCAGACTGTAAAAGGAGGAAATAAACCTGGCATCAGATGTTACACCGTACGCACCATATGAATAAAGAAGCGCTGGATTGGAACCGTTCAATTCAACACCGTTTTTATAAATAACTGACATTGGAATCTTGGTGCTATCAGGTGCTGTAGCATATATACGCTCAACTGTGTAATTATCGGGGTTGAAACCTCCAGGAATTTCAGTTTGGCGTATTACTTCGCTGATTCCTTCAATTGGTTCGTACTCATATACAGTTGTGGGACGGTTAAGTGAAACGTAACTGTAACGTAGATGTGTGGAATAATAATCTGGCAATGGTATCACCTCTACTGTGTAAACAGGTTCAGGGAAGTTTATGGTCTTCTCATAATCATGATTAATGCTTCTTACAATAATTTCCACAAGTCCATTCTTTCTGATCTGAATGGCATAAAAATCATCGAATACATCTAAATAGTCTATACGGGCCTGCTCATCATGCGCCAATATTTCAACCCAGTTATTTTGGTTTTCAAAACCTTCAATTGGTGCCTCGTATAATTTGCCATTGAGGTTTTCCTTATCCTTATATTGTATAAAGAATTTCTCTTTATGGTGGTATACCCCATAATCAACATCCTTAACTCTGGATACAAATACCTTAAAATTCTCAAATGGAGTATTGGCATTCAACATAAGGTATTCAGTGGTAGTAAAACTGGAACAGCAAATGAACAGGTATTCACTTGTTTTGGATTTTTGAAGATTAACGCTAAAAAGCTCATCTGTTTCTTCAAAGACAATAACACCTGGATTGCTGCCAAAGACATCATTCCTGTAAACTCGCCATGGTCGCATTGCTTGATTGGCAGTAGTGTAAAATAAGGTGCCATTGTCATTAGCCCATTCAACATCAACCACACGTGTAATCTCAAAGCCTGAAATATCCAGCCCAGTTTCAAGGTCTCTTACCCTGAGCACAAATTCAGCATAGGAACCTGTTTCATTGGTTAGATAGGCTGCATAACAATTGTTAGGACTAATAGAATAGTCAGCAAACAGGAAAGCAGGTTTACCGGCTGCCATCTCGTTAACATTAAATATTACCTCCTCACTGGCTGACAGTGATTCTTTCTTGCGGCAATAGATTTTATACTGCTTACACTTTTCAGTGCGGGTATAATAGTAATAGCCATTGTAAAAAACAGGCGCCGACTGATCATCTTCCTTTATACGTGCCTTCATTTCATCAAACAACCTTTGCTCCAGACTGGCTGATTGTTTAGTTACCTGGGCAGCATATTCATTCTCAGCGTTGAGGTAGGAGATCACTAGAGGGTTTGATCGTTCTTTAAGCCATGAGTAATTGTCAGTGCGTATTTGATTAAACTTACTGAACACTTCAGGCTTTTTAAAAGCTACAGGAGGGGTCATAAAATCTGACTGGCCCTTTAAAATATTATAACTTGAATTAAATCGACCGGTTACCGTTCCAAGAGCAGTTGCCGGGACTAAGTGCAAATTATGTTTTTTGATCATCCTTATCGTTTGGTTAATCTGTTAATGTGCTGAATTTGATTGAGTTGCAAAATTAGGCATTAAATCAATATGGCAACACGATAAATGTGGAGATATCGATAAATTATATTAAGATTATGAAACATCGGCTTTTTGGGGTCAGAAAATATGTTTCATTGTGATCATCTCTACCTTTTCTCTACCTTTTCTCTACCTTTTCTCTACCATTGCTCTACCTTTTGTCTACCCTCAGGGTAGAGAAAAGGTAGAGAAACGGTATTTTAAATGTATTCATAAATATAACTTATACCATTCTAACCATCTTTACTCCAATGTTCCGTTGCACTATTAACTTTGCACCTGTGAATTTACTTTTGTGCCTGTGTATCATTAACTTCGCTATCTTTGCAAGCTAAAAAATTTATAATGACTGCGATGAAAAGATTTTCGGGTGATGAGCCTGAAAAAAAAGGTCCTTCAAAAGGACGCCCGGTTGGGAAACCCGGCAGGCCACGTAATGACAGTCGGAATTCCGACAGATCAGAGGGCAAAAGTGAGAACGACAGGCCATATGTACGACGTGAGTCGTCATCAGATGGTGGTGAAAGAAAGCCATACCAAAGAAGAGATTCAGAGGGTGGTGAGAGAAAACCATATCAGCGCAGAGACTCTGAAGGTGGAGAGAGAAAACCATACCAAAGAAGAGACTCTGAAGGTTCAGATAGAAAACCATACCAGAAAAGAGATACGGAAGGTGGTGAAAGAAAGCCATACCAAAGAAGAGATTCAGAGGGTGGTGAGAGAAAACCATATCAGCGCAGAGACTCTGAAGGTGGAGAGAGAAAACCATACCAAAGAAGAG
>JAGXGB010000023.1 GCA_024636955.1 Bacteroidales bacterium
ATGATAATTCGGGCATCGAGGCGCCGGAAACAGGCATCGGGGCACCGGGAATAAGCACTGGGTCAATAAACCAACCAACTGAAACAGACGGGTTGCAGGGTATGAAAGCAGCCCGGTCAATTGCACTGATCAGTTACAGAACCGCCGAAGCTTATAACCTCACACAGGCAGAAGTGGATAATGATAAGATCAATGATTTTAAAGTATCCTCCTACCAACGCTATCAGGGCGACAAGCTGGTTAAGCGCTTCAATGCATATTCCTACATGATTCTGACCAGATTCATTGATTCACACAACATCTCACGCGGACGCCCAAACATTGAAGAATTACTCAAAGCAGTAAAAACGCGCACACTGGTCATTGGCATCACAACCGATATTCTTTACCCAGTGCATGAACAAAAACTTCTGGCAACACTTTTCCCGGATGCTATATATAAGGAGATATATTCTGATTTCGGGCATGATGGGTTTTTGATAGAGAATGAGCAGTTGGGGGAGGTATTGGAATCGTTTGCCAAAGTCACGGATGTGCTATCCCCTTAAAGAAAGTACTCGCTTTATTAAAGAAAGTACTTGCTTTATTAGCGATTATTCCATATCTTTGCATGATAATTCATTCACTAATGTCCAATAACATACATTATGACTGATATTTCATTCACAAACTGGGCTTCTTTAAGCGATAAGTCTCTTACTGAGAAAATAGGTATGTTTGTAAGGCATCACCGGATGGGGCAAAACCTGACTCAGGATGACCTTGCTTTAAAGTGTAATATCAGCCGGTCAACCCTTAGTTTATTAGAGCGTGGTGAAACTGTTACCTTAACAACACTAATTCAAGTATTGCGTGTTTTGGATCAGTTAGAGGTAATGAATGCATTTGAAGTGCATGAATCAATAAGCCCTTTGGAATTAGCAAAGCTACAAAGGAAAAAGCGACAAAGAGCAAGTAGTAAGTCATCAAAAAGCAAAGCGGTTAAACAGAAAAACAAAACCGATAATTCTGATCAAACAGATTGGTAATAAGATCAAACAGATTGGTAATAAATGGAAGTTGCGGAAATTAAAATATGGGGAATATTGGTAGGGGCTGTTGCATGGGATGAAAACAATGGCTATGCCACCTTTGAGTATGACCCCCGGTTCAATCAGCGGGGATATGATCTGGCGCCCCTCAAAATGCCAGTAAATGGTGACAGAAGGATTTTTTCCTTTCCGGAATTAAGAAAACAAAGAAATTCACCATTCGACACTTTTAAAGGATTACCCGGATTACTGGCTGATGCTTTGCCTGATAACTATGGGAATCAACTTATCAATATGTGGCTTTCGCAACAAGGGCGGTCAGTTGATAGTATGAACCCGGTTGAAATGCTGTGTTTTATTGGAACCAGGGGCATGGGAGCATTAGAATTTGAACCTCCGGTGTTGTTTGAAAGCAAGCGCACTTTTTCAATTGAAATTGACAGCATTGTTGAAATTGCACGAAAGATGCTACATCAACGGGAAGATTTCACAACCAATTTGCAAAAAAGCGAAGAGCATTCTGTTTCGCAAATTCTGAGAATAGGAACTTCAGCAGGTGGCGCACGTCCTAAAGCCGTTATTGCATGGAATGAAAAAACCGGCGAAGTAAGATCGGGACAAACAAAATCACCCAAAGGTTTTGAACATTGGCTCATTAAACTTGATGGTGTTAGTGATGTTCAGCTTGGTGAAAGCAAGGGCTATGGGCGTGTAGAAATGGCCTATTACAATATGGCTGTTGCTTGTGGAATTGATATGATGCCCTCGCGTTTGCTCGAAGAAAATGGAAGAGCACACTTCATGACCAAGAGATTTGACAGGGGCGAAGATGATACCAAACATCACATACAAACTTTCTGTGCAATGAAGCACTTCGATTATAACCTTGTAAATAGTTTTAGTTACGAGGAACTATTTCAATGTATGCGTGAACTTAAGCTTACTTATCAGGATGCCGGGCAGATGTTCAGAAGAATGGTATTTAATGTCATAGCAAGGAATTGTGACGACCACACCAAGAATTTTTCTTTCCGCTTAAAGCAGGGAGGTAAATGGGAACTTGCACCTGCCTATGATCTATGTCATGCTTACAGGCCTGAAAGCTCATGGGTTCATCAACATGCATTAAGCATCAACGGTAAAAGAAATGATATTTCTAAAGCCGATTTAATGACTATCGGCGAATCAATTAAATCTAAAAAAGCCTCAGAAAATATTGATGAAATTAATGATGTTGTTAATCAATGGAATGTGTTTGCTAAGGATGTTGATGTACAACCTTCACTTCGTAAGGAAATAGGTCAATCTTTATTGAATTTAAAGTAAATACTGGTCACCCGGTGGGTCCCCCGTCTTACAGTCCCCCCGTCCCACCTGTCCCACTGGTCCCACCAAACCATTTCCTCAAAATATTTTTCTCCAAATAGTTGCAGAAGTCAAAATTGTTTGTATTTTTGCACCCTCAAATCAGAGGTGTGCTTTAATTAGTAAACCCTTGAATTGTAAAATTTCTGAGATTTTAGCGAATCACGGGAACCTGATAAATTTTAGACACCTATAGGTTTCGATCAGCAAAGGGCAGGAGTGCCTCTTCAAAAATTAGAAGGCTGATTATGTCTAATCAAAAGGCAAAAGACTGCAAAAAGTCTATCCGGTTATCAAATTCCCACCATTTACCAAGATCCGGAGAGCTGAATAAGAAGAGCTAATTATTTTTTTATCAGCGTATTGTATTATTCAATTATAGTTGTACTTTTGCAGTCCCCAAAAAAAAGGGTAAAGCAGCGATAAACAAATTTTTAAAAGTATTGATATGCCTACAATTTCGCAATTGGTTCGTAAAGGACGTAATAAGTTAACTTTCAAGAGCAAATCTCCCGCTCTGGATGGTTGCCCGCAGCGAAGAGGTGTTTGTGTAAGGGTTTACACCACTACACCAAAAAAACCTAATTCAGCAATGCGCAAGGTAGCCAGGGTTCGACTTACCAATAGTAAGGAAGTAAACGCGTATATACCCGGTGAAGGTCACAACTTGCAGGAACACTCGATCGTAATGATCCGTGGCGGCAGGGTTAAGGACTTACCAGGTGTAAGATATCACATTATCAGGGGCGCCCTCGATACCTCCGGTGTTGATGGTCGTAACCAACGTCGTTCAAAGTACGGAACCAAGCGTCCGAAAGGTGGCAAAGTTGCAGTAGCGGCTAAAGGTAAAGGTAAAAAATAATACCGGTTTCAGGTAACCGTTAAGTATAGAAACAATGAGGAAATCAAAACCAAAAAAGAGAATCATTCTTCCTGACCCGAAGTTCAATGACGTGCTTGTAACCAAGTTCGTTAACAACCTGATGTACACAGGAAAGAAAAACCTGGCTTTCCAGATATTCTATGATGCTATCGCTATAGTTTCCGAAAAAACTACTGAGGATGGTCTTGAAATTTGGAAGAAAGGCCTTAATAACGTTACCCCTAATGTTGAGGTACGTAGCCGTCGTATTGGTGGTGCCACTTTCCAGATCCCTTCAGAGATCCGCCCTTCGCGTAAGAGCTCTATCGGTATGAAGAATCTGATCCTTTTCTCCCGTAAACGTCATGAGAAAACTATGGCTGCTAAACTTGCAGGTGAGATAATGGCTGCTTACAAGGAAGAAGGTGCCGCATTCAAGAGAAAAGAGGATACCCACCGTATGGCTGATGCTAACAAGGCATTCTCACATTTCCGCTTCTAATATTTAATTAACTAATAATCAACCCAATTAATACAGTAACAAACATAATGTCGGCTAAATTAGCACATACACGCAACATCGGCATAATGGCGCACATTGACGCGGGTAAAACCACGACAACTGAGCGGATACTGTATTATACAGGTGAGAACTATAAGCTTGGCGAAGTACATGAAGGTACGGCTACCATGGACTGGATGATTCAGGAACAGGAGCGCGGTATCACAATTACTTCGGCTGCTACTACAGTTTACTGGGATTGCAGGGATGAAAAATATAAAATCAACATCATTGATACTCCTGGTCATGTCGACTTCACTGTTGAAGTGGAGCGCTCACTTAGGGTACTCGATGGTGCTGTTGCCAATTTCTGCGCTGTTGGTGGTGTTGAGCCTCAAAGTGAAACAGTATGGAAACAGGCTGATAAATACAAGGTGCCCCGCATTAGTTTTGTCAATAAGATGGATAGGGCAGGTGCCGATTTCTTTGAAGTGATACATCAGATAAAGGATAAGCTGGGTGCTAACCCTGTTCCTTTACAGATACCTATTGGAGAAGAGGAAACATTTACAGGTGTTGTTGACCTTATTTCAAATAAGGCAATAATTTGGGATGATGATTCACTGGGTGCTACATTCACTGAAGCTGATGTTCCTGAGGATTTGAAAGAAGTGGTGAACGAGTATCGTTCAAAACTGATTGAAGGTGTTGCTGAAGAGGATGAGAAGTTGTTTGAAAAGTTTATGGCTGATCGTAATTCCATCACTCCTGATGAAATGCGTACAGTAATCCGTAAAGCTACAATTGAACATCGTATCACTCCTGTTTTATGCGGCGCTTCATTTAAAAATAAAGGTGTTCAGCCGTTGCTTGACGCGATAGTTAATTACCTGCCTAACCCTGCAGAAACTGAATCAGTACAAGGTATAAACCCACGTACCGAAGCAGTTGAAACCCGCAAAGCCGATCCAACGGAACCATTCTCTGCCTTGGTTTTCAAGATTGCCACTGATCCTTATGTTGGTCGCCTGGCATTTGTAAAAGTATACTCAGGTACATTGCCTGCCGGAAGTTATGTATTGAATACAGGTACCGGCAAGAAAGAACGCATTTCACGCATCATGCAGATGCATGCCAACAAGCAGAACCCGCTTACCCAGATTGAGGCCGGCGATATTGCTGCACTTGTGGGTTTCAAGGAACTGCGTACCGGCGATACCCTTTGCGACGAAAAACATCCTATAGTACTTGAGTCAATCACATTCCCTGAACCTGTCATCAGTATAGCTGTTGAGCCTAAAACCCAGGATGATGTCGATAAGCTTGAATCATCACTTGTTAAACTGGCAGAAGAAGATCCTACATTCACTGTAAGAATTGACAGTGAAACTGGTCAAACAGTTATTAGCGGAATGGGTGAACTCCACCTGGAGATCATTACTGATCGTTTACGCCGCGAGTTTAAGATAGAAATTAATAAAGGAAATCCTCAGGTTGCCTATAAAGAAGCAGTTGTTTCAACTATTGAGCATCGTGAGATTTATAAGAAACAACATGGTGGCCGTGGTAAGTTTGCTGATATCCAGTTTGAGATTGGTCCGGCAGATGATGGAATTAAAGGACTACAGTTCATCAATGATGTAAAAGGCGGCAATATTCCAAAAGAGTTTATACCTGCTATTGAAAAAGGTTTCCGCATTGCCATGCAAAATGGTGTATTGGCGGGTTTCAGCCTTGAAAGTTTAAAAGTACGCTTGATTGATGGTTCATACCATTCAGTTGATTCTGATTCACTGGCATTTGAAATTTGCGCCAGGGTAGCATTTAAAGAAGCAGCCCGCAAAGGTCGCACTGTATTGATGGAACCAATCATGAAGCTTGAAGTGAATGTACCTGATGAATATGTAGGTGAAATTACAAGTGATTTGAATAAAAGGCGTGCAAGTGTTGAAGGTATCGAGCATAAAAACCGTTACCAGATAGTAAAGGCACATGTACCATTAGCAGAGATGTTTGGGTATGTAACAAGTTTACGCACCATAACATCGGGCAGGGGAACCTCAAGTATGGAGTTTTCACGCTATGCTGAATTACCTTCAGCGCTGACTGATGAGATAATATATAAGATTAAAGGTTACCTTATAAAATAAAGAAAAGCATTAAATCAATAAACTCAAAGTAACGTGAGCCAAAGGATCAGAATTAAACTGAAATCGTACGATCACAGCCTGGTAGACAAATCAGCCGAAAAGATCGTTAAGACCGTAAAATCAACCGGTGCAGTTGTCAACGGACCAATTCCCCTGCCAACGAATAAGAAGATTTACACTGTGTTGAGGTCAACCTTTGTCAATAAGAAATCGAGAGAGCAGTTTGAATTGAACTCTTACAAACGTTTGCTCGATATTTACAGTACCACCAGCAAAACTATTGATGCGCTGATGAAACTGGAATTGCCAAGCGGAGTAGAAGTAGAAATAAAAGTGTAATAGAATTCAGTGTAATATACACCGAGTGCTGTTTGAAAAAAGAATCATCAAATTAAACATGATACTGCAATGTCAGGAATTATAGGAAAAAAAATCGGAATGACCAGTGTATTCGATGCCAACGGCAAGAATATACCAGTTACGGTCATTGAAGCCGGCCCTTGTTTTGTCACACAGATCAGGACAAAAGAAGTTGATGGGTACGAAGCCATTCAGCTTGCTTTCGAAGAGAAGAAGGAAAAGCATACAACCCAGGCTATGAAAGGCCACTTTGCAAAAGCCGGAATAACACCGAAAAGGAAACTTGTAGAGTTTACACGTTTTGAAGCTGATCACCGCAAGCAATTTGGTGAAGCAGTTGAGGTAGATGTATTTACAGAAGGCGAGTTTGTTGATGTAGTTGGAACTACCAAAGGTAAAGGATTCCAGGGTGTTGTAAAACGCCACGGCTTTGCCGGAGTAGGTGGAGCAACCCACGGACAGCACAACAGGTTAAGGGCACCGGGTTCAGTAGGAGCATCATCATGGCCATCAAGGGTATTCAAAGGAATGCGCATGGCCGGACAGATGGGTAACAAGAGAAGAAAGGTGATCAACCTTCAGATAATAAAAATAGTTAAGGACAAGAATCTATTATTGGTAAAGGGTGCAGTACCCGGAGCAAATGGATCATACGTAATAATTGAACGATGGAGCTAGAAGTTTATAACATAAAAGGGGAGAAGACTGCCAGGACAGATACCCTGAGCGATTCG
>JAGXGB010000004.1 GCA_024636955.1 Bacteroidales bacterium
TCCCGATAATTCTATGCTGTATTTGAGTGGCGGTATTGAAGGCGGTGTTGAGCAATATAATCTGAATGCTGGCAATAATCAGGATATTTTAAATACCAGATTTAACTTAGGCCCAGGGCCTTTTTGTGCTCTTCAGTTGGGTCCAGATGGGAAAATATATTATCCTACAATTGGCAATTACCTTAGTGTAATCAATAATCCCAATGAAGCGGGTATAGCCTGCAATTATGATCCCCAAGGGGTTTTTCTTGAAAGCGGGTACTGTTCCGTTGGGCTTCCCTCTTTTATTCAATCTTACCTGAATGATCCGGAGTTTACCACCAGCCAAAACTGCTTTGGCTTGCCTACCCAACTTACTATTAACAATACCAATGGCATAGATTCAGTATTGTGGCAATACACCGTTTTTCCAAATACATACACTTCCACATTGTTTAGCCCGGTGTTTTTGTTTCCCCATCCGGGGAATTTTCAGGTTAGTCTTACTGTTTATTCGGGTTTGCTTCAAAAAACAGTTATTCAAACCGTTACCATTCATCCGGCACCGGTGCCGGAGTTGGGCAACGACACCCTGTTTTGCGCCAACGAGACCATTAATCTGATTCTTGATGCCGGCCCCGGAGCACAATATAGCTGGAATAATAATTTCCCAACGGTTAACAGCACCCTTGTTGTAACTGAAACTGGTTTGTATCACGTGCGGGTCACTGATATAAACGGTTGCGTTGGCAGGGATACCATCAATATTTCACGTTATGAGGAGGCAACTGTCGATATTACCAACCTTGATATCAACCCCTCCAATTGCGGATTAAGTGATGGTGCTATAACAGGAATTCAGTTTATTGCTCCTGATCCTTTTACCGTTGCATGGCTGGATATTTATGGTAATCTGGTAGGCACTGGCAATGATCTGTTAAACGTCTCCGCCGGAAGCTACTCTGCTGATGTCACTTATGGCAATAACTGCACCCAAACGTTTGGCCCTTATTCCATTGCCGATAACAATGCCCCTGTGATTGCAAGTGCTTTGCCCGGTGATGATGACCACTGCCTGCAGGGCATGGGCAGTATTGTGCTTATACCTGAAAGCGGCAATGTGACCGATTACCAGTATAGTTTTAATGGTATCGACTTTTATCCTTTGACCGCTGAAATTACCGGACTTACCGGTGGGCCATACAACATCACCCTGAAAGATCAATTTGGTTGTGTCAGTGCACCGGTGTCAGTTGATGTGGCAAATGTTGAAGGACCCGTTATTAACTGCATACCAACTCCCGAGAACGGCAGTAATGGCGATGGTTCAATTACCGTGATATCCTCGGGAGTTAATCTTACCTACCAGCTTGAGGGTGGTTCGCCGCAGTTAGGTAATGTGTTCAGCGGGTTATCGGCTAATACTTATTATGTGATTGTAACCGATGAATTTGGGTGCCCCACCCGCGATACGGTGGTTGTTGAGTCGCTTCAAGGCACGCTTTTGGTTGCACTGGCAGATAAAGACCGTAAGTGCCTCTACAAACCGGCAAACTCCGATATCCGCATTACAAGGGTTACAGGCATGAAAGACTTGAAGGCAACGCTTTATTACAACAACAATATTCTGAACTGTACTAACTTCAATGCAAACAATGCAGGGTTCCCGGGCATTACGGCACAGCTTTTCAGCACTCCACCAAGAATTGAACTGGCATGGCAAGGCACATCAGCCATCACAAGCAATGCCAATGATACACTTTCACTGGGTAGTCTGATCTTTGAGACGCTTCAGGAAGGAGTAGCCGATGTTACCTGGGAAGCAAGCAGTACAATTACTTATTTCCTGAACGAATCGGGTGATTCCATTCATCCGATCTTCTTTCCAGGGGATATCATCATACATGAAATCCCGGAGATTGCTATTGACCAGTCGCAGTATGTGTGTGAGCAGGATAGCATAACGCTGATCCCCGAGATAACCGGAGGTGCTGACCCTATTGAATACATCTGGCAAACGCCGAACGACACAAGTCAGTCGAAGGAGTATGAAGTGCAGACTGCCAAATTATCAGATGCAGGAAATTACCAGTTTACCGTGAGTGACAATTTCAATTGTGCCAACACGGTTCAGGTGAACTTAACAGTAGTGCCACTGCCCACTGCCAATTTCCCTGCCACTAACCCTTCACAGGATACTATTCCCTACGAGCAGTCATACCTACTTGAAGCCACGCCCGGCTATGCATCTTACGAATGGAACACCGGGGATATGATCTACTACATCAACGTAACTGAAGAAGGAGAATACACAGTAACCATGCAAACTGAAGAAGGCTGTAAGGCAGTAGAAAGTGTTTACATGCTTGAAGCTTCCGTCCTCATACAAGTCCCCAATGCCTTCACACCAAATGGTGATAGATTAAATGATACTTTCAAACCTATTATAAATGCAGAGCTGGTAAGAAAGTTTAGCATGAGTATATACAACAAGTGGGGCCAATTAATATTTGAAACCCGAAATGCTTCAGAGGGTTGGAATGGAGAGGATACCATGCCCGGGGTTTATAATTGGGTGATTAGTTATGAGAACAGAGTAGGGAAGGTTAATCAGATGAAGGGGAGTGTTGCGTTGGTTAAATGAGTTAATTAAAGAATTCAACTATCCGGAAATTCTGGATAGTTCATTCTCCTGGCATGGATTTAGAAATATGTTTTCACAGCAAATTCAAACTGATTAATAAATATCTCTTTGAAACTTGAGATGTTGTTCTGCTCATAAAATAAGAGCATTGCTTTTTTGTAATCAATTGAATCAACGGTCCTAAAAGATATTGGACAATATTTTTCATTCAATAAAATAGCATTACTTACTATTCGGGCTGTTCGCTTGTTTCCATCCATAAAGGGTTGGATGTATGATATTAACACTAAAGTGATTAATGCCTTTTCAAAAACACTTTTCTTTGAGTTAATTACATCACAGGTACTTCTTAGAGCTTCTGATATTTGGAATTCATCTTCTAATGGACGATAATTTGTCCCGGAAATGCCAACACGCCGTTTTCTCAAATTTCGTTCTACCGATAGTTCCTTAGTCAGGATACTATGAATGTCTTCAATTTTAGAAACTGATAATGGAGATAGATAATCAGGGTTGTCAATTATAAAGTCCAATGCATCTTTGTGGTTTAAAAGCATTATTGCTTCCTCTTTTGTTTTTCCCGCTGCTGTTTCCTTTTCTCTGAAAAGTCTTTCGGTTTCCAGAAGAGAGTATGTATTGCCTTCAATTTGGGAAGATTTCCAACTCAAATCAATTGCTAACCGTTCAAATTCTTTTTTATATTCTGATTCAGAAAGTTGAGAAACATTTTTTAGAAATTTCCCCTGTAGTTCTGTCAGCTTTTTTAACTCTGATTCGGTAAAAACACTATTCCTGGCAAGAACTTCATTAATTAGGGAATAATTGAAAGCCTCCTTTATTTCCCGTTCATCAATTTCCTTCTCAAAATATTTAACAACGTTGATAGGTTGTAAGAGCTCAAATGTTGGCGATATAATATATTTGGTTCCTTTACCTTGTCCAACAGAATAAAGTAAGTTTTCAGTAGTCAATTTTGATAGAATCCTCTTTAAAGTGGCATAACTAACGGAAATGTTGACTTTATCATGCACTTCTTTCGAAGAGCTTGCACCTGATTTCTTTATAAAATCAAGAATTGTTTTGTCTCGTGATTCAATCATAAATAACTTTCTGGCTCACAAAGATATCATTTAAAGCTCATAAATTAAAGTTTTTGAGCTGTATTTTACCTCAAAATGAGCCACAAGAATGACCGTGATCTGTTAAAATATAAACGTAAAGGCCTCTTTTCCCTTCAATCCAAAGCTTTATACTTCTCCTCCATTACTTGAAGATAAGCTTTTTGCAACTCTCCTGATAAGAATGACCGCCCTATCAGGTCAGCTGCAATTGTTCTGGTTTTTAGTAATCTTTCAAAGGCACGTTCTATTTGCTTGTCAGTTAACTGCAGGCTCTTTGCAAGATTTATGAAGTTGATCTTTTTGAGTTTTTTCTTTTTGCCATCCAGTGTAAGCGCGAGTTCTTCAGTATCATCAGGATTAGCTATTGCAACATTCAGCAGGTCGTAAGCCGGTGCAAGTACCCATCCGGAAGTACTTTCAATCATTGAGAAGTTTTTAAGGTGCATATCACTGTTCCCGGTAACGAAACAAAACAGCGCCAGTTCAAAGAAAAGGACTTTATCTAACAGGGTGTTACTGGAATGTTCATGAATTGCCTTACCAATTTTTTCCATGGAGCTTTTGTATTTATCAAATGCTTCAGTCACCTGGAACATATCAAGCATATGGATTCGTGCGCCTTTATCACTTCTGTCAATTCGCTTGGTGATATAAGAAAGTTCACCTGATTTTAGACGAATAAGGCTTGAAGGGACAACCCTGATACCTGATGCTTCAGCAATTTTCATTGTTAAGTGCTCATTTGCCGGCATTTCAGGATAAATATCTGATGGGGGTTTAAAAATATAGCTGCCATCAGGTACGCCAACTACAGTTAAGCGGGTGTTAAGATTTTCCTCTTTGATGGTCATTGATATCTTAGGCTGAACACCAGGAACTGAAATACTCCTTTGCACAACTTGCTTTGCCAGGGTAATCATATCATCAATGGAGAAAGGAATATCGGGAGGATTTTCCGAACCAAAGAACTTAAGTGAGCATTTGGGATGGAATTCACCCTGTTCAACCGGATTGTAACAATATAAACAGTTATTTTTCATCATGAAGCGGTTTAATGCTTAAAGCGCCAATGCAGTCGTTACAACATGCCAGCAAAAGTCCCATTCTGTCGTTCTTATTTATCTTCCAGCTCTTTGATGCAATATCAAGCAACCAACCCTCGGGAATGAGGCCTTCAAACAAGGGGAAAAGCCGCTTTTCAACATAAGGCTCTTTCCTTACCGGAAAGTTGAAACTAATGAATTTTGCGGGATGATTATTTACATAATCATCATAGTATTGAAAGATATATTCACCATCATCAGTTTCTGTGATGGTGCCTGCCGGAATATCGCTGTAATATACGCTGCCACTCCTCATAATTCTATTTCTTTAGAATTTACGGGTGCAAGCCGATGGCCGAACATTTCAAGGATAAGGTTTACTTTATCCATATTAAGATTGGTTTTCCCTTGCTCAATTTTTCTAAGCACAGTAAGAGCAACCCCTGCGCGTTCTGCGAATTCCTCCTGGGTTAATCCGGCAGCTTTACGGCGTTCTTTTACAAAATCATGTAATGGTTTCATTATATGCTTTTAAATATAATTCAGAACAAATATACGAAATTATACGCAAAAAGATATAGCGTAATAAAAAATAAGGTTATTATACGCAAGTGCATATAACTACAGTAGGTTTTAAGCAGCAAGGTGTGCTTCAATGAATTTGTACTTGATGCCAATACCCGCAGTAAGATATTTCCTGCCTCCTTTACTTTCATGTTCAGTAAAATAGCCTCCCCTGACAAAAAGCATGTCAGGCAACTGAAGAATATTAAATTTGTTGATAAATAATTCAAAAAAAGCACCATTTTACCCTAGGGTAAAATGCAAATATTTTGTCATATAAGTATAGATAAAACATTTTTGTAATTTACTCCATGAAGTTCAAAATCTATCATTTCTACTCTATTATTATCCTTCTATTACTGGCACCGATTATCTTATCGGCACAAAGCAAGCAGGCAAATAACTGGTTCTTTGGCGAGTATGCAGGTTTAACGTTTAATACCGGTTCACCACCGGCAGTGCTCTTGAATGGACAGATCAATTCTGATAATTATAAGGGTACAGCTTGTATTTCTTCCCAGAATGGAGACCTTCTTTTCTATTCAGATGGTGTAACTGTGTGGAATAATAACCATCAGGTTATGGTAAATGGCACTTATATGGGCAATACTACCTTGCAAGGTGGGTTATTTGTGAAGACTCCGGGAAGCAATTCCATCTATTACTTTTTTAATTTCAATACTGATAACAACCTGCATCAGTTACAATATTCTGTAGTAGATGCATCACTTTATGGAGGAAGTGTTGTTCAGGGACAAAAATGTATCATTCTTCATTCAAATACTACTAGTCATTTGAATGCTGTTCGTCATGCAAATGGTCAGGACATTTGGGTATTAACTCATGCATCAGGTTCCAACATCTTTTACGCTTTCCTCTTAACTAATGATGGTGTTAATTCTACTCCCGTTATAAGTGCTGTCGGACCTGGTTATTCAGAAGAAGGTTATCTTAAATTCTCCTCCGACGGAAGATGGGTTGCTTCTGCTAATCCCCATGAAACAGGAAAGTCGCAACTCTACCGTTTTAATAATGCGACCGGTCAGTTATTTAACGACTTTGTAATGGATTTCCCTGTAGATGCGACGGGAGTTGAATTTTCTCCGAATAATAAAATGCTCTATGTAAATGGTGGATCACAGCTTATTAGACAATATGATCTTACTATGGCCTATCCTAATCAGATTTTATTATCTGAATTTATAGTATCTCATGTTTCTTATGGAGCTATGCAACTTGGTGCTGATGGCAAAATATACCTTACATCTTCTGGTAATTCATTAGCTGTTATTTATTACCCAAACCGGAAAGGTTTATTCTGTGACTTTCATGCGGATGCAATTGATCTTACCCGCAATTGCAGAATGAGTTTCCCTAATTTCATGCAATCATACTTTGGTGATCCATATTTCACAACAGTTCAACATTGCTTTGGAATGCCTACAGAGTTTATAATAGGGAATACTGAAGGAATAGACTCTGTACACTGGAAATTTAATGACTTAGGAAATTTTCCGTTTGACACTTCCACTCTTTTAAATCCGTCTTATACCTATTCAGCACCTGGTAACTATTATTCGGAACTTACTGTTGTTTCAGGGTTCATATCCAAAACTATATATGATACAGTAGTAATATACCCAAGTCCTTCTCCTGAACTGGGGAATGATACAATGTTTTGTTTGGGTGAGAGCATTAACATTTCGCTCGATGCAGGTCCGGGAGATCAGTATTTCTGGAATAGCAGTTTAACTCCGGAGCAGGCCTCCACCTTCCAGGTTAATTCTACAGGTATCTATTGGGTAAAAGTAATTGAGAATGGATGCTCAGGCTATGACACAATTGTTATCGGCAGCTATCCTCAGCCAATTATATATTACATAACTGTAACACACGACATTTGCAATACAGGATCAGGCACAATTACAGTTATTCCTGAATCAGGCGATCCTGATGATTATTGGTATAGCTTGGATGGAGGTATTAATTTTGTTCAAAACGGTGGATTCTTTACAAATTTAAATCCAGGGGTATATGTTGCCTGGATTAGGAATGAAGCAGGTTGCGTTTCAGGTTCCATGCCCATTATAATTGCCAGTATTGTTTGTCCGGAAAACGTGGTTGTTTTTCCTGATTTAACCAATACCCCTCAGAACGAGGGAATGGCCGTAATAACACCACCGGGTGGAGGCCCATATACCGTTTTAGTAGATGGAATTAGCCGGATAGTTGAAAATGATACAATTACAGGTCTTAGTCAGGGTTCTCATTCCATAGTAATCACCAATTTATCCGGCATGGACTTTACTTTTATGGTGAACATTGAAGGTGTTTTAGGACTTGAAGAGAATTCAGACGCAGATAATTTCTCCATACACCATGATAACAGCAGCAACAGAATCTATCTTGATTTCGGCAAAGTTGTTCTATCAGGAAATGCTTACGCAGAAATAAGAAACACCAATGGTCTGCTGTTATCAGTGCATTCAATACAAACCCCACGAACGGAAATATCCTTAGCCGATATCCCGAAAGGTGTTTACATCATTACTGTATTATCCGATAAGGGAATGAGGAGCATTAAGTTTGTAAGATAATACTCACATTGACCGGAAGAGGAGTTCATTTAAAACAAGAGGAGTTCACTCAAGCACTTGACTGGATTATAAGGTTCATTTTCACCAATCAAAACAAATGAAACAATAACACAATGAAAACTAAAAATTTATTCTTTGCCTTCACGCTGGTTGTAATCTTCCTGGTCGGTTGTAAGAAAGAAAAGGAAGTGGAGAGTCTAACTCCGGAAGTCAAGACAAATGAAGCGACAGTTACCTCTGGTTCAGTTACTCTTAGCGGCAATGTGGTAAATGAAAATGGAGCTGCTGTTGTAACCCGCGGATTCTGTTGGAGCAGGAACCCTAATCCTGAATTAAATGATTCGGTAGAAACCGCAGGTATGGGTCCGGGTGAATTTACTAATACTATTGGTGTCTTCACAAAAGCTGAAACCTATTACTTCAGAGCTTTTGCCACAAACGCTATTGGCACTTCGTTTGGAGAGGAACGGTCATTTACATCACAAGCTCTTCCTCCCGGCGATCCATCTATTTCATTAAAGCAAGGTGGAGCTTATGTGTCAACCAATACTGAAATCATTGTTGGCAACACTTTTTTGGTTGGCATCAATGGTATGAAGAATCAGTTCTCTGACAATAACTTGAGTCGTTTTAAATTCACTGTTGTTTCTTACCTTATTCCAACTGTATTTATAGACTCAGTAATTAACACACCAACTTTTTCATGGGAGAGTGAATTGACTTTTACCGGTATTGGAGAGGCAGAACTGCGCTTTGAGTTATGGGATGAAGCAGGTAACAAAGTCCTGAAGAACCTCTTTATTACAGTGAAAGAAGAGCCAGGGTCGAGTGTAACTAAATTTACCGGCATTCAGTTAGGATCTTTTAATAATGCTACAGGAGGCTTTTTTGCTACGTCAACCGGTGATGTATATACCCCAGGTCAATTGGTAAATTCACCTGCTGATCAGGCTAAGATTGATTTTCTTTTTTTTAAAGGAGCCACTAATGCGAATGCAATTGCATCACCGGATGATGTATCAGCAAATACCATATTAGCCTTTCAACTCACCGCTTGGACAGAAAGGAATCAGACTCGTTTCAACAAAACCAATATGACTGTGGCACAGTTTGATGCTATTGGGGATAAGTTTGAATTCCCGCAATTCAATTCTAGTATGCAGACCACACTGGCTAATAACCTATCAGAAGGTGAAATCATCCTCTTTAAAACGGAGGAAGGCAAATTGGGGCTGATCAAGATTGTTGACCTGTACTCAAGAGGAGATGTTGCAGTTATTGATGTTGTGGTAGAGGAATGATTTTTTAGATTTCTTTTTCTATCTATTTTAAAATCAGTTTTCCTGTGAAACTCGCCCCATTCGCACTAAATCGAATAAAATAAATTCCACTTGAGTAATTCGACAAACTAATGTGGGTCTCTTTTTCCGCTTTAACAACCTGCAGGAGTTTGCCGGAAATGTCGAGTATCTGGAGTTCTTTTATATCACCGGTTGTGAGAACAGTAATTTCACCTGAAGTAGGATTGGGGAAAAACTTGATACCTGGTACTTCATCAGGATTATCGTTTTTAGGCCAGGAATCATTGGGATTGATTGAATTGCCTGTGCCTTCCTGACCGGTTGCCTGAGTGGGCAAATTCTGTGAATAAGTGGAATCCTGAATTGTGCCGGTGGGTGGTGCTGGTCTGAAATCGATAGTAATATTATCAGGTTGAATGGAGGCTAATGTACGTGTTGAATCAACCACTTCATGTGCTATAATTTTCTTCGCGAAAAGCACCGTGGTGTCTGACACTCCAAATTCAGCAACATCATCACAAGGAGTTGAATAAGTATACTGGCTAATAAGGCGTTTCAGAAGGTCGTTCAGGAGTTCAACATCGTATGAATCAGTAACCGGGGTTGCATGCGATGACCCAATCTTGCTGTGGTCAGTTAGGAATACGTAAGTACCATTGGTAGCCAACGCGATGCTTCGCATAAGGTACTCCAAAGGTAGCGCCATTGTTGAAGCTTCAGCACTTGCAACAATTGGTATAACCCTAATGCCTTTCTCAGCTGCTATTTTGGTTGCTGATTGCAATCGTGCTACGGTTGTTTCATTCCTAAAAGGTGGTGCGTCAAGTACGAAGAAAAGCAACTTCATGTGCGATGTTTCACTCCAGTTAAGGTTTACTGCAAGTTCAAGGGCTTTATCAACAACCTCTTCGCCACCACAAGTATGGTCTTGTGCTTTTACAAAAGCTGAGGTGATTGACTGATCGGAGGTGAAATCGCTTGAAAAGGTTTCAATAGGCTCTCCCTCAGCACAATAGAAAACAGATGCCGTGCGGGTGCTTAAATTTGGGTTGTTCTCGCTTACGAAAGAAAAAATATTATCAATTTCACCTTTCAGATATCTGATTTCATCATCCATAGAGCCGGTTGCATCAACTACGAACATAATGTCGACCGTTTCGGGTGCCGTACATTCGACCGGCAGAATTACAACATTTATACCATCTCTAAATTTATGTGGATCATGATAATCATACGATTCATTATTATATTGTACCTGAAGGGATTTAACTTTCTCATATTTGTAACTGCCCATTCCAGTCCACAGTTCAGCTTTACCGGTATTGTCTGTCCTGGATTTCCAGATCACTGAACCATCTGAGTTAATTAATTGAACTACTGCATTAACTATTGGCTTATTGCCATTTCCCTTGTCTTGTACTGAATATCGGTTATGTGGACTAAGGCGCCAGCGCTCATGCATATACTTCAAGTCCTTATCTTCAATATCCTGCCAAAGCTCCCATTTGCCAAAGTCGTTGAGCTCGGAAGCAGTGAGTTGTCCAGAACGATAGAGGGAATCTTCTTTTGACCCCCTGTTGGGAATCAGATTAGTCACAGATTCTAAACTAAAACTTGTAACCGTTGCACCCGCAGAAGTCTTATCCTTATTAATAAGGCCGACTGAATAGTTGACTACCTCAAATTCCTCAAGTGCCACAATATTGGGTTTTAATTTGAAGTCAACCTTTAAAATTAAGTTTTGAGCGACTTTTATATTATTCTTGATGAAGGGGTCATAACCAACCATTGTAGCTTTAAGGTTATATACACCGACATTAATTTTGGAAGTATTGTAATTGCCTTCAAAATCAGTAGTAGTTCCGGCTACCTGAACCCCATCTACCGTCATTATAGAGATATTAACGAAGGGGATAGGCTCATTTGTATCCTGTTCAGTAACCTTTCCTGTTATGGACCCGGTCTGTGCAAGCAAATTAAGGTTGAAGCCCAAAATGATAATTAATAAGTAACCAATTGTGAGAATGTAATTTTTCATTGGGTTAGTTTTTGGTTGCGAGGGAATCTATCTCTTAACTAAAGTTTTGTAGTAGCATTAAGCGTGTGTTGTATGCTTATCATCTAATTTAAGTGAGAGATAAAGCAAATATAGTAAGAAGAGCTTAAGATCAGACTAACATATTTAAGAAAAATTTAGCTTGTTAAGATTTAAGTAAATCACTGTTTAGCAGTAGGAGATATCTTATTTTAGAAAGAAATTCGCCCCCTAAGGCTGTAACATCTTTGGTTTTATTTATTCCCTCGAAAGCATATGTCTGATCACCGCAATCCTGCCTGATGAGGCGGATAATATCGCCATGCTTGATTTCCTTCATAAAGTTTATTGATACTTTTTTGGGGTAGTTCTTTTTATGGAAGTCAGTACTAAAGGTGTCCATCATCCAGTCGAAGTAACGTGTAGAGGTTACATGCCGGTTAACATCCAGGTCGAAGTATGTAACGTTTATGGTTGCAACTTCCTCTCCATGAACAGGGCCGAGTTTTTCAGGATGGGATTTGATGGCATGCCTGGTGCTCAGTTCAGTAAACATGGAATCGGCCACACCTTCTAAAAGTTTAGGGCTCCGTGTAACTGCATCAACAGCCAGCCACCCTGAAGTTGCTCTTGCAATGGTCTCCTGATTTTCATCCCTGATGAGAAAGTCCCTGAGATAAAGAAGCTTATCAAGGTCCTTTGGCCAGGTTTCTGCTTCACAGGGCTCATTCCATTTAAGAGGCCTGACAATTTCAACAGTGAATCGGCTGGCAACCCAAAAAAGCTTGTGCTGTTTAAATGCTTCGAAGCCAAAGCCAAGCTGATCAGCTGATTCAATGGCTGACTGGATAAGGATGTTAACCAGTGCTCCAAATCTGAGCCGGGCATACATATCAGTATCAGCTGAACTAACACGGTATGGTGTAGTAAGGATAAGATTACTCATACAGCAAAATTAATAATTACACTGCATTTTTCTTATCTTTGATCATCACATTTATGTATAATGAGCAACATCAGGGAAGTAAAGTTCAAGACATTTGAATGGATAGATATAACCAATCCTCAAAAAGAGCAGTTGGTTGATTTAGCCAGAGAGAATAACATCGACTATTTGCAGGTATTGGATAGTCTTGAACACGGTCATTTACCTAAGTTTGAAAAACTTGCAGAATATAATTTTATCATCCTCAGGGCTTATACAGGCAAGAAGAATGAACGCAAGTCAACAGTGAGTGAGTTATCAAATAAGGTGGCTTTCTTCTATAACACAAACAAGATTATCACTGTGCATAAAGCAAGATTTGACTTTATTGACAAAGAAAGTGATAGTTTTAAATCTATACCGCACCTGCTTATTCATATTATCAATGATATGGTTGAAACTTTCGTGGAACCATCTGAATGGCACAGCGACAAAATTGACCAGGTTGAAAAGACTATATTTCTCAAGGCCAAGTCAAAGATATCCATAGAAGAGTTGTACTTCCAGAAATCACAAACACGCATCATTAAAAAGCTAATGCAGATAACTCAGGAGGTTGTCAATAAGATTATTGTTAATAAAGAAACAGAAACATTGCTTCAGGATGTAAAGGACAAAATTCTCCGGCTCATTTTGATTTATGATGAGGCAGTGGAGGATACAAATAACCTGATGAATACTTACCTGGCTCTCACAGCGAGCAAGAGTAATGATGTAATGAAATTGCTCACCATCTTTTCCGCTTTCTTTCTGCCACTTACTTTCATTGTGGGACTTTACGGAATGAACTTTGATTTCATGCCTGAACTCCGTTGGAAGTACGGTTATTTATTTGTTGTCATCTTTATGACATTGGTTTCGCTGATGATTTATTATTGGTTCAAAAAGAAGAAAATTATTTGAAACAAACGTCATTTTGGTTATATGTTACCTGGAAGAGGACATTATACAGCCTCTTTAATCTCAACTATCTCATCATTAAATAGTACTACATCACCCGGCTTTAGTTTCTTTCGTTTTTGCGTTTCAGGTTGGTTGTTTACCATTACCTCCCCGGCAGTGATGACCTGATTGGCTTCACCACCGCTTTCTACCAGATTGAGTAGCTTAAGCAGCTGGTTTAGCTGTATATATTCATGTCCTGTGTCAAGAGTGAATGTCATGATGATGTTTAAAGTTTATAGTTACCAGGTTGCCTTGGTAAGTTCTTTTAGTTTTTTCTGCTTGATGATTTATTTTATCACACTGATCTTTTTAATGGAAATACCACGCTCTGACCTAATGTTAACAATGTATAATCCATTAGGCCATGGTGTTGTGTTAATCTCCATTTTCCCTGATGCATTAGCCTTTTCAAATACTATTTGACCAAGTTGATTGGTAACACTAATATTTGCTGATTTGGTGGTTACTTCTACCCACAGGGAATTGCCGGCAGGGTTTGGATAAACCATAGGTTCAGATGAAGCGTCAAGATCATTTATACCTACAGTAGATGCCAGGAACTGCGCGCCGACTATTGACTCGAATATTGTACCCTGGGCAATAATTGGATTGCCAGATGCCGGTGCAAGACGGAAAAGGCCTGTTCCGTTTCCGCAACATAATCCATTGTTTCCTGAATCGTAAATGAAAAATTCATAACATTCGGCTGCATCGCCGGCCGGAAGGGTAATGTCTTCTGTGTGCATAGTACCCGCTTCTGTGTATGGTCCACCGCTTGCTACAACGTCACCCTGGCTATTGAATATTTCCCAGGTTACTTCTTCAGGCGCATTATCAGTACGGATCTTAAGCTGCAATTGGTTACCAACTTCTAATGCACTTTCAAATTGATGCACCAATGTGTCATTTTTAGTATATTCGTCATTAGTTTGATTCACCTGATCAATGTATATTTTCAATACATTATCTTGTTGTATACTGTAACTAATTTCTGGTAATTCAAGTACAGCTTTATCGAGGAAATTCATGTTGCCAGTCCATTGATAAGTATGAATATCTTCATTATTTACCTGATACTTTATGCTAAGGTTGGTAAGGTCATTGTTTCCATTGTTCCTGATTTTGATCTTAGGAATTAAACTTTCCTGGCAGTAACGGGGCAAAGCATTGGTTATCATCATTGATTCAACATCGTTATTATACACTGCCTGCATTGGATTGATCATAAGGTTGGCAGCCTGATGTATTTCCTTAGTTGTAGGATTCTGGATAAAGCTTACAACACTCAATTGGTCGAGGCTATATACATTTGCCAGCACCCAGTAATATTCAAGAATGACATATTCACCGGGTTGCATTGGGGTTGGCAGGGCTACACCTGTTTTGGTAGGTAATAATTTCTTGAGTACATTATAAAAATCCTTTTCACCGTTTGAGCCGGGAGCAGTATTAAAATGTATAAATTTCTCTATAACAGCCATGTATGCACTTATTGGGCCTGTAACAGGTGCAGTAGCTTCAACAAGCATAGTAACAAAGAGGGTGTCATTTGACGGCGAAAGTTGTTGGTTGACGCTGAGTGTAAATGGTGAAGGCACTGCGTAACGGTTATTGATGATTGACATGTTGGTGGTCCAGCCATTAGGATGACCGTTGTATACATTTCCATCTATTACAGAATGCGGAACACTGTTGACACCATAATATGAAACTTTCGCGCTGGGATCTGCTGTATTATGAAGATACATAGGATCATATCCCGGCCAGCTTGTATGGTAGTTGATAGTGGTCATTTTATCCGCATTATTCAACATAATATTGTGAATAGTTGGATTAACGGTTGCACATGGACCACAGGATGCCTGTGTAAAATGCTCAAGCATGACCAGCCTCTGTGACTGACCAAAACCTGTTAATGCCATAGTTATCAACAATGTGAGTAAGGCTAAATTTTTCATAATGTGATAGTTAGTAAATTATATTATCTGCAAAGTACGCAATAAAATATATAGCGAACATGGATGTTGATAAGTTTTCTGTTTAATTTTTAATACCGTGTTAGAGAGAAGGTATATATTTGCGCCTTGGGAGGTATGTTGTAGCACGGAAAGGTTGTTAAATTTTTGAAGTTTAACAGATTTTAATAATTTTAGCACGGTTTTTGTATTATATTTGCATAGAAAATTAAGCGGCTTATGAAAAGAATCTTACTCTTATTTGCATCAATATTAATCCTTTCTGCTGTATCGGCTCAGTCGCTCAGTTTGAAGGACAAAGACGGAAACGATATCACAGGCACAACTATTGATTTTTTGTGCACTCCTGCTGATGGATATGCTTCATTTAAACTTGATGTGCTTAATGTTGCGGCTACAGTTAAAAACGTAAAAGTTAAGAAGATTGAGATTAATATGCTGCCTTCAGTAGAAGGACTTACTATATGCTGGTTATCATGTTACCCGCCATTCGTATTTGAATCGCCAGATGCGATAGCGATTGAGCCAAACATAATTTGCCCGAATTTTGAAGGCGATTTGGCTTTCGTACCAAATTCATTGGGTACATCAACAGCTAAGTTTGTATTCTTCGATGTTGACAACCCAAATGATTCAAGTTTTGTAATTGTGAATTACAACGTTGGTTACGTAGGAAGAAATGATATGCTTGCTAAAAGCATAAAAGTATCAAATGCTTATCCTAACCCTGCATCATCAATGGTATACGTGGACTATAAGCTACCTGCTAATACTACCAATGCAAAATTGAAGATCAGTAACCTGCTGGGAACATCTGTTAGTAATGTTGATCTTACAAAAAATGAAGGCAAAGCAGCAGTAAATGTGAATGACCTTAAGAACGGTGTTTATTTTTACTCAATAATGATAAATAATTCAGCGACTGTTACACGAAAATTCGTAGTGAAGCGTTAGTATGATACTTGTTTAACTTGGATTACTTGTTTAGCTTAATGTGCAAAAACCCCGGCTTGCCGGGGTTTTTACTTGTTGTACAAATACCCGAACTTACAGAAATAGAAAAGAGGCTATCTGAAAGGTAGCCTCTTTTCTATTAGTGAATTTCTATGAAAGGGAATTATTTTAATCTTTTCAGCATTAAGCTTCTAAGCATTAATCTTCTCAGTGGCTTTCATCGAAAAAGTTTCTTTGATAGTTTCAATATAGTCGAGGTTTTCCCAGGCAAAGAGTTTCACTTTCTTAAACGTACGCATTTCACCAAGTACTTCTCTTTTATAAGTGTCACCATTATTGTAATAAACCTCAACTTCATATTCGCTGTTGTAATCCCTGCCGAAGTGTCCGTATTTAGCAGTAGGCAGGTAGATTGGATTGCGCAGTCCGAAGCGGTTAATAATAGCAAAAGGCCTGAGGTCAAAGATGGAATCGACAATCCGTGATATTTCTGAATCAGGCAGTATACTGCCTTTTGCATCAGTTACCTTAGCAGTGTTATATGTGTTTAGGTAAAGTCCGACAGGTTTTGCAATACCGATTGCGTAAGCGATCTGAACAAGTACTTCATCGGCCACTCCTGCAGCAACAAGGTTTTTTGCTATATGACGTGCTGCATACGCTGCTGAACGGTCAACTTTTGAAGGGTCTTTTCCTGAGAAAGCTCCACCACCATGTGCTCCTTTTCCGCCATAGGTATCAACAATGATCTTACGTCCGGTTAATCCGGTATCACCATGAGGCCCACCAATAACAAACTTGCCGGTTGGGTTTACGTAGAGCTTGTAATCATTTTTAAATAGTTGACTGATAGAGGTTGGCAAATCGGCAATAGCCAGAGGTATCAGGATTTCCCTGACATCTTTGGTTATTGTGTTCTGCATGATCAGATCGCGCTCTTCTTCAGGAAGAGAAGTATCAGCAAAGTCATCATGCTGAGTTGAGATTACGATGGTATCAATCCTAACAGGCTTGTTGTTGTCGTCATACTCAACAGTTACCTGCGACTTGGAGTCGGGGCGCAGGTAGGTCATAATCTTACCTTCCTTGCGGATCTCAGCCAGTTTTTGCAGTAGTATATGAGCCAGCTCG
The DNA here is from genome assembly GCA_024636955.1 of Bacteroidales bacterium. Taxonomy (GTDB): domain Bacteria; phylum Bacteroidota; class Bacteroidia; order Bacteroidales; family Lentimicrobiaceae; genus Lentimicrobium. The sequence goes on from JAGXGB010000004.1 coordinate 17,276, forward strand.
ATAGGCATAGGCATGTGGTTTTCCATATCATTGTTGGCATAACCAAACATCATCCCCTGGTCACCGGCTCCCTGGTCTTCAGGATTATCCCTTACTACTCCGCGGTTAATATCCTGCGATTGTTCATGAATGGTTGAGATAATGCCACAGGACTCAGCTTCAAAGCGATATTCGTTACTTGTGTATCCGATCTCTTTTATGGTGTTGCGTACCACTTTCTGGATATCAACATATCCTTCAGTGCGTACTTCGCCGCTGCAAATGGTTAACCCGGTGGTAACAAGTGTTTCGCATGCTACCTTTGAATTTGGATCAAACCGAAGGAATTCATCAAGCAATGCGTCAGATATCTGATCGGCTACTTTATCAGGATGCCCTTCAGATACCGATTCTGATGTAAATAAATAACCCATTATAGTATTAAGTTTAATAAGTAAGTACTATGAAACCGGGAGATTTGATCAAAGGCAGGATTTGCTTTAGCATTTTTTTAAATGGTTGCAATCAATCAAATCTCTCCATCACGGCCTTATACCGTGCTGCAAAAATAAGAATAATTATTTAAACAGAGGTTGGTTTGATAAAATGTTGTGTATTGATTTGTATGGACAGGTCGTGACCTGTCCATCACCAATGTTGGAAGTATTGAATAATGTGTAATGATTTGTAGGGACAGGTTGTGACCTGTCCATCACTATTCTAGTTTAGTCAATTTCCTGAAAACATTTTCAAGCGTATTTTCTTCTTTACGCATGGAGAGAACGGTCAGGTTTTTCTCAACGGCAAACTTAAAAATCTCCTGTCTGATATCCTTGTTCTTTTCAGCTTCAAAGAGCCAGGTGTCAGGGTCTGCAGCTGTTACTTGTTTTACACCGGGTATTTGACGAAGGAGCTTAATGTCAACAGCTTTATCGAAACCTGCGTATACTCTGTCGGTAGCACCCATGTTATGCAATAGGTTGCCTGGGGAATCATCGGCAACTATCTCACCTTTATTAATAATAATGGCGCGATTGCACATTGCTTCCACCTCCTGCATGATATGTGTGGAGAGCACAACGGTTTTTTGTTTGCCGATTTCAAGTATAAGGTTCCTGATCTCAACTAATTGGTTAGGGTCGAGGCCTGAGGTTGGTTCATCGAGTATCAGCACTTCAGGGTCATGAACTAATGCCATAGCCAGTCCAACCCTCTGCTTGTAACCTTTTGAAAGTGCCCCGATCTTCTTTTTACGTTCGGCAGTAAGCCCGGTAAGTTCCATGATTTCCGTGATGCGACTGTTCCTGTTAGAGCCCAGGTTGTGCAGTCCGGCAATAAATTCGAGGCACTCCCTAATATACATTTCAGTATAGAGGGGATTATTTTCGGGGAGGTAGCCAACCTTCCTTCTTATTTCAAGTGATTCTTCCCTGATATCATGACCATAAACTGTAACATCGCCTGAAGTAGGAGGGATAAAGCAGGTGATGATTTTCATGAGGGTTGATTTACCGGCACCATTAGGACCCAGCAAGCCAACTATTTCACCGGGGTTAATGCTGAACGATACATTATTTAGTGCAAGCTGTGTGCCGTAGCGTTTGGTTATATTGGAAACAACAATTGACATATCATAAAAATATGGGCAAAAATAGTCAAATTGAGCGAAAGAAATTCATAAATTTGCCTGCAGCAAGCCTTCCAACCGATTTGAATAAATAATTGTCGGTAAATTTGTTAAATCAAAATTTAACTACTACCTTTGCACCCCTTTTAGAAGGAAAGAATTGATTTGGAAGGCCGTAACCCGACAAGTTGAGGAAAGGCTTTGAAGAAGGGGCTAACCGAATGTTATTTTATTCTCATGCCCGTGAATATGATAATACGCCCGGTTTATTATTGTTTTTTAAAGTGTTAATATAAACAAAATGGATACATTAAGTTATAAAACCTTGTCAGCGACCCCTGACAACATCCAGAAGAACTGGGTTTTGGTGGATGCAGACGGACAGACACTCGGTCGTTTCTCGAGTAAGGTTGCCAATTTACTAAGAGGTAAGTATAAAACTAATTTTACACCTAACCTCGATTGTGGCGACTACGTAATTGTAATCAATGCCGAAAAGATAAAACTTACGGGCAAGAAGATGAATGAGAAAGTATACGTTAGACATACCGGTTATCCCGGAGGTCAGCGTTTCGCTACTCCATGGGAACTGATGCAAAAGTTTCCTGAGAGGATTATAGAACATGCGGTACGTGGAATGCTCCCTTCAAACAAGTTAGGTGATGCAATTTACCGTAATCTTAAAGTTTATGTAGGTACTGAGCACCCTCATCAAGCTCAGCAACCTCAATTGGTTAATTTAAATTCAATCAAATAGTTATGGAAGTGATCAACGCTCTTGGCAGAAGGAAGACTGCTGTAGCTCGCATATATCTCAAAGATGGTAACGGTACCATTACCGTTAACGGTAGGGATTATAAAGAATACTTTCCGACAGGAACTTTACAATATGTGGTAACACAGTCGCTTGAAGTTGCTAATTCACAAGGTAAATATGATATCAAAGTAAACCTTGATGGTGGTGGTATAACAGGTCAGGCTGAAGCACTTCGCTTAGCTATCTCAAAGGCGCTTTGCGAGATTAACGCTGAATTCCGTCCCCCGCTTAAGGCAAAGGGATTGCTCAGAAGAGATCCGCGTATGGTTGAGAGGAAAAAACCGGGACAGAAGAAAGCCCGTAAAAAATTCCAGTTCAGCAAGCGCTAATCACAATTGGTGTTTAGTATCTAAATCGGCAGGACCTCAATGGCTAGCGCACGCTGCCTGATGAGCTACCAGTCGATTGAGTTTAACAGAATGTAAACAAATAACAAAAAATTAAATGGCAAGAACAACTTTCGATGAATTACTGGATGCCGGTTCACATTTCGGGCATTTAAAACGTAAATGGAATCCAAACATGGGCCCATATATTTTTATGGAGCGTAATGGCATTCACATTATTGATTTATACAAAACTATCGCCAAGATAGATGAGGCTGCTGCAGCAATTAAGCAGATCACCAAATCAGGGAAGAAGGTTTTATTTGTTGCTACTAAAAAACAGGCTAAGGAAATAGTTGCTGAGCATGTAAAAAGTGTTGGCATGCCTTACGTTACTGAGCGTTGGCCGGGTGGTATGCTTACAAACTTTGCTACTATTCGTAAAGCTGTTCGTAAGATGTCGTCAATTGATCGTCTTATGACAAGTCCAAGTTATACAAACATCTCTAAACGTGAGCGTTTACAGATTGTTCGTGAACGTGCTAAACTCGAGAAGAACTTAGGTTCGATCTCTGATCTTAGCCGCTTACCTGCAGCACTGTTTGTTGTTGATATCATCAAAGAGCATATTGCAATTGCTGAAGCACGCAAACTCAACATACCTACTTTTGCTATCGTTGATACAAACTCTGATCCTAATCTGGTTGATTTCCCGATACCTGCAAATGACGATGCTTCAAAATCAATTTCCCTGATCATTGGTAAAATGGTACAGGCAATTGAAGAAGGATTGATGGAACGTAAGATTGACCGTGACAAGCGCGATGAGGACAAAGATGACACAACAAGTGGTAAGCTTGGTCGTAATTATGATCTTGATGATGACGAGGACGAGGAAACTATAGCAGGTACTGAGCGCTTAAGAACTAAACCAGTTCCAGCTGAAGAGGCCGGTGGAGATGGCAGAAGCCGTAAACCACTTGCTCGTAAACCTATCGGTAAAAAACCAGGTGGACCTCCCCGTAAATAAATTGTATAATATATAACTGATTCTTTTTATGGCAAATATTACAGCTGCAGACGTAAACAAGCTCCGCCAGATGACCGGCGCCGGCATGATGGACTGCAAGAATGCATTACAGGAAAACGACGGAGATTTTGAAAAAGCAATTGACTATCTTCGCAAGAAGGGACAGAAATTAGCTACAAAGCGTGCTGATAAGGATGCCAATGAAGGCATCGTACTTGCCCGCACTACTGATAGTCGCGATTACGGAGTTATTTTCATGCTTAACTGTGAAACCGATTTCGTAGCAAAGAACCAGGAATTTGTGAACTTTACAAATTCTCTTATGGCTAAAGCTATTGAAAGCAAGCCGGCTAATGCTAACGAATTCAAGTCACTAGACCTGAATGGCCGCACTGTTGAGGATAATATTACTGAGATGGTAGGTAAAACAGGTGAAAAGATGGAACTTGCTCACTTTGAAGCTATTACTGCTCCAACTGTATTTGCATACAATCATCCGGGCAATCGCCTTGCTACGCTTCTTGGTCTTAACCAGACCGGTGTTGATGGCATTGAACAGGCAGGCCACGAAGTTGCTATGCAGATAGCTGCTATGGCTCCTGTTGCTCTTGATAAGGAAGATGTTCCTTCTGATATTATTGAACGCGAAATAGAAATTGGTAAAGAACAGGCTCGCCTTGAAGGTAAACCTGAGGATATGGTAGAAAAGATTGCTTTAGGAAAATTAAACAAGTTCTATAAAGAGAACACTCTGCTCAACCAGGAATTTGTTCGTGATAACAAACTATCAGTTCGTGAGTATCTGAATAAAGTAAATAAGGATCTTTCTGTTAGCGCTTTCAAGCGTTTTATGCTTGGAGCTTAATTAAAGAAGCTTGATAAATGTTCTGTGGGATGGCAGGATTTTCAAACTATCCAACAGATCAAAAAAAACAAAAAAGCCATTACTAATGGCTTTTTTGCTTTTTTAGGCCCTAAGGCCTTGTTGGGTACTACACCCGGTTGGGGGGTTATTGAAGCTCTTGCTTCACCATCATTGCAATTGTTTTACTTTCAGCTTTGCCCGCAAGTTGTTGATTGGCCGCGTTTACAACTTTGCCCATGTCCTTCATACCCGAAGCACCCATTACACTTATAAGGTTTCTGATGAAAGATTGTAAAGATGCTTCGTCCATTTGTTCAGGCAGATAGGCTGAAATAATCTTAGCTTGATAAAGTTCAGTTCCAGCCAGGTCTTCACGGTTTTGTTGCTGATAAATGGTGGCTGTTTCTTTGCGTTGCTTAACCAGTTTCTGCAGTATCTTTATCTCTTCGTCCTCAGTCACCTGGCTGGCACCTTCACTGGTGAGTGCCAGCAATAGAGCTGATTTCACAGCCCGCAGTGCCTCAAGCTTCTCTTTTTCACGGGCAAGCATTGCTTTTTTTATGTCTTCGTTAATCTTCTCAGTTAAGCTCATATTAGTCGACATTATCGTGCAGGAATGAATTGTTTTGTTTCATTTCCACACCGTTTTCATTTTTAAAGAGGGAATATCTCGATACTTCTGTTTCAGAGGAAGCAGTAGGTTCATTCAATTCCACCTTACGACGCAGATATGCCGGTTGTTTTTCAAGCTCATCAAGTCCTTCAGTAGTTTTGATCTTGAGGCTCATTTCTTCCAGTTTGCGGGCTCGATCCTGTGAAAGTTCATCTTGCTTTAAAGCCGGATCATTTTTAAAAGCTTTCAGAAACTCAAAACCGGGTTGTGCTTTTTTCTGAGGTGAAGATTCCTGGGCAATTCTCGAACCACCTTGTGTATTCATGCTATTTGGCGATTCAGAATTTGCCTGAGCTCCTGAATTGTCCTGGACTCTTGAATTATCTTGAGCTCTAATACTACCTTGTGGTGTATTCTCTGATGTTCCTGAATTGTCCTGGAATCTCAGCATACCTGAAGTTAGTGGTTTATTATTAGCAGAGACATCTTTTATTCCTGAGGTCTCCTGAACTCCGGGGTTGTGTACTGGCGATCCTGTTATCTCAAATGTAAAACTGCGTTCTTCCTTTTTTACTTCAGCTTCAGTGAATTTTATAGTATTTGTTTCAGGCTGGTCCTCAGTATTTGAGGGGGTGATAAGTTTCACTTCCTTAATATCGCCAACATAAGGGGTATCCTTAATAATTGCAGGAGCAGGATTTTTACCATTCAGCACATGCACAATTTTTTCAGTTTCCTCAGCTAATTTGTTTTTTGAATCAAAACCTGTAGCGATCAGTGTGAGGCTAATATTATCACCTAAGCTGTCGTCAGTTCCATTACCCCAGATGATATCGGCAGATGAACCTGCCTCATGCTGGATGTAGTCGGTAATTTCCATTACTTCATCAAGGGTGATCTCTTCATTGCCTGATGATATATAGAGCAGAATGTTGCTGGCACCCCTGATATTGGCATCATCAAGAAGCGGTGATGTCATAGCCATTTTAACTGCTTCGAGTGCGCGGTTTTCTCCACTGGCCATGCCTGAGCCCATAATAGCTTTACCACTTTCTTTCATTACAGTTTTTACATCTTCAAAGTCAACGTTGATATAACCGGTAACAGTAATGATTTCGGCAATACCCTTGGCGGCAACTGTGAGTATGTTATCAGCTTTGCTAAATGCTTCTGAAAGCTTAAGATCGCCTTCCAGCTCGCGGAGTTTATCATTGCATATAATGAGCAGCGTATCCACTGTTTTACGCAATTCATCAATACCCGCGCGTGCCTGTTGAGTACGTTTGCGTCCTTCAAAAGAAAAGGGCAATGTAACTATACCCACAGTGAGTATGCCCAGTTCTCTTGCGAGGGCAGCAATCACAGGTGCAGCGCCAGTACCGGTACCACCGCCCATTCCGGCTGTAATGAATACCATCTTAGTGTTGTTCTCCAGCATCTTCCGTATTTGGTCAATATTCTCATTTGCCGCTTCCTTCCCAACCTGTGGGATAGAACCGGCACCGAGGCCTTTATTGCCAAGTTGTATCTTAACAGGAACAGGGCTTGTATCGAGGGCCTGACAGTCAGTATTGCATATGATAAAGTCTACCCCCCTTATTCCTTGCTTAAACATATGGGTAACAGCATTGCTACCACCGCCACCTACACCTATAACTTTTATGATGGATGACTGATTTTTCGGCATTTCAAATTTCAGCATTTCAGGCATGTTTTGATCTCCTAAATTTACTCGTTAATTGTGCGTTTATTCAATATTTTAAGGACTTTTTATCAACAGGTCATTTGTTAATATCTTCATACTCCGTCCTCTTCAAAAAACTTCTTTATTTTGTCGAGAAATGACTTTGTGGGCTTCTTTTCTTCAGATTTTCCAGGCTTTTCAGCTTTCTCAATTACCTTTCCAGTTTTCTCATTTTTGGTCTGCTCTTTTTCATATCTCTGAAGTCCAATAATTACCAATCCAATACCTGTTGAGTACATAGGACTTGCCATTTCTTCAGGCACACCGGGTGCCAGATGTTCATTGGGATAACCAATGCGCGTATCCATGCCGGTGATAAACTCAGTAAGTTGGGTCACATGCTTGAGAAGTGCGCCGCCGCCAGTGAGTACAATGCCTGCTATGAGTTTCTTTTCGTATCCAGAGTTCTTGATCTCAAAATGAACATGTTCAATGATCTCTTCCATGCGTGCCTGTATGATACTGGCCAAGTTCTTCAAGGTAATTTCCTTTGGAGGCCGTCCTCTGAGACCAGGGATTGCAACAATTTCTTCATCCCTGTTTTCGCTTGCAAGTGCTGAGCCGAATTTTACTTTAAGGTCTTCAGCATGTTTCTTAATAATGGTGCAGCCTTCTTTAATATCCTCGGTTATAATATCCCCGCCAAAAGGAATAACTGCAGTGTGCCTGATAATTCCATCCTGGAAAATAGCTATATCAGTGGTGCCCCCACCTATATCGACTAACGCAACTCCGGCTTCCTTTTCCTCATCGCTTAACACAGCCTCAGCCGATGCCAGAGGTTCCATAAGAAGGGAGTCGATGTTTAGGTTGGCTTTCTTCACACATTTGCAAATATTACGTGCTGCTACAGTTTGCCCTGTAATGATATGGAAATTGGCTTCAAGGGAGTGACCCAGCATCCCTTTTGGTTGTTTTATCCCTGTTTCACCGTCAATTGTATATTCTTGGGGAATTGCTTCAATGATCTCTTCTCCGGGATTCATAGCAAGCTTATACATGCTTTCAGTAAGGCCGTCAATATCTTCCTGGCTTATTTCAATCTCACTGTTAGGTCTGATAATGGACCCGCGATACTGAATGCTTTTAATGTGCTGGCCTGCAATACCCACGTTCACTGTTACAATGTTAGAGTCAGATCTGGCTTCAGCTTCTTTAACTGCAGCTACTATGCTTTGCACAGTATCTTCAATGTTTGCTACTACACCACGCTTGACGCCTATTGATTCAGAACGTCCGAACCCAAGGATCTTAATTTTCCCATGTTCGTTTCTTTGCCCCACAATGGTAGCGATTTTGGTAGTTCCTATATCGAGGCCAACTATTATTTCAGAAGATTCCATATCTGTTTATTATTTAAAGCAAACAACTTAATATTTTATACAGCTTATTAGTTATGCTCTGCTATCTTATTTAGAGCAAACAACTTGATTTTTGTATTTAAGGTTTATGACCTTGTAATTATTCCATGCAAAATTTTTCATCCCATGATCATAGAAAACACGCAGGTTTCTGAGTTTATGGTCTATTAACACCGTATCGCCCATAATTATCGACTGTTCACCAACTTTGGGTATCAATTCTATTTCCTTCATACTGTTGATGTATATCTGCTCAATAAGGGCTGAAGTAAGTGTATCAGTTTTCAATTTCAGCGCTACCTTATGAATATCACTCAGGTCTGACGGCAGGTTTGTAATCCTTGCCGGTTGGTATCTTACTCGTGAAGATGGAGTTTCAGAAGCACCTGATTTGGCTGATGCTTTAATAACATTATTAATATTACCACTTGCAAGTACCAGCCTTACAGGGAACTCAATGTTGACAGGCATAATGTGACCTTCATCATCCAGGATGCATTGATTATATTCACGGTCAACAACCCTTACCAGGGGGTTTCTTTGTAAAATATTGGCTTTAACAATACCATTGACCGATACTGAGATGGTAGCTTTTTTGATGTAAGGATTGCTTTTTAGCAATTGTTGCAATTGCGGCGATTTGATAGATACCACAGGCTGGTTTTTAATCCTGATGCCCGAACGAGTGATCTCTTTCTTTATAGTTGAATTATCAATAAGGGGAGGGGCTCCATCGTAGTCAATGTCGATTATAAATTCACTGCATACCAGCTCTTTTTGCTTCAGATTGGCAAATACGAAAAGAAAGACCATTCCTGATGCGAGCGCTATGAAAACTATGATGTTTAATATTCTCTTCATTTATTGGCCTTTTTTAGTTTCGTTTTACTCTAATGTTATTACGTAGTTCTTTTGTAAAAGATACTTTCAATCAAAGGAACCAATTGGTCAATGTCCCCGGCTCCGAGGGTTAACAATATGTCAGGCTTGTTTTCTCTCAAATGGTTTAAAACCTCTTCTTTTGATAATAATAATTTTACTTTTGCAGGGGTAATATCGAGCAACATGCGTGATGTAATTCCTTCAATTGGGTTTTCCCTTGCCGGATAAATATCGAGAAGTATGAGCTTGTCGAGCAATGCGAGGCTTTCAGAAAACCCTTGAGCAAAATCCCGTGTCCTGGTAAACAGATGCGGCTGGAAAATGCCTGTTATTTCACGCTCAGGATAGAGTTTCCGCACCGATGTTATGCACGCCTTCAACTCTTCAGGGTGGTGCGCGTAGTCATCAATATACACGAAATCTTCCTGCTCAACACGACGGTCAAAGCGGCGCTTTACTCCTTTAAAACTATTAATAGCTTTAACAATGTCAACAGGATCCACACCTGCCAGGTAAGCAGCTGCCGATGCGGCAACACAATTCTCAACATTGAACAGGCCGGTAAGCGGGGGGTTGAAACCTTCAATAAGTATGCCGGGGGTTTGCAATGAGAATTGATACTTTCCATTTATAAGTTCAAGGTTCTTAGTGTAGAAGTCGGCATCTGCATCAATTGAGAAATCGTTATTCTTAACAGCGTCAGGGACAGAGGTGTGGGTTTCAGGATAGATTAAATTAGACGGACGGGGGAGTGGACTATTTATTTCCTGGTGATAAGCATGAGAGGTTAAAGAGTAAGAGTATTGCCTTGTATTCTTACTTTTATGTGGATTTGATGGCAGCGCTACAGTCGATTTAACCAGCAATGTGCCATTCTCTATTATATTGGATGCAAACTCTCCAAACGACGATAATAGGCTATCATGATCGTGATAGATATCAAGATGGTCAGCGTCAGTGGAAGTTATCACTGCCAGTGATGGATAAAGCCTTAGGAAGGAACGGTCGAATTCATCGGCTTCGGCTACCATGATTCGGCTGTTGTGATTGATCAGTAGATTGCTGTTATAGTTCTTTGCAATACCACCTAAGAAAGCAGTGCACCCTATTGGTGAAGAGTATAGAATATGTGCTATCATGGTTGATACCGTAGTCTTTCCGTGTGTTCCGGCCACAGCAATGGTTTCATGTTCGGCTGTAAGTTGTTCAAGCAATTGAGAGCGCTTCATAAGGGGCAGGTTCATCTGCCTGATCTTTGTAAATTCCTCAAGTTCATCAGGAACAGCAGGCGTGTAAACTACCAGGTCTATATCTTCTGTAACATATTCAGGCTGATCATCATAATGCACATCTATGCCTTCATCCTGCAGCTCACCGGTTAATGAAGTAGGCGTTTTGTCATAACCCATTACCTTGATACCGGCTGTATACAGATAGCGTGCCAATGCACTCATGCCAATGCCACCGATACCGAGGAAGTAGACTTTATTTAGCGCTCGTATGTTCATAGCCGGGTATTGATTGATGATTTGGCACAATTTGTCACTATGCGTGCAATGTCGATTGCAGCATTAGGAGATGCCAGTTTTTCAATGTTATCTGAAAGCTTCTTTTGCAGGGCTTCATCAGTTGCAAGGCGGATAACGGTAGCCACCAGGTTATCAACTGCCGAAGCGTCAGTAACCATTAAAGCAGCTTCCCTTGAAACCAGCGACATAGCATTGCGTGTTTGATGGTCCTCAGCAACATTGGGCGACGGCACCAGTATACATGGTTTTCCTCTTAAACATATCTCTGAAATTGCCAAAGCACCGGCACGTGAGATAACAACATCAGCAGCCGAGTAGGCAAGGTCCATACGGTCAATAAATTTAAATGCAAGAATGCCAGCTGCATCTTGATCTTTTAATGTTTTTTCTGCTGTTTCAGCAAAATACTTCCCGGTTTGCCATATCACTTGAATGCCTTTATTCTCAAATTGGTTGATACCTGCAATAATGCTTTTGTTCAGTGTTTGAGCTCCAAGGCTTCCTCCAACGGAAAGTATAACCGGTTTATCAGGGTCAAGATTGAAGTAACGGAGTGCTCCTTCACGCGAGGTGATATCATTTGCTATACCCTTACGCACAGGGTTGCCTGTGAGCACTATTTTTTCTTTTGGAAAATGTGCTTCCATACCGGGATATGCCACACATATGAAGTTGGCTTTCTTTGCGAGCAGTCTGTTGGTAATTCCGGGGTAGGAATTCTGTTCCTGAAGCACTGTAGGAATATTAAATGCAGTTGCAGCACGAAGGGCAGGACCACTGGCATAACCACCAACACCTACTACAACGTTTGGCTTAAACTCTTTTATGATTTTTCGTGCAGTTAACGTGCTATGTACTAACTTAAAGGGAAAGGATAAATTCTTTAGGGTGATGCGGCGATGTATACCGCTTATCCATAAGCCCTTGATTGGGTATCCTGCATCAGGAACTTTTTCCATTTCCATTCTACCCTCTGCCCCTATAAAGAGTATATCAATGCCGGGGTTCATTTCCTTCAATGCATCAGCAATGGCAATAGCCGGGAACACATGCCCCCCGGTTCCACCACCACTAATGATCACTTTCATCTCAGGCAACGACATTTTCAGGTGTATTAAAGTTATCACTCATTTCTTCTTTTGCGGCATCTATTTCTCTGCTTACACTCAGTATGATGCCAATAGCAATACTGGTAAACCAAATGGATGTGCCACCCATACTGATAAGGGGTAAAGTTTGACCGGTAACAGGCAGCAAATTAACTGCCACCATCATATTGACCATAGCCTGGAAAACCAGGCTGAATGCAACCCCAAAGGTTAGAAAGGCCGCAAAATTGCGGGGACTTTTAATCACGATCTTTACTGCCCTGAACAGCAGAATCAGGTAGAGGAGTACAACCAGTGTACCTCCTGTTAAACCGAATTCTTCAATTATAATGGCAAATATAAAATCAGAGTAGGGGTGGGGAAGAAAGTTCTTTTGAACTGAATTACCGGGCATTTTTCCAAAGATACCACCTGTGGCAATGGCTATCTTAGCTTGCTCAACCTGGTAATTAGCTTCACTGTCGCCACTTCTGAAGCTTTCTATCCTCGTTTGCCATGTGCCAAATCTACCACTTAATTTAGGAGAGTTTACGGCAATAACTATTAGCAAACCGAAGCTTACTATACCTAGCATCACCAGTAGCATTATATATTTAATTCGCACCCTGCCTACAAACATTAGTACCAGGCATGTGCTGAATATCATTGCTGCTGTTGAAAAGTTTGATGGTAATATCAGTAGGGTCACTATCAATATTGGTAACATTATGGCGACAAAACCCTTCTTGAAATCCTGTATATCGTTCTGCTTCTTCGACAGTAATCGTGCAACATAAATGATCAATGCCAATTTGGCAAGATCTGAAGGCTGGAATGTGATGTTAATTAGCGGCAAAGTATACCACCGGCTGGCTTCATTGAGGTTTGTTCCGAACAGAAGAGTATATAGCAGCAGTGGAACGCTTATGTAAATGGCCAGTTGTGATATACGGGCATAGTATTGATAAGGTACCAGATGTGCAAGGAACATTAATCCCAGGCCTAATATCAAAATACCAAAGTGCTTAATCAGGTAATATTCAGTATTGCCCGACTGATACCTGTAAGCAAGTGTTCCAGTGGAGCTGTAAACTGCCAGGATTGAGAATATAGAAAGTAGTGCCACTACTACCCATATTACTTTATCACCTTTGATATTTTTCAGAATGGAACTCATTTTTTACTTATTGTTAATAGGCATTGTTTATCATTAGATGTAACTCATTAATGTATATCATTATGTAACTCATCTACCTTATTAAAGATCTATTACTGCTTTTTTAAACTGATTTCCCCTTTCTTCATAATTTTCAAATAAGTCAAAACTTGCACATGCAGGGGATAGCAATACCTGATCGCCTTTACGTGCAAGGGAATATGCCTTACGAACAGCATCCTCAGCTGAAGTTGCTTCTTGCAATACTTTTACCTGACCGTAGAAGGCATCAAAGAGCTTAGTATTATCAAGACCAAGGCATACAATAGCCTTTACTTTTTCCCTAACAAGGTCAGCAATTTTAGAATAGTCATTGCCTTTGTCGATACCACCGGCAATCCATACCACCGGTTTGTTCGCGCTTTCAAGGGCGTACCATACGGAGTTTATGTTTGTAGCCTTTGAGTCATTTATAAACTCAATACCATGAATATTGGCAACGAATTCAAGCTTATGCTCTACATTTTGGAAGTCGGACAAGCACTCCCGAATAGATAACTTCCTCAGGCCGACTAATTTAGAGCCTATGCCTGCTGCCATAGAAGTATGGTTGTTTTTTATTCCCCTTTGAGCTAATTCTTCGAGTGTCATGAGTGTATTTTTAAGTCTTGTTATCTTATCTTCAATGTAATTATTGTTAGCACTGCCAGCATTATTCCAACAATGAAGAACCGTTGCACTATTTTTGGTTCTGAATATCCGAGCTTCTGGTAATGATGATGTAATGGCGACATGAGAAATATTCTTCTACCTTCACCGTATTTCCTCTTGGTATGTTTGAAATATGCTACCTGCATAACAACCGACAAGTTCTCAGCAAAAAATATCCCGCATAGAATAGGTAAAAGAAGTTCTTTGCGGATCATAATTGCCAGTACAGCAATGATGCCTCCTATTGCAAGTGAGCCGGTATCACCCATAAAAACCTGGGCAGGATAGGTGTTGTACCACAGAAAGCCGGTACATGCACCTACAAAAGCACTTACAAATATGGCGAGCTCACCTGTATTGGGTAGGTACATTATGTTGAGGTAATCAGCGAAAACTATATTTCCTGATATCCATGCTAATATACCTAAAGTGGCACCTATAATGGCCGATGTGCCGGTAGCCAGTCCATCAATCCCATCAGTAAGGTTTGCGCCGTTTGAAACTGCTGTTATGATGAATATTACGATGGGAATAAAGATCAGGAAAGCGTATTTTTTTGCTGCTTCACCAAAAGGCTTAAGGATAATGGCGTAATCAAACTCATTGTTCTTAACAAATGGTATAGTGGTTTTTGTTGATTTGACTGCTACCCGTGAAAACTTAGTAGTATGATCGGGATTTCGTTCAAACTCACTCAATTGTGTTGTTGAATGGGTATTGGTTTCATGAAGTTTTTCCCTGATAACCACTCCGTCATTAAAGTACAAAGTCAATGCAACCACCAGGCCAATGATTATTTGCCCGAAAACCTTGAAACTTGCAGCCAGACCTTTCTTGTCCTTGCGGAACACTTTGATATAATCATCAAGGAAGCCAATGAAGCCTAACCAAACGGTTGTAAAAAGAATAAGGATAATATAAATATTGTTAAGCTTCGCGAATAGGAGGGTTGGAACAATAATTGCTGTTAAGATAATAAGTCCACCCATGGTTGGCGTACCTTGTTTTTCTTTTTGACCTGTTAAGCCCAGATCCCTTACTGGTTCACCCACCTGCTTTCTTCGGAGCAGGTTTATAAGTGATTTTCCAAAAAGCAGGGAGATAGTCAATGAAGTGATCACTGCTAGTGCTGCACGGAATGAGATGTACTGAAATACTCCTGAACCCGGAATATTGTACGCTTCATCTAGAAAATCAAAAAGATAGTACAGCATGTTCTATAATGTTTGCTCGTTATCGTTGTTAAAGAATTCCTTAATTAGTTCCCTGTCATCAAAATGGAAGCGTTCACCGTTGATTTCCTGATAGGTTTCATGACCTTTTCCGGCTATCAGTATAACATCGCCCGGGTTAGCCATATTACAGGCGGTTTTAATAGCCTGCCTACGATCAGTAATAGTTAGTGATCTTTTTTTCTTGTCAATAGGAATTCCGGCGTTCATTTCACTGAGTATAACCTCAGGATCTTCAGTACGTGGATTATCGGATGTGAGTATGACCATATTACTGCCCTCTGCAGCTATTTTGGCCATTAGAGGTCGTTTGCCCTTATCGCGGTCGCCACCTGCTCCAACTACAGTTATTAATTTTCCAGAACCGCCTCTGATATCATTGATGGTTTCAATTACATTTTTTAGTGCATCAGGAGTGTGTGCATAATCTACTATTGCAATTATTTCCCCGGTTGATCTGAAGTACTCAAATCTCCCGTCAACAGGCATCAGTTTACTTAGTGCTACCAGCGCATCGTGTTCATCAAGTGACAACTGCCTTGTTACCGCATATATCGCTAATATATTGTAGGCATTAAATTCACCTACCAGGTGAGTCCATACTTCTTTTCCATTGATGTTAAGGAGTAGGCCGTCGAATTGGTTTTCCAGAACTTTGCAGTGGTAGTCAGCGGCTTTTCTGATAGCCATTGAAACTACTTTTGCTTTGGTGTTCTGCACCATAAACCTGCCATTCTTATCATCTATGTTTATCAGTGCAAAAGCATCGGCAGGTAGTTTGTCGAAGAAACCTTTTTTTGCATCCCTGTATGCTTCAAATGTTTTATGGAAGTCAAGATGGTCATGAGTGAGGTTGCTGAATATGCCACCTCTGTAATTCAAACCTGTTATGCGATGTTGAACTATGGCATGTGAACTTACCTCCATGAAGCAATATTCACAACCGAAGTTTACCATTTCTGACAACAATGAATTCAATTGCAAAGGATCAGGAGTGGTGTGCTTTGTTGGGAAAACCTGATTGTGTATACAATTCTTAACTGTAGAAATAAGGCCTGTTTTATATCCTGCTGAAATGTACAGGTCATATAACAATGTTGCTGTAGTTGTTTTACCGTTTGTGCCAGTTATGCCTATTAGGTTGATTTTCTCCGATGGATTATCATAAAAGTTGCAAGCCATATATGCCAGCGTTTCAGCAGAGTCCTTGACAAGAATATAGCATACCTTATGGTCAATATCCTCAGGCAGGTTTTCACAAACAACAGCGGCGACACCTGCTTTTATTACTTGTTCAATGTAATGGTGGCCATCCGTTATGGTTCCTTTGATAGCAACAAAAGCCGATTCCTTTGAAATATCACGTGAATCGAAACTAATCTTATCAATAGGTATATCGTTATTGCCGATTACCCGCACTATACTGCACTTGTATAATATGTCCTTTAACCTTTTCATTGACTACCCAAGTTCAATTATACAATTAGAGCCTCTTTTATATACAGTGCCAGGTATAATAGACTGTTTCCTGACCTTACCTTTACCTAAAATCTTAACATTTAATCCTGCCGATTCAAGCACATAAACTGCATCTCTTGCACCCATACCAATTACCTCAGGCATCTTATCATCTAAAAGCACCAATGACCTTACCATAGTAATGGTGTCATCGGTTTCAATCTTGATGTAGTCAGAGTCATTCGGCAGATTAAGACTCGAATGTTTTAGCAGATATGCTATTTCACGGCTGCTGCCTGAAGCATTCTTAATAGTATTAACAGGCAAATTTTCCTTCACAGTTTCATCAGGTGAAAGCCGGGTTGCATAAACTTTATCAGCTATTTCCTTAAATACCGGACCTGCAATTGAGCCTCCGTAATAAATACCCTTTGTTGGATTATTGATGACTACAATGCATGAATACTTTGGATTATCAGCTGGAAAATAACCGGCAAATGAAGCTTTATAGTTTGACTTATTGTAGCCTTTATTGTTCTGGGCTATCTGGGCTGTACCAGTTTTACCGGCAATCTTGAAAATAGGATTCCTGAGATTTGTAGCTGTTCCACGCTCCACAACACCCTCTAATAATTTCCTCATTTGGTCAATGGCTCCCTGATTCTTTACAATCTTATCTTTTAACACCACAGTTTCAAACTTCCTGGTCAGTAATCCGGATGATCTTATTTCTTTAATAAATTGAGGTTTAACCATCACACCATTGTTGGCAATGGCGTTGTAGAATGCTAATGTCTGCAATGGGGTAAGTGCAATTTCATAACCTATTGACATCCATGGAAGTGATACTTTTGACCAGTGTTTATGGTCAGTGTTTTTAATATTAGGCTGTCCTTCACCTGGTATATCAAGTCCTAAGGTCTGATTCAAGCGCATGAAGTAGAATCTATCGATCAATCCCTGTGGTTGATCCTTATACACTGAGACGATTGCTTTTGAAATAGCGACATTAGATGACAATTCAAAAGCGCGACCAACAGATATTTTTCCATATCCACCTTTATGTGAATCACGCATTACCCTGTTAGCAAAGCGAGTGGTTCCATCTTCTGTATCAACAATCCTGCTGGTGTCAATTAATCCGTCGTCCAATGCGGCAAGCAGAGAGGCAGTTTTAAAAGTTGAACCAGGCTCTGAGCTTTCGCCAATTGCATAGTTAAACTTTTCTTCATAAAATCCTTTTTCATTCTTGCCCAGATTAGCAATGGCCACAATAAAGCCTGTGCTAACTTCCATTAGAATTGCACATCCATGATCGGCTTCATTCTTTATAAGTTGCCTCATTAAGGCATCCTCAGCAACATCCTGTATGTTGATATCTATTGAAGTGATTATATCATGGCCGTTTTGCGGATCTATCTCATTTTCCTCATTGGTTGGACGCCATGCGCCACTTCCAATACGTTGCATAAGCCTACTGCCGCTTTCACCTTTAAGTATATCACCATAAGCACCCTCAAGACCTACATCATTCTCAGAACCGTCCTTATCCCATCCTATCGTGCGGAATGCCAACCACTGGTATGGAAGTACACGTTTACTTTTCGGCTCGGCAATAACTCCACCCTTATATTTCCCATCACGGAAGATTGGAAACTTACGAAGTTTTTTTAACTGGGTATAGGTTATATCTCTTTTAAGTAACAAATACCTGTTGTTGTTTTTCCTGCCTTTAACCAGAATCTGTTTATAGGCGGATTTCGACCTGTCATTAAACAAGTTGGACAGGCACAGGGCAAGAGAATCAACATTGTCATAAAAGTACTGATCATTATAATGTGTGTTTCCGGCATCTATACGTAGGTTGAACAAAGGGACACTGGCAGCAAGCAGGTTGCCATCACTTGCCATTATGTTGCCACGGGTTGCCTCTATCTTTTCAACTTTGAGGTTCATCACCTTTCCCTTCTCACGCCATATTTCACCTTCCACTATCTGAATATAAGCAGCCTTCCCTATAATAGCGCAACCAGCAAGCACCACTAAGAAATAAACTATGTATACATTCCTGAGTATGTCGTTTTTCTCGCTACTCATTTCCTGCCTCCCGAATTTTTAAGTTTAATTGGTGGAACAGTTGATTCTTTAACCTGAGTGTTTGATAAACGGTATGCTACATTTGATTGCTTGCTTTGAAATACGAGATTAGATTTTACTGTGATGTATTCGTATCTCAGTTCCTCGAGTTGATTTTTAGTTCTGCCTATCTCAATGATTGTTTTCTCTGCATTGTATGAATTGGCTATATACATAATGCCCATAAAGGTTATGAAGATTATAAAAGGTATTTGCCTCAGCAGGTTCTCACGGGTAAGAAAGCTACCATCAAGCACTGAGGCAGCCGACTTGCTGAATGAAATGTTTTTGTTTAGCATCTTCATTCTCCTGAAGCGCTTTTTGACAGCAACCTTAGGTTCAGGATCTTTTACAGGTTCAGCGGAGTCAGCTTTTTTGACGGTGTTTTTCTGAAGTGTAGGTTTTCTGTTTTTAACAACTTCAAATTCGGCTACCGCAGGTGTGTCATTGAATCTAGCCATGATTTGTCCTTTCTGCTGCCCTCAATTTGGCACTTCTTGATCTGGGATTTCCTTCTAACTCTTCTTCACCGGATATAATTGGCTTTCTGGTCAGGGGTTTAAAGGGAGCTAAGATGTTACCATAAAAGTCCTTTTCAAGTTCACCTTCAAAGTTGCCACTTCGCATATGGTTCTTAACAAGCCGATCTTCAAGTGAATGATATGATATAACTACTAATCTACCACCTGGCTTAATTGCATTATTTGATTGAATAAGAAGCTCTTTCAATACCTCCAGCTCATTATTTACTTCAATTCTTAAAGCCTGAAATATACGCGCGAAGAATTTGTTTTCACGACCTTTTTCAGCAAAGGACTTCAGTATTTCCTTTAACTCTGATGTGGATGATATTTCACCTTCAACCCTTGCATTTACAAGCCGCTGGGCTATATGATAGGCATTGTCAAATTCACCGAATAATTTGAAAATCCGCTTAAGATCGTCAACATTATAGCTATTGATAACGTGCCGTGCACTCACACCTGAGCTTTGGTCCATGCGCAGATCGAGATCACTCTCAAAGCGGGTAGAGAATCCTCGTGCTGGATTGTCAATCTGAAAGGATGAAATGCCAAGATCGGCAAGTATACCATCAACCGGAAAAGCTCTGTAAAATTTAAGAAAGTTTGTAAGGAATTTGAAATTCTGATTTATAAGTTGGAATCGGGGATCATTTATGTTGTTATTCAGTGCATCCTTATCCTGATCAAATGCTAAAAGCCGGCCTGTTGTCAGTTTGTCGAGTATAGCCCTGGAATGACCTCCGCCACCGAAGGTCACATCAACGTATATTCCCTCAGGCTTGATAGCCAAAAGGTCGATTGTTTCCTTTAGCAACACAGGATTATGATACATAGCTTAACTCATTTTACCCATTACTTCTTCTGCTAACTCTGAGAAATTGATCTGATCTTCAGCAATTATAGCTTCATATTTATCTTTATCCCACACTTCAATGATATTGACGGCCGATGCTAATACCACATCTTTGGAGATGTTGGCAAAAACAGCCAAATCACGAGGTATTAACATTCTTCCGGAACTATCAAGTTCAACTTCTTTAACACCGGCCATAAATACCCTTATAAAGTCGGTATTCTTCTTTGTATACCTGCCTAATTTGTTGATCCCTTCTACCGCTTCATCCCATTCAACTCTTGGAAATATTTCAAGACATTGCTGGAAAATGCTGCGTTTTATAATGAAACCAGTAGAAATTATAGGTTCAAGCTGATTTTTAAGGGCAGTAGGTAGTAAAATCCTGCCTTTATTATCAACTTTGCACTCGTGAACTCCTATCATTTCCAGTATGTTATATATGTCGGTTTAAGAGTGTAAATATAGTGCATAAAACCACTTTTTCCCACTTTTTCCCACATTTGTTGATAACTTTTACCTTAAATTTTGACCTAAAAAGAAGATGATATCTGTAAATATTTGCTAATCAGTTAATTATACTATCATAACTGGTTATTAACATATATTATGGTGAAAGGATTTATGATGGAGTGTGTCATCAACAGGTGAATTCGCTATTTTTGTAGAATTAAAACACTCTGCTTTAAAAGCTTGCACAAACAATGCGTCCGGAAAATACTGAGTTTAAATTTATTGATGTCGAGAAAGTGATTGAAGGGAAGAATCCCAGGTTATTAAAGATTCTTCCGAAGTTTATAATCAATTACTTAAAGAGAATCCTTCATCAAGAAAGGTTAAACGGCATCATTCACAGAAACAGGGAAAAGCATGGCATTGAATTCCTTGATGCTGTTCTTAAAGAGTTCAATGTAAATATCAAAGTAAATGGTCAACACCATTTAAAGGACGATAAAAGTTTCGTAGCTGTTTCAAATCATCCACTTGGAGGATTGGATGGCATGGCGCTCATGTTGGCTATTGGGCGAATCAACCCTGCTATTTCAATGACAGCCAACGATTTCCTGATGCATATTGAAAATTTAAGATCATTATTTGTGCCAGTAAACAAACATGGTTCAAATGCTGAAAATATTGAAGCCTTAAACAAAACATTTGAATCAGGCAAGCTTGTAATTTTCTTCCCAGCTGGACTATGCTCACGAAAAGTTGGAAACCAGATCATTGATCTTGACTGGAAAAAGACTTTTTTATCACAGGCAAGGAAGTTTGGCAGGCATATTTTACCAGTTCATATCAGTGGTAAGAATTCCTCCCTTTTCTACAACCTGGCACGTTTAAGGACTAAGATTGGCTTGAAGGCTAACATTGAAATGCTATATCTGGTAGATGAAATGTTTAAACAGGATAACAAAGACATTGTTATTACCTTTGGGAAGCCAATATCGGTTGATTTCTTTGATAAGAGATTAAAAGATAAGGAATGGGCATCGAGGCTTCGCAGTTATGTTTATACGCTCGAAAAAGATGCCAATGCAGAGTTTACACCAACCGTATACTAACATGGAAAATATAATTCCCCCTGTTCCCAGGGAGATACTAGAAAAGGAATTAACTCCTGATCGCCTGCTAAGAAAGACAAACGCAGGTAATAACCTTATTTATGTGGTTAATTATCATAACGCCCCCAACGTTACACTTGAAATTGGTCGCTTACGTGAAGTTACCTTCAGAGATGCCGGTGGTGGAACAGGAATGAGTTATGATCTGGATGATTATGATACTGAGGAGAATCCATTTCAGCAACTTCTGGTGTGGAATCCATTAGATAAGGAAATTGTGGGCGGATACAGATATCTGCACTGCCGTGACCTTATGCCTGATATTAATAATCAGTATCATACACCAACCTTCAAGCTATTTAAGTATAGTGATGAATTCCTGAAGGAGTACCTGCCTTACACAATTGAACTGGGAAGGTCGTTTGTACAGCCTAATTACCAGCCAACTAATAATATTAGAAAGGGAATGTATTCGCTTGATAATATATGGGACGGTTTAGGTGCAGTGATATTACAAAATCCTGATGCGAGGTATTACTTCGGAAAGATAACAATGTACCCCGATTACAATGTTGAAGCAAGGGACCTTATATTGTATTTCATGCAGAAATATTTTGGTGATACTAAAAAACTGGTTTATCCAAACCTTCCCATCAAGCTTAGCACTGATACTAAAATCCTGGAATCAACCTTTGAAAACAATGTTTATGAAAAGGATTACAAAGTGTTGATACAGAATGTGCGTGCTCTGGGTGAATCAATACCGCCTTTGGTGAATGCTTACATGAATCTTTCATCAACTATGAAGTTTTTTGGCACAGCAATAAACCCCGGTTTTGGGGAAGTTGAAGAATCAGGTATACTCATCACCATTGCAGATATATATGGAATGAAGATTGAGCGTCATCTTTCCGTTCCTCAGGAATAGGACTACATATTACTAATCAAAAAGCATGATCATCCATAAGGCAGAATTCCTGGCAAGTAATACTGACTATCGGAAATGTCCGAAACTCGATAAGCCTGAATATGCTTTCATCGGAAGGTCTAATGTTGGAAAGTCTTCACTTATAAATTACCTGCTTAATCGTAAAAATCTTGCACGTGTATCTTCAACACCCGGTAAGACAAGACTGATAAACCATTTCCTAGTCAATGATGCTTGGGTGTTGGTTGATCTTCCCGGTTATGGATATGCAAGGATATCAAAGACTGAACGTGAGAAGTGGGAGATTATGATCCATAATTATATTACAAAAAGGGAAGATCTGCTTTTAACTTTCATTCTCATTGACAGCCGAATAGAATTCAAAGAGTCGGACAAGAACATGATCAACTGGTTTGGCGAAAAGCAATTACCTTTTGCTATCGTATTTACAAAGAGCGATAAATTATCACCTAATCAGCTTGCCAGCAACATTGCTGCCGTAAAGAAAAATCTTCTTCAATTCTGGGAAGAGTTGCCACCGATGTACATTACCTCAACCGTAACAGGAAAAGGATGTGATGACATCCTTAGTTTCATTGCAGAAAATAATAAAATCTGGGAAGCCAGTAACTAAAAAATCCTTTACTTATACTACTTCTACAAGTAAGAAGTTTTTGGGTACAAGGTCACCCTGTTTCACATGTATTTTCTTTACGATGCCGTCAATCGGTGATATCAGGTTATTGGCCATTTTCATCGCTTCAAGCTCAAGCAGGTGAGTACCTTTTTTCACTTTATCACCTTCCTTAACAGAAATCTTTAGAATAGTACCAGGTATAAAGGCACATACATGCCCTAAATTAGCAGGTGCATAGGCTTTACGTGCCAGGTACTTTTTAGTTAACCTTGTTTTGTATTTGACGTTATCAATTATGATAGTCTTTATTTCCTGTGGTTCGTTACTTTCTGCCATTAGAGCTAATTTTAGAATGGAGGTATTCCGTGTTTCTTCTTAGGTGTTTCCTGAACCTTTTCAGTAGATATTAACAGGGCATGTATAAGCATATTCCTGGTTTCTGAAGGTTCAATAACAGCATCTACATAGCCATATGCAGCGGCAACGTAAGGATTGGCAAACTTCTCTTTATACTCCTTGATTTTAAGTTTGCGCATTTCATCAGGATTTTCGGCATTCTTTATTTCATTCCTGAAAATAATATTGGCAGCTCCTTCAGGACCCATTACAGCAATTTCAGCAGTAGGCCATGCAAACACAAAATCAGCTCTCAGATGGCTTGAGCACATAGCAATATAGCCTCCTCCGTATGCTTTTCTTAAAATCACGGTCATTTTTGGCACTGTAGCTTCTGAATAAGCATAAAGTACCTTGGCACCGTGCCTGATTACGCCTGCATGTTCCTGGTCAACCCCTGGCAGATAACCCGGAAGGTCAACCAATGTTACTAATGGAATATTGAATGCATCGCAGTACCTAATAAAGCGGGCAGCCTTATCAGATGAATCAACATCAAGTACACCTGCAAGGACCAAAGGCTGATTGGCAACAAAGCCTACAGTATGTCCGTTCAGGCGGGCAAAGCCAATAACCATGTTTGCGGCAAACATACTCTGCACTTCAAAGAATTCCGAATCGTCAACAATAGCCCTTATGATATCTTTAACATCATAAGGCTGGCGGGGATTAGTCGGGAATATATTGTCAATATTGTAGCTTCTTGTTCTGGGTGGTTTCTTTGGGAAAGGTTCGGCTTTCTTAATATTATTCCAGGGAATAAAGCTGCATAAGGTCTTAATCTGTTCAAAACACTCATTCTCACTTTCAGCAAAAAAATGGGCATTACCGGTAATCTCACTCTGTACCCGTGCACCACCAAGTTCTTCCATAGAGATCTCCTCACCAAGAACCGTCTTTATGACTTCAGGCCCTGTGATGAACATCTTTGAGATTTTATCCACAACAAATACAAAATCAGTAAGTGCAGGTGAATAAACAGCACCACCGGCACATGGACCAAGTATAACGCTGATTTGTGGTATAACTCCTGAAGCTTGTGTATTGCGGTAGAATATCTCACCATAACCAGCCAGTGAATTAACACCTTCCTGTATACGAGCTCCACCAGAATCATTTATTCCTATAATTGGCACCTTTAGTTTCATGGCATGATCCATGATCTTAGTAATCTTCTTGGCATGCATCCAACCCAATGAGCCACCGGCAACTGTAAAGTCTTGTGCATATATACATACAGGATAACCGTTCAATGTCCCGGTACCAGTAATTACTCCGTCGCCCGGTAAGTATTTATCACCCATGTTAAAGTCCTTACCTGCATGTTCTACAAATAAGTCATACTCATGAAATGATTTAGGATCAAGTAATGCTATGATTCTTTCACGGGCAGTCATCTTACCCGTTGCCTTCTGCTTCTCAATAGCTACTTGTCCGCCTCCCATCAATGCGTCACGCATCCTCTTTTTGAGGTCAGATGTTTTTTTTGTTAATGACATTTGTGAAGTTTTAGATTATTCTCTCTTTTCCCTTTACTCAGCGTTTTTGCAAAAGCACACAAAGGTACTACTAAAATTAAAAGCAAAGAGAGGTGCAATATCAATTGTTGGTAAAATTGTAACTTAATTTAAACACAACTGCCTGATTAGATAACAAGTATCCTATATTTGGATTGTTCATCTATACCTTAATTTTAAGGTAATCTTAAGTTTAGATTCTTCTAACTTAAAAGTCTATATATTTAGGGCATTATCTTAATGTTCTTAAAACCTAAGTGCAGAAATCTCAATAAACTAGCACCGACGCTCATTACAGAAGGTTCCTGTTCTCCATAATTATTTTTAGTGCCGTTTCTACTTACTTTTGTAATAAAATAAATGAAATGGATATTGAGCAACTACGCGAATATTGTTTGAGTCTTCCTGAAGTAACTGAAAGTTTCCCTTTTGATGAAACTACATTGGTATTTAAAGCCAGAGGAAAAATGTTCCTCTTAACTGATCTTGAAGGACAGTTTAGTATGAACGTAAAGTGTGATCCTGAAAAGGCAGTTGAATTAAGAGAACATTATCCATGTGTGAAACCAGGATACCATATGAACAAAAAATACTGGAACACAATAGATATTGATGGCTCAATAAATGATCGTACACTGATAGAATGGATCAATGATTCCTACTCATTGGTTTTAAAGCCAAAAAAGAAATAATAATTCAGCATCAATCACTCCTTTCAATTTATGGATCATCAAGCAACCCAAGCTTATGGTTCCATTTTCATTAAAAGATTCAGTGCACCGAATAAATAAACAGGAAATGCTTACGCAGGCTGGTAGCATTCATTGATGTTCTTTAGGTAGTTTGGTCGCTTTCTTTGGTTTTGTCCTTTATTTTGTACATATCAAATAACAAATAACCAAGTACAGCACCCCACAGTATGCTCATGTAAGGGTTTGATGTTATAGCACAACCACCGCTGGTGCAACCAATAAAATGATAGTAAAGGTATCCGGCCAAGGCACCAATGACCAAGCCTATTATATTTTTTATAGAATTCTTTGACTGAATCTTTTCGATCAGGTTATTCATTATTCTAAATTTTTAGTTGAGTTAACAAAAGGCAGTAATATAAAGTTTAATGAAGGAATACAATAGTTATGCCGGTTCCACCCCTGTCGGGTTTCTCATCTTCTAGTCTTAGCACTTCAGGGTTATCATTCAGGTATTCATGAACCATGTTTCTAAGAACCCCGTTCCCCTTTCCATGTAGTATCTTAACTTCTTTCACCCTCAATAGTATTGCCTGGTCAATGTATTTTGCAAGGTCTTCTTTTGCCTCTTCAGGGCGTTTCCCCCTTAGGTCAATTGACATCCTGAAATCTGCCATTTTGGCACTCAAGTCATTAATGATAGAACTGCTTTTTATCTGGAACAGTTTGCTTCCTTCATAAACTTTTATCTCAGCAGGAGTTGCAATGATCAACTTATCAACCGTGGTTTTTATTTTGAAGGAGCCAAACCACACCAGGGCCTTGCTTCCCCTAAGGTCGTCAATAATGCCTACAGCGTCCTGGCCTTCCATTTTAACGTAGGACCCTTTTCTGAGTGGAAGTGGTTCGCGATTTTTCCTTACAGGTCCAAGTTCTTCGATAACAACAGGCTGTTCCACATCCATGCTGTCTTTTTTAAGCAAGTCTATTGCTGCCTTCTGGAAATCATCACGAAGTTGTTTGGTTGCATCTTTCTTAGCCTGGTTTTCTTTTATATCCCTAATGGTTTTCTCTATTAGTTTATTCGAGTCAGCCACTATTTGCTGAGCCCTTGATTTTGCATCTTTAATAACAGTGCTTTTCCTTGATTCGAGGTCATTTAGCAGTTTGTTATATTTATTGACCAATTCTGCAAGTGTTTCATCTGCAACTTTCAGTTCATCTATTTTCCTGGCCACTTGTTTTTTGTCTACATCCAATTGAGCAAGCTGTTTTTCAAAATCCAATTGACTGCTTCCAATCTTACTGGCAGCGTTTGCAACCACTTCTTCCGGGAACCCTATTTTATTGGCTATTTCAAAAGCAAATGAACTTCCCGGTTTACCGATGTTGAGCTTGAATAATGGCATCATAGCCCTGGTGTCGTATAGCATGGCTGCATTAAACAGTCCCTCATTGTCACCTGCCAATAACTTTAAATTTGTATAATGGGTTGTAATTACCCCAAAGCTGCCTATTGAGTTTAGTTTCTGAAGACTAGCCTCAGCCATTGCACCACCAAGTTGAGGTTCAGTGCCTGCACCAAACTCATCAATCAAAAAGAGTGTCCTGTTGTCAGCATTTTCAAGGAAGTACTTAATATGAATCAAATGTGAACTATATGTACTGAGGTCATTTTCCAATGATTGTTCATCGCCTATTTCAAGGAATATTTTCGAATAAATGCCTGCTTTTGAATCTTCACTTACCGGAATAAGCAAACCACACTGCAGCATATACTGAAGTAATGCCACTGTTTTAAGGCAAACTGATTTACCACCGGCATTGGGGCCACTAATCACCATTATCCGCTTATCACTATCAAGTTTGATATCCTGGGCAACTATTGATTTACCTTGCTTCAATAAACTTTTATGCAGCAGAGGGTGAACTGCATTGCGCCATTCAGTTAGTGTATCCTTATGTAGTTCAGGCTTGGTGGCTTGCAGATCGACAGCCAACAGTGCCTTTGCCCTTATGAAATCAATTTCACCAAGGAAACTATAAAAGCTTAGCAGCTCCTCAATATATGACCTTACAAAGTCAGTAAACGAAGTAAGAATATTGATGATCTCCTGCTTTTCCTCCACCTTGAAATTCTGGATTTCATTGTTCATTTCAAAAACTTCAGCGGGCTCAAGAAAAACTGTTTGCCCGGTAGCTGAAGTGTCATGCACGTATCCTTTTAGTTTTCTTTTATTACCAGCGGGAATGGGCAGAACCAGGCGTCCATTCCTTATAGTTAGTTCGGCATCATCGTTAACAATATTATCCTTGCGTGCCTGTCCCAAAATCTGGTTGATACGCCTGTCAATAGTTGAAATCCTACTCTTTATCTCTTTGCGAATAGAGGATAGTCTTTCACTGGCATTGTCTCTAATCTCTCCTTTCTCATCTATTATTGAGCTTACCCTTTTTATGATCTCTCTATCAGGCATACCAGGAGGCAGCAATTTCCTTAACTCGCCATATTTCTCAGTATCCAGGTATAGGATAAAGCCAATAATGGCTGTGATCGCTTCAAGCGAAAGCTTAAGCGCTCCCAGTGTATCAGCTTCCATGTATGTGCCTTTCACTCTTATCCGAATGAGTTCCTCACTGAGGTCATAATAATCCTGTTGTGGGAAACCAGGGACAAACTGGAGCACATACTTCATTTCGGCCGTCTGGCCTAGTTGTCGGTTTAGCGTTATAAAATCAGTGTTAAAGGAAATTGCATCAACAAGGTCATGTGAGTAATTGACCAAACACCTTTGATGAAGAAAGTTGCGGATTACAGCAAAACCTGATTTGATTTCAAAGTTTGCAGGATATATCATCTATAACGCCTTCTTTAAAAATTAGTTAAAGTTTATGAGAATGGATATGAGTATCAAAAATTAAGCCAACTGCCTGATTATCACTTGATTCTTTGTCTTCTTCCTCTTGTAGATGAACACAGCAGTTCCCAGTATTAGTATAGAGATAAGGGAATAAAAGCCATAGGTTAAGATGGCACTACGAAACTTCATCGGACTATTATCACCAATATTCACATAAGCAGCCCAGTAAAATGGATGTGACCTTAAAGGATCACCTTCATCAAGCAAGTCAAGCTTCGCTTGTCGCAATGCTTCATCCTTAGGCATTCCGTCTTCAAGGTACTCATAGAATTTACTTACTATCTCTGCACTTGATTCATCATCTACTGACCACATGGTCATTACAATACCCGGCACTCCGGCAAATATAAAACCTCTCGCGAGATTCATGATGCCTTCACCCTTAAGCAGTTTACCTGATCCTGTATTACAAGCACTCAACACTGCCAACCCTGCATTGAGATCCATACTGAATAATTCATAAGTATTTAGCATGCCATCTTCAACACTATCGTTATTCTGGTAGAAAACAAGTTTTGATAACATTGGCTGACTATTGTTTATAAGGGTATGCATGGCCAGGTGCAGTACATTGTATTCACCCACTTCTTCCTTAAACTTAGCCTCAGTAGCTGATTTACCTTGGATTTTTTTTGCAAACATACTGTTTTTTATACCTTTCATTTCCTTTTCGACTCCCGGAATGGGAAGCAGATATACCTGATTGCCATTTTCATCTGTAAAGGTTGTTCTGTCTGTAGCAGTTAGGTTGTCATAGGATGGAGCCATAGCAAGGAAGTTTTTTGAAGCCTTGCGTTCTCTCTTCTGGAAACCTGAGAACTGAAGTATTGCTGAGGTGCTGTAACTGATTATTTTGTCTTTAATAAGATAAGAGAGCCTCCTGTAATCCATTATATTAGTATCGGGCATTCTAGTTAGTAACATATCGAATGATACATAGCCAATTTCACCGTCTGGTATAATGATCAATTTCTTTTCATTAAATGATTCAGTTACCGGGCTAACCAGGTTTTTGTATAGATCGTATGCTGAAAGTGAATAATTAACATAATCCCTATCAGTTGTACTGAACATCGAATTATTGTTAGTGGCCGATACTATAGTTTGAATATTCTTGAAAAAGGACGAATCAATTGGCTGAGTATACACTTTAAACAACTTATTACTAATGGCAAATGTATATAGGACTGTATCGTTCAGCATGTACTCAATAAGCACATTATCATCTCCCAAAGCTGTTTGAATATCGCTAATACTAACTGTAGGTTCTGTGTACTTCAACTTATAATATTCAGGATAATTGGATTCAAGGAAATCAGTTAAACTGTCATATCGTACAGTGAATTCAAACACCCGTGATTTCCAATTACTGATCATGCCTTCATCAGGAGCAGCCTTTTGTTGTTCCTCGTAAATAAACCTTCTAAAGGACGAGATATTCAATTTAAGCTGTTTTTCAAGAGTTAGGATGTTATTTGGTATTTTCCCGAAATGCTGAGCCTCAATATCATGCATTGAATTTATAAGTACAGCTGATTTGCTCTTATCTGAATATTGAAATGCTTCAGCCAGATAAAGTTGGTCATTTGTAATTTCAAACAGCTTTATTGCAACTGAAACTGTTTTCTGAAACGTTGATTTAGCCTCGCCAGAGATCAATAATTTACTTTCTTCATCCTGATAAGTTGATCTAAGTTTATCAAGCACCTTGACAGCAAGCTTATAGGTTTCAAGGCTCTGTACCAGGTTGTTCCTTTCGCCGGTAATTGCCAGTGCCTGCGCTTTCCCGCTCAACGCATTAACCAGGTATCTGTCAGCCTCAGTATTTTCAATTACTGGATTTACTGCAATGTTTAGATTATTAAAATCTTCAGTAATTGCAATTATAGCTTTCTGATAGTAGGCAAGTGCCCTGTCAATTTCACTCTGCATGTAGTAATAGTTTCCTATATGCGTATAGTTGTTCGAAACCTCCCGGCTCTTCTCGCCATAATGTTTTTTACTGATTGCCAGTGCTTTGTTAAAATAATCTATCTCATTATTCCTGAGAGGATCATAAAGCAGAAAGTACCCATACCTGGTGTACAGCAGCCCTTTTTCCGGGTGATCAGGAGGAAGGAATTTTTCAGCAAGGTTAAGTGCTTTTAAAAAATATTCATCTGCTTTGGTTTTATCGTTCAATGAATTGTACAAACTTGCCAGGTTACTATAAGTCTTTATGAGTGAAGGATTATCAGTATCCTCCGGTATGCTGGATAAATAAGATGTCAATGCATTATTATAATCTCTTTTTTTCTCATAAACATAACCTATATTCATGTTGAGTGAAAGAATCTGGGGATGTTTTTTATCAAATGACTCCTCAGCAAGTGCCAGCGCCCTATTGAAATATATAAGGGCTTTTTCGTAATCTGCCACATGCACATAAGTTTGACCTTTATTTGAATAGATATAAATAAAGTAAGGGTGACCCGGCTCTGCCTTTCTTACCAGGATCTCTTCAGCCTTATTGTAATACTCAAGTGCTTCAGAATCTTTATTCAGCAATGCTTTTAACCTTCCAACATTTAAATTTATCATTGAAAGTTCTGGGTCATTTGGTTTTAGGACCTTTTCATGAATACGCAGGGAAGTGGTAAAGGCCTCTTCGGCCTTTTCATATTCACCTTTCTGGGCATTGATTATACCAATATTCTGAAGTATCATTGCCATATCGGCATCTTCAGGGTTATTCCGTCTGAGAGCAAGGTTCCTGGCAAGGGTATAGTTCTTTAAAGCATTTTCGTAATCGCCTTTATAAAAGAATGCTATACCGAGCAGGTTATAAGTATTTGACATGGAGGTGTCATTTGCTCCGTATAGCTTAGTTTTATATCTGATACTCAGATTTAAAACTGATACAGCACTGTCGAAATAACCTTTATTATTCAGCAGCAATCCTTTCTTATGAAGTACATCTGCCAGGAATTTATGCTCGTCAGTATTTTTAGGGTCAATAATTGTGATAGCTTTTTCTACTATCAGCATCGCTTCATCTATATCACCCTGTATCCTTTTAAGGTCAGTAATCTTTAAGAGGGCAGATATAAGTTCCTCCTTATTTCCTTGTTTCTCAAAATCATCAGCCGCCTTCTTATAATAGGTATATGCACTGTCATAATTCTCTTTCTGAACCAATGTATCACCTTTAACAAGGTCACTTAAGTTTGATTGAGCTGCGGCATTATTCTCCTTAACTGTTTCTTTTGGTGATTGAGGCTTACAACCAAAAGTCAGTAGCACTGAAACTGTTAAAATCTGCACCCAAAGTGCCGCTGATGATGTACGGCTATTGAGGTAAATCATTGAATGTTTATCTTAGAATCTGATACAAAATTAAATTATTAATTTTACAAAAGGATAAACAATCAAAAAAGGGGCTAAAATAGCCCCTTTTCTTAAAAGTGTGTCAACTGTTTAGTGAACCACTATGAGGCGTTTTGCTTCGTTAATATTCACATTTCCATTAGTTGTAAGGCTGTAAAAATATACACCTTCGCGTAGGTCATTAACAGGAATAACAATTGAATGCTGACCTGCAGTCATTTCTTCGTTAAGTATAGTCTTGACCAGTTTTCCGTTTAAGCTAAATACATTAAGCATTGCTTTAGTATCAGCCGGAAGGTTAAAATAAACGGTTGTTTGATTGTTTGCAGGATTTGGATAGCAATGACTAAGGTTATCACTACCGGTTATTGACAAGTAAGGAACCTTGAATTCAGGTCTGAACACCTCACCGTTTGATACAAAATGGCTCTTACTGTTAACCTTAAACCTAATATCGCCACCATTATAATTCTTATCTGTGCTACCATTGATAGTAACAACTGGTTTTGACGGGTCAAATAAAACCGTTTCATTTGCCCAGGTTATAACAATCTGGTTATTCTCAATTCGCAGGTTATTGAAATTACCTACCTGTGATGTAATGTCTTTAACATTAACTGTTGTAGGATAGTCAATAACCAATCCCATAGCACTTGCACTTATTAAGTCATTGGCAAATATTTCAATGCTGAAATTGCTTGAGAAAGTTTTTGCGAAATAATTAACCTGGGCAACAATCTCATTTCTTCCGGTTGGAACGAATGTACCGTTAACGTCACCTGAGCTTGAACCGCCCATTGTAGGTACTTCAGTTTTGGTACCAGTGTGTATAACTTGCTGAAGTGCTCCAAAAACCCATTCAGGGTTAAAACCGAACGCCCATCTCTGATCAAAAACAACAAGATCATTAGTATCAATTGTATTGTCAGAATAGAGGTCAGCAGCAAGTTTCTCAATAGGAGTGTAATCAGACCCAGCAATAATCTGTTCTATCCTTGCACGATCAGTTAACTCAACACCACCGGCTTCAATGGGAGTTGTCTGAGCTTGTACATAATAAGTACCGTAAGGTACATTAGGGAATATGTACTTTCCATTAAAATTGGTAGTAGTCTGAGCCCTAATAGTGCTCATATCCTCATTCAGCAATAATACTGTAACTGACGGGATTGGATTTAATAGATCTCCATGATAAGTTACAGTGCCTTTGATAGGCTGATCTGCAAACAATTGGCTACTTAGCAAAAGTAAGGCTAGAGTAGCGATGATCAAATGAGTAGTTCTTTTTTTCATTGGTTAAGGGGTTTGGGATTAAGTATTTTCTTTTATTTTGTTAAATATAAGAAGTTAGTTACTTTTGTCATGTTGAGATTGAGGACCAATTATGCTTACAACTCTATGTGTTATTATTTTCGTCTCAAATATACTGATTAATTTTGATCCTGCAAATGATGCCTCTGGTTGAACAGAGAGAGACACCTTTACGTCAATTAATCGTTTTAGCGGGTAAAGGTAATACCAAATTTGACATATTTGATGCATTTATTTGAAAAAAAAATATAATCGGCTGATAAACACCATATTACATAATTGAATAATTTATTAAATACTGAAGCAGAGTGATTTAGGGAAATTGTTTTTTTTGAACTGCTGTATTACCTTTTGATAAAAAACGGATAAAGTAACGAACTATGATTCATTATTCTGATGAGGCGATCATTGAAGGGCTTAGACTCAGAAGTGATTATATCATCAAATACATCTATCAGGAATTGTTCCCCATGATATTGTTTTTGGTAACCAAAAACACTGGAAGTGAGGAAGATGCTGAAGATATTTTTCAAGACAGTCTTATAATTGTCTTTAAAAAGATCAAGGCAAATGATTTTGAATTGAGTTGTTCTTTCCGTACGTATATTTATTCAGTCAGCAGGAACCTCTGGTTACAAAAACTTAGCAAACGCAAGCAATTTTCCAGGGAATTCAGTGATGTTGAAACATATATTTCTATGACTGACTATGCATTAACGGAGAAGAATCAGGATGATGTTGAAAAGTTCAGACTATACCAGCAGCATTTTTTAACGCTGGGCGAAGATTGCCAGAAAGTGCTTATGCTCTTCATGAAGAAAGTATCATTGAGAGAAATTGCTACTGAAATGGGATTTAAGACTGAAAAATACGCGAAAACAAGAAAATACCTATGTAAGGAAGAATTAAAAAAGAGAATTATCAATGATCCGAAGTGCCAAAAATTCCTGTCCGATGACTAGAAAACTCAAGTATTCCCAGCTTATCGAAAGATTTATTGCAGGGGAAATGAATGAGGATGAACTCCGATGGTTTAGTAATGAGCTTCAGCTTAATACTGAACTGTCGATTGAGCTTAAGCTGGACAAGGACCTCGACAAAGTCTTATTAAACGAAGATGTAATTGAGTTCCGACGAAAGCTTTTAAGTATTTACGATGAGAAGAAACAATCAGCTCCAAAGGTTGTAAGATTGCAAGCACGCAAGTGGCAGTTAGCTGCCGCAGCCGCAATTGCTGTTCTTATGATTACCGGTGGCGCTCTTTTGTTTACTCAGCAACGCTCCTACACGCCTGAAAAACTATTCAGTATGTACTATGATTCAGACAGATCCATTGAACTTACACGTTCTGGAAACGCTAATATCGTAGAGGCTGTTTTGAAATTTCAACAGAAAGATTTTCAGGGTGCTTCCCTGCTATTTGCTGAAATACTTGACAGGGACAGCTCTAATATGGCAGTCTGGTTTTATAACGGAATTTCTTATATCGAAACTGATAGAATTGATGATGCTTCCAAAGCATTTAAATTTATCATTGACGATAAGAAAAACCTTTATGGAGAACATGCAGAATGGTACTTGGGATTGTGTTATCTTAAAAACGAGCAAATTGATTTTGCCGTAAACCAATTCAGAAAAATAGCAGTCGACCCGAATAATTACCATAAAGAAGAAGCTGAAAGGGTTCTGGATAAACTGGGCCGACAGTAACAACCCCCACTACTGGATCATTGATATCATAAAAGAAACCGGATTTTCCGGTTTTTTTTATGTCTTCGCTGCTCCATTTATTCTTATTTTGCATCCCGGTAACCTTATTCATCCATATTCTGTTTAATCTCATAAAACCGCATGTCAAAAAATATCGCTTATATTCTTCTCTTTTTACTAGTGCCTATAGTGGGATTTGCACAGGACGATTCCTTCCGCACCTGGACAAGTGTTGGTGTTAAAAAGAGCCTTAATAATTGGGAGCTCAGCACTGAAGCTGAGATCAGAAAAGCAGGATTCTATGAAAAAACATTGCGTTCAAGTATTGGATTTGCTGCCTATTACGATGTATCAAAAGTAATTGAAGTCGGTCCGGCATATACGCTGATCCAGTTTTATGATAGCAAGTACGATGATTACCAAATGCGTCACAGATTTGATTTCACTGTTACCGGTAAACATGAGATCAAACGATTCACTATAAGACTACGTGAACAAATAGAATATACAAATAAAGATGAGAGTGATAGAATTAGAGACAATGGAACAATTGATACATATAGGATTAATCCTGAGCTACTCTGGCGTAACCGACTCAAGATAAGTTACAACGTAAAGGGTATACCGCTCACGCCTTCTTTAGCAGCCGAATCATTCTATCAACTCAATAATCCTGACGGAAATATTTTTGAAAAGTTCCGTTATACTATGTCATTATCTTATAAAGTTGCTAAACAACATGAGTTTCAGTTGTTTAGTATTATAAACCAGGACCGTGCCGACCCTAATTCACAAACTGAATATGTGCTCGGACTGGGTTATACATTCGACTTTTAAAGACTCCCATAGCTAAAATGAAGAAATTACAGGTAACAATTAGTGCACTATTAATACTAACATTTATAATATCGTGTGAAAAGGATCCCGGGAAAGATGGCCCTGATGCACCAGCTGATACTACAGGGCAAGGTATTTTAACCGGAAATTATCACGAACGTTCTAATGATTATATTTGGGACAAGGCCTCTGAATCATTAATAACACTTAATGGAAATTCAATAACGAGCCAATCGCCAAATGTATACATTAGCGGGAACACCGCAATTATTAATGCTGCTGGAAATTACACAATTAGAGGCCCGCTTGATAATGGACAGATCAAAATAGATGCTGATAACAACGCCCTTGTAAGAATTATCCTGAATAATGCACACATCCATAATAATTCTGGACCTGCACTACATATTGAAAAATCATCAAGAACACTTATTAATTTGGCTAATGGAACTGATAACTCACTGAGTGATGGTACCCAATACGCAAACCCTGAAGAAGAGCCAAATGCAGCTATTTTCTGCAGGTCTGATCTTACAATATTCGGGGAAGGCTCACTTACTATCCAGGGAAATTATCGCGATGCATTAAATGCCAGAGATGGACTCATCATTAAAAGTGGCAATTATAATATTAGTGCAATTGACGATGGTATCCGAGGGAAGGATTACCTGGTAATAATGGGAGGCAAATATTTAGTATCCTCTGGTGATGATGGATTTAAGTCTGACAATGACCTTGATGACAAGGTTGGCATTATTGAAGTAGAAGATGGCACTTTCGGTGTAGTATCAGGTGGTGATGCTTTTGATGCAATCAATACTATTGAAATAAAAGCAGGTTCATTTGACATTATAAGTGGAGGTGGTTATGAATTCATTGCTGTTGAAGAGTCTTCTAAGGGAATTAAAGGTCGTAAGAAAGTAATTCTAAACTTGCAGAATTGTACTATTAATGCAGCCGATCATGCTATAGATTCTGACAACACCATAATAATCAATACGGGCACCTATAACCTTACCACTTCAAAAGCAGGTGTCCATTCTGACTCTGTCGTAACAATCAACAATGGTGATTTAACCATTTCAAGGGCAGTGGAAGGAATGGAAAGTCATAAGATAACTATCAACAATGGAAACCTGAATATACATTCGATTGATGATAGTTTTAGTGCCACTGCTGGTTTTGATGTGGATGTTGATGATCACAGCCTTATTTCAATTAATGGAGGATACCTTGTACTTAAAACTATTCTCGGAGATGTTATCGATAGCAATGGCAGCATTATAATGAATGATGGTACAGTAATAATTCATGGTCCACCCGTACAACCTGAGGTAGCCATAGATTACAATGGTTCATTTAATATAACAGGTGGATTTCTTGTTGCTTCAGGCACTAATTCAGGAATGAATGAAGCACCTAATGAGTCTTCTTCTCAAAATTCAATATTTATCTTTTTTAATGATAACTTTGCTGAGTCAACCATTTTCCACATAGATGATGGCAATGGTAATAATATAGTGACTTTCAGTCCTGAAGGAGTTTATCAGTCAATACTTTTTTCATCTTCAGAGCTTGTGCTTGGGAATACTTATTATATTTACACATCAGGAAGTTCAACCGGCGACCTAAATCACGGCTTATATGAAGGAGGTGAATACACTCCCGGTACACTTTATTCCGAAATAACAATTTCAAATACGGTAACCACAATCAGGAATACAGAACCATAAAACCTAAAGTATTAGCAATCTAATGAACCACCTTATAACCACACTTGATAAGTTCGAGTCTATAAGTCTTGAAGGTATGGATAAAGTTAAATTAATGAACCGTGTTGACACTAAGTACATCTTTAATGTTAGTCGGCTTCCTGAATTGTTATCACAGTTATCCATCGACTATTATCTGCTAATCATAGGCAATAGCGGGTTCGGCAAGTATGAAAATCAATACCTTGATACTGCCCGGTATGATATGTATTTGCAGCATCACAACGGTAAGCTGAACAGGCACAAAATACGTTTCCGTACCTACAGAAACACGGGTCACACTTTCTTTGAAACTAAATTTAAAACTAATAAACGACGTACCATTAAATCAAGGGTTGAAGTTACTGATCCCGACTATTCAATTAGTCATGCAGCAAGCAAACTCTTAGTGCCTACCGGATATACAGCCGACATGTTGCACGAATCACTCATGGTAAACTTTACACGTATTACACTCGTCAGCAAAACAGTTCCCGAGAGGCTAACAATTGATATCAACCTTAACTATTCGTCTAAGGGTAATACATGTGATTATCCTGAACTAACCATAGCGGAAGTTAAACAGTCACGGGCATCAGGTTCTGTGTTTGCAAAACTGATGTGTGAGTTTCATATTCAGCCGTTTGCATTCAGCAAATATTGCCTGGGAATTGCATCCCTAAATCCTTCAATAAAAAACAACAACTTCAAATACAAGATCCACCATGTTAATAAACTTTGCCGGGAGCATTCATAAGAAGCTATTTTCCTTAGTGCTGATCATGATGTTCATAATGCCGTGTGAAACCATTTACGCTCAATCAGAACTTGAATTGTTGAATGGAACTGAAACAGAAGAGGTTGATGCTACAGATGCTGAAAACACTGAAGTTGAAGTTAAGGCTGAAAAGAAGAAAGGCCCTGACCTTGTAACCATCAATAATCGTTTTCTCTATAGTGTGGTAATAGATATTACTATGGTGTTGCTGATACTGATCTTTGTATACTACCCTAACTACAAAAAGCTCGATACTGTATTTACCTTCATTGTTTTCAATATTGTGATTCTGTTGTTGACTTTCGTCCTTAATAAGGTAAAGATATCAATGGGGGCAGCATTTGGTCTTTTTGCTGTGTTTTCAATGTTAAGGTACCGTACTGAAGGCATTGACATGAAGGATATGACTTACCTGTTTGTGTTCATTGCCGTTGGGCTTATAAGTGGAATCCAGCTTGAAACAACTGTTCTATTGGTCATATGCGGCATAATTTTCCTTTTCCTTTTTGTTCTCGACTCAAACATATTCCTCCGAAGGGAATTCTACCAGATAGTTGACTTTGAGAAGATTGAAATGGTAAAACCTGAATTGCGTGACGATCTTATCAATGAACTTAAAAACAGAACCGGACTCAACATACACCGAATATCAATATACAGGCTCGACTACCTTAGGGATGTTGCCCGAATAAAGGTATATTATTACGTCGACAAAAAAGACCGGTAAGTGCTCAGCTATTAAAAACTTTTGTAAATTTGCACCTGCTTAATCGGGGTGTGGCGCAGTTGGCTAGCGTACTTGCATGGGGTGCAAGTGGTCGCCCGTTCGAGTCGGGCCACTCCGACTAAATTATTAGAAAGCACTTACAAGATTTCTTGTAAGTGCTTTTTAAGTTTATGCATCTAAAAAGTTAATATACCAGTTTTACCTTCTCACCCTTAAAGTATTTATGACTCAATTCACCACTTCCGGTAACCATTGAGCTTTAAATAGATTAGGGCCTGAATAGTACTTCCTGGCTGTTTCAGTCATATCATTTATTTTAATCGCTTTAATCCGCTGCTCTTGTTCCAGTATTCTTTCAGCATCATTTCCATTTAGATAAGAGCTGATGATGTAATTCAGCCAATAGCGGTTATCTTTTAAGTTTACCTTATTATGCTCCAGAGCAGGCTCAGTTACTTTCTTAAGGTCAGCTTCGGTTATTTCGCCATCTTCCTGAACCTTCTTAAGGATTTCCATGAATGCAGCATCTATTGCACTAATGTTTTCCGGACCACATGGGAATGATCCCCGCAGCAGAAAATCTTCATCAGGGTATTTTCTTTGTGAACCCGATATTCCGCCGCCATATATAGCGCCCATTTTTTCCCTGATACCGTCGGTTACTTTATTATTTATGATTTCATTTAACTGGGACAACAGGAAATTGTTGTGTTCATCATAAGGCATATCACCTGTAATATAGTACATAAGCATGCCTTGTGGTTCACTGCCTTTTAGCAGTGTGAATTCATTCCTGCCTTTCAGTGGTTCAAGTCCCATATCTCCATGAGCAAGGGTAATTTCTTTTGATGGTAGCCCACCAATGTACTTTTCAATCAGAGGCTTTATCTGTTCTTCAGTGAAACTGCCGGTAAACATATAATACATGCCATATGCGTTTCCAATTCTTTCCATATAAATATCATGGGCAGTATTGATATCCATCTTGTCATAGTCAGAAGGACTGAAAATCAGATGGGCTTGTGGATTACCTCCATAAAAAGTGTTGTAAGTCGTGTCCATAAACAGCATACGTGGATTTTGTTTCCTCGACTCAAGTGCTTGCTTGGTCCGTGAAATGTATGATATGAATGCAGCTTCGTCTTTTTTTGGCTCAGTACACTTGAGGTAAACCAATTGAAACATAGTTTCCAGATCTTTGATATTACTGCTGGCGTCTATGTTATCAGTATAAGGTGATATTGAAGGATAAACACTTACTTGTTTTCCAGAAAGAAATTTCCTCAAGTCGGGACTTGAGAAATTGCCATACCCCATTTCCTCAACAGCACTACTGCACCATTGTGCGCTTTCATATTGTTTAGGATATAGGCTATAGCCGCCAAATCTTACACCACGCATAAGCACTTCATCATTCTTAAAGTCAGTTGACTTAATGCATACTTTTGTATTATTGCTAAGAGTGTAGGTTATTATACCCAGTTTCTCGTTTACTACAGTATTTATGATACTCCCTCCTGATGGCGCTTTATCAAGGAGTGAAGCTGCAAGCGCTTTCTCCGTATAAGGCTCAACCGGCATCATAAGAGCTGAATCAATCCAGGCTTTAAATATATCATCAGTTGGCAGCCGCTCGTCTGATTTAGAAGTAATATAGGCAAAATAATTCTGGTCAATGTTCATTTTATCAGTTGCGAACTTCAGGTTGTCAAGGGTGATTTTTTCAAGGTTTTCTTTCGCGAAATTATATTCCCACTCAATACCCGGTATTGCATTACCGTTAAGATAGTAATCTATCAATTCCCATGTTAGCGACTGTGACTCCATCTTATCACGTTCATTATACTGTCGTTCGTAATTTGAAAGCATTGACGCTTTGGCGCGTTGTAGCTCAGCATCGGTAAATCCATACTTTTTAGCACGATTCATCTCTGTAATCAGCGCGTAAGTAGCTTTTCTTATATCTTCGATTCCACAAACAGCAGTTGTTGCGTACCCTTCATAACCCTTTACAAATCCGCGATTATAACCATAGGCGTATATAAAGGGAGGATTGGCCGATGATCTCAGCTCATTGAAGCGAGCATTTAGCATTATTGATGTGAGACCCTCAACAATATCATTATAAAAATCCTCCTCTGTAATTGATGGATTACTGATTTTTGGGCTTCCATTTATACTTATCATTGTTCGGGATGCCTCAGGATCACTTACAACCATTGCATCGCTTTTTGCATAAGGCTTTACTTCAATCCGTTCAGGTCTTTCACGCAAATCCATAGGGTCAGTATAATCGCTGAATCTTTTAATTATTTGCTGCTCTGCTTCATCAACCGGCATATCACCCACTACGATAACAGCCTGTAAACCTGGGCGGTACCAGTCTTTGTAAAATCTCCTCAGTACTTCATGGTCGAAGCCGGAAATAATTGAATCAAGCCCTATTGGCAAACGGTTGCTATACTTTGAACCGCTTAGCATTGAAGGAAAGTATTTTTTCATCATCCTGTCGTCAGCACCTTTACCAATCTTACTTTCTGCCAGGATTACCCCACGCTCCTTGTCAATTTCCTCCGATGTGAGCAGTGCACCGTTACTCCAGTCGGCCAGTATCATAAAGGCACTGTCAAGCTTGCCTGGTTGATCAGATGGAACCGGCAAAATGTAAACTGTTTGGTCGAAACTGGTATATGCATTTAGGTCATTTCCAAACGCAACCCCAATGCTTTGCAGGTAATGAACTATTTCATTCCCCGGAAAATTCTTCAGCCCATTGAAATTCATGTGTTCCATGAAGTGCGCCAAACCCTGCTGATCATCATCTTCTAGCACTGAGCCTGTATTAACTACGAGCCTCAACTCCACTTTGTTTTCAGGCTTTTCATTATGTCTGATGAAGTATGTGAGTCCGTTTGGCAATTTCCCAACTCTGACTTCAGG
This sequence comes from Bacteroidales bacterium, assembly GCA_024636955.1. Classification (GTDB taxonomy): domain Bacteria; phylum Bacteroidota; class Bacteroidia; order Bacteroidales; family Lentimicrobiaceae; genus Lentimicrobium. The sequence continues at coordinate 59,280 of JAGXGB010000004.1, forward strand.
ATTAAGAGGAACTTCTTTGAGGCCGTCTTTTGTCTGACTATTTTGACTTTTAACTGTAAGTCCGGTAACCCCCAACATTAATGTGAGAATCACTAAATGTAGAATGTTTTTTTGCATGTTGAAACCTTATTTTCAAGTTTGTAGATAAAAGAATCGCAGCTATAGTATGCTTAATATGACTCAGAGTTTGGGTAACATATCTCTTGGCAATTCAAATATACAACAAACTCATTTCATTTTGTGGTGAAATAACAAAAAAGACATTTTATTTAGTGCCTCAAAAGTAAAAGATTGCCTTCAGGCCTCATTTCCTATGCATGGTTGAACTCTTTATGTTATTTTTTTCTAATTTTATGTGAAATCACTGGGCAACCTTTTTCAAAAGAGGAGTTATAACCATATATGCAAAAGCAGGAAGACGCATTACTTAATAGAATACGTAAAGGCGAGAGGAAAGCAATGGAGGAACTCTATGACAACTATGCCCCTGTATTACTAGGTATTGCCAGAAGATACTGCAGCCGCATGGATGAAGCTGAAGATATGCTGCAGGAGTCAATGCTTAAGATATTGAAAGGAATAAATGATTTCAAACCTGCATTTGAAGGTGCTTTTGAAGCATGGATGCGTCGGATTACAGTTAATCAGTGCTTATCATCCATACGAAAGAATTTGGATTACAGCAAACTTGAAATGCCCCTGCAACAAGAACCGATTGAGATAAAGGATGAAATTAATGAAAGCACCCGGATGTATGAACTTACTCATGAAGAGATTATTGAGATGGTACAATCACTACCAGCAGGATATCGCACAGTGCTTAACTTGTATGTTTTTGAAAGAATGTCGCATAAAGAAATTGCAGGCGAATTGAATATAACTGAGAGCACATCAAAATCACAACTCTCAAAAGCAAGGAGTATTATGAGAAGGAAACTTGAGTTGATGAACAACACAACGGAGGCTACAGGATGAAAGAAGATGATAGAATAGACCAGTGGCTGCGTGAGCGCATGGATGATTATAGGCCAGCAACATCTGATTCATCAAGGCACCGCTTTTTAGCTTCTTTACCTGCTGATAAATCAAGTGGAATACATAAGGGGTGGATATATAGGCTTAGTGCACTTCTGGTTTTGTTAATACTGATGTTTTTCACAGTTTTAAGAAACGACAGCTTAATTGAAACACCCATTCAACCTGAAAGCAACATTGTTTCAAACTCAAAAAACAAAGCAGCAAATCCAGTAGAACCAATAAAAAGAAATTCAAAGAAAATTTACGAAGTCATAACAATAACTGCTGAAACCAGTAAAGATTTACCTCCATACCATAGGCTTGGTAGCATTGATGAACCTGATTTTAATAACGGTACAGAAACTAAGGTATCAGACACTATAATTCAAAATGGACCCGCTGATGCATCTACAATCACTGATTATGAAGAATCCGAAATGGAAGATTCTTTATCTGATACCTTAGTTTCTTTAATCATCGACGTAACCGGAAATGATAGTGTGGAAGAAGATGATGAAGTTAAAACCCCAGACCATGGCTCACAAAATAGATACATTGGATTATATTATAAGCCGGGGCTTATGTGGAATATTATTGAAAATGAAAAGTTAACCCACAGCTTTGGACTTGAGTGGCAGTCGCGCTTCTTTAACGGTAATTACATCCTTGGAACCGGAATTGGTTTACTGCGTACCACAGGTTACTACGAATATGCAGTTGATTACAATGAATTCCTTGGCAATTACCAACGGCTTGATTCAATAAGTTTCCTTTGGAATTCGAGAGAATTCAGCATGCAGCAAACCTACTATACTACTGAACAGTCGGTGCATGACACTGCAGTAAAAACAGGCTACCACAAACTCAACAGGGATTTTGTTTATCTGCAGGTTCCAATAGTCATGGGGTACGATGTAGTAAAGAATGAGAAGTATTCAATAGGTATAAGATTTTCTCCTATCTTGTCTATTTTAATGTCAAAGAAACCGATTGATTTTCAATATGAGGCTGGTTTGGACAAGGTTATCCAGATTAATCGTATTACTCCTGATAGGGTACGAACCAACTGGCAACTTAACACAGGTTTAAACTTCAGCCGACGCATTTCAGAAAACCTACAAATTGAAATTGAGCCTGGGTTCACCTATTATTTCAATTCTGTATATGAAAAACCAAAAGTGTCTTCACGTCCCTATGGCGCCTTCGTTAGAATAGCCATTGGAATTGTATATTAACAAACTACACTCACCTTTTAATTTAACAAACTATGAAACGATTGCTTACTACCTTATTCAGCCTACTGGCGATTGTCGCAGTAGCGCAATTCCCTTCCACTACAGCCACCGTGAGTGGATATGTAACTCAAGCAGGAACCAACTTGGCCGTATCAGGTCACGAAATCCAGGTGGCAATATATTCTTCTGATAGTACCGGAATTCCTGTTGTTACTGAAGTTTATACTAATGATAACGGATATTATCATTACACGGGCACTATTGAGAGCTTGCATGGTATGCTTACAGTAACAACAGTAACCTGTAATGGCGAGATGCAATCACAGACATTTGAAATAAGCGCTAATGCCCCAAATGTTTTTGTTGCCGATTTCTATATTTGTGAAATGTCAAACTGCATGGCAGATTTTACATTCTATGATATCGACGAGCTAACTTATCAGTTCATTAATCAGTCAATTGCTGGAGAGGGAATTAGCTATTTCTGGTCATTTGGCGATGGTACTTTCTCTAATGAAGCGAACCCTGTAAAAACGTATGCTTCCCATGGCCTTTATGAGGTTATATTAACAATCAGCAATGTTGATTCAACCTGTTACAGTAATGCGTTACAGTACCTGAATACAGGTGCTGATATGTGTACAGCTTATTTCTCATGGTATTCTGATCCTGCAGCAGGTTTAACAGTTAACTTTCAGGATCAGTCAGTAGGCAATGCAACTGAATGGCATTGGGATTTTGGTGATGGGCATTACTCTGTTGAGCAGAATCCTGTACATACTTATGCTGAAGCAGGTTTTTATAATGTTTGTTTTACAATTTCAAGTGCTGATAGCTCCTGTTACTCATACAATTGCGAGTTGGTAACTGTGGGCAACAACACCAGTTGCATAGCACAATTCGCCTATCATCCTTCATCCCCTGAAGACCCAAATGCAGTGCAGTTTGTTGATCTGTCCTATGGTAATCTGACAAGTTGGAATTGGAGTTTTGGCGATGGAACCGGAAGTAACGAACAAAATCCGGTACATTATTATCCAACACCCGGTGTTTATAATGCTTGCTTAACAATAGGTGGGCCTGATTGCCAAAGTACATGGTGTGAGCAGGTGATTGTACATGATTCAATACCTGAGTGTGCAAATTATTTTACATACGTTACCAGCGGAACTACTGTCCAATTCACAGGGGTTCAACTCAATAACATCCCGACAGAGTTCATGTGGGAATTTGGTGATGGTATAACTGCCACTGGAAATCCGGTGATCTATAACTATCAGGTGCCTGGTATTTACTACGTAACCCTTATGACAATTGACCAGTCGGGATGCATTGCATACTCTGCACAGGAAGTAGTAGTAGGTGATACTATGACATTCAACCAGGTATATGGTCAGGTATTTGAAGATAATTTCCCTCTTACCAACGGTTTTGTTATGATTTTTTCAGTTGAATCTAATTCAAGCTATTATCCATATTTCGATATGGCCTTAGTTGACTCATTGGGTGTTTATGTATTCCCTACTGTTCCTAACGGTATTTATAACATTCTTGCTGTTCCTGCAGATGGAAGCACTTATTTACCCACTTATTATGAAAGCACTCTCTTTTGGCAAGAAGCTACAACCGTTAACGCAGCACAAAACATAAATCCACTAAACATTCTGCTGCAGAATTCACAAGGAAATACTACTGCAGGACCGGGGAATATTACTGGACAAATTAACCAGAATACATTGCGCAGCGGATTTATCAGTCAAATAATCGTTTACCTGACTGATAGTGATCACAATATTCTTGAATTTACCCAAGTGAGCAGTAACGGTGAATTTAGCTTTAGCAACCTTGCCTATGGTACTTATTATATTAAGCCAGAACTCGCAGGTGTTTATAGCGAATATCAGCAGGTTATCCTCACCGCAGAAACTAATCAGGTTGATATAACACTAACCTTTACAGGCAACAGTATTCTTGGAGACCCTGAAAAAACTTCAGCCACAACAGAGGTTATTATTTATCCGAATCCAGCTTCTGAAACTACCCGTGTTACATGGACCTTAGTGAAAGGGAAGTCAGTCAGCATTTCTGTATATGACCTTTCCGGTAGACATCTTACAAATCAGACCCATTCACTTAAGTCAGGTCAATCAAGTGTTGATGTCCCTGTGGGAGAACTGCAGCCGGGTATCTATCTTATGCGGATTAGGTTTGAGGACGGGTTTGAGGTTGCCAAAAAGATTATAAAGAATTAAGCCTCTGTTAGTGATAGTCCCAAACAATCTGGCTTATACATGATAATGGCGCTGCATTGGAGAAATCCTGCAGCGTCATTTTTAACCACCTTCTCTGACATAATGTCATTAAATACTTAAGGGCACAAGGTTTGATATAAAACAAACCAAACCCCCGCCGGTTGGTTTCACTATTATAAAGCATTGCTTTCCGGCTACCCATAAAAATATTAACTTTGTATTTTCATCAACGTAATCAATAAAACTACAATAAATGAAACCAGAATCCGATTTAGAAAGAATTGAATGCCTGATTATTGGATCGGGGCCTGCAGGTTACACTGCCGCTATATATGCTGCCAGGGCTGACCTTAAGCCGGTAGTATATCAGGGCATGCAGCCGGGTGGGCAGCTAACCTCAACCACTGAAGTTGATAACTTCCCCGGCTACCCCAATGGTGTTCAGGGCCCGGATATGATGCTCGACTTGCAGCACCAGGCTGAACGTTTTGGCACTGATCTGCGCTGGGGGTTAGTTACAGAGGTTGATTTTTCACAGCGCCCTTTTACTGTTACTAATGATGATGGTACAAAAGTGCTTGCCGATACAGTTATTATCGCAACCGGCGCAACTGCAAAGTATTTAGGACTTGAGTCGGAAGTTAGATACAATGGTCATGGTGTTTCAGCATGTGCTACCTGCGATGGATTCTTCTACCGCGGTCAGGATGTTGCAGTTGTGGGTGGTGGCGATACAGCAGCCGAAGAAGCAACATACCTTGCAAAGATGACCCGTAAAGTTTACCTTATTGTTCGCCGTGATGAACTTAGGGCTAGTAAAGCAATGCAGCACAGGATAATGAATACTCCTAATATCGAGATATTCTGGAACCACGTAACCCGTGAAATACTGGGCGATGGAAAAGTTGTAACAGGCGCATTACTTGAAGATGTTAAAACCGGTGAAGCTAAGCAGATTGACATACAAGGTTTCTTTGTTGCTATCGGGCACACACCAAATACACAGCTATTTAATGGCCAGATTGACCTAAATGAAAACGGTTACATTAAAACCATTCCCGGAACCACTCAAACAAACATTCCCGGCGTGTTTGCAGCAGGTGATGTACAAGATCATGTTTACCGTCAGGCTGTAACAGCCGCGGGTACCGGTTGTATGGCAGCTATTGAGGCTGAGCGTTTCCTTTCAAGCGTTGAATCATCAAGTGAAACGCAGGTTTTGAACATGGCTAAATAAAGCCAAAAAAGCTTACTTAAAAGAAGAGGCTCACCGGTACTGGTGAGCCTCTTCTTTTAAGTAGTAATGTATTACTTACCCATGTATAAGCGGAGCTTTCTCAAACTCCTGTTTGCTTTAAAATTATTTGCGCTTTCCTCTGCGTGAATCTCCACTTCGGGAGTCAGAACGACGAGAGTCGCTTTTGCCTGAATCGCTCCTCTTAGGAGCCCTGTTCCAGGGTGAATCGAATGAAGACTCGTCTCTCTGAATCTTCTTCTTCCTGTCTGGTCTGTCGGAAGAAGATTTTTCTGACCTGTCTGGTCTGTCGGAAGAAGACTTTGCTGACCTGTCTGGTCTGTCGAATGAACTCCTTTCTGACCTGTCTGACGATCTGTCTGATCTGTCAAAAGAGCGCTCAGTGCGTTCAGGTTTCTCTGAACCCTTAAAAGGCCAGGCTGGTTTATCTTTACCTGTTCTTTCAGATGGTTCCGATCTGTCAGATCTTGGAGCTCTTTCAGGTTTATCAAACCTGTCGTTCCTGCTTGTTCTTTCACCACGGGCAGGTGATCTTTTCTTGAATGAGGAACCACCTCCATCTCTTTCAGAAGCTACTTCAATTCTAACACCATCAGGATTACTGCTGGAATCATTGAATGCCTTAATTACTTTAGCTACTGCTTTTGAATCTATATCAACAAAAGAGTATGAATCCATAATGTCAATACGGCCAACCTTTATTTCCCTTGAGCGGGTAACCTCATTTATGAGGCCTATAATCTGCTGTGGTAATATCCTGTCCTTCCGGCCAACGCTAACAAACAAGCGGGTAAGGTCGCGATCATCACCTGATCTTTCACCTCTGCTGCCTCTTGTTTCACGTCCACCTTCTCGTTTTGAATCACGTCCTCTATCTCGACTTTCAGAATCCCTCGACCTTCTTTCTTCCTCTATAACATTGAGGTCTTTTGCATCACGGTAATACTCCAGGAAGCGATTAAACTCAAGTGAAACGAACCGTTTGATCAAATCCTCTTTTGTCATCCAGTCTAGTTTACGATTAATAACAGGCAGGAATGATTCAATCTCTTCATCGAGTACAACATTCTCCATCCTGTCAGTGTAATGAAACAACTGTTTTTCGCAAACCTGCACACCGGTAGGCACCTTAGCCTGAGCGAACTCTCGTGCAATCATCTTTTCTATCTGCCTGATCTTGAATTTCTCTTTCAGGTTGATAATTGAAATACAGATACCAAGTTTATCAGCACGCCCGGTACGTCCGCTACGGTGAATATAAACTTCTGAATCGTCAGGTAAATTATAGTTGATAACATGTGTCAAATCATTCACATCAAGACCCCGTGCTGCCACGTCAGTAGCAACCAGCATTTGAAGTGATCTTTTGCGGAATCTACCCATCACATAATCGCGTTGTGCCTGCGAAAGATCACCATGCAGTGAATCGGCACTATATCCATCACGAATTAGTGAATCAGCAATTTCTTGTGTTTCAATACGCGTACGGCAAAAAATGATAGCATAAATACTCGGGTTGAAGTCAGCTATTCTCTTGAGCGCCTGGTAACGGTCGCGTGCATGTACAAGGTAGTACATATGCTTAACGTTAGCAGTGCCGGTATTTTTTTTGCCAATAGACTTCACCACAGGTTTAGTCATGTATTTGGCCAGAATTCGCTCCACCTGTGCAGGCATTGTTGCCGAGAACAGGAGCGTATATTTATCTTTGGGAGTAGTTTCAAGAATAGTATCAACTTCTTCCTGAAATCCCATATCAAGCATTTCGTCAGCTTCATCAAGAACCACCCACTTTACCATGCTGAAGTCAACACGTTTGCGGCGGATCATATCATTCAATCTACCGGGAGTGGCTACAATAACCTGAGGTCCTTCATTAAGTTGCCTGATCTGTGTTTCAATACTGGCACCACCATAAACGGCTGTAATTCTAATACCGGGGATGAAAGCAGCGAAGCTCTCAAGGTCTCTGGCTATCTGCAGACAGAGTTCCCTTGTGGGACAAAGGATTAGTGCCTGAGTCTTGCGAAGTTCAGGATTGATATGATGTAAAACCGGAAGGCCAAAAGCTGCTGTTTTTCCGGTACCTGTCTGAGCCAGTCCAACTAAATCTACGGGATCAGAGATCAGGGTAGGAATTACTTCTGCCTGTACCGGCATCGGCTCCCTGAAGCCGAGTGCTTCAACACCTTGCAATAGCAAGTGGTTCAAGCCTAATTCATTAAATGAGGGCATATGTTCTTTTAAATCGGGTGCAAAGGTACAACTAATATTAGCACCTTTTATAGATTACTGAAAATTTGATATTGTTGCCGGATATGACTTGCTTTTGTTATATTTGCATCAAAACTATGTCACAACTATGACATAACTACGTCATCTTTATTAAAAACATAGAGATGACATAGAGATGAGGTAGAGAAAAGGTAGAGATGACATAGAGATGATAACACTTACGGCCCAATATGGGTTAAGGCAAAAATGTAAAGTCTATTTTACAAAATGCATGCATTTTTGTAAAATAGACTTTACACAATAAGAAGAAAATTGTAAAATAGGCTTTACACCAAATATAGAAGAGTTGTATTATTCACCTTTTAAGGAATGAATAGAAACTTTTCAATAGAGCAAGTTATCTAACCCTGCCAAAGTATACCAAACAATACATATGCTACTATAAGGGTTAGCACAATATTAAATGCCTGGGCAATTAGGAATGCATATGCCGGCCGACCATGGTCCATAGTAATCAGATCCTTGAACCTTGTTTCCAGACCTATACATACAAATGCCAGGTTGAACCATAGCGACTGGTAGCTCTTTATTGTTTTCCCTGCTGCAACGGCTGTTTCCCCATCAATTATGAAAGAGAATATCAGTGAAGTAACAATAAAACCAAGTACAAATTTAGGGAAGCGATCCCAGATCATTTTAAGTGATGGCTTTTCAGCAACTTCACTACCTGTATTCCGGTACGACCAATAGATGGAAATCAGAAACGCAGCAACCCCCAAAAGCACGTTTTGTGAGAATTTGATAATTGTACTGAATTTTAGAGCGATGTCACCTGCTATAGTACCTCCGGCAACAACAGCTCCGGTAGTGTCAATAGTTCCACCAAGCCATGCACCGGTTACCTCATCGGGCAAACCCATCCATTTAGCTAAAAGAGGCATAAATATCATCATAGGGATCGCCACAATCAACACTAGTGAAATAACATAGCTTAGTTTCTTTGAATCTCCTTTAATAGCACCGGCTGTTGCAATGGCTGCTGATACACCACAAATACTTACTGCACTAGCAAGCATCATGCTGAGTTCAGCATCTATCTTCATTTTCTTTGCTACCCAGAAGGCAAAGTACCATACAGCAACTACTACTACAACAGCCTGGATAACACCATAGAAACCTGCTCTCATGATTTCGCTGAAGAGTATAGTTGCACCAAGCATCACGAGACCTATCTTAATATAGAATTCGCTCTGAATACCTTCTTTCAGCCATTTAGGGGTGCCAATAACGTTGCTAACGAAAAGGCCGATGAGTAATGAAAAGATTACAGTTTCAAGTCCCAGGTTTTTCATTGAACCACTGGTAGCAATGAACTGGGCTACCATCGACATAGCAAAAATTACCGGGAACGCTGGAAGAAGCTCTTTACCACGGCGTCCCATAAGCCAGGAACCTACTATGGCAAAAAAGAAAAAATACAGGAATGTCATCAATACTCTGAGTGAATTACCTGTGGTAAAGATTTCTGTACTGAGAACTGTCCAACCTGTCCAGCCTGCTTTTGGTCCGAATTTTGGCAACTCTGGAAAAAAAGAAGTAGCAACAATAGCCAGAATAAGGATAAGGCCAACTATTACTGATGCCCAGTCTTCATTGAATCTGTACTTTTTTATCATAAGGTGTCTGGTTTAAATTTCCTTTCACAAATATCGAAAAAACTATCTCAACTATCTCAATAAAAAATAATTTGCTGCACATTAACTTGAATTATTTCATGGTGAATTGAATGTAACCACATGGTAAACTGTTATTGTTAATTGATTATCAGATTATTGGCGCGACTATACTTGATCAATTAAAAGAGGAACGTGTTGAAGATTATTATAGTGGAATTCGTAAATTTGCAGTCTGAAACAGAAAAAGGTAGACCTCATGATCCAATTTTTCAAGGGAACGTGCTTGTATGCAGTTGAGAGCACAAACAATCTCCATATAACTGATATAAAGAAACTTGAGTGGCTTCTGGGTGGAGCACAACACATAGAAGCCCGGTTATTATCGGGCTTTTTTGTTGGTCCGCGAAGGGAAATGATAACGCCGTGGAGTACTAATGCTGTTGAGATGACCCAGAATATGGGCATTGCTGGTATTATCAGGATGGAGGAGTTTTGTGAAGCTGACAATGAAAATTCGCATCATGACCCAATGCTGCAAGCAGTTTATAAAACACTCGATCAGGAGCTCTTTACAATCCACAAATTGCCTGAAGCACTGCAATATATTAAAGATATACCTGCATATAATAAGCAGGAGGGACTGGCACTCTCTGATGATGAAATCGAGTATCTTGATCAGCTTAGCGCCAAGCTCGGAAGATTGCTTACAGATAGTGAAGTCTTTGGATTTTCTCAGGTTAATTCAGAACATTGCAGGCATAAAATATTTAACGGCACTTTTGTAATTGATGGAGAAGAGAAGCCTCACACGCTTTTCTCCATGATACGTCAAACATCAAAAGAAAATCCAAACCAGATCGTATCAGCGTACAAGGATAATGTAGCTTTTATAAATGGTCCGGCTATTGAACAGTTCGCCCCTGAAACACAGGATAAAGCTGATTTTTTTAAGATAAAAGAAATTGACTCTGTAATTTCATTAAAAGCTGAAACACACAATTTCCCTACCACTGTTGAGCCTTTTAATGGCGCTGCTACCGGAAGTGGTGGTGAGATTCGTGACAGGATGGCAGGTGGTAAAGGATCAATGCCTATTGCAGGTACTGCTGTTTACATGACTTCATATCCTCGTATGGATTCAAATCACCAGTGGGTAAAGAATGTTAAACCACGTAAGTGGTTGTATCAAACACCTGAAGAGATCTTAATCAAGGCATCAAACGGTGCCAGTGACTTTGGAAATAAATTCGGACAGCCTCTTATTTGCGGAAGTCTATTGACTTTTGAGCATTCTGAGAATAAGCATACTTATGGCTACGACAAGGTAATTATGCTTGCAGGTGGCGTGGGATATGGTCGCAAGAGCGACAGTCTAAAAGAGGAACCAAAAGCCGGTGATAAAGTAGTGGTGATGGGCGGTGATAACTACCGTATTGGAATGGGCGGTGGTGCTGTTTCTTCAGTTGCAACAGGTCAGTTCAGTAATGCCCTTGAACTTAATGCTGTTCAACGCTCAAATCCGGAAATGCAAAAAAGGGTTTATAATGTGGTTCGTGCTATGGCTGAGTCAGATGAAAACCCGGTAGTGTCAATACATGACCATGGCGCAGGCGGACATTTAAATTGCCTCTCAGAACTTGTTGAAGCTACAGGTGGCCGCATTGATATTGACCAGTTGCCGGTTGGTGACCCAACACTCTCTGACAGGGAGATCATCGGTAACGAGTCGCAGGAAAGAATGGGTCTGGTAGTTGATACTAACAACCTTGAGCTCATAAGGCGTGTTGCTGAACGTGAACGTGCTCCTTTCTTTGTAGTTGGTGAAACAACAGGCGACCACAACCTTACCTTCATAAATAACAAAAATGGCTTCAGGCCTATTGATCTGGGACTTCATGATATGTTTGGCAAACCGCCACGCACCGTAATGACTGATAAGCATGTGAAGCAGAATTTCAAGAAGTTTAATTACAATGCTTCCAAACTGCGGTCATATATTGAGCAAGTGCTGCAGCTTGAAGCAGTTGCTTGTAAGGACTGGTTAACAAATAAAGTTGACAGGTCAGTTACAGGTAGAGTTGCAGTGCAGCAAACTGCCGGACCTGTTCAGTTGCCATTAAACAATATGGGCGTAGTTGCCCTGGATTACAGGGGCCAAAAAGGCATAGCAACTTCAATAGGTCATGCACCAGCGGCGGGACTAATAGACCCGGCTGCAGGATCAGTGTTATCCATTGCCGAAGCTCTTACAAATATTGTGTTTGCACCATTAGAATACGGCTTAAAGGGTGTTTCATTAAGTGCCAACTGGATGTGGCCTTGCCGTAATGAAGGAGAAGATGCACGATTGTACGATGCTGTTGAAGCAGCTGGTAACTTTGCAACAGCCCTTGGAATCAATATTCCAACCGGAAAAGATTCGTTATCAATGACCCAAAAGTATCCGGATGGTAACAAGGTTATGTCGCCGGGTACCGTTATTATAAGTGCGGTTGGTGAAGTGAGTGATATAACGAAGGTTGTGCATCCTGTGATACAGCCTGAGTTCACAGCAAGTATAATATACATTGATTTCAGCAATGATGATTTCAAATTGGGTGGTAGTGCTTTTGCCCAGTCGATCTCGGCTGTAGGTGAAGAAGCCCCATCTGTAACTGATGCAGCATATTTTGCAATTGCCTTTGAAGCAGTGCAGACCATGATCAACAAAGGTGTTATAATTGCCGGGCACGATATATCGGCAGGCGGCATGGTTACTACATTGTTGGAGATGCTATTTGCTCAGCCGGGTATAGGACTTGATGCTGATCTTTCAGTTTTTGAAGACAGTGATATAGTAAAACTGCTTTTGAGTGAAAACCCAGGCGTTATAGTTCAGGTGAATGACCTTGATTATACATCTGTATTATTGCATGAGGCAGGTGTTAAATACCATGTAATAGGTAAGCCTTCTTTCAGAAGACTCCTCACCTTACGTTATCACAATGGATGCATTGACCTTGATGTAGACCAGTTGCGTGATATGTGGTATCATCCATCATATCTTCTCGACCAGAAACAAAGTGGCGAGGACCTGGCGCGTGAGCGTTATAGCAACTATGCAAAACAGCCTCTATCTTTTGATTTTGGTGATGATTTTACTGGTAAATTTGAGCAGTTTGGTATTGATAAAAACCGGCGAAACCCATCAGGGCTAAAAGCTGCTATCATACGTGAAAAGGGAGTGAATGGCGATCGTGAGATGGCCTGGTCACTTTATTTAGCTGGCTTTGATGTGAAAGATGTACACATGACTGACTTGATTTCAGGGCGCGAAACATTGAGCGACATCAGCATGATTGTTTTTGTTGGAGGGTTCTCTAATTCTGATGTACTCGGATCAGCTAAAGGATGGGCAGGTGCTTTCCTGTTCAATCCAACAGCCAAGGCTGCACTTGATGCTTTCTACGCACGCGAAGACACATTAAGTCTCGGAGTATGTAATGGATGTCAGTTAATGATAGAATTGGGCCTTATAAACCCTGACCATGAGAAGAAACCTAAGATGCTGCACAATGCATCAGGTAAGTTCGAGTCGATATTCCTAAATATAGATATCAGTGAAAACCATACAGTGATGCTTGGAAGTATGTCGGGTAAACGCATGGGTATTTGGGTAGCACATGGAGAAGGGCGCTTTAGTCTTCCGCTTGCTGAGAACCAGTATCACATTCCTGCAAAATACAGTTATGAGGCATATCCCGGAACACCAAACGGTTCAGATTTTAGTACTGCAGCCATAGCTTCCAATGATGGCCGACACCTTGCTATAATGCCTCACCTTGAGCGTTCATTATACCCCTGGAACTGGGCGTATTACCCCGCGAGCCGTAAAAATGATGAGATAAGTCCATGGATTGAAGCATTTGTTAATGCGAGAAAATGGATTTCAGAGAAAAAAGGATAGAATTCTTTTTTTCATTCTGAATAAATTCCAATACCTTTGGTGTTAAGAAGAAACGAGTTTTTATAAAATACCTGAGGTTATTATGAATAAAACCGTTTTAATTACCGGCGCTACAAGCGGTATTGGTCGTTCATGTGCACTCCGTTTCGCCAGAGATGGGCATAGGATCATTATTACGGGCAGAAGAAAAGACCGTCTGGAATCAATAGCTTCAAACATAATTCAAAAATTCAATTCAAAAGTATACACACTTGCATTTGATGTTACTATACTTAGCGAGGTAGTGAACGCCATTCAAACGTTGCCTGAGGAATTCAGGAAAATTGATATACTTGTTAATAATGCAGGGCTGGCATTAGGTCTGAATGCTATACATGAAGGCGAACCTGAGCAGTGGGAAACAATGATTGACACCAATATCAAAGGACTGTTGTTTGTTACTCACGCTGTTGTGCCGTTCATGATTGAAAATGGGCATGGCCATATCATCAACATAGGCTCTATTGCAGGTAGGGAAGCATACTCAAGTGGTAATGTTTACTGCGCAACAAAAGCCGCAGTTGATTCTCTCACTAAGGCAATGCGCATTGACTTGGTAACTAAGAACATTAAAGTATCGCAGGTTGCTCCAGGAGCGGTTGAAACAGAGTTCTCAAAAGTAAGGTTTGCAGGTGATGAAACTGCTGCCAGTGCAGTGTATCAGGGCTTTGATCCACTTACACCTGATGATGTAGCTGAAGTAGTACATTACGTTACAACGCTGCCTCCCCATGTTAACATTAATGATTTGCTGATAATGCCAATGGCGCAGGCATCGGCAGCTATAATTAACAGAAAGCCAAAAAGTACCTAAATCAAGAGATATGGCTATAGAAAGGTTATTTGATCTGTTACCACATTACGCCAGGTCGTTTGACCCCAAGGATGATGTGCTGGCTTATAAAGAAGAAGGTGTATGGAAAAAGATCAACCTTGAAAAATACCGGCGCACGGTTGATTCTTTAAGTTACGGACTGGTAGCCTTAGGCGTGAAGAAGGGTGATACTATCGCTACAATTATGAATAACCGGCCCGAATGGAATTACCTTGATTTTGCTATAATGCAGGCAGGCGCAATCCATGTCCCTATATATCCCACCATCAGTAAAGCCGATTATAAATATATATTCAATCATGCATCTGTTCGGTTCATTTTTGTGACAGGTGATGACATGGTAAAAAAGATAAAAGAGGTAATTGTTGATTGTCCTACCGTTGAGGAAATATTCACTATTAAAGGACAAAACGGTGAAAGGAACCTGGTTGAATTAATTGAACTTGGTGAACAGAAGCCAGCCCCCGAAATAGTTGAACGAATTAAGGATGACATCAAAACAGAAGATCTTGTTACAATAATATATACGTCAGGTACAACAGGCAATCCAAAAGGAGTGATGCTTTCTCATTCAAACCTGATTTCTAATTTTACCCTCGTATCATATATTCCTACATTCGGGCAGGAGGGAAAGGCGTTGAGTTTCCTGCCTTTATGTCATGTGTATGAACGAATGCTCAATTACATGTACCACTACCTGGGCATTTCCATTTATTATGCTGAAAGCCTGGCAACCATTGCTGAGAATGCTAAGGAAATAAAGCCTGATATAATGTGTTGTGTACCAAGGCTCCTGGAAAAAATATATGACAAAATAATTGCCAGCGGACGTAAGCTTACCGGCATTAAACGAGGGTTATTTTTCATGGCAGTTACCCTGGCTGACAAGTATGATGTGAATGGCAGAAACAGCAAGTGGTATAAAATTCAACACAGTATTTTAGATAAGTTGATCTTCAGCAAGTGGCGTGATGCATTAGGCGGTAATTTCAAGATCATTGTTTCAGGAGGTGCCGCAATACAACCCAGGTTGGTGAGAACATTCCGTGCTGCAGGTTTACCTATTTATGAAGGATACGGTTTGACTGAAACATCACCGGTTGTGGCAGTTACAAGTACTGACCATAATGGAATAAAGATAGGTACCGTTGGCCCACCAATGAGGGGGGTAGGAGTAAAGCTTGCCGCAGATGGCGAGATCCTTGCAAGCGGGCCCGGCATAATGATGGGTTACTACAAAGATCCGGAGCTTACGGCTCAGGTGATTGATAAAGATGGCTGGTTTCACACCGGTGACGTTGGCGTTTTTGAGCCGGAGGGTCAGTTGAGGATAACAGGCAGGAAAAAAGAAATATTCAAAACATCACTTGGCAAGTATATTGCACCTGAGTTGATTGAAAATAAGATTAAAGAGTCGCCATTAGTTGATAATGTGATAGTTGTTGGTGAAAATGAGAAATTTGCAGCAGCACTTATTGTACCTGACTTTGCATACTTAAGGGCCTGGTGCGACATTAAAGGCCATGAATGTGGCACGGAAGCAGAAATGGTTAATATGCCGGTGATACGACAGCGTTATGCACGGGTAGTTGATGAAAGTAATGTACATTTTGGCAATGCAGAACAAGTTAAGAAGTTTGACCTGGTGCCGAATGAGTGGAATGTAACAACTGGAGAGCTGACGCCAACACTTAAATTGAAACGTAATTTCATCTCTGAGAAGTACAAAACAAGTATTGAGAAACTATTTCAATCAAATGGTAATAGTAACGGAATAAACTCTAAATTTAAACCATAGTAAACCAGCACAATATTATTGCAACCTCCAAACCGATCCACCAAAATAAAATGAAAGTTATAGAGAGACTATTTGATATCCTTCCATACCATGCCAGCCATTACAACCCTAAACCGGATGTACTGGCATCAAAGGAGTCAGGTAAATGGATTACTTATTCTATTATTGAATACAGGCAAATGGCAGATGCTGTTAGTTATGCATTGCTTGAAACAGGTATTAAAAAAGGTGATAAGGTGGGCACTATTATGCCGGGTCGCCCTGAATGGAATATTATTGACATGGCAATACTGCAAATTGGCGCTATCCATGTTCCCATTTATCCTACTATCAAGGAATCTGATTATCGTTACATTCTTCATCACGGTGAAGTAAAGTTCCTGTTTATTTCGGGGAGTGATATTTACAAGAAGATTGAACACATCATCCCTGAATTGTCAAGCATTACCGGTATTTGTGCATTAAAGGAAATTGAAGGACTGGTTCCATTTGCCGGGTTTGTAGCAAAGGGAAAAGCTGTAATGGCAAATGAAAAGGTAATGGCATTAGGTGATAAACCTAAAAAAGCCGATCCTCTGAATGACCTTTACAAGAGCAAACTTGATGTTATTAAAAAGACCGTCAGGACTCATGACATGGCAACAATTATTTATACCTCAGGTACTACAGGCAATCCTAAGGGTGTGATGCTTACCCACAATAATATTATCAGCAATCTGAATGCAGTTAGGCATATACCGCCCGTAGGTGAAGAAGGCAAAGCATTAAGCTACCTCCCGTTGTGTCATATATATGAGCGGATGCTTAATTACCTTTTTCAGTACACCGGAATTTCAGTTTACTATGCTGAGAACATTGCAATGATTGGAGAAAACATTCGTGAAGTTAAACCTGACATTGTTACTACTGTTCCAAGGTTACTTGAGAAAATTTACGATAAGATAATCCAGAATGGCAGAAAACTGACTGGTGTTAAGAAAACTATCTTTTTCAGAGCAGTAGCATTAGGTAACCATTTTAAGGAGGATGGGAAAAATAGTTGGCTCTATAAACTGGAATTAAAAGTTCTTGATAAGCTGGTATTTAGCAAGTGGCGTCAAGCATTGGGAAGCAATCTTAAAGTAGTAGTATCAGGGGGTGCAGCACTACAGCCAAGGTTATCACGTATATTCTGGGCTGCCGGCGTTCCGGTACTTGAAGGTTATGGACTAACTGAAACCTCACCGGTAGTTTCAGTAAATGATTTTGCTGAAGGGGGTGTTAGGTTTGGCACAGTTGGCAAACCAATACAACACACCAGGGTTATGATTGCCGATGATGGCGAAATACTGGTTAAAGGTCCCGGCTTAATGCTTGGTTACTACAAAGAGCCCGACCTTACTAAGGAAGTTATAGATGGTGATGGCTGGTTCCATACAGGAGATATCGGTTTATTAGAGGATGCCGGACATTTAAGGATCACCGGCAGAAAGAAGGAGATATTCAAGACTTCGCTGGGTAGATATATAAGCCCGGAGCTTTTGGAAAACAAATTCAAAGAGTCACCCTTTATTGACACACTGATAGTTTTAGGTGAAAACCAGAAGTTTGCTGCTGCACTCATTGTTCCTGACTTTGTGTTCTTATCAAGTTGGTGTAAGATTAAAGATATTCCATACACTACAAATGTTGAGATGGTTAACCATCCACAGATTAAGAAACGATTTGAAACTGAGATAAAGCGTCATAACCATCATTTTGGTGCTACCGAGCAGATAAAGCGCTTTCAGTTGCTGGCTGAGGAGTTCACTATTGAGAATGGTGAATTAACACCATCACTTAAACTTCGGCGTGATTTCATTGGTAAGAAATACGCAGCAATTATAGAAAAGCTTTTTGTTTAGTGTAATATCCTGAATACCATTTCCTTCATAAGGTCAGGCCCTGACGTTGAGCCTATGTTGACACCCTTGCTTTTAAGGTCAAACTCCCGAAGGATAGAAATTATGCCTACAAGCTTTTCAACGGAATAATTGCCTGTTGCCTTAACGTAATCTCTGGTCATAAAGGGGGCCACCCCGAGTGCGGATGCAATTGATGATTGTGATTTATCGGGCAACAGGGCACATATCAGCACCTTTGAAAAGAAACTAAACGTCATTGGTACAATTTTGACCAATGGGTTTTCTTTGGGATTTGAGTTGAAAAAGTTAACGATCCTATTGGCCTTTTCTATATTTTTTGAAGCAAGTGCCTCCTGGAATTCAAAGAAGTTGTAATCCTTACTGATTCCAATGTTCTGCTCAATAATATCTTCAGTTACTGTGCTTCCCTTAGGTAGTGAAATAAACAATTTGCCAATTTCATTAGCCACTTTTGAAAGGTCAGTACCCAAAAAATCGCCGAGCAAAAGAGCTGCCTTTGGTGTTACTTTGTACCCTTTGTTGGAGATATACTCAGTAATCCAGGCAGGTACTTTCTCAGGGTATATGCGTGAAGATTCAAAGTATATTCCTTTTTTGTCGGCAACCTTAGATAGGGATTTGCGCTTATCGTACTTCTTATACTTGTAACAGAGTACTAAGATGGTTGATGAAAGAGCCTTTTCAACATAAGTTGAGAGGTCATCAATTGATTTCATATCCTGCGCTTCCTTAACTATCAGTACCTGATAGTTTGACATCATCGGGTAACGCTTAGCGTATTCAATTACTTTTCCAGCATCTACATCCCTTCCATACAGTACATTTTGATTAAATTCCCGCTCACTCTCAGTAAGCACGTTATCTTCTATATAATCAGATATCAGGTCAATGTAATAAGGTTCCTCACCACAAAGCAGGTAAACAGGAGCGAATACCTTCTTCTGAATGTCGGAAAGGATTTTTTGGTAATCAGCGGCCATAGTTAGATCAGAAACGTAGGTGTTTAACGGTAAGTCCGTTGTTAATTAGTTGTTTAAGTGACTGGATACCAATATGCAAGTGTGTTTCAACAAACTGTTCAGTAACCAGTGTATCGCTGATATCTGTCTTAACCCCGCTTGATATCATTGGCTGGTCAGATATTAAAAGAATAGCACCGGTAGGGATCTCATTATGAAAGCCAACACTGAAAATAGTGGCTGTTTCCATGTCAATTGCCATTGCCCTGATTGTACGCAGGTATTCTTTAAAAATATCATCGTGCTCCCATACCCGTCGGTTTGTAGTATATACTGTTCCGGTCCAGTAGTCCCTACCATAGTCGCGAATGGCGGTAGAAGTTGCTTTCTGCAGACTGAATGCCGGTAATGCGGGAACTTCAGGGGGGAAGTAATCGTTTGAAGTACCATCGCCTCGTATTGCTGCAATTGGAAGTATGAGGTCGCCCAGTTGAGCCTTGCGTTTCAATCCGCCGCATTTGCCTAAAAATAATATTGCCTTTGGCTTGATACTGCTCAGTAAGTCCATGATGGTTGCTGCATTTGCACTACCCATCCCAAAGTTAATAATGGTTATATCATCTGAGGTAGCACTGGGCATAGATCTTGTAAGGCCTTTTATTTCTACATTGTTCCACTTGGCGAACAGGTCAACATAATGCATAAAATTAGTGAGAAGAATGTATTCACCAAATTCTTCAATAGCCGTGCCTGTATATCGTGGCAGCCAATTCTCAGTAATCTCTTGTTTTGTCCTCATAAAATAAATTAAGAAGCCCCGGTTGATATAGCCGGCAATTGCAAGCTGTTTATTTTTAACTCTCAGCTAATTTAAGGCAAATGTAGTCAATTTGCTAAAAAATTGTAGCTTTACTTCCGTTAGTATACTACACTGCAATCTTTTTTGATTGAGTTATACGCCCTGAACCATCAGTGCAGAACATTAAGGTTAGTGAAGATCAGTGTTTGTTGTTTAGTATGCCGGTTTATACAATGATAAAGCTAAATCTCCCCAATATTGAATTACGAACACGTGTGCAGGGAACACACACTGAAGCTTTTGACCCTTTGCGGCGGAAGTTCGTTATCCTTACTGAGGAGGAGTGGGTGAGGCAACACCTTATTCAATACCTGGCGATTCAAAAGCTGGTGCCTGTAACAATGATGGCATCTGAAAGGGGGTTAATGGTTAATAAGCTACCAAAGAGATTCGACCTGCTAATATTTGGTACCGACGGTAAACCTATAATGATAGTTGAATGCAAGGCGCCGCATATTCCTTTGAATGAAGAAGTTTTTTATCAGGCAGCAAGGTACAATCTCACGCTGCAGGTTAATTACCTGCTAATAAGCAACGGACTGGAGCATCACTGTCTGCATGTTGATTATAATACAGGTGAAACCAAATTTCTTGAAGATATTCCTATCTATAACAACCTTTAATTATTCATTTATCCATCTATAATAACCCACAATCATTCATTCAATAAATTGTATCGATTATGAAAACAAGCAAAACCCTAAATCGTATTGGCGTTATTGTGTTGATAATCACAGGCATAAACGCTTTAGCTGCAGGCTTTTCAATGATTGTTAATCCTACCGGTAATGACCTGGGCATGTCAGTTGAAACTGTTCTTCAACACTCACCATTCAACAGCTTCCTGATACCAGGATTAACATTATTTACTACCATCGGAGTGATGAGCATTGTAACTGCACTATTTTTCTTTAAGAAATGGAAGAACCATGATCTCCTTATCATCATACAGGGAGTAATTCTTTTTGGGTGGATATTCTTCCAGGTTATATTCCTTCAGCAGTTTAACTGGATGCATGCTACTTTTGGAATTGTAGGTATCTTCTTGATCTGGTGGGGCTATTCATTGTTAAGGACATACCGCAAAGCCCCTGCTGCTTCATAGTAAGTATAAGGATTTGGTGTTTAGAAATCAAAGCAATAATTCATAAGCATACTATAAACATTAAATTAATGACACTGTTTAATTTTAGCAAAGATAGCTATGAAAAAAAAGAGTGCTTTCCGTATTCTTATTCCCGTTATTCTGATCACAATAATTGCTATAATAGCTTTCTTCTCATCTTCCTGGTATTTAAACAGGTATGTGAAGACTCGCTTACAGGATCAATTTAGTGAACAGACCAACGGGCAATACTCCCTTTCTATTAATTCCCTTCGAATGAATTTGCTGACTAAGTCAGTCACATTCAGTGATGTACAAATAAAACCTGATAAGCCCACCCCCGGAACTGCTACATATAAGGTTTTCACTTCACACCTCAATCTGCTCGGAATTAATGTTATCGGAATAATAAGGGGCAAAGAAATTAGCGTGGATGTAATTGAACTTGAGAAACCGTCAGTTACTATAGTTCAGGGAATACCACTAAAAAATGAGATAAAAGATACCACCGATTTTTCGATCTACAAAATAATCAAGTCTTTTGCTGAATCAGTATCAGTGAATCGGCTCGAAATATCAAACTTTGACTTTAAGCTATACAGCGGTCCTGATGAGCCAAGTCCTTCACTTCATTCGGATAACAATCATTTTAAGCTCAAAAATCTATACATTGGCAAGTCAACTGAAAAATTACCCGGTTTATTTGAGGCTGATTCTATTTCACTAACAATGAACAGGTTCTCCTATACTACTTCCGACAGTCTATATACATTTGATGTGGGGAGAATGGAGATCTCATACATAGATTCACTTCTATGGATAGATTCAGTGAAAGTGCTACCTAACTACAACAAGCGACGCTTTGCAGAGATAGCAGGAAAACAGACCGACAGATTTAACGTTTTTGCCGGTAACCTGATTTTCAGGAAAATAGATTTGCGAAAATTGTTTGAACACCATAGTCTAATTTCCTCAACATTTGATATTTCAGATCTTTCACTCACTGCTTTTCGCGATAAAAATGATGAGAGGATGTTTGCAACTCCCAAATCATTGCAGCACCTAATTCTTAATGCAAAAGTTTACCTGAAAATTGACACTATAAAGCTTGACCGCTCATTTATTGCATACGAAGAAGTTGCTCCCGGAAAAATAAAACCCGGAAGGATAACACTTAACGATATAAACGCTATATCTACTGGAATCACAAATGATTCTTCATTGATAGCAAAAGGTAGAGATTTAGTATTGAAAGCAAGCTGTAATTTGATGGATGAAGGTAAATTATATGCAACATACGTTTTCCCCATGAACACTGATCAAATGGTGTTCAAATGTGATGGTTTCCTTACAAACATGTCATTAACCGCCCTAAATAAAATGATCGAGCCAACAGTGGGGGTATCTGTAAAGAAGGGGCACATCGACACCCTTTCTTTTAGTTTTAATGCCGGGGAAACATCATCAAAAGGAACAATGAAATTCCTATACCACGACCTTAGTCTGGAATTACCTGAAGTAAAAAATGAAAAGAAGAAGCTAAAAGACCAATTAATGATATTTGCAGCCAACACATTTGTTATTAAGGATAGCAATCCCCGAGGCAACACTGAGCCCAGGGAGGCAAACATGCACTTTGTCAGGAACAAACAGCGGTTTATGTTTCATTACACATGGAAAACAATCTTGAGCGGAATCAAGGAAACAATAGGTATGCCTGAATAAAAGACTAATTAATTATTATGGAAAAGCCTAATACAGTAATTTACAATATAACCCTGCGACTTGCCCTGGTTGCACTTATAATTGCATTCCTAATAGCAGGAAGACCTGTTCTTTTGCCTCTTGCCGTTTCCATTCTTCTCACGTTCCTCCTTTTGCCTATTTCTCAAAAATTGGAGAATTGGAAGGTGCCAAGGGGGCTCGCTATAGTTATCAGCATGATAGTTGCCGCTGCATTCTTTGCCGGTATTATTTATTTCTTGTATAGTCAGGTGCAGATGTTTGTTGACGATTGGCCTCAATTGAGCAAACAGTTGTCGGCAAAGATTGATTCACTATATAACTTCATAGATCTAAAGTTTGGCTACTCAGAGTATAAGCAGAAAAACTGGATTAATGAACGTGTAACTTCGGCAGGACAATCAGCAGGACAAATAGCGTTAGGATTATTTAATGCTACAGGATCTTTTATTGCCACAGTGGCATTGCTGCCAATATTTATATTTTTTCTAACCTACTACAGGGAGAAATACAAGCATTTCATACACTTGGTTTTCAAAGACAAAAGGGCTGACCATTCATTGGCTATACTAAAAAAAATTACTACTGTATCACAGAGTTATCTGAAGGGACTATTTCTGGTTGTAATTATATTATCAGTGCTTAATTCGGCTGGCTTCCTGATACTTGGACTACGGCACGCTATACTGTTTGGCGTATTACTGGCACTCTTGAATATAATTCCTTACATTGGAGTTTTAATAGGCAGCATTCTGCCTATTATGATGGCACTAATAACTGAAGACTCATTCACCATTGCCGTGGGTGTGGCAGGTGTTGCTATATTTGTGCAGTTCCTCGAAAATAACTTTATAACACCCAATGTAGTTGGAGGTAGTGTAAGTATTAACCCTTTTACTGCCATTCTTGCACTTGTAACCAGTGCTATGATATGGGGAGTTGTGGGCATGATCATTGCCTTGCCTTTTGTTGGTATGATGAAGGTTGTTTTTGATAATATCGAGCAATTAAAACCTTTGGGATATCTCATTGGTGAAGAAACGAGTTTTTCATCCAATACAAAATTTGCCCGACGTATATTTAGTTTGCGCACAAAAGTGAAGAGGCCTCAAAACGAGAAGAAGTGATGTAAAGCTTTATGAATCATTTAACGTTTATAAAAACACCTGCACTATTTCCATTGTTGTAAATAAAGGACAGAATGAGTAATTCACAGGCATTTTATGCTATGTTTAATGAATTGCATACTGTAACCACTTAAAAATTTAAATTACCTCACATGGAAAGTGATAGTAATCCATTAGAAGTTGGACGTAATACATCAGGCGAACATATATCATGTTGGCTGGATAATACTGCTGAGCGCCAGTATTCCCCACTTATAACCAATAATCATGCAGATGTTGTGGTAGTAGGAGGAGGCTTAGCAGGTTTATCAGTTGCATATAACCTCGTCAATCGTGGCTATTCAGTTGTTGTACTTGAAGATGGCCTATTAGCAAGTGGTGAATCAGGCCGAACAACTGCTCATCTGGCCAGTGCACTTGATGATCGTTTTTATAGCCTGGAAAAGCTTTTTGGTCAGGAAAAAACCAGGCTTATTTTTCAAAGTCACCATGAGGCTATTAACTTTATTGAAAAAACAGTGAAGCTTGAGAATATCGATTGTGATTTCAAGCGTGTTAACGGGTATCTATTCCCACATCCTTCTGATTCATTAGAATCACTAGAAAAAGAGTATAAAGCTGCTCAAAATGCTGGTGTCCCGGTTGAATGGGTTGATGCAGTGCCGGCAATGAAAATGCAACCTCTTAAAGCCCTTAAGTTTGCTGAGCAAGGCCAGTTTCATCCGGTAAGGTACATTCTTGGTCTGGCTGATGCTATTACGGTAAAGGGTGGTGTGATATATACAGGTACTCATGTTACCGAAATTGAAGCAAGTGGTGTTACCACATCTGATGGTTTTCGGGTGAATGCAAAGCACATTGTAGTTGCAACTAACAGTCCGATAAACAGCAAGTTCATACTACCAATGATTCAGTATGCTTATCGCACATATGCTATTGCTGCACTTGTCAGAAAAAACTCACTTCCGTTAGCTTTATGGTGGGATACCGGTGACATGAACATTGATAAGGACACCCCACCGTATCATTATGTAAGAACCCAGAATTATAATGCTGAATTTGACTTGCTTATTGCAGGAGGTGAAGACCATAAAACCGGGGTGATGACAGGAGAATCAGAAATGGAACCCCATGGCAAACTTGAAGCATGGACACGCGATAGGTTTGATATAGGAGAAGTTGTCTTCAAGTGGTCAGGCCAGGTGCTTGAACCATACGATGGAATGGCTTTTATTGGAAGAAACGTCAGCGATAGTGATAATATTTATGTAATTACCGGTGATTCAGGGCATGGTATGACACATGCTACGATTGCAGGAATGCTTATTGCTGATTTAATTGATGGGAAAGAAAACCCTTATGAAGGCATATACAAACCCGGCAGGGTTAACCTTAAAGCGTCCAGGGTATTTTTCAAGGAAACAATTGGCACACTTTTGGATTACTATAAAACACGACCTGATCATCCGGGTTCTGTAACGCTTGCTTCTATTCCGTTAAATGATGCCGCAATAGTGGAATTCGATGGACAGAAAGCAGGGGCATACAGGGATGAGCGCGGCTTATTGCACATGGTCTCTGCAGCTTGTACACACATGGGGTGCAATGTGAGATGGAATAATATTGAAAAAACCTGGGACTGCCCATGCCATGGAAGTCGTTTCAGTGTTACAGGTGCTGTGCTAAATGGTCCAGCAAATTTCCCACTGGAAATAATTGATGAAGAATCTGAAAATTAGCAATAAGTGGATAAGAATTCCCCTTAAAATCTTACTTTGGTTAATTGTAGGGATTTTAGGCTTGGTGATTCTGGTGGTGATTGCCCTGCAATTGCCTCCTGTGCAGAACTATGCCGCACAAAAAGCTGTTAATTTTCTTCAGAAAAAGATAAAAACTGAGGTTACCCTCGAATCAATAAGTATTGGCTTCCCCAAAACCATCAACATAAAAGGTCTGTACGTAGAGGACCAGCAAGCTGATACATTACTGTACGCACGAGATCTTTATGCGGGGGTCAACATGTTTGGCCTGCTGAAAAATAAACTTGATGTAAGGTCGGTGCGTCTTGAAGGTGTTACCGGACGGGTGTATAGACAATATCCTGACACTACCTTTAATTACAGCTTCATTATTGATGCATTTGCTTCAGAAGAACAAAAACCACAAACTACCGATTCAAGTGCTGCTTTCATTATCAGATTTGATAAAATTGATTTCGAAGATTTGAGGCTTCAATACAAAGATACCCTTGCCGGAGTAAATGCAAAACTGTACGTTGGAAAGCTGGAGACTTCCTTCAAAGAGTTTGACATTGAAACTATGTCATATAAGCTGAAAGACCTCTTACTTGAAAACTCAGCCGTGAGTTATCTTCAAACTCCACCATTGGTGAAATCAGCCGACACGTCAACTTCGGTAATGCCCGATCTGGATTTCAATAAGATAGCACTGGTAAACTTAAACGTGAACTACCGCGGGCCTGTTGCCGGGAACGCATTAGATGCCAAAATTGGAAACCTTGAAGTGGTTTCTGATACTATTGATATGGCTATGATGAAGTTTGCAATTAACAGCTTTGAGTTAAGTGAGTCGGACATCAAATTCTTCCAAACCAAACCTCAGCAATTTGATACAATCATAGCGAAGGTAATCCAGGAGCAGGGCATCGAGAAGGAGATTGTAACGCCCGAATGGGAGTTTACTTTAAAAAACCTCAATCTGAATAATAACTCCCTTGCATACAGAGACCATGATTCAGTGGCTAAGGCACAAGGAATAGATTTCGATAATATAGTGGTTACTGAATTCAATTTTGAATCATCTGATATGTATGTAACTCCCGGAAAGATAAACCTGAGTCTTGATCATTTCAGTTTTGCTGAAAAAAGCGGTTTTATTCTCAATGAGTTTGCCTCTAAAATATCGTATGATACCACTAACATTGAGCTGGCCGATCTGGTGATAGAAACTCCCAATTCGAGTATCGGCGATCACCTTGAAGTAAGTTTCACTTCTATTGCATCCATTGCTGATTCAATAGAAAAGCTGCAGATGAACATTAACCTTCAGGATACAAGGATATCATTTTCTGATGTCTTGTACTTTATGCCTGATTTGGCGAATAATCCGCAACTTAAGATCAATGGCAATGAGGTTATAGATATCAGTGGAGGCATAAGGGGCTCACTTGAAAATCTCACAATCAGTAGTTTTGTTCTTGATAATAATAAGTCGACTAACCTGGCATTATCAGGATCAGTAAGAGATGCAATGCACCCTGATCGCATGTACGCATCCTTAAACAGTTTTGCAGTTAGATCAACCAGAAATGATATATTCTCCTATATAAACCGCAGCTTAGTTCCTGAAACGGTTTCAATACCTGACTATATAAACCTCACAGGTAATTTCACTGGCTATATCAAAAACTTTAACGCAGCTATTGACCTTAAATCAGCATACGGTAATATGGTGGCTGATGTAAAGATGGACCCATCACAAGGAAACCGTGAAACATCTTATCTGGCATCACTTGATGTTGACCGCATTGATTTGGGCAAATTGTTGATGCAGCCCGATACACTTGGGCCGGTGAGCTTAAGTGTTGATATAAAAGGTACAGGCACGGTACCCGATCGCATGAATGCGGAAATAAAGGCTATAGTGCACGAAGCATTCTATAATAAATACATCTATAAAGATCTCAATCTGGAAGGATTTCTCGTAAACAGGTCATTCCATGGCGAAGTATGGATGAAAGATGATAACCTTGATTTCAACTATACCGGATATGTTAATGCGCATCCTGATAGTCTTGCTTTCATCTTTGATTTGGTTCTAAACGGGGCTGACTTGATGGCACTGAATCTGTCCCCAAATGTTTTCAAGGCAAGGGGATCTATCAGAGCCGACCTCGCCAAGAGATATGGTCCTAATCCATTGGGGACACTTAAATTGTATGATTTACAGTTGATCACAGAATCTCTTGATTGCCCATTAGATTCATTGGTTGTTGAATCAACCTACGATTTTGACTCTTCATATATTGAGATAAGGTCAAAAATACTGAATGCATCTTTTAAAGGTGACATAGTATTGCAACACTTGCCTGCAACGCTCAACAGGCATTTAAATCAGTATTTTGCATTCTCTGATACTGATACAACCAAGAATGCTAAATCCGGAGCATCAAAAGGTGGTGTAGTCACATTAGTGGATAATCCCGGCCAGGATTCAACTCTTACTATGGAGAAAACAAGTCAGGATTCAACTCTTGCTATGGAGAACACAAGTCAGGATAACGTATCCGGAAATTCAGCAACCCTACAGGATACTGTTTCCGCAAGAACAGAAACATGGCAGAAAAGGATTCTTGAAGTGGATGGAAGCGTTGTACCACAAAACTTTGGATACAGCATTACGGTTGAAGACCCTAACTTATTTTGTGAGAACTTGCTACCGGGTTTGAAAAGTTTCACACCTTTAGCTATTACCGGTAATTACAATAGCAATGAAATGGTGCTTGACCTCAGGGCTGACATTCCTATGATAGATTACAATGGCATTGTTATCGACAGCCTTTACATTACTCTTAATTCAAACCGCCAGGAGTTGGCATACGACTTTATTGTAGCTGAAATTTCCAGTCCCACGCTGGCAATTGAGCAATTTGATCTTAAGGGTAGCATTGCCGACAATGAGATCATTTACAATATTAATGCTCAGAAAGCTGATACTTTCAATGTTTTAAAAACCAGTGGATCATACGCAAAGAGAGGCAACGATTACCTGCTTATACTTGATGAGCCATTAGTTCTAAATAATACAGCCTGGAATATAGATCCGGATAACGTAATCACCTTCTCCGATAAAGGACTTGACGCACAGCGGGTTATTCTTACGGGTGGCGACCAATTGATTTCAATTATCACCCAACCCGGTGATGACGTACCTTTAAAAGTCTCTTTTGAGAATTTCAGGTTAGCTAATCTCTCTTTGATAGTTGAAAAAGAAGGTGAACTTGTAAGAGGTGAACTTAACGGTCATTTTATTCTATTCAATGTAAACGGTGTTTCAGCCTTTACTTCCGATCTGGTAATTGACAGCTTGCGGTTTATGGCTATTCCCATTGGTAATATAACGCTGCTGGCTGATAATAGTCAAAACCCCGATCAATTTGATGTTGATATGAAGTTAGTAGGCTTCGACAATGACCTAAGCGTTCAGGGATATTATCTTGCTCAGGATAGTGTTGGCA
>JAGXGB010000005.1 GCA_024636955.1 Bacteroidales bacterium
ACCTTTGATAACCTCCAGGTAGCATTACGGGTATACGGCCATCAGAAACCCTACCCTCCGGCTGATTGCAGTGATACTAAACTTGAGGTGCCCTTTGGTCCCGATAATTTCAATTTGGTTAAAAATAAGATTCAGGGAATTGTACCTAAAGGTACCACTCCTTTGGCATATGCTTTATCGCAAACTGCTGATGACTTCCCTGAGTGCAGTGATTGCAGGAATATAGTTATTCTTATTACTGATGGTATTGAAGAATGTGGTGGTGATCCATGTGAAGTTTCTATTGCACTTCAAAAAAGAAAAGTGGTAATGAAACCTTTTATTATAGGAATAGGCAGGGATTTCAAGGAGGCATTTGATTGCGTTGGTACATATTATGATGCCAGTAGTGAAACACTATTCCAAAAGGCACTGCATACCGTTATTTCTCATGCATTGAGTGCTACAACGCTGCAGGTTAACCTTCTTGACTCAGAAGGAAAACCCCTTGAGACAAATGTTAACATGACCTTTTATGATCGATCATCAGGTAAAATAAAGTACAACCTGATGCATACCTTAAATACACATGGGATTCCTGATACCTTACTCATTGATTATCAGCCAACATACGATATTGTTGTAAACACGGTTCCTCCAGTAAAAATTGATAGTGTTACCCTTGAAACTGGCCGGCATGTTACTGTTTCAGTACCGGCACCACAAGGATATCTTAATCTCCGAATAGGAAATAATGAAAGGATAGTAAAGAACTTACAGGCAATTGTCAGGCAGAAAGGTAACCCGGAGACCCTGAATGTGCAAAGTTTCGGTGATGTTAAAAAATACCTGTGTGGTTCATACGACCTCGAGATATTAACACTACCCAGACTAATTATGAATGATGTTGTGATTATGCAAAGTAAAATCACAGCAGTTGATATACCCTTACCTGGAATTGCCGTCATTAAAAAAAGTGTAAAAGGATTTGGTAGCCTGTATGTTATACAAAATGGAATTCTAGAATGGGTTTATGATCTAAGAGAAAACCAGTTAAATGAAAACCTTGTTCTACAACCCGGAAATTACAAAATTGTATTCCGGTCAGCCCAAACTGATAAGTCGCTTTACACACTTGATTATGATTTTTCAATATTTCCAGGCGGAACTACTAATGTTAACCTATTTGCATACTGACAATTTATAAGCATCACAACATTTATTTCATAGAAACACATAGCATGAAAGAGTATAAGTTTAACGATAAGAAAGATACCCGTTCAGGATTTGGACAGGCTTTATTAGAGCTTGGGAGAAGTAACCCATTAGTTGTTGCCTTATGTGCTGACCTAACCGGTTCACTTAAGATGGATGCTTTTGAAAAAGAATTCCCTGATAGGTTCTTTCAAACCGGTATTGCTGAAGCAAATATGATGGGAATAGCTGCAGGGCTGGCAATTGGCGGTAAAATCCCCTTTACCGGAACTTTTGCAAATTTCTCAACAGGCCGTGTTTATGATCAAATCAGGCAATCAATAGCCTATAGCAATAAGAACGTTAAAATTTGTGCATCACATGCGGGGCTCACACTCGGTGAAGATGGAGCTACCCACCAGATACTGGAAGATACCGGTATGATGAGAATGTTACCAAATATGGTAGTAATTAACCCTTGTGATTACAATCAAACAAGGCTGGCAACGCTTGCAATCGCTGATTATGAAGGTCCGGTTTACTTACGATTTGGCCGTCCCAAAGTACCTAATTTCACTCCTGAGGACTACCCTTTTGAAATCGGAAAGGCAATTGTTTTGAATGAAGGAAGTGATGTTTCAATATTTGCTACCGGTCATTTAGTATGGGAGGCTATTCGTGCAGGTCAAATTTTAGCAGAAAAAGGAATAGAAGCTGATATTATTAATATCCATACAATTAAACCGCTTGATGTTGAAGCTATCCTGAATTCAGTTGGTAAAACAAAATGCGCAGTAACAGCTGAAGAACATCAAATTAATGGCGGATTAGGAGACTGTGTAAGCCAGGTTCTTTCACTTCATAACCCTGCTCCTCTTGAAATGGTTGCTGTTATGGACAAGTTCGGCGAAAGTGGAACTCCTGAGCAACTTATGGTAAAATATGGGCTTTCAGCTGAAAATATAGTTGAAAAAGTGTTAAAGGTGATTGAAAGGAAAGGATAGAATTCAGCAAACCAAATCAGTTTCTTAGGAAGTATAGAATTGGGGTAGCTGTCAATTTAATTTACATCGCACTAACCAATTTTACTGATAGTCTCAAGCATTGGCACATTCAGCAAATGGATTTGGTTCCCATCAACAGTTATGATTCCCTCATCCTTAAAGGTTTTTAAAGCCCTAACAACACTTTCTTTAGTCATACCACACATATCAGCCATGTCCTGGCGTGAGAGACAAGAAGTAAAAGGATTCTTCTTATAAACTATCTGCGAAAGCCTCAGCAAGGTTTCAGCAACTCGTCCGGGTATTTGCTTTTGTGTTAAGTTGGTTAGTTGCCGGCATAGGTCAATGGTTTGATTACTTATTTTCGCGATAAACTCATTAGCGAATTCATGATTACTCCTGACTAATTCCTGGAAAACATCAGTTGCTACAAGGCAAACAGTAGTTTCCTCGCAGGCAATAGCAGTAAAATGGTGTCTTTTATCAATATATGCACCTGGTGCAAATATATACTCAACCGGGCGCACGAAGCCAATAATGATTTTTTTATCATCCTCTCCTTCAACAAAGCATTTCACCAAACCCGAAGTCACACAAACAAAGTCATGGCAGGGTGAACCTTGCTTAAAAATGATCTCCCCATGTGAGTAATGCATACCTACGCGGGCATCATTAACTTTGCTAAGTTCAGTATCATTTAAGCCGGAAAAGATGTCAGCTCTGTTTTTGCAACTAATACAGTGTGTGGATATTACCTTCATGTTGTTTCAAATTAACTTCAACGTTGATATAAATCAACGGTCTTAATGCTATTTGTCTATATTGGACTACAAAAATATCAATTTTCAGTTACATAGAGCTAACTATATAATTACTTTCTTTGATCAACAAAAAATAACCCAATGATGAAACTATCTAATTGTAAAAAAGCAGCAAGAATGGCTTTCGCAGGAGTCATCCTAATGACCTTAGTATCAGCATGCGAATATGAATATGCTGAGTTCCCTGAACCAGTTCCCTCTGAAGTGGAAGTTAAATTTTCAACTGAAATTATTCCCATTTTCGTGAGCAGTTGCAATTCCAGCAGTTGTCATGGGACAGGTGCTGTTCCTCCAGACCTTACACCGGCAAATGCTTACAACAGTTTAATTGAATTGAGCCAGGTTGATACAGCAAATCCTGCCAATAGCATTCTTTATAAAAAGATGTCAACTGGTAGCATGGCACAATTTTCAACAGCTGCTCAGGCTCAGGCCGTTTTTGACTGGATCAGTCAGGGCGCAAAAAATAATTAATTTGTAAAAAAACACTGATACAATGAAAAAAATATACAGGTTACAAGGCATAGTTGTCATATTATTGGCGTCTTTACTTATTACAAGCAATGCTTCAGCCCAAGAGAACGATTCAATTGCTGAAGCGCCACAGAAAGAACGTCCTGCACGTCCGGCATTTGAAAGTGGGTTGGTATTTGATAACGCAACTTCCACAATTCAACCATCTAATACCCTGGAGATGGTAATTCAGCACAGATTTGGAACCATGGACAATGGAATATCTGATGTGTTTGGTATAATGGCTCCTTCTACTATTAGACTTGGTTTTAATTATAGTATACTTGATAACCTGATGATTGGTATAGGCTCATCCAATAACCACAAAATGCAGGATATTCAACTCAAATGCAATATACTGCAGCAAACTCGCTCAAATTCTATTCCCCTTACTATATCATTATATGAAGTGATTGGTATTGATGCTATGGCTGAAACAAAATGGGGACCTGATTATAAGTTCGCTAACAGGCTGTCTTATTTCAGTCAGGTAATATTTGCAAGGAGATTTAATGACAATTTCTCATTCCAGGTTGCTCCTTCATTCGCTCATTATAATGCGCACATAGTTGACACTCTTGATCATGATAGAATTGCTATTTCATTTGCAGGTAGGTATAAATTCTCTCCACAGAGCTCTATAATTATAGGAGGTGATTTCCCTTTGAAGATACAATCTATTTCTGAACAGAACGAGGCTGTAAATGAAGGAATCGAAAATATTAAACCTAATATTTCAATAGGATTGGAAGTATCAACAAGTACACATGCTTTCCATATATACCTCGGCTCTTCAAGGTTAATACAGCCACAGGAAAACATTATGTTTAATGAGAATGATTTCTTTGATGGAACAATATTCCTGGGCATGAATATTACACGTTTGTGGGGTTTCTAATAATTAAGGAGAGCTAATTCAAAAACTTTCCTTAATTTAACTAATAATTTTTTAAGTTTACTGATAATGATTAAAAGATTCAAAAACGGAAAGCAGTATATAGTATCAGCCATTACCATAGTTCTACTAGGGTTTGGTTTGATATCTTCAGCTTTTTCTGATGAAACTACAATACCGCTCTCTGATGAAACTCAAAAGTGTTTAAGTTGTCATGGTGGTGCTCACTATACGTTGAGTGACACAACATCAGGTGACGAGGCAAGACTCACTATGTACAGGGAATTACGTGTAGATGCAGCGTCTTTCGCTGATGGAACTCACGGGAAGTTTAAATGTACTGATTGTCACTCATCAGATTATGAGATTACTCCTCATCCGATAAGCGTTAAGTTTGAAAGCAATTACGCCTGTATGGACTGCCATGGTGGTGATGAAGCTTATGCTAGTTTCAATTTTGAGACAATCGAAGAAGAGTACAATGAAAGCGTGCATGCGAAGGTGTTAGGTGCAGAATTCACTTGTTGGAGCTGCCACAATCCTCATTATTATAAGCTTTCAAGAAATATCTCCGTTGTTGAGAGAGTGGCTACTGATAATGAAATGTGTTTGCAGTGTCATGGAAATGAAATTAAATTCAGTGACCTAAGTGAAGATGAATTGCCTAACCTTATTAGTAAACACGACTGGTTACCAAATCAGGCTCTACATTTCAATAAAGTAAGATGCATTGACTGCCATGCTAAACAGAATGATAGTATTATGGTAGCGCATCTTATTCAAGGTGGCGATAAAGCAGTTAAGAATTGTGTTGAGTGCCATTCTACTAACTCAATTTTGATGGCTTCATTATACAAACATGAAGTGTCGCAACAAAGGGATGAAAGAGGCTTCTACAATAGTATTATAATGAATGAGGCATACCTTATTAGCGCAAACCGCAATTATTATCTTAATATTGCAAGTATAGTACTATTCGGTTTAACACTATTTGCAATAGCTATACATGCCTATTATAGAACTCGTAAAAATCATGCAGATGTCAGAGAATAAAGTATATTTATATCCGGTTTGGGTTAGATTTTGGCATGCTTCAAATGCTATACTATGCCTTCTATTAATATTTACAGGTGTTAGTATGCAATATGCCAGCCTTGAATCACCTTTGATGTCTTTTGCTTTGGCAGTTTCCATGCATAACATAAGTGGAATTCTATTAACAATATTCTACCTTGTTTTTATTATTGGAAATTTAACAACGTGGAATGGGAAATATTATAGACAAAGGATTGCGGGTTTTGGAAAAGAGGTCATAAAACAAATGAGATATTATTCTTACGGAATGTTTGTTGGAGAGCCTGCTCCTTTCAAGATTAATAAAACCCGCAAGTTTAACCCAATACAAAAGATGACCTATATAGCAGTGATGTACGTGCTCATGCCTTTTATTTTCATAACCGGTTGGGCATTGTTATTCCCTGAGATTATTGTAACAAGGTTGTTTCACTTTGGCGGAATTACTTTAACAAGCCTTTTCCATGCAGTGTTAGGCTTTTTCGTATCGCTTTTTTTAATAATACACATATATTTTTGCACTGTTGGTCATACTCCAACTTCTAATTTCAAGAGTATGGTTGACGGGTATCACGAAACACACAACTAATCAATTACACACACTAAACAAAAATTACTTATGAAAAGAAAAAGTTTTTTATTAATCTTAGCAGCAGGATTCATGATGGCGGGAAGTCTCATGTCAGGTTGTACTAAAGAAGGACCAGCAGGTAAAGATGGAGTAAATGGAACAAATGGAGCAGATGGAACAGCCGGTCTTGATGGAACAGCTACCTGTATTGAGTGCCACAGTCCTGAAGGCATCGAAAAAGCTGCTGTTGAATATCAGATGTCAAAGCACAGCTATGGCGG
The DNA here is from genome assembly GCA_024636955.1 of Bacteroidales bacterium. Lineage (GTDB taxonomy): Bacteria > Bacteroidota > Bacteroidia > Bacteroidales > Lentimicrobiaceae > Lentimicrobium. Next base: position 6,333 of record JAGXGB010000005.1, read on the forward strand.
TGCAGCTTTTGAAGAAGCTGGAAGAGCAGGTTGCGATCCTTGTCACGTATCATTAGGATTCCTTGATGTTGTTGAAAATAATACACCAGCAACTTTTACACTTAATGAAGCAACCGGTAAGTATGTAAACAATTATGAAGCTGCTCCGCACGCTTTATTTGGTGCAATTGACTGCAGAACTTGCCACAACGAAATACACGCAACATACACTGCAGGTGATTTATCACTTACAACAGTAGCTCCAGTAGATCTTACTATGTGGGGTGGTTTGAAAACTGCTGATGTAGCTGCCGATGGTGGAATGGGTAACCTTTGTATCAAATGTCATCAACCACGTCCTGTTACTAGCTTCACTACAAGTAATGCAATTGATTACGCAGCACTTGCTTCTAATCCTACAGGAATGGCCTATGATCCAACCCCTGGTGCTACTAATTTAGTTAGACCTAGTTACAGAACAGGCGTTCACTATGCAACTCAGGCTGTTACTTATACTGGTGTAGGCGGTGTTGAATTCCCAGGAACTGCATACAATAATTCTATCCACTCTTCAATTGCTTCTTGTCAGGATTGCCATATGGCTCCAATGCAAGGAACATCAGGTGGACATAGTTTCTTCGCAAAGGGTAATTTCAACGGTTGTAATGCTGAAGGTTGTCACAATGGTGTTGACGCTTCATCAGCAAGCTTCTGGACTGGCCCACGTAGTGATATTAAAGCTAAACTTGATGCACTTGCAGCTGCCCTCAATATTGATGGGGTTGAATTCATGAGCAGGAATCCTGATGCAGAGCATAATTTATGGGCAGCTAGCACAACCAACATGTATGATGGTTATTTAAACCTTTACGATCCGATCACCAATCCTGAGGGAATGGCTAATAATCCAAATGGTATTTTCCGTAACCCAGCTCCTTCAAATTCATGGAGTGCTGATCAGAAAGCTATAAACGCTGCTTTACCAGCTCTCTCTATGACAAATGCACAATTAGGTGCAATTATTAACTTCCAGTTAGTACTTAGAGACTATAGCCTAGGAATTCATAACTACAAGTATACTAAAGCTTTATTAGAGAACTCAATTGCTGCTCTCTAATATTTGACGTAATACATAAGATCGAAAGCCGTTGCAATTATGCAGCGGCTTTTGTTTTTATTAGAAATCATTGAATCATGATTGTTGGATTAACATCAGTATGGCAGCAAAACCATCACAAGACTAATACATAGACGTTGCAATATATATGTGTATTCTGAAGTTATTGTGGAAATTCGTTTAACAACTTTTGTACTTTTGCGGTAAAATATCTTCACATGAAACTTACCCTATCTATTATTTTTCTATTATTAAACTCTTTGCTCTCACAATCGCAGCCTATTATTTACCACCTTGGCCTTCAAGGGGGTGCTAGTATACCAATATTAGACTTTTCATCTTCCGATCTGCAGAAAGGAAGTTTTGCCCTCACAGGCTTCACTACATCAGCAGATGCTAAGGTTATTTTTAATAATACTCTGGGTGGTTTTATTCAGGCTGGTATTCAGTTGTTACCTGTTGATGTAGGGCCTTTGGGGTATGAAAAGGTGAAAGCAGATCCTTTTCTTCAGGATCTTTACATACGCAGCGATCCTTTTAAAATAATTCATTTACTTGCTGGCCCTGTTTACCAGATTCCACTATGGAAATCATTTATTTTTGAAGGACAGGTTGGTGCTGGGGTCTTTTTGAGCAGCACACCTTATCAATTATATAAGCCGAGTTTTTTCTTCATGGGACCTCCCTATTATGAGATCACACCATCACAGGATGTTAGTTTTGCATACAGTGCTTCTATTAAAGCAATTTACGACCTTACACCATGCTATCAGATAGCCCTTTCAAGTCAGATCATGAATTCAAAGGCATCATTTGATTTTGAAAGCTCTACAAGGGTAAGAACTGATATCAGAAACATAAGCTTATTGAATATTTCTTTATCACTAATTCTTAAATTACCGACTGGTAAATGACAGTTTTATGCAGTATAAATAGCTACTGCTTTTCAGGAGCATATGATTTATATCAATTGAAGTAATCAAATAAAACAATTGTTGTCTTGAAATTCAGCGTATTAATGATTGGATATAATGCTATCTTTGTGATTGACAATAGTAAATTATAAATCAAATCTAAAATTGCTTTAAATTTAAACAACATGAGAAAATCAGTAAAACTTATTACTATTCTTTCAATAGCCATGATTTTTAGTGCAGCCAACATGGCTTTTGCTCAGAAAGAAGCTGGACCTTGGACAATCCCCGCGAAATACAAAACAATGAAAAGTACTGTTAAGGTAACTGATCCTACAGTAACTTCAGTTGGTAAGGATATGTATAATAAGCATTGCAAATCATGCCATGGTACAAAAGGCCTTGGTGATGGTCCAAAAGCTGCCATGATGAAAACCCAATTGCCATCTTTTGCAAGTAAAGCATTCCAAGCTCAAACAGAAGGTGAAATCTACTACCAGTCAATTATAGGTCGTGATGAAATGCCAAACTTTGAAAAGAAAATTGCAGATGAAGAAGACAGGTGGGCTGTTGTACAATATGTTCGTACACTAAAATAGTTAATAACAGAATAAAAAGGGTGCCTGATTTAGACCAGGCGCCTTTTTTTTTAACATACAATTCGAGTCCGTTTCCCACACAGTTCGATTTTATTTCACACACAGTTCAATTTTATTTTACACACACTTCAAAAAATGAAACTGCCAAAATCAATTTACAATTGGATAAGTATTACCGGCTTTATTCTTGCAATTAACAGTCTGATAATTATCCTGGTTTTATTCCTTTTTTCATTGTTTTCAGAAGAAAGCAATGCCTATTTGGGATTATTTATTTACATTATTGTGCCCGGGGTAATGGTTTTGGGTCTTTTGTTGATTCCTATTGGTATGTTAATACAGAGGAGAAAGAAAGATCCTGCACCTGAAACTGCCGGTAAATGGCCGGTATTGGATCTAAATCAGAAGTTCCAGAGAAGTGCACTTATCAGGGTTTCTGTCATTACAGTAATATTACTTATTATCTCTTCAGTTGGTAGTTATCAGGCATTCCATTATAGTGAATCAGTAGAATTTTGTGGTACATTGTGCCATGAAGTAATGGAGCCTGAATATGTAACATATCAGCACTCAGCTCATGCAAAAGTGAAATGTGTTGACTGCCATGTTGGTGAAGGAGCTGGTTGGTATGTTAAATCAAAATTATCAGGATTGTACCAGGTATATTCAGTAACTTTCAATAAATACGCCAGGCCTATAGAAACTCCACTACATAATTTGCGTCCGGCAAGTGAAACATGCGAAAAATGCCATTGGCCTGAAAAATTCTATTCTCGGAAACTTAGAACCCAGCGCTCTTACCTTGCTGATTCAAGTAACACAGAATGGGATATATCATTACTTATGAAAATAGGGCCGGAACATAGCGCTCATGGTTTGGCTGAAGGTATACACTGGCATATCAACAAGGACTATAAAATTGAATATGTTGCAAGCACAAATGACAGGGAATCTATTCCATGGGTTAAACTAACCAATGTCAAAACTGGTGAAGTTAAAATATATATGGATGAAGAAAACCCAATTGACGATGCTGCAATCGATACACTTGAAAGAAGATCAATGGATTGCATGGATTGTCACAACCGACCATCACATATATACAAATCAGCTCCTGATTTTATTGATCATGCGCTAACATCAGGGAATATACCATCAGATATTCCATACATCAAATTTGCTGCAATGGAAGCCTTGAAAGTACCATATGAAACAAAGGCAAACGCTCATAAAGAAATATATACTACCATTGTTGGTTTTTACAAGGATGAACACCCTGATATCTATTTAAAGGAGTTTACTAAAATACAGAAAGCTATCAAGACTATCCAGGGCGAATATGACAAAAACGTATTTCCTTACATGAAAGCTGATGCCAGCAGATATCTTAATCACATTGGACATCTCGAATCACAGGGATGCTTCAGGTGTCACTCTGACAGGCACAAAACAGAAACAGGAGAAGTAATTTCAAAAACTTGCGAAAACTGTCATAGTATCCTGGCCCAAGGGTTTGCAAACGAAACCGCTAAAGTGCCATTAACTAATACTATGGAATTCGTTCACCCTGTTGATATAAGGGATACATGGAAGACTGCTATGTGTTCAGACTGCCATAAGACTTTATACGAATAGGGCTAACGCTTTTCTTAAAGCTTCAAATAAAAACAGTCGCCCATCAAGCGACTGTTTTTATTTGAAACCAACACAAAGAGATATCTGGTTTATCATAATTCACTTCTTGATTGTAGGTACCTTTAATTAATTCAAACCATAAACAGTAGCAATAAAGGAGTTGATTTAAGTTTGAATTAAAAGTAAACAGCCCCCTGATAGGAGGCTGTTTGGATTTAAATTGTAATTATTTAAACGAAATTTAAATCTTATTGCATAACTTTTAAATGGTTGAAAAAGCTTTATCCATTCATTGAAATAAGGAACTCCTCATTGCTTTGAGTGTATTTCATCTTATCCTTTAGGAATTCCATTGCTTCTAACGGGTTCATATCAGCAAGATGATTCCTTAACACCCAGATGCGTTGTAGTGTTTCTTTGTCAAGCAGCAAGTCTTCACGACGAGTACTTGAGGCAACAATATCAATTGCAGGATATATACGCTTATTGGAGAGTTTCCTATCAAGCTGCAACTCCATATTACCTGTTCCCTTGAACTCTTCAAAGATTACTTCATCCATTTTTGACCCAGTGTCAATTAAGGCTGTTGCTATGATAGTAAGTGAACCTCCATTCTCTATCTGGCGAGCTGCTCCAAAGAAACGTTTTGGTTTCTGCAGGGCATTTGCTTCAACACCTCCTGATAATACCTTACCTGATGCAGGAGATACAGTATTATAAGCACGAGCTAACCTTGTTATTGAGTCTAATAATATCACAACATCATGACCGCATTCAGTCATGCGTTTGGCTTTTTCCAGTACAATATTTGCAATTTTAACATGTCGCTCAGCAGGTTCATCAAAGGTTGATGCTATAACCTCAGCTTTAACACTACGAGCCATATCAGTAACTTCCTCAGGTCTTTCATCTATCAAAAGGACTATCAGGTAGGCTTCAGGGTGATTTGCTGCAATTGCATTTGCAATTTCTTTAAGCAACACCGTCTTTCCTGTCTTAGGCTGGGCAACAATCAGTCCACGCTGACCTTTCCCAATGGGAGCAAACAAATCAATTACCCTGGTAGATAAATTAGAACCCGGGTGGCCAGTGAGCCTGAATTTCTTTTCGGGAAATAAAGGTGTCAAGTAGTCAAAAGGAATTCTGTCTCTTACTTCATCCGGTGTTCTTCCGTTAATTAATTCTACCTTGATAAGGGGGAAATATTTCTCTCCATCTTTAGGTGGACGAATTGTACCTCTCACAGTATCGCCTGTTTTTAAGCCAAAGAGCTTTATTTGCGACTGTGACACATAAACATCATCAGGTGAATTAAGATAGTGATAATCCGATGATCTTAGAAAACCGTAACCATCAGGCATAATTTCAAGCACGCCATCACTGGAGATAAATCCATCAAACTCCCATGTATATTCATCCCGCTTCTTTTCTTGCCTTTCAGGCCTGTCAGTTCTCTCTGGAAATCTTTGTCGTGGGTTAGGATACTCTCTGTTAAACCTCTCTGTTGGCCTATACGGTTCAGGATCGGTAGGTTTGTCAACAGGTGTTGAAGGCTGGTCGGTTGATTGAGGTGAAACAGATGATTCAATATTTTGTGCCTCATTCCTTAACTCAGGTGACTTTTCAACTATAGGTTCATCAATGATAGGTTCATCAATAGGTGCGTTACTTAAGAGCAGAGCTTCTGTATCAATATGATCGGATTTTGAAGAAGATATTATTTCTGATGGCTGTCCGTTACTTCTTTCTTGTGAAAAAGAATTTTGGGATTCGTTGCCTTGTACTTCTTCAGATGTGCCTTCTTTTGGTGTACGATCAACATTTTCCCTTACAGGTCTTCCTCTTTTAGGCTTTGGTGTTCTTACTTCTGATTTAGCAGGTCTATTTTCTGGTTTAGCAGGCCTGTTATCAGCACCAGTAGGCCTATTATCTGCTCTAACCGCTTTTTCATCTAATTTATCAGAATCGTCTGTTTTTTGAGGCTGCCTGTTTTCATAATTTTTTTGCACTGGTTTTTGAGCAGCTTCATTCGTAACTAAATCTTTATTAACTTCTTCTTTGGCAGTGTTGTTACCTTTACCTTGGCTAACTGAAGGATTGGAAGAAGCAATAGGATCTCCTTTTGCAGGTTTACTATTTTGAGGTGTTCTTGGTTTATTAAATCTTTCGTCAGGAATTCTTTGTCTTTTGAACTTATTCTCCCTGTTTGCTTTTTCTTTGTCGAGCATTTCTTTGGAAGGATTTAATGCCTGATAATCAAGGATTTGATATATCAGATCTTGCTTTTTCATCGCGTCATACTTAGGAATGTTTAGTCCACGAGCGATGTCTTTTAGCTCCTCGAGAAGCTTGTTGTTAAGCTCTATGATATCGTACATAAATATTAATTAGTGTTTTGTAATCAGAAATTGATCAGAGTATAAGGTGTATGTCTATATCGCACTCCAGTTAATGCTGGTACTACTTTTAAAGCGAGATTGAAATAATGAGAGTGGATTGAACTATTTAAGAAGTTGCAAATATAATGTTTTTTTATTCTTCCTTTATATTTTCTTTTCAATTAACTAAAAAAAATGCTCCCACTTTCAATAAGGAATAAAAGAACAAAATGTTCAGTAATTTTTCCTGAATTTTAGAAATTGTTTTCTAAAAACTGCGTAGGTTTGCTCAAATATTTAAAACATTTTAGACAGATGAAATACACTGCATTCACAAAAATCCACGAAGGGCTTGGCGCAAAGATGGTTCCTTTTGCCGGCTTCTATATGCCTGTACAATATGAAGGTCTTCTCATTGAACACGAAACTGTGAGAAAAGGATTAGGTGTTTTTGACGTTTCCCATATGGGACAAATATGGGTTAAAGGTCCAAAAGCCCTTGACCTTATACAATGGATTAGCTCAAATGATGCTTCAAAGCTTACTAACGGCAAAGTACAGTATAGCTGTTTCCCTAATAATGAAGGTGGTATTGTTGATGATTTCCTTACTTACCGAATTGATGAAGAAACTTATTTGTTAGTTGTAAATGCTTCCAATACTGAGAAAGACTGGAACTGGATTAACTCACAGAATAAATTTGGTGCAGAACTTTATAATGCTTCTGATGAGATCTCACAATTAGCCATTCAAGGGCCTCTGGCACTTAAAGCAATGCAAAAACTTACAAGCACTCCCATTCTTGATATGGAATATTACACATTTAAGAAGCTGGATTTTGCAGGAGTAAAGGATGTAATTCTTTCTATTAATGGATATACAGGCGCTGGCGGTTGTGAAATTTATTTTGCTAATGAAGATGCTGAAACAATTTGGAAAGCAGTGTTCGAAGCCGGTGCAGAGTTTGAAATAAAGCCTATAGGATTAGGTGCAAGAGATACTTTGCGCCTTGAAATGGGATTTTGTTTGTATGGTAACGATTTAAATGACAACACCTCACCTATTGAGGCAGGATTGGGTTGGATTACCAAATTCACTGACACCAAGGATTTCGTTAACAAAGCTGAACTGCTTAAACAAAAAACTGAAGGTGTAAGCCGCAAATTAGTAGGTTTTGAGATGATAGATAAAGGCATTCCGCGTCAGCATTATCCAATTATGGACAATGAAGGCAATTCAATTGGTGAAGTAACTTCAGGCACTCAATCACCATCCCTTAAGATAGCGATAGGAATGGGTTATGTAAAGCCTGAATATACAAAACCGGGCACTGAAATATTTATCAACATTCGCGATAAAGCTTTGAAAGCTACAGTTGTAAAACTACCATTCTTAAAAGATAATAACTAACAAACCATAACCGGATACCTTAACCGTATCCGGTTACTTCGCTACCTTCAAAAAAAACTGCCATGCCTCAAATAGAAACTTGTTATTCACCGGCATTGTATCCCTTTCGTACAAATACTGACGATACTATCACAGTTGTTATAGATGTACTGCGGGCGACAACTTCATTCTGCACTGCTTTTAACTATGGAGTTGAAGCAATAATTCCCGTTGATTCCATTGAGAAAGCATTGAAACACAAGCAGGACAATCAACTGGTTGCTGCTGAAGAAGATGGACTTAAGCCTGATTTTGCCGATTACGGTAATTCCGCCTTCGACTTTATGGACGACAACCTGATGGGGAAAACCATATATTATACAACCACCAATGGCACAAAAGCCATAAACATGGCAGCTGAAAAAGGTATGGTAGCTATAGCCTCTTTTTTAAACATCTCTTCAATTTCAAACTGGCTAATTAGCCAAAACAAGAACGTTGTACTGTTATGTGCTGGCTGGAAAAACACATATTGTATTGAGGATTCTTTGTGTGCCGGAGCAATTGCCATGCAAATATTATCCAATCCAAATTTTGAATCCTCAGGTGACTCTACAATAACTGCCATAGACCTTTGGGACACCTGGTCTTTAAACCCTGCTGATCTTGTTCGGAAATCCTCTCACTATAAGAGGTTAAGATCTTTAGGTTATGAGAACATTTTAAATTACTCATTACATATTGACCGGGCAAAGTGTATACCCGTACTCATTGATCATCAAATCATTGATCTCGCAAAATCTGATCACAACAAATCTGTTTAATTTATGTTACCAAGTATGAAAAAAATTATTGTCGCAATTATTGTGCTGACACTAACTTCAACATCCTGCAATCAAATGGCTGAACCTGAAGAAAAAAAAGATGATTTTAAATACCTTCTCGAGCAATTTGCCGACCTTAAAATAATGCGTTACCAGGTTCCCGGATTTGACGAGCTCACTTTAAAGCAAAAAGAACTAATCTATTACCTTAGCCAGGCAGCATTGGCTGGTCGCGATATTCTCTTTGATCAGAATTTTAAATATAATCTGGCTATAAGAAGAACTCTTGAGAATATACTAAATAACTATAAAGGTAACAGGAATAACGAGGATTTCAACAAACTCCTCACCTACACCAAAAGAGTATGGTTCAGCAATGGAATACACCACCATTATTCAAAAGATAAGTTCATTCCTGAGTTCAGCCCTGAATATTTTGCCGAAGTAGTCAGGAGTACTCCTGGTGACTCCTTCCCTATTCAAAACGGACAATCGATTGACGATTTCATTAATGAGATTACTCCTATAATATTTGACCCCAACATTGCTCCAAAAGGAATAAGCCAGGAAGCAGGAAAAGACCTCGTTACCTATTCAGCAACCAACTTCTATGAAGGTGTTACAGAAGAGGAAGTACTTGCCTATTACGATGGTGTGAAAAAGAGAATTATTTCAAATGGTGGTGATACACTTATTTCATTGGGACTGAACTCAAAAGTCATTAAACAGGATGGCAATGTAACTGAGTTGGTATATAAAAAAGGTGGACTCTACACAGAAGCAATTGAACAGATAATTTTCTGGTTAGACAAAGCTGCAACAGTTGCTGAAAACCAACATCAGGAGCAGGTTATAAGGAAGCTTATTGAATACTATGAAACCGGCAATCTCACAACCTGGGATCAATATAATGTATTGTGGGTAAAAGATCTTGATTCTCAAGTAGATTTTGTAAATGGGTTTATTGAAAATTATGGCGATCCGCTTGGTTTAAAATCCACCTGGGAAAGTGTAGTTAACTTTAAAGATATCCAGGCCACAAAAAGAGCTGAAATTATCAGTTCAAACGCGCAATGGTTCGAAGATAATTCACCTGTTAATCCCATATTCAGAAAAAAAGAGGTTAAAGGTGTATCAGCAAAAGTAATTACCGCAGCACAATTAGGTGGCGATTGTTATCCAAGCACACCTATTGGAATAAATTTACCTAATGCCGATTGGATACGTAAAGAGCATGGCTCAAAATCAGTAACTATTGAGAATGTCACCTATGCATATGAACAGGCCTCACTTGGTAATGGAATGCTTGAAGAGTTCGCTGCCTCTGATCAGGAAATAGAATGGGCACGCGAGTATGGTCCATTGGCTGGCAATTTGCATACTGACTTGCATGAATGCCTCGGTCATGGGTCAGGACAGTTACTGCCAGGCACCAAAGGTGATGCGTTAAAAAACTACGGCTCTCCACTTGAGGAAGCAAGGGCTGATTTGTTTGCTCTATATTATATTGCAGACCCTAAAATGAAGGAAATTGGCTTGTTCGACAAGGAAGAAGTTTACAAAGCTGAATATAATACGTATATCCGTAATGGATTACTAACACAGCTAACCAGGATACAACCGGGTAAAACAATTGAACAGGCTCACATGCGAAGTAGGCAACTCATTGCTTCATGGTGTTTTGAAAATGGCAAACCGCTCAATATCATTTCCCTTGAAGTAAAGGATGGTAAAACGTACACAATAATCAATGATTATAAAGGATTGCGAGATCTTTTTGGCAAACTGCTTGCTGAGATTCAAAGAATAAAATCGGAAGGTGATTACGAAGCAGGCAAGAAACTGGTTGAAAAATATGCTGTAAATATTGACCAGAATTTGCATAAAGAGGTACTTGAACGTTTTGCCATACTCAACATAGCACCCTATGGCGGATTCATCAATCCTGTGTTTGTACCGGAGATGAAGGACAATAAAATAGTGAATGTGAAAGTCACATACCCTGATGATTATTCTCAGCAAATGCTTGACTACTCAAAAAACCACTCTTTTTTACCAACATACAACTGATAATTTTAATTTCGAGTCATAATAATTGTTATTAGGTCTTAAAGTTGTTCAATCGTACTGCTTTAATAAATGTGGTTAAGGCTTAAGTCGGTTCAAACTTCTTGCTTTACTGGATGTTATTAAGGCTTAAATTCTTCTACTTTTATGGAATTCCCCCGATTAATTAAGCCTGATTCAAAGGCATCAGATATCATTGAGCACAACCCGCTGCTGCTTCTACTGTTTGAACATTTGAAAATACCATTGGGGATTCATGAAAAAACAGTAGAACAGCTTTGTACTGAACATACTATAGAGCTTAAGCTTTTCCTTGTAATTGCCAACCTTTTTAATGGGTTTAATCCTAATCCTTCAGAAGTAGAATCGCTGAATGATATCCGGTTAATAATTTCGTATCTCGAAAATAACCATAAGCACTACACCACTGAAAAGTTCCCACTCTTAACTTCATACATAAGTGAGATCTCCTCACTGAATTCACATCCAGAAATTGAGTTACTTAAACGCTTCTTTGACGAATACCTTGATGAAGTTTTTGAGCATCTGAAGTATGAAAACACAATTGTTTTCCCTTATGTACTAAAGCTGGCTTATCAAAAGACAGGTGAAACTAACACAACCGGAAACAAGTATTCTATGGCTGATTATCGAGGACATCATGATGACATTGAAGAAAAGCTCACCGACCTTAAAAATCTGTTAATCAGGTACCTTCCCCCCGATAAGGATATGCAGGTGCGGCGAAAACTAATACTTACACTCAATGAACTTGAATTTGACCTACACATTCATAGCCTGATTGAAGAGTCAGTTCTAATTCCAATCGTTGAGAAACTTGAGCAAATAAATCTTAGATAAATCATGGACAGCAATAAGCAAATAATTGCCATTGTTGGGCCATCTCAGTTAATTCAATATGGCTTAACTGATATCATCAGAGAACATCTGCCGGGGTTCCATATTTACAATTTTAAGGACATTCAAATGTTTGAAAATGGAACAAGGCATCTTAAACCAGCTGCTGTTATTATTGATGCTTCTATAGCTGATTCGGGAATTAAGGCAATAAATTCCTTAAAAAAGGAAAATGCCAATTGTTCCTGGATCTTACTCCAGTATCAATACGTCAGCGCATCTTTGATCAGTCAATTTGATGAGCTCATTACCATTGAGCAAAATCCTGTAGAGATTGCTTCCTTAATTAACAAGTCAATGGGGAAAATGAAAGATCTTCCAAATGAAGTTAAAACTGATAACCTGAGTGAGCGTGAAACTGATGTACTCAAATTACTGGTAACCGGATTCTCAGCTAAAGAAATAGCTGACCGGCTTAATATCAGTGTGAACACCGTGATATCTCATCGCAAGAATATTTCAATAAAAACAGGCATTAAATCATTAGCCGGACTAACAATATACGCTGTCGCAAACAAGATTATTACAATGGATAGTCTTCAAAAATAAGAGAAGCGTCACAAATATGACGCTTCCTATAAATTATGCTGCCATTTTGCGGCATTCTTCAGCACACCTGTAGCACGCTTCTGAACATTTCTTACAATGATCATGATCATGCATTCCACACTCACGTCCGCAATCTTCACAAATTTCGGCACATAAGCTGCAAACTCTGGCAGCATACTCTTCACCTTTAGCCATGAATGATGCAGCCAAACGGCAAATTTCAGCACAATACATATCAAGTTCAATGCATCGTGCCATAGCTTTTACATTCTCTTCCTTCAAGCATGCTGTTGCGCAGTGATCACACTCTGTTGCACAATCGTAACAAGCCTTGATACAACTCTGATATTTTTCGTGACTCATAATGCTTTATTTTTTCTTATTCCGTCAGATATGCTGTTGCCCATCTTCAGTTAATGATGTCGCCCATTAAAAAATCAACGCATCGTTTTCAGCATTGTTCAGCAGCAAAAATGACATGTAGGAATGACAACTATCATAAGGCCTATTCACAGGATAAATTCTCCTGTGAAATTTTTTAAAAAAAGTCAACACCTTTAATCACAAATGATAAGAAACTCACAATCACTACTTTCAATGTTATCCTCAAACTCAAGTGTTACATGTGAGATGCCATTTGCACCGGTTATCTTTCTGATAGCCTGTTTGAGTTCAATGAGTTTTTCATTTGGAATATTCTTCTCTGTTACAACATGAAGTGTCATGATGTTTTGTTCCCCATCAAGCGACCACAAATGAAAATCATGAAGGCCTATTACATCAGGGATGTTATGTATTTGTGATAGCATGAAATTAACATTAATATTCTGAGGCACCTCCTGCATTAATACTTTGAAGGTATTTCTTATGTTCTTGTATACATTTGATAAAACCCATATTGTAATTCCAATTGATAATAAAGGATCAAGCCATGGCGCGTCAACAAACATCATAACTATACTCACCACTAGTACCGCTATCCAACCAAATACATCCTCCAATAAGTGAATTGAAACAGCTTTTTCACTGAACGATTTACCCCCATGCATGCGGTAAGCAGCAAACCCATTAACAGCAATGCCCAGGAAGGCAAATAACATCATTCCCTGAGCATCTGCTTGCTGAGGTTCAAACAATCTGATGATACTCTCCCTTAAAATAAAGAATGAGCTGACAATCAGAACAACTGATATGATGATGGCCCCGAGCAGCGAAAATCTCTTGTAACCATATGAGTAGTATTCATCCCGCCTCTGTTTCGATTTCTTTTGGAGAAACCATGCAATACCAAGTGAGATGCTATCTCCAAAATCATGTACAGCGTCAGATAATATGGCAATACTGTTTGTGTACAACCCACCAATTAACTCAATTATTGCAAACACCAGGTTCAGGAAAAATGCCAGTCGCATATTACCTGTTGCTTTGTCGGGAGCATGATGATGGTGATGATCTGCCATAATATTTTATTGCAACAATTAGTCGATAAAATTAGCAAAATAACCTGTATTGATCTTTGACCGTAAGAACAAATCACAAAACAACAAGTGCTGTGACTATGTTTCTTCTTCTATGAAAAGATTGATCAGAATAGGTACATCGGAATAAACCTCAGACTATAAATGAAACGCAATGCAGTATGCACCATATTAAATCTATTTTTCTATATCATTAAACAGAGGTTAAAAGAGTACCGTACCTAAACTAAGCAGGTACAAGAAACCACTTTCGCTTGAAATAAAAAGCAACATTAACCAGTGCAATCATTACAGGCACCTCAACCAACGGGCCTATTACAGCAGCAAAAGCTTCACCCGAGTTTATTCCAAAGATTGCAATTGCCACTGCAATGGCAAGTTCAAAGTTATTGCTCGCGGCAGTGAATGACAGTGTTGTCGATTGTTCATAATTTGCACCTGCCATTTTGCTCATGAAGAATGATGCCACAAACATTACCACAAAATAAATTCCCAGAGGTATCGCTATTCTTACAACATCAAAAGGAATACGCACAATAAGATCACCTTTTAGCGAGAACATCACAAAGATTGTAAACAACAAGGCAATTAAGGTAAGAGGACTTATTTTTGGAATGAACTTCCGATGGTACCAATCTTTGTCTTTTACTCTGATCAGTATAAACCTTGTAAGGAAACCGGCAGCAAAAGGAATCCCCAGATATATCATCACACTTTCGGCTATCTGACCAATTGTTATCTGTGCAACCTTGTCATTAACAGGAAGCCCAAACCACCCAGGCAAAACTGCTATAAAGAAATAGGCATAAACAGAAAAGAACAGCACCTGGAAAATTGAATTGAATGCAACCAATCCTGCTGCGTATTGTGTATCACCTTTAGCCAGATCATTCCACACAATTACCATTGCAATGCAACGTGCCAAACCAATCAGTATGAGCCCATACATATAGTCTACGTTAAACTGCAAGAAGATTACTGCAAGAATAAACATAAGCACAGGTCCAATCACCCAGTTCTGGATCAATGACAAACCCAAAATCTTTGTGTTTCTGAACACATCCCCCAGCTCTTCATATTTCACCTTTGCAAGAGGCGGGTACATCATAACTATGAGTCCTATTGCAATAGGAATGTTTGTGGTTCCGGATGAGAGGCTGTTCCAAAATCCCGAGACATCAGGACTTAAATAACCAATCAGGATTCCTGCGAACATTGCGAGGAAAATCCACAAGGTCAAATACCTGTCTAAAAATTTCAACCGCGGTTTTGATGGCATATATCAGAAATGTTTATTGATTACTGAATAATGTTATCTAATTCATGAAATAAGGTTATGGCTTGTATGCTGTAACTGTAATACTAAATAACCCAGCACCATTGGTTTTATATTCTTCAGTTTCCTTTTCATCCAGATAATTTGCCAAAATTTCGTCAGGAATTCTTATCTGTTTTGATTTACGGATGGTTATCCCTGTAAAACTGAGCTCTTCAATTATATTGATATACTCATTCCATTCAACAGCACCTGATACACATCCTGCGTACATTTCAGCATCTCGCAGTATAGTCTCGGGCAAATTACCATTAACCACTACATCTGATACACTGAAATGACCTCCCGGCTTCAATACACGCAGTATTTCAGAAAAGGCTTTGCGCTTGTCGGGCACCAGGTTTAAAACACAATTGGACACAACAACGTCAATAACATCATTATCAATAGGCATTTCTTCAATGTCACCCTTTACAAACTCAACATTGGTATAACCAAGCTTTGTTGCATTTGCAACTGCTTTAGATAACATCTCTTCCGTAAAATCTATGCCGGTTACTTTACCGGTTTCTCCAACAATAGCCCTGGCAACAAAACAATCATTACCAGCTCCACTGCCAAGATCGAGAACATGTTGTCCTATTTTTATATCAGCATAATCAGTCGGAATTCCACATCCTAAGCCCAGATCAGCATCTGCATTGTACCCTTCAACTTGTTCGTAGCTATCACTAAAAACAGTGTAGTCTTCAGTGGAGCAGCACCCCCCTGACCCGCAGCAGGATGATTCATTTCTACCTTTATCTTGTTTGGCAATCTGACCGTATTTTGATCTTACAATTTCTTTGAGCTCTTCAGCCTTTATATTCTCTTTCATAATTGTGCATTTAATGTGTTGTTGTGAAGTTATATGAACTTCATAATTCTGCTTTTAATGTGTTGTTGTATAGCTTTAAGAATGATTGTTTAATTTCATCCCGCACCCTGATATATTCGCTGTCAATAAATTCTGTGGAACCGGTAGCTTTTGAAGGATCATCAAATCCCACATGCAATCTGGTTTTGACTTTGCCAGGGAAGAATGGGCAAGCTTCATTAGCCTGATCACAAACAGTAATTACATAATCCCAGTCGGTTCCAAGGCATTGATCAACCTGGTCGGAAGTGTGACCGCTAATATCTACGCCTATTTGCTGCATTACTTCCACTGCTTTTCTGTTCAATTCGCCTGATGCTTCTGTACCGGCAGAATAAACTTCCAGTCGGTTGTCAAATGATTGAAGAAAGCCATGAGCCATCTGGCTCCTACAGCTATTGCCTGTACAAAGAATGAGTATTTTCATGTTATTGATGATTTGTGTTACAGTTAATTTCTGATGACCTAACCGGTTCAAAAAAAGTCTCAAAAGTTTCCAGGTACTTTTGAATAGAGGATGTGCATAGGCAGTAATTGATCTTTAACCCGTCAATCTCACCATGTATCAAGCCCACATCGCGCAATGCCTTTAAATGTTGGGAGACAGTAGTGCGGCTAAGAGGAAGATAATCAGAGATGTCACCTGAAATACATCCTGGTGTTTTTGATAGATATTCAAGTATTGCAAGCCGTGCAGGATGTGAAATTGCCTTAGCAAATACCGACAACTCCTGCAGGTTATTATCAAATTTCTGTGATTTATTCATGACCTAATATTTAATGTCGCAAACATACGACATTAATCATTAGTTTTTACATTTTGGTGAAATTTTTTCTTTTCCTGCATATCCAAAACGGCAACTTTGTTTACCTTATTAAAAAACCTGATAACCTATAATCAAGGAGAGATAGTCGGCAACATGTCTGTGTGCTTTTAGTCCAATGCCGGTTGAAAACTTATCATTCCAACTATAAGAGAGCGTATATTTCTGATAAAGCGGATCATTTGGATTGTATGGTGCATAAAGGTAAACCGCTATTGACTGGCTAAATGTAAATCGGCCTAATAGAAACTCATGTCCGCCATACAGAGCAGCTTTCTTATGGTCGGTATCAATGGCGGGGTCACGCATAATTTCTTCCTTGTCTGATTCATCCCACTCAAACTCAGCCCCTGCTGTAAGTGCGCTTAGTCGCCCAACACGGTAACTACCGTGAGCGGTTATACCACCAATAAAGTACTTTGTAAATTCTGAGTGATTCAATTGTTTGCCTGTTCCAAAAAGAAACAACCTACCTGTATATCTTTGATCATCCTCCATAACATACTTTTCAGAAGTGTATTTTTGCAGATTGAAAGCTTTTGGCTTGTAATCATAACTTAATGCAATGGATGGCCAGTTGATACCTTTGTTTGGCTCTTTCAGTCCGCCATTAGAGAGGTGATTGTAGATAATTGTTAACCCCACATTAGATTTCTCACTTACCCTGAAATTCAACGTTGTGCCCAGATGCAGCGGGAAAGATAAATTAGTACTGTACGATAAATTATAAGGGTTAGACTGCTCGTCATAAGGCTTTGTTAAATAAGCAACTCCTAAAGCTGCTTTGAGTGAAAAGAACCAGCTTTTCCAACCCCCAAAAACAGGTTCAATGAAAAAGTTTACCAGGTATCCATTCCCAAGTATCTCTGGCTTATCGAAATTCCATAAGCCTATTGCAAACCCTCTTCTGGGGTAACAATTGCATGATTCCCAGGCCTTTTTACTTGTCAACTGACTTACCAGCGATAACTCAAGTCCCTTGGGGTATGCTTTACCAATGTCCTTTATGTCCTTAGAATGAATTATAACAGAACCGTAATGAACACGAGCGTTATAATAAAAAATATTGCCAGATGGTTCTTCCTGTGAGATCACAATATTAAATGGCAGTACAATTAAAATCAAGAGACTAAACGAAGATTTCATAGGATACTAACAAATAATTTCTTCTAAGTTTTATAGTATCAAATCTAAGTACTTTTGCCAAAATTTTCTGCTGAAATGAAAACTATATTAGGCTTTGGTTTTATAATAATTGCTGTGTTCTTTATCTTTAAGGAGTGGTAATAGTATCCATGCGTATCTGGAATGCCAACACTTGCATCACTTACCAAACCACTTTCAGAGGACTATATGATGATTCTCTCACCTGGTATGACATTACTCAAATGGCTTACCAAAACACCATCTTAGAACTCCACAATAATCCCAATACTTGGAAGTACAGTTCCGGAAGTACTTGCAACTTGCTTCAGTTGATATCGCATAGGATCATTTTCCACTACTTTTCTTGCACCGTCCTCATCAGTTTCAACAACTATGAAAGGTTGCTCTATTGATTGTAAATTGTAGGCATTCTGAATATCAGCATATAATGTAAGTGACCACCTATCAAAGAAATACTCCTTGTCAATTCTGATATCCAACTGATGAAAAGCCTCGAGTCGCTCGGTATTAAATTTGTTATAGTCAAGATATCCTCTTGGCTGTATATTGTATGCTTCAATTACTGAAGAACGATAAAGGTCGTACGGTGTATAAGGTGAACCGCCAACAAACCTCCACTTCAGACCAATGTACCAATCATTTTTGAAATCCCTTGAAAGCGTTAGGTTTAGTATATGCCTGTTATCCCATGAGGAAGAAATATAGTTTCCTTCTTTTGATTCAAATTCACTGCGAACATAGGTGTAGGAAGCAATCAGGTCGAAGGTATTCATCAGGCTTTCACGCACATAAGTTTCAAAACCAAAAGCTCTTCCTGAACCAGTTGATGTAACTTCCTCATTTCCAAAAATACCAAAATCACCACCTTTGTTAGCCAATGATATTGAATCAGTAACTGATACCGGATAATCACTGTATCGTTTATAAAAACCTTCAATTGTTATTTTCGAGCTTTCCACACGTCTGTATTCCAGACCCACAACATAGTGATCAGCCTGAATGTATTTCAAATTATTAAGCTTATTCATCAACTCCCCTTCATTTGACCTGTATCCAAGTGTAGTATATGCAGGCTGTTGCAAGAAGCGCCCGGTGTTCATGTTGATGAAGAACTTACTGTTTAGCGCGTATGCAGCAGAAAGCCGTGGCGACCAGTTTTTCAGGAGGTTCTTGAATTCCCGGGAGTAATTATTAGCATCGAATCTCGAACCAAATGAAAGTATCAGTCGATTGGTTAGAAAGCCCCTGCTGATCTGCCCAAACAGGTTCCACTTAAACAAATCAAGTTCTGAACCAAATTGAAGAGTCCTTAAAGTGTCATCAACCCTTGGTATAAACACTCTTTGAAAAGTTGTTGTATTGTATTTGGCATATTCAAGTCCTGCTCCTCTGATTATTTTGAAACCATAATATTGGCCTGAATTTTCGAACCTTAGTTTGTTCTCAATTTCCTGTGATAAATAATTCTGGATAAAAGGCTTTGTTTTATCGTTATCCTCATGCTTGTACGATTCATTGTTTAGCATGTTGCGACTAAAAACCCAGGTATCGAATGAATGCTTCCTGTAGTGCTTATATACAGCGCCCATGGCATAGTTCCACTGTTCAAAAACAGGAAGGTAGTTCAATATGTACTGTTGTCCCTCATCAGGATTCTCAAGTCCGGTGTTCAGGTTAAACTGGTCAATGGCACCAATACCCAGAACTGTTAATTCGTTTTTCTGGTCGAAGCGGGTTTTTACTTTAAATTGGAAATCGTTGTATGTAGGGAGGAATGGCAAGCCAATAATGTCAAATAGGAATTTCAAATACGACCTTCGCGCTGAAAACAGAAAAGTAGTTCTATCTGAAAGCGGCCCGTTGAATGCAAGTGAGAGATCAGTGGCACCTAAAGCCCCTTTAGTTATTATACGTTCCTGGTTACCATCAATCTGCTTCATATCAAGTATCGAGCTGAGCGCATTGCCTCTGTTAGCAGGAAATGCACCAGAGTAAAAGTCTATTTCCCTGATGAAGTCAATGTTTATCATCCCAACAGGCCCTCCTGATGCTCCCTGAGTTGCAAAATGATTTAGATTAGGTATTTCTATCCCGTCAAGATAGAATTTATTCTCACTGGGGCCTCCCCCACGCACTATAACATCATTACGAAATGAAACAGTTGAGGCAACCCCGGGTAATGCCTGTATAACTTTACTTACATCACGGTTTCCACCCGGACTTCGTTCAAGGTCCCTGATACCAAGCGTACGCATTGATACTGGGCTTTCCTCAGTCTTGCGAAAAGGAGATGCCTTAACAATAACCTGCTCAAGCTCAATGCTTGACTCAACCATCGGTATTTCTATAAAACGCACCCTGGCGTTTGTGACCATTATATCCTCACTAATGAAACTTTCAAATCCTACAGATGTAGCTGCAATTTTAATAAACCCCGGTTTAAGACCTGAGATTACGAAATTCCCGGCAGTATCTGAGGTTGTTCCTATGGTTGTACCATACACTATAAGATTAGTAAAAGGAAGCGGGTCATTGCTATTGGCGTCATATACGCGACCCTTGATTACGGCATTTCCGGTGGTACCTTGTGATAATGCTGCAAGCGGACAAAAAGCAAGAATTAAAAGTAAATATCTAAGCACGTTGTTTAATTTTTGTAAGGAAAATATAAACAAAAGAAGACTACAATAGTTCAGTAAAACTCTAACCTTATTAAGCTGATTTTTATCTAAGCAAAATTCGACATTTAAACGATAAGATCACACCATTAACATATGGTTTGCGACCGCACGTGCAAGACTAAAATCAATTTAAGAAATCCAATAAAGATCCATTAAGATCACAAACAATTCATTAGCGTTATTTAAGCGTTGTCTAAGCGTAAAAAGACGCTTATATGACGCTTATAAGACGCTTAAAAGACGCTTATGATGGGAATGGATCTTCAATCGTTTATGACAATAAAGGGTACGGCTGATTAAATTCATAACCAGTTAAGATAAGAGGTTTTTAAAAACACTAGTTTACAAGAGACCCGAACTTTTTAGATCAGTTACAATTGAATCTACCACTACATCGGCATCATTTGGCAGCCACTTTATGATAATCCCCCTGTTCTCCATGCGCCTGAACCAGGTCATTTGGCGCTTAGCAAATTGATGAATGGCCGTGTTTAATTTGCTGAACAGCTCGTTAGAGGTAAGTAGGCCTTCGAGATGCATTGACACATACTTATATTCCAAACCATAGTAATAAAGCGTTGAGAAAGGAACGCCCTGTTCAACAAGCTGCTTTACTTCTTTGATCAACCCTCCTTCAAGGCGCTCTTTAAGCCTGGTAGTGATTCTATCTCTGATAATTTCACGTGGTGTGTGAATTCCGTATATGAAAGGTGTTGATGGTTTATTGTCATATTGCCTTCCCTTTTGCTTATCCCTTGTCATGGCAATTTCAATTGCCATGATTAATCTTTCCCGATCAGTAAAATCAGTGGTGTTATGGGGAACTTTATATGATTCAAGCAACTTCACTAATTCTTCAGTCGGCAGTTGTTCCAACTCTTCCCTTGCACCTTCGTTGCTTTTTGCTTCCTTAAGATCATACAAACCAAGGGCAGTCTCTATATACATCCCGCTACCGCCGCAAACAATGGGAAAATTATTTCTTGTTGTAATATCTTGTACAGCTTTATTAAAATCAGTCTGGTATCTGAAGATATCGTATCTGTCGCCAGCTTCAGCAATGTCAATGAGATGGTAATTGATTAAAGTGTGCTCAACAATATAATCAACCAGGTCTTTACCGGTGCCTATATCCATGCCTTTATACACTTGCCTGGAATCAGCCGAAATGATCTCCCCTCCTATCCTTGCTGCCAGCAAAGCTGCTTTGCGTGTTTTACCGGAAGCAGTTGGTCCAAGAATCACTATTAGCGGTTTACTCATACAGTACCATATAGATTTTGCATTCTTCTTTCATTTACAAACATCAAATCCCTGATGATGTTAAGGCTCGCTATTGGAGCCCCTTCAAAACCATGAGTCAGCATCTGATCAATTGCATCTTGTAATTCGGTCGAGGGTACTATATTATTGATGAGAAAAGAAGCAAGTTTCTGCTCCTCTGTACCATGAATATCATTGTTTGAATCCTTCAGAAACTGTAATATTCTCAATCCATCCACCTTTTGAGTGGCAGCTTTTATAAATGAAGCTTCATCCCTGCAGTTAGTCCGCAATGGCTTCCATAGTTCGCTGATTTCAGTTTTGAAGCACTTACTCAGGAAATCATCCATTGGGGTGTTGGTATCTTGCTTGAAAAGGATAGGAAACAGGTCAAATGTTGCCTTGATATCAAGGAATAGATCTTGAGCATAAACAGGATAACTGTCCCAATTGCCTGTGGCACCTTTTATCATAGCTGGGCCTGTACCAAAATACACCCTATTAGAAAACCTCGATGCAGGATAAATTACTTCATCACAATCAATGATAATTTTCCCCGCTTTGCTTAATTTCTGGACGAAGTAGAAGTCTTCGCCGCTCATCTTGGGAGTTAACCCCCTGACTTTTCTGTACATAGAGCCTTTACATGCCATACCCGAGCCTATTGCTGAAAAGCTGTAGGGATTTTCAATAAGCAGCATATTAAGGGCATAGTTCCTCATGTAGAGTTCATATCGTAATATACACCGATCAGCAAGTACTTCTCCTGTAAGGGGATGGTAATAAGGAACCGACAAGCCTGAAGCAGCAGGGAATCTCTCAAATGCATCTGCTACAGCACTGAAATAGTCAGAAGTATAGAATGTATCGGCATCAATGCTTACAATAATATCATCATCACCGGCTTTTGAAGAAGCCAGGTCCATGGCTGTCTTACGTGCCCATCCTACTCCATGATTACCGCCAATCCAGCCATTGCCTTTGGTACTCCTATCAATTACTGTGATCCTTTTGTCTTCAAGAGATTCGAGATAATCAATGGCAAGTTTATTATTGTGGCATATTGAGACTTTATCTTCAATTTCATGCCATTCGTTGGGCTGATTAACACATACTATTAGCTCAAAATCAACATCTTCCTGCTCAAGGACGTTGCTGATTACTACCGGCAGGTTCTCCAATTCATTCAAAACGGGTAAGGCCGCGTAAACTTTAACCCTTTTATTACTGTTTATACTCAACCCTTATCTTTTTTATGAGGGAGCAAATTTAACACATCCTGCTATGGAAATGAATGAAGTTCTTGATAAACTGCCCGCTCACTTAATGAGTCTTGTAATTGAGCAGCCCTACAATGAATATACCTCACGTGATCATGCAGTTTGGCGTTACGTAATGCGGCAAAACGTGCGCTTCCTTTCACGGGTAGCACATGGTTCATACGTTGACGGACTAAAAAAAACAGGTATCAGCATTGATACCATCCCTCATATGTATGGCATGAACCGCATTTTGAAAGAAATTGGATGGGCAGCTGTAGCAGTAGACGGATTCATTCCTCCATCAGCTTTTATGGAATTTCAGGCATACAGGGTACTGGTTATTGCAGCTGATATTCGCCCTACCGATCAAATTGAATATACCCCTGCACCTGATATAATACACGAGGCTGCCGGCCATGCTCCAATTATTGCTGATGAAGAGTATTCAGAATACCTACAGTTTTTCGGGAAGATTGGTTCTAAAGCATTCTCTTCAGCGAGGGATTATGAACTTTACGAAGCTGTCAGGCACCTTTCAATCCTCAAAGCCGACCCATATTCAGCTAAAGGTGAGATAGATGCTGCGGAAAAGACTCTTGCTCATATAGATTCCACCATGGGGGAGCCTTCAGAAATGTCATTGATTCGGAACCTGCACTGGTGGACAGTTGAATATGGACTCATTGGCGATCTGAACTCACCGAAAATTTACGGTGCCGGGCTGTTATCGTCAATTGGCGAAAGCTATAACTGCATGCAACCTCATATTAAGAAACTACCTTACTCAATAGAGGCTGCTCATTTTAATTTTGATATCACCACCCAGCAACCTCAGCTGTTTGTAACACCCGATTTCAAAACCTTATCAGATGTGTTGAATGAGTTTGCTGATGGCATGGCATTGCGCAAAGGAGGTAAGAGCGCAGTAATGAAAGCAGAAAATTCAAAAAATACCGGAACAGTAGTGCTTGATTCAGGATTGCAAATATCCGGTACGTTCAACGACTCAGTTTTTGATGGCGATGAAGTTGTCTACCTCCGAACAAACAGCGCCACTGCCCTTGCATACGATGACAAAGAGCTTCCGGGACATGGGAAATCATATCATACTGAAGGATATGGCACACCGGTTGGTAACATCGTAAACAGCAACAAACCCGTGTATTTAATGACAGAAGTTGAACTTGAAGAAGCCGGCATTATTGAAGGAAAAGATGTTCAAATTGAATTTGTAACAGGGCTTAAAGTAAAAGGACATCTCACCACTATAAGGAAACCCGAAGGCATGAACTTGATTTTCACTCTACAAAATTGCACGGTAACTTATCTTGACAAGAAACTCTTTATGCCTTCATGGGGTACTTATGACATGGCAACAGGTAGCAAAGTAGTATCAGCTTTTTCGGGGCCTGCTGATCCGGGTGCATTCAACCTTTCGTATAAGGCGCCTGCTGAAACAACGCATAAAATAGTGTATTCTGACAGCGATAAGATCGTGCATAAGCTTTATCAGAAAGTAAGGGATATTCGATTCCAGAACACCACGCCAACTGCAGCGGACGTTTCTGATTTGCAGAACATCTGGACAACTATAAAAGATAAATACAGCTCAGAGTGGCTACTCATGGTTGAAATGCTTGAGCTACTTGAAAGTAATACAGGAACAAATCCATTCTCAAAGGAGATCCATAAAAGGCTTGCTCATATACAGAACACTGATAAGAAGTTAAGCAAACTTATTTCTGATGGACTGGCGTTACTAAGCGAAACGCCTGTTATCTCTGACGCGCTTTAAGTGGTTAAATACTAAAGACTCCTGTTATATTTGAATTGAGTTAAACTAAGCTTTCGCAATTGGAATAAAGCATGCATTCAAAGCTTCCTGCCTCATCTTCTTTGTAAGTAAGTTCTTAATGATCTTGTGAAGCAGCTTTTGCTTTTCTGTAATTGAAAGTCCGAGGCTATCATCAAGCTTGGCTATTTCAGGAAGAAGCATGGCTGAATTTATTTGCTCAATTGATGGCAGCATCTCTGATGAGCCCAGCACTCCAAGGTCATTACCGGTTAGGATTTCACTTGTCCGTATGTGTTGGGGAAGCATATCCACACCAATAACCGGTTTATTAAGCGGTTTAGCCACTTCAAACAAAGCACTACCATTAGCCCTAACATAGTATTCACCTCCCATACGCCCAACCAGGTCAACTAATGTTGGGTCTATACTATTTGATGATGTTAGTACACTTTCTTCCACATGTACCATCAGTACTTCACATATAACAAGGTTTGCAGCGCCACCACCGGTTCCGGTTTCAATGATATCCCTTACCTTACACTCCCATTGAACTGGCGATTCAAGAACCCGTAATGGTCTTATGTTTTCTGAATTGACCATTGTGAAACCTGCCTTCTCGAACTCATTAACGCCCTTAGGAAATTCTGCACTTGCCAGGCTGATTTGCTCAACCATATTGTAGGTTACGGCATTAATGCAAACTTCAGGAACAAGCTTAAGGTTTTCAAATGTGTCTTTTGTAGTGTTATTCCTTGCTCTCCTTGCAGGGGAAAATATGATAGTACTGGGATTCACGCCAAACGCATTGAAAAAGCTGAAAGGCGACAAGTTAGGCACTCCATCAGCATCAACAGTGCTTGCCAATGCTATGGGCCTGGGAGCAATTCCACCCAATATCAAACGGTGAAGTTCATTTTGCCCTATTACGGAAGCATCAAATGTTTTGTGCATATTATTTAGCAGGTAGAATTGTGGTTTCGCATTCACCAAAGCCTACCCTTGCTCCCTCCTTTGAAGCATAGCCCCGCATTATTATAGTATCGTAGTCTTCAATAAATGCACGTTCTGTATCACCAACCTTCAATTTGTTTTTGCCACGCCATGTCAACTCCAGCAATGAACCATAAGAACCGGGTGTTGGTCCGCTTATAGTGCCTGAAGCGTAAAGGTCGCCTATGTTGATGTTGCACCCGTTTACGGTATGATGTGCCAGTTGCTGGCTAATATTCCAGTACATGTACTTAAAATTGGTTGCAGCAACCAATGAGGGTTCTGATTCCTGAGGTTTAATGTAAACTTCAAGGTTAATGTCAAAGTTGTGAAGTCCGTCAGTTTTAAGATAATCAAGCACTTCTGGCTCTTGCACCGGACCTTTCGTCCTGTAAGGTTCAAGCGCTTCGAGGGTAACAATCCACGGGGAAACTACAGAGCCGAAGTTCTTTGAAAGAAATGGCCCTAATGGCACATATTCCCATGATTGTATATCGCGTGCCGATAGGTCATTAAAAAGGAGAAAACCGAAAATATAATCTTCAGCTTTATCAACTGGTACTGAACTTCCCAGTTCAGTGTTTTGCCCAACCACAAAGGCAAGTTCCAACTCAAAGTCAAACATCCGTGTTGCACTGAATACAGGAGTATCTTGACCGGCAGGCAATATCTGACCTTTTGGCCTGTGAATAGGTGTACCGGAAATAACAATTGATGAAGCCCTGCCATGGTATCCAACAGGCAGATGGCGCCAGTTAGGTAATAACGGATTTTGAGGATCTCTGAACATGCTGCCAACATTACCTGCATGTTCAATGCTTGAATAGAAGTCAGTGTAATCAGTAACCTTAACAGGCAATTGCATCTTAACACTCTCAGCTGATATCAGATACTTCCGGGAGAAGGCTTCTTTATCGCTGACCTCATCAGTGTTTTCTTCAAATAACTGTGTGATTCTGCTTCTTACGCCTGAGGTTATTTTTTTACCAATTCCAATGAATGCATTAAGGTTGGGCGAGTTAAATAATCCATCAAGGTCATGATTGAAGGAATCAAAGTAACCATCTCTTTGTAAAGCATAGAGGTTAATTACCTTGTCGCCAATACGACTTACTGCCACTATTGAATGATCAGGCAATTCAGCAATACCAAAAGGTATGTTGTATATTGTAAAATCTGTGTCGTTCTCAGTTTTCAACCACGAGCTTAACTGAGTTGTTTTAGGTTCACTTTTCATTATAAGGTACCTCTCTTACCTTGTTCCAGTTCAATTGCTTCAAACAAAGCCTTAAAATTACCTTTACCAAATGACTTGGCGCCTTTGCGCTGAATAATCTCAAAGAAAAGCGTGGGGCGGTCAACCAATGGTTTTGTAAATATCTGAAGCAAGTATCCTTCTTCATCCCTGTCAACAAGGATGCCTAATTTTTTCAAGCTGTCTACAGTTTCATCAATCTCACCAACCCTTTCTTTCACCACCTCATAGTAATCATCGGGAATTTCAAGGAAGTCAATTCCTCTATCTTTTAGCGTAGTAACTGTTTGAAGAATATCATCAGTTTCAAGGGCAATGTGTTGTACACCGCTGGTGCCGTAAAAGTCAAGATACTCCTCTACCTGTGATTTCTTGGCACCTTCTGCGGGTTCATTGATAGGGAATTTAATTCTTTCATTCCCATTGCTCATCACTTTGCTCATTAAGGCAGTGAACTCAGTTGAGATATCTTTATCGTCGAAGCTTATAAGCTGATTAAAGCCCATTACTTCAGCATAGAAATCAACCCATTTGTTCATCTCACCCCAGCCTACGTTACCTACCATGTGATCAACGTACTTCAATCCTGTAGGCTCTGTTTTGTAGCTCGTTTCCCATGGAATGTAGCCTGGTAAAAAGACTCCGTTGTAGTTTTTCCGTTCAACAAAAACATGCACTGTTTCACCATATATTCTTATTCCGGAGGTAATTACTTCGCCGTTATCGTCAGCAGTTGTAGTAGGTGCCATGTATGAATCTGCACCACGACTTGTAGTTTCTTCCCATGCTTTTGTAGCGTCATCAACCCATAGAGCAATTACCTTAACCCCATCACCGTGTTTCATCGCATGACGGCTAATTTCATTTTCGCCATTAAGGGAAGAAGTCAGCACTAACCTGATTTTACCTTGTTGCAGAACGTATGATGACCTGTCAGATAGTCCGGTTTCAAGTCCTGCAAACGCAAGAGGCTGAAAGCCAAAAGCAGTTTGGTAAAAGAAGGCAGCCTGCTTTGAATTGCCTACATAAAATTCAATATAATCCGTTCCTTTTAGTGGAAGGAAATCAATTGTTTCTTTCATAATTGAAATGCTTTATAATTGGATCATACAAATTAATCAATTAGTCAATCCAGGATTTAAAATAATCAGGATCTTCAATATCTAGGGCCGCTTTAGTGAGCCATAATGGCCTGAAGGTATCTATCATAACAGCCAGTTCTTTTGTTTCACGGGCACCCAGGCTTTTTTCAACTGTGCCGGGGTGTGGTCCATGCGGAATGCCAATTGGATGCAAGGTAATCTGACCTCGGTCAACATGACTACGGCTCATAAAATCACCATCTACATAATACAGTACTTCGTCAGAATCAACATTGCTGTGATTGTAAGGTACCGGAATTGACAGAGGATGGTAATCATACATGCGTGGCACAAATGCACAGGTAACGAAGTTATGTGCTTCAAAACTCTGATGCACTGGAGGGGGCTGATGAATTCTGCCGGTTATAGGTTCAAAATCATGGATTGAAAGGGCGTACGGATATAAGTAACCGTCCCAGCCAACAACATCAAAAGGATGATTTGCATAATGATACGGGAAAAGTTGGTCTTCCTTCTTGATCATAACCAGAAAATCACCCTGTTCATCATGAGTTGTCAAATCCTGTGGCTTTCTTATATCACGCTCATAATATGGAGCATGTGCCTCCAGCTGACCATACTTGTTAACATACTTTTTCGGGAAGCGGATGTGGGAGAACGACTCCACAATTAGAAGTCTGTTGTTTTCTGACTCAAAGTCAAGCTTGTAGATAGTTCCTCTGGGGATTATCAGATGGTCGCCATAAGAAAAAGGCAAGCTGCCGTACATAGTTTCAAGTACACCACTTCCTTCATGAATAAATATCATTTCAGCAGCCTGGCTGTTTTTAAAGAAATAATCACTGATTCCTTTACCCGGGGCTGCCAGCGAGATATATAGATCATTGTTAATGAGCACAGGTACCCTGCTCTTAAGATAATCGGTTTCAGGCTTTACTTTAAATCCCTGAAAGCTCCTGTGTTGCATATTATTCTGAATAGCAACTACAGGTTTCACATTTACCGGTGGGTCAATGGCAAGCACCCTGGTTGGAGGGTTAATATGGTAGGTTATGGAATAAACATCAGAAAAACCTTCTGTTGAAACAAGTTGCTCAGCAAACAAATTGCCATCCGGCTTGCGGAATTGAGTATGTCTTTTTGGAGGAATATCCCCCAATGTATGGTAATGCGGCATGGCGTGTACAATTTAGTAGAATATGCACTTCGCTGCAATAACAACCTATGGCAATAATTGTTTAAAGTTTCCGGCTCTTAACACCATGCAATGGAACAAACTATCGACTCTTATCACCCAATAATGGAACAAACTTGAATATGCCGTGTTGGGTAATATTGGTTGACCCGTCTTCATTTTTAACAATCAGGGTCATTACCTGATAATCATTCTCATTTAACGGAATAACCATTTTACCGCCCGGTTTGAGCTGATCAATAAGAGGTTGTGGTATAAGCGGGGCCCCGGCAGTTACCAAAATTCGATCGAATGGCGCAAATGCCTGAAGACCATTATACCCATCGCCGAAATGCACTTTTACAATACACCCAATTTTTGGAAGCATTTCCTTTGCTTTAACATACAAAGGTCGCTGACGTTCAATCGAATAAACCTTGCCACCCATATTGAATAGGATAGCAGCCTGATAGCCTGAACCGGTGCCAACCTCCAAAATCTTATCACCTTTTCTTAAATCGAGTAACTCAGTCTGGAAAGCAACTGTATAGGGTTGAGAAATTGTTTGCCCCTCACCAATTGGGAAAGCCTTGTCTTCATAGGCATATTCCAGAAAGCCTGAGTCAAAGAAATAATGCCTCGGGACTGATTCTATGGCAGTTAGAACACGTTCATCTCTTATCCCCTTTGACTTGACAGTGGTAACGAGTTTCTTTCGTAATCCTTTATGTTTGAATGTATCAATAAGATTTGTGTTCATCCTAAAAAGCCTATTATAATGTGGTGCTAAATTACTAATTTCGCCCTGTAGAAAAACAAACTTAAACTTAAAACGCTTGTTATGCTCAAAATCGGTGTTGTTGGAGCTGGCCACTTAGGCAAGATTCACATTAAATGTATTAAGCAAATTGAAAAATATCAGCTAACAGGTTTTTATGACGTAGACCCTGAAAATGCTGCAAAGGTTTCTAAGGAATTTGATATTAAGTCGTTTGATTCAATTGATGAATTGATAGATGAAGTTGTTGTAATAGATATTGTAACTCCTACCCTGTCGCATTTTGACAATGCCTATAGTGCATTGCGTAAGTTCAAACATGTTTTTATTGAGAAACCTATTGTTACTACACCCCAGCAGGCATTGGAATTGATACAGATTGCCGACGAGGCCAATGTTAAAGTGCAGGTGGGTCATGTTGAGAGATTTAATCCTGCTTTTATAGCAGCATCAAAGTTTATTGATCAACCTTTATTTATTGAAACACACAGGTTGGCACAATTCAATCCCCGTGGCACTGATGTACCTGTGATACTTGATCTGATGATCCACGATCTGGATATAGTACTGAGTATCGTAAAGTCAGGTATTCATAAAATAAGTGCAAGTGGTGTTTCAGTTGTAAGTGACACCCCTGATATTGCCAACGCACGTATAGAATTCGATAATGGTTGTGTAGCTAATCTCACAGCAAGCCGCATTTCAATGAAAAACATGCGGAAAACAAGGATTTTCCAGCGCGATGCATACATTTCAGTTGATTTTCTCGATAAAAAAACTGAAATAATTCGCATGACTGAAAATATTAACCACGACGATCCATTTGCTATGGTACTGGATTTGGGGGTAAACAAGAACCCAAAACAGATTATTATGGAGAAACCTGAAGTACTTCCTTCAAACGCCATATTAACTGAACTTGAAAGCTTTGCAGATGCCATTATACACAATACAGTTCCTCCTGTAACAATAACTGATGGGTATCAGGCACTCGACCTTGCATACCGCATAATTGAGAAAATGGAAGACGCTGCAAACCTCGCTGTATAATTTCCATTCATTGGTTAAAATTTGTTAAAAATTAAGCAATAAAAAGAATCCGTAGCCGTTGATTCTACACGGTTACTTTATGATATAAATTACAGTATGACCTTCATTACTCCTAAAGCTTATATTTCAGTAATAACCTTCATTTCCGCATTAATACTACTTTCAGGTTGCGAACCAAAAGATGACCCAAATCTGGTGCCGTCTTATCTCCATATTGAAAAAATGGATCTTGTTGCTGATTTCTCGCAAGGAAGTGCATCATCAAACATTAGCGATGCCTGGGTTTACATTGATGACCAATTTATAGGTTCCTTTGAATTGCCTGCTACTATTCCCATTTTAACTCAGGGCAAACAAAATCTGATGATAAGGGCAGGTATTAAACTAAATGGAATAGGATCAACTAGAAGCGCCTATCCATTCTTTACAGAGATAAAACGAGAGGTCAATTTTATTCGTGATAGTGTGATCACCCTCAACGATGTATTCGTAAATTATCACAACAATACAGTCTTTCCTTGGATGGAGAATTTTGAACTTGCGGGATTCTCAATCGATACCACATCAAAAAGCACCGTTAACATTTCAAAAACTAATGATCCATCAATGATCTTCCCGGGTTACGGCGGCTCATGGGCAGGATTCGTGCAACTAACAGCCGATTCTTCCGTCTTTGAAGCTAGCACTAAAGAGAAATTCACATTCCCCGGAAACGGCAGTTCAATTTTTCTTGAGATGGATTATAAGATAAACCACCCTTTGGTTGTTGGGGTTTTTTATACTTCATCAGGAATGTGGGTGCAGAGGCCTTTGATAGTACTTAATGAAACTGATGTGTGGAAGAAAGTATATGTGAACCTTTCAGTACCTAAATACGACACACCGAATGCAACAGATTTTCAGATATTCATCGGTGCTCAAAAAGAATCAACTACTAACGATGCAATTTTCCTTTTTGACAATTTAAAACTTGTCCATTTTAATACTTCTAAATGAACAGAAAATTACAAGTAGCGCGATATGTTTTTGCAGATTTGTTCTCTGCTGTTTTGGCATGGGCTACTTTCTTCACATACAGGAAGTATGCAGCTGATCCAAACATATTTGACTACCCGGAAGTAATATATAATGACAAAAACCTGCTTTACGGTCTAATCTTCATTCCTTTGTTCTGGTTATGCCTTTACATTATGATGGGCACATACCGCAGGATTTATCGGAAGGCCAGGCTTAAGGAGCTAGGACAAACATTGCTCATTACGATTATTGGCGTTATTATATTGTTCTTTACCCTCATAATTGACGATATGATTACGGAGTATCGTCATTATTATGATTCAATTCTCGTTCTTTTCTTGTGTCACTTTATTCCAACCTACACTTTCAGGCTTATCCTAACTTCAATAACAACCTACAAGATTCATAATAAAATATTAGGCTTCAACACTATAATAGTAGGCAGTAATGGTAATGCAATAGGTATTTATAATGAGATTGAGAATCAAGAGAAATCAAGCGGAAATCATTTTATTGGATTCGTAAATGCAGCTCCATACAAGGATTATAAGCTTGAGCAGTTCCTACCTCACCTTGGTCACATCAATCAGCTAAAACGGATAATTATGGAACATAACGTAGAGGAGGTTATTATAGCGACAGAAAGATCGGAGGTTAAAACAATTGAGCAAATTATTACTGAAGTTGAAAGCACCAATGTGATCATCAAGGTAATTCCTGACATGCAGGATTATCTTTTAGGCACCATTCACTCAACTTCAATATTTCATACACCTCTCCTGGAGATCTCTCCTGACTTAATGCCGGCATGGCAACAATCGTTAAAGCGACTAATGGATATTTTTGTATCTATCATTGCCATGATAATCCTGCTTCCGGCATATATTGGAGTTGCCATTGGCATAAAACTAACATCCCGCGGTCCGGTACTTTACCGCCAGAAACGAATTGGTGTGCATGGAAAACCATTCACAATGATCAAATTCAGAAGTATGTATTGCGATGCAGAAAAGAATGGGATACCACAATTATCTTCCAAATACGATCCCCGAATTACATCCTTCGGATTATTTCTGCGAAAAGTGAGGCTTGATGAAATTCCTCAATTCTGGTCTGTATTGATAGGTGATATGTCTTTAGTAGGCCCTCGCCCTGAGCGTGAATTCTTTATCAATAAAATAGTAGAGCGGGCCCCACATTACCGCCTTCTGCAAAAAGTAAAACCGGGCATCACTTCATGGGGCCAGGTTAAGTATGGTTATGCTGAAAACGTTGAAGAAATGGTTGAACGACTTAAGTTCGATATTCTTTACATTGAAAACATGTCGCTGGCTATGGACCTCAAAATCCTGATCTATACCGTGCTTATCGTGCTTCAGGGAAGAGGTAAGTGATTCACTTTACAATTTTGATGAAGGAATTGTTACTTCAACCAGGTAGCTTTTTAATAGCAAGGTAATTCTAAAACAATCACTAAATAGTCCCGTTTTCAATGCGCTGAACAATGATCTCAATATCGCGGTCTCTGCCTTGCGGATCATACTGCTCTTTAAGGTTGTAGCCAAATAAACGGCTTAAGTTCTGCCAGAAGAACGCTACAAAGGTTCCTCGCAGTTCTTTAACAATATGGTAAGTTGGATCGCCTGTTTCCCTGTCAACCAGCTTTAGCAGAATATGCCCCTGGGAAACAGTAAGAGCTTTTAATTCAGTGCCAAATTGTTCCTTTAGCTCATTTTCAGCCCTTCTGTAAAGTTTCTTTTGCTCCTTCTCCGATAGTCCCACCATCATAGCATCAAACTCTCTAAGTTTAATACCGGCAAGCCTGGCATAAGGGTAGACTTTTTTAACGTTACGGACCAATCTTTCATACTTACGCTGGTCAGCCGGAGAGCGGTATATTGCATACCCTTTTATGTTAACTTCAGGTAAGTCCATCATAGGGATAGTGTCCCCATCGCTAATAATGGCTTTGTAAACAAGTATGTTACTTGTTGATTGCGCCATAGCGGGCGAAACAAGTATTAGCGTTAATATCAGACTATACAGCAAACGGGTCATTCAACCGATCATTTTATATGCAATATTAACAAAAAGAATGCCACTATATTGTTTTAGCTAACAGCTTTATTAACTGTCATTTAGCTTAAGATGATGAGTCTTCCTGATTTT
Source organism: Bacteroidales bacterium (assembly GCA_024636955.1). Classification (GTDB taxonomy): domain Bacteria; phylum Bacteroidota; class Bacteroidia; order Bacteroidales; family Lentimicrobiaceae; genus Lentimicrobium. The sequence goes on from JAGXGB010000005.1 coordinate 40,900, forward strand.
TGTAAAAAATAGTGAATCAAACAACTCTTAATCGTGTATCAAGCAACTCTTAATAGTGTTTCAGGCAACTCTAAATCGTGTATCAGGCAACTCTAAATGGTATTTCAGGCAACTCTAAGTTTTGATTTGCTGATTTTGCTTAGCTTCTGTTCAGCGTAATTTAGAGTGAGTTTGAACTCTTTCACACTCTGATCTGATGGCAATTCAAACATTGCATCAGTAAGTATAGTTTCCATAATCGATCTGAGGCCGCGGGCACCAAGTTTAAACTCAATAGCTTTGTTTACTATAAAATCAAAAACAGGCTCAGAGATGGTTAATTTTATTCCATCAAGCTCAAATAACTGTGTAAACTGCTTAACTATGGCGTTTTTAGGTTCAGTAAGGATCCTTCTCAATGCAGCCTCGTCAAGCGGACTCAAGTATGTAACCACAGGCATACGTCCAACCAACTCAGGGATCAAGCCGAAGCTCTTTAAATCCTGCGGCGCAATGTATTGAAGCAGGTTATTCTTATCAATTTCCTGGTCCTTTGCAGCTACATATCCCATAATGTTAGCCTGTATTCTTGATGCGATCTTTTTCTCAATCCCATCAAAAGCTCCGCCGGCAATAAACAGGACGTTTTGAGTGTTAATCTGGATCATTCTCTGCTCAGGATGTTTTCTACCACCTTGAGGAGGAACATTAACCACAGCACCTTCAAGTAATTTCAACAGAGCTTGCTGAACGCCTTCACCTGATACATCCCTGGTAATTGACGGGTTATCGCTTTTTCTGGCAATTTTATCAATTTCATCAATAAACACTATTCCTTTTTCAGCAGCAGCCACATCATAATCAGCAGCCTGCAGCAATCTCGAAAGTATGCTTTCAACGTCTTCTCCTACATAGCCTGCTTCAGTTAAAACTGTAGCATCAGCAATGCAAAAAGGAACATTCAGTAATTTAGCAATAGTGCGGGCTAACAAGGTTTTCCCTGTTCCGGTTGCCCCAATCAGTATAAGATTTGATTTTTCAATCTCAACATCTTCATTACGCGATGGTGGCTGATTGATTCTCTTGAAATGATTATAAACTGCTACCGCAAGTATTTTCTTTGCATCATCCTGTCCAATCACATACTGATCAAGGTATGCCTTGATCTCAGCCGGCTTGTGGAGTTTAATTTTAGAAAAATCCTTATCCCTGGTTGCTTTTGATTCCTCACGAATGATATCTTCTGCTTGTTCAACACAGTAATTGCAGATATGTGCGTCAAGTCCTGAGATCAACATATTTGTTTCACTGCGTGGTCTTCCACAAAAGGAACATCTTTCTTCTTTTTTTGGCATAATTACAACTTATTAATAATCAAAACCATCAGGGTTTCTTTTATACTCTCCCTAATAATCTTTTAAACTCTTCCTTTGAACAGCACTTCATCTATCATGCCATACTCTTTAGCTTCCTCAGCGGTCATCCAGTAATCGCGGTCTGAATCTTTCTCAATTCTTTTGTAAGGTTGACCTGAGTGATCAGCAATGATATCGTAAAGTTCCTTCTTTAATTTCACAATTTCACGCACAGTAATCTCTATATCTGATGCTTGTCCCTGTGCACCACCCATTGGCTGGTGAATAAGAATTCGTGAATGCTTCAAGGCTGTACGTTTTCCTTTAGTACCGGCACAAAGCAGCACTGCGCCCATTGATGCTGCCATACCTGTACAGATAGTAGCAACATCAGGAGTAATGTATTGCATGGTATCATAGATACCTAAACCTGCATACACACTTCCTCCCGGTGTGTTCAAATAGATTTGAATGTCCTTTTTGGCATCCACTGATTCAAGGAATAACAATTGTGCCTGAATGATATTGGCAACATAATCATCAACCGGAACACCCAAAAATATGATCCTGTCCATCATAAGGCGTGAAAACACATCCATTGTAGCGATATTTAACTGGCGCTCTTCAATAATGGTAGGTGAAATATACCCTGATACTGCAGATTGATACTTGCGAAGTGTTGTGCCGCTTATGCCCAAATGCTTGGTTGCATACTTGCTAAATTCATTATGATCCATGATTTTTTTATTTAGTAGAAGCTAATTTAACAAACTCCTCATAACTTAAGTTTTCCTGCTTAGGCTGAACTTTTTCTTTTATTAAATCAATCAATTTCTTTTCAAAAAGCTGATTGCGGATTCTTCCGGCATCCTCTTTATTCTTCATGAAAGAGTCGGCAATGCTGTCAATACGTGCCTTCATTTCGTCATCCATTTCTCCTGAACCGGGTCGGCGGAAGTATCCTCTGAATACGTCTTTAACTTCCTCTTCTGATACACCAATGTTATGCTCTGTAACCAATTTGTTTTCAATTAATTGCCAACGCAATGAGCGGCCGTAACCTTCATAATCGCGTTCAACATCTTCCGCTGTTAGCTTTTCAGGATTGGTTTCAACCAGCCATCTTTTAACAAATTCATCAGGCAATGTTATATTTGCTGCGCTAATTATAGCTTCAAGCGCATCATTAAAGAATTTACGGTCTGACTCAGTGCCAAAAGATTGAGATGCTTCTTTCTTGATTCGTGCAAGCATTTCTTCCTCAGTTTTTATTTCCTCTCCAGGGAAAATCTTCTCAAAAAACTCCTCATTTAGCTCAGCAGGATTCATCCGGCTGATTGTTGCAACCGTAAAGTTAAAGGAAGAATTGATATCTTCTGCAGCTTCAGGCTCAATACCCAACATTGTGGCTTTATCAGTGTTGTTTTCTGTAATTTCAGATGGCTTGATGGTAATGGTTGATCCAACCTGTAATCCAACAAATGACTTAACAACTGCCTCGTCTTTAAGTAAAGCAGTGTTAATAATACCTGAAGTCTTCAGTCCTTCAGCCTTAACTGAACCATCTTTATTTAATTCAACGAAATCCCCATTTACAACATCATTTTTTTCAACAGTTTCAACTTCTGACATTTCGCCTTGTTTCTGACGAATATCTGCCAGATAGTCAGTTGCCATCTTGTCAGATGCTTCTACATTGTAATATGGAATGTTTAATTCGGGTGAAAGGGTCACTTCAAAAGTGGGAGCCATTGCAAGGTCAAAATAAAAGCTCATATCACCTGCTTCAGCGAAATCAACCTGGTCAGTCTTTTCAGTATTTGCAAGTGGATTACCAAGCAGTTGAAGGTCATTTTCCCTGATATAATTATCAAGGGCATCACTTAGTAATTTATTGATTTCATCAGCCGTAGCTGCCTGACCATACATCTTTTTTGTTAGTCCAAAAGGCACTTTACCGGGCCTGAAACCAGGCATTTGTGCTTTTCTTTGATAGTCTTTTAAAACCTTGGTTACGTTATCCTGATAGTCAGCGTTAGTGAGGTCAATTTTTAATGTAGCTGTAAGATCGCCTGTTTTCTGAAGTTCAATATTCATACTAAATTTATAAAGTTTGCAGTTACTGAATTAAACATAATTAATATTGTGATATATTTTGCAAAGATAATCAATAATTTATGCCGTTATACCCCGTCTTTGCGAACAACTTCAATGGTAAAGTTAGCGGCCAACGCAGCTAATGCGCCAACAGCAGCAAGCACTGGAGCAAAAACAGCACCAATTACACCAATGGTGACGGGGATTTCAAGGTAAATTTTACCCTCTTCGTTTTTTATTATTATCCGGCTTATATTGCCTTCGTGGAATAACCGCTTGATCTGTGCAAGCAATTCTTCGCCTTTTACTTTAAATTCTTCGTTCATGACATACTTATTTTAAAAGTTTCTAATAAGGTCTAATCAATTATTGTGCAAATTTGGATGAGATTCAAATCTCTTTTTAAAAAGTGCATTCCATCGATAAAAAAAGCAGCGCCGAACCGACGATGCCTTTTCTTCAAACCATATTTATTATAGAAGGTATCTCCTCCACAAGTCCTGATAAGGTATCTGATTTAAAAGTCCTGAGGTGTCTAATTAAAAAGCCTTAGGTGTCTAATAAAAAGTCCTGAGGTTTCTGATTAAAAGTCCTGAGGTGACCAAATAAAAAAGTCCTGATGAGGTTTCTGTTTAACTAGCACTGATGAGGTGTCTATTACACAAGTCCTGATGAAATAAGGAACGTTGCAGCAAAAGCAATAATAGCATAAAGTTCTGGAAAAACTGCCAGTACCATGGTTTTACCAAAAACATCATAACCTGATGCAATTGATGATATACCATTAGCACACACCCTACCTTGAACAATAGCTGATATCAAAGCAACTGTTCCAAGTGCAAGTCCGGCAGCCAAAATTGCCATTCCCTGGAGAACAGTCATACTTGATGAAATTACACCTGAATTATTTATAATAAAAAATCCGGCAAAACCATAAAGG
>JAGXGB010000006.1 GCA_024636955.1 Bacteroidales bacterium
AATCCATTAAAATCCATGCCCCGTTTAGTGTTCCCCTGTATGACCTTATTCCGCTAAGGTTATCGCTGATTGAAACTTTAATATTATCAATACCGCCTACCATCATACCTTCCCTAACATTTATTGGCTTAATAACCGGTGATGTAGAATCGGCCATTACTGAATACCGACCAAAATCACGTAATTTCACTTTCATAAACCCATTTTCATATACTCCACCTACCGACCCCGGTTTATTTGCGGCATTTAACCTTACTACAACCAATTGTTTAGCTTTACAAGTGAAACCTGAATCTACCCTAATGGAAAGATGGTAATAATCATGTATTGGTACCTCAGGTTTGTGAATACTGTGCACAGCTGACAACATGCCAATTTGTGGTGGGAGTTCCCCGTATTCAAATTTAATGCTGTCATATAAGCAACTGCCGGGTAAGCTAATCCGCATATCAGGGGTGGCAAAATTGTTTACCTTATCAGTTGTAAAAGATAATCCTCCAATATGCTTACTCTCTTTATGCGACCCAATAGCTATGCCCGCATTCCTGTTAGCTATATTAACAACGGGTGGTTTCCCAGAATCTGCATTCCCATTTTGTCCTTTAACAAAAAAACTGAGTATTGATTCATTTCCTTTTGAATCAGTTACTACCACCTTAACATTGTGAGTCTTACCTGGAAGAGTATTAAAAATACCCTTAGTAGGGTTAAATTCGTATAAACTGAGCTTGTTACCCTGATCAGTCTTAGTACGCATAAACCGTTGGTTGGTAGAATAATAATACGTATAGTCAATGAAACTATTGATATATCTTGTTTCACTAAAACTAAAGCGCAAAGCTTTCCATTTAAACACAGGTAATGAATCAATAAAAACATCATAACCAACAACTCCATTCCGGTTACTTGCCTCATTTAACAAGTCGGAAGCACTCACACCCAGTGAAAATTTGCCCGCTATGTTTACGGTGTCAGTGATCTTAAGCCTGTATACCGGTCCCCATCCGGCAAGGAGCAAAGTAATTGGCGAATTTCTTCCATTGATCAGGGCATCAGGTCCCTCAGGATAAACGCGCAAACCATGGAGTGTTGGCCTGATAAAGTCTTTTACAGGAAAGTTAAAAACCAAAGGATCAACAGGCATTTCAGTTGCAGTTTCCCTGACTTCAAAGTGTAAGTGTGGTCCATGTGATGAGCCGGAGTTCCCCGAACTGCCGATAATTTCCCCCTTATTGACCAACAATTGGTTTCGTGGCGGGAATAAATCAACATCAAATGACTCCACTTTATACTGTTCTGTCTTTACCCATGAATCAATCTGTTTATTGAAACCTTTCATGTGTGCATAAACGGTTGTGAGTCCATCAGGATGGTTTATATACACAGCTTTGCCAAATCCGAAAGGCGATACCCTGATGCGTACAACATAACCATCTGCGCAGGCATATACAGGCAGGCCTTCTTTCCCACCCGTACGTATATCAATACCTGAATGGAAGTGATTGGCCCTTAATTCAGCAAATGTACCTGATAATTGGAGCACTCCTTTAAGCGGCGGTGTAAAGTAGTCAACAGGGTAACTTTGCGAAAATACGCAGGCAGGCAGAAATACAAGCAACAGAAACAGTGTAGTAAATGATAATCGTGTCATGATTACAAAAATAGAAGTTTTCAGGCAGGGTAAACTAAATAAAGGCATAAATATTGCTCTAAACCTATACGAGTATCAGATGTTAATATTAACAGGTATGCCTCTGATTCCTAAAACAAATTTCTTGAAACGCGATCAGCATTTTAATCAGGATTACTTTTGACGCTTTCAAGAATTAACTAGCACATACTTGTGAACTAAAAATTTAAACTTAACTGAATGTTTTTCGATGAATTGATTTTGAAGCAACTGAGTATCCTATTATTAAGTGCTGTTAAATTTATGCTGGCGGCTCCGGCCTCACATCTCTTCGGTTATTCATATATCCACACAATCCTCAATACGACTGTAGGTGGATGGATTGGCGTAATATTCTTTTTTTACGGGGGTAGGTACGTATTTGCACGTTTTCCCCGGTGGGGACATGTTGTTAAGCGTTTGTACGATTCCTTTATGGGAATAACACGTGAACATCAGCTCATTAGGCTGAGAAATAAAAAGAATAAGCCGGTTAAAATCTTTACACGCCGCAACCGTATCATTGTTACAATTCGCAAACGTTTTGGATTACCCGGGTTAATCATACTAACCCCCGTTTTGTTATCAATTCCCATTGGCACCGTCCTGATTGTAAAGTATTATTCAAAAAGAAGGGACTTGCTCGCATGGCTAAGCCTGTCAGTGATGGTATGGAGCGTGGTTTTGTCTACCTTTATCCAAATTTTCTGATTTGAATGAAGTGGTACGCTTGTTATACTAAACCAAGGGCTGAAAAGAAGAGTCTCGAAAAACTCCAACGGGCAGGTATAACCTGCTACCTCCCCCTTAAAAAAGAACGCCGGAAATGGTCCGACAGATTGAAAACTGTCTATACCCCCCTATTCACCTCCTATATCTTTGTATTTATTGCTGATCATGAATTCTATAAAGCCCGCATTGAAGGCGATCTTGTAGGATTTATAACCTTTGAAGGAAAAGCAGTGTCAATACCTGAAAATCAAATAGAGATAATAAAGCGGCTTATATCAACCGGTGAGGAACTTGATGTGGTGCCCGCCGATATGAAAGCAGGTCAGAAGATTGAAATTATCGAAGGTCCGTTAATAGGTGTTATGGCTGAGCTCGTAAGGCATCAGGGCAATCACAAAGTACTTATTCGTTTGGACGATCTGGGTCAGGGAGTTCTGTTTAGTATTAATAAGTCATATATTGCTTCCAGGTTATAAAAGGCTAAGGGCTAAAGGCTAAGGGCTAAAGGCTAAAGGCTAAAGGCTAAAGGCTAAAGGCTAAGGGCTAAAGGCTAAAGGCTACAGTGAAAAGTTGAGCTGCCTTGAACTCCTTGAACCCCTTGAACCCTTTGAACTATCTTGAACTATCTTGAACTATCTTGAACTGATAGCTAGTTAAACCCCCTCTTTAAGTATCTCCTCATAAACCTCAGCCCAGCCCTTCCACCTGCGCCAGTTTGACAACGATTCATTATGGAACAAACTGATAAAGGTACCCCCTACTTCTTTAACTGATTTGATAAGCGGACTTACCCGAAGCATTGCACCTTCAGCCTCTATCTTAAGGTAATCATGAAGAGTGCCATCCATAACTGCAAAGGGGTGCACTTCAAGATCAGTCACTCTTTCCATTTCGAGATCGAACCACTTGAATGAAGTGCAAATACCAGCACGGAAGCCGGTATCAGATGCATATCCCATAGTGTAGTCGTGCATAATATCATTGGCAATCAGATTGCGGTATGTGCCCGGAAAAGAGAGTTTTAAAAAATGCTGCCTGGATGAAGTTATTTCAGCGTGCACTACATCCGATAAAGCAGATATTTCTTTCTGGAGTTTCCCTTCATTCCTGTTGGAAGCATACGAAGGGTGAATTCCAACCCCGCCTTCATCAGCCAGTGACTTGATGAGTTTCTGAAATGCCATATTATTTATAGGAGTATTTTTATCAAATTCATCATAGTCAGAAAATAATACGAAAAACAATGGCCGCAATGCGTACTTCCTATGCAACTTATGGATTACCTCATAGGAATCAAAGGGGTCAGCCTCCATATTGAAAAGTGATTTATATCGCCTTGTGAAAGATTCCATATCAAATGATTGCAAATCCTTGAGGAAACCTCCAATACTACGGTAAAACCCCTTATGCCTGAATGCCCACGCTGCATCTATATCCATAGTAGGCACAAATTTGTAAGTGTGACCCCTAATTTCAAGTGATGGAAATAACTCCTGCAATAGCTTTCCAAGCTCTTTTGCCCAGATGTTAACTACCGGTTTTTGAAGAAACCCTTTTTCCGATGCCAGTGATGACGATGCCTGAAATCTCCCATGCTGGTCAGGGAAAAATGGCAGATACTCTTCATACCTGCTTACCATGTAGAAAGCTGCAGAAAATATATCAAATGGAAGGTCGCTGCCTGAGGAGTATACGGGAAAGAGGGCCTTTGTTTCGGCAAAATCAATCACATTTACCAGGTGATTATTCAGTCCCCTTTCATTTAGTAATCCATACGGCACTATCAAACATTCCTTGTCGGGCGACAAATGCCTGTTGTTATAACAAATTTTAGCTTCCTGTGAATTAATGAATTCCTCCTGGTCAGTAACTAAAGCAACTTCAAGCCCGAGAAGGTCACCAAGAATAAGATCCGTTATGTATTTCAGGCGAGGTGATGTGCTTGAACAATATACCAGTATTTTATTCATAACGCAACGATTCCACAGGATCCAGAGAAGCAGCTTTTATGGCAGGAATAAGACCTGAAAGTATGGCAACTATAAAACAGAGCGTCACGCCCAGTATAATCCACATCCAGGGTACTATAAAACCCGCACCAATTACTACAGCAAGTATGTTTCCTATGCCAATGCCTAAAACAATACCGGCAGCACCGCCTATCTGACCAATCACAATTGCCTCCATAAGGAATTGATTACGAATTGTCGTTTTATTTGCGCCCATAGCCTTACGGATTCCAATTTCCCGTGTGCGTTCAGTTACTGAAACAAGCATAATATTCATAAGTCCAATAGCAGCACCAAAGAGGGTAATAATGCCAATAATAGTTGCCGCCAGCCTTAAGTACTTAAGGTTTTCAAAAAGCATGTTCGACAGGTTATCGCTCTTTGTGATCTCGAATGGGTCTTCTTCAGTAGGGTGAGCATCCCTTATGATGCGCATTAAACCGTATGCTTCACCTATGGCTGCATCCATTCGTGTAGGGTCAAGTGACAGCACACTAATTGAGAATGACGCTCCCGGCCTTGAATAAACCTGACGAACAGTGGTTACAGGCAGCAGGCATAAGTTATCGCCTCCCGTGAGGCTTGCTCCTTTTGACTTTAGCACCCCAATTACTTTATACTTAGCCGGACCAACACTAACTATCTTGTCAATTGGGTCAGTATCACCGGTGAATAGTTTCTTTGCTACTTCTGAACTGAGTATAATTGAATGACTTCCGTAAAATGTTTCAGTGGTTGAAAAATTGCGCCCCTTTTCTATTTCGTAACCCGAAGTTGCTATATAATTCTCATCAGTACCAATAACAGGCACATTAGGATAGGTTTTCTTTGATTCATGTTTCACTGTTGCCGTGTGCGTAGCAAACATTGAAATTGAAGTCATCGAGGGAAAAGTATATTCCTGCTTAAAGTCCTGTGCTTCCTGCCATGTAATTACCCTGTTGTTCTTGGCAAATGATTTCTTGCTGGCGCCCTCCATCCTCATTTGCTTATTGCGGATGGTGAAAGTGTTGGCCCCCATCATTGTAAAATTCTTTCCAAGGAAAAACTTTATGGCGTCAATGGAAGTAAGTATTCCAACCAGAGCCATTATTCCAAAGGCAATTATGAGTATGGTAAGCACACTTCGGGTCATGTGCGACCGGATGGAATCAATTGAAACGGCTATATTCTCCTTTAATAATGTATTCATATCTTCGGACCGAAAGCCAAATCACCGGCATCGCCTAAGCCGGGTACAATGTATGATTGTGCTGTAAGTTCATCGTCAATAGCACCAACCCACAAGGTAACTCCTTCTGAAGGAAGGTTTTTTCGAATATATTCAACCCCCTGCATGCTGGCAATAAGCGTAACTATATGGGTATGCTTTGGCCTCCCTTTGGTGAGCAGGGCTTTATAACTAAGCACCAGTGATGCCCCTGTTGCCAGCATAGGATCAGAAAGGATAACTATGCGGTCAGTTAACTGAGGACCTGAAACATATTCAACCTGAACATCAAATGTACCATCTTTACGATGTTTCCTGTAAGCAGACACAAAGGCATTCTCACTTTTATCAAAAACATTCAGCATACCGGTATGCATAGGCAACCCTGCCCGCAGTATTGTTGCCAGCACAGGGTATTCCTTTAAAACCGGAACTTCAGCCACTCCTAATGGTGTTGTAACCTCTATTGAGTGGTAAACCATACCCTTGCTGATCTCATAGGCAAAGATGGAGGCCATCCTTTCCATGTTTTTACGAAATCGCATAGGATCCGACTGGATCACCGAATCGCGAATTTCAGCAAGGTACTGATTGAATACAGAAGTCTGGACACCGAGGTTCCTTATCATGATAGGGATATTAAATTTTTAACAAATATATTAAAAAGTATCCGGTTTCCGTCAAAAATCGTAGTACCTGTTAAATACCGCTGATCGTATACCAAACCACAAATGCAGTCCATTGTTTTCTTCAGCTTCTGAAAAGCGTTGATTAAATGTAGCACCAATGCTTATTGACAGGTTGGTGGCCGGATTAATGATCCATCCTGCACTCAGGTCGTGCTGCACTAAGTTTGTTTTGAGGCCCTGCCCTATTTTATTGTTAAACTCGGTAACATATTCGTAATAGGGCTTATAGAGGTCATGGCCATAGTTAAGTCCATTGGTATCAGCACCATATAGTGAATACACCAATTTATAGGCAAATTGCCAGCGCCGTATCCTTTGGTCAGCCAGTAATACAAGTTCCCTGAAATTGGCACCTTGCGGATGCGCAAGTGGCTGGTTATAATGGGCATAGTTTTGAATAGCCATGTTGTGTGAATAGGTGTATGGCCTAACATGATTGTATTCTGCCTGTACAAAAAGCCCATTCAAGCCAAAAGGATCAAAACTTTTCACTCCTACCTGAAAACCATGCTTGTTAGCCCACCATCCATCACCTTTGAGCACGTGTTGAAGCTTGAATTCATCAAGCATTAACTGGAAGTAAACCATATTGCGTTTCCTGATGGTAAACCGCATTGACCCTCCAAGCAAGGCATTATCAGGTGAGCCAAGCGAGAATTCTACCGGGCGGTAAAATATAACAGGATTCAGATAATTAATATCAAAGCCCCTTTGTCCGGTTGAATCAGAGGCCTGCCATACAATTGATTCAAACAATCCAACATTGAACCATGGCAACACATTCCAGCTAAGGTAATGTGTGGTAGTATATTTCTTAAGCCACGGCTTCCAAGCACCCTTAGGTGCGCTTATATCCTGTAACTGACTAAATATATTCACGTACTCAATATTCCACACATTGGTGTTAATGGCAAGATAAGGATAATTAAAAGCAACATCTGACAATAGGAGTGAGCGGTAACCGTCGCCAATGAAGTTTTTACCATGCCCTAACCTGAAGTTGAAATACTTTGAAGGAGAAAACGAAACATGCCCTTCAGCATAGGCATAATCAAAGCCAGTTTCCTTAAAATTCTTGTACATAGCCTGCCCCGGCACCAGTTGCAACTCCCTCGCTTGTTTATCAACCCATGTAGGAAATACTGCCTGGCTTTCAAAAAAGGCCGAATGGAATGCTATCTGGCTTCCAATTGAACCATCAATTCTCACTCCTCTGGTATTTACCCATGTTTTCCGTCCATCGCCTGCTGAAAGCGATTCAAGTACTTGTGATCCTCCTGCTCCCTCATCCACTGGTTGGCCAATATGTAATTCCCTTCCTGCTTCTAACAGCAAAAGAGGATCAATGGTAAGCTTAAGTCCGGCCGTGTCAATCTGAATCAACGACTCATAGAATATTTTCCGGTTGAGCCATGCCTTGAAGTTTTTATTACTCTTCCCGGGCTTACCTCTTAACAATCCGGCATAAGCAGGATCATTTTCGCCAATATCTATCCGTAAAGGATATACAGCATGCCATTGCTTTCCTTCGCTTATCATGCTCCGCTCATGTTCAATCCGGAGTTTATGTTCAAATGGCAATGTTACAGCTTGAGAGAAGCCTATCTTAACTATAATTAGCAAGATAGCAATGAGCGTATATTTTTTCATACAATTTAAATGGCTTTATCCAGTTGTTGATACACTGAATTGTTACTCTTGTATTCAGGTACCATTTTCTTCAAGCCGGATACAAGGAGCATCTTTTCGTTCATTTCCATGCATTCACTAAGTGTAGAGAGTAAGTCGAGCACATCTGTTAATCTGTTATAGCGCACTTTGGCAATAGAAATCTTTGGGTGATGTGTTTTCTGGCCTTTTTCAGTGTCATAGAGCAGCTCTTCATAAAGTTTCTCCCCTTGCCTCAGGCCTGTATATATAATCTTGATGTCTTTCTCAGGCTCAAGTCCGCTAAGTCGTATCATGTTGAAGGCAAGGTCGGCAATCTTCACTGGTTTGCCCATGTCAAACATAAGTATCTCACCGCCCATTCCCAATGCACCTGCTTCAAGCACAAGCTGGCAAGCCTCCGGTATGGTCATAAAGTATCGGGTAATCTCCGGATGAGTAACAGTTACCGGACCTCCTGCTGTAATTTGCTTTTGGAATAATGGTATTACTGAACCATTGCTGCCAAGCACATTGCCAAAACGGGTAGTTATAAAACGGGTGTTATTCGTCATTTCATGGTTCAGGCTCTGAATATATATCTCTGCAGCCCTTTTAGTAGCTCCCATTACATTGGTTGGGTTCACCGCTTTGTCAGTTGAAATCATTACAAATTTCTCTGCCTTGTAAAACGATGCCAGATCAGCTACTGTTTTCGTGCCAAATATATTTACCCTCACGGCCTCCGCCGGATTCTGTTCCATTATGGGTACATGTTTATATGCAGCAGCATGATATATCACTTCAGGACGGTATTCTTCAAAAACCTGTTGCATCAGTAATTTGTTCCCAACGTTGGCTACAATAAATTCAAATGAATGGGAAAGCTCAGGATATCTTTCATTTAATTCAACTTCAAGTTCGTAAAGTGGCGTTTCTGCCTGGTCAACCATTATAAGCTGGGCAACGCTTAACTGGCAAAGCTGACTAACCAGTTCACTCCCAATGCTTCCTGCCGCGCCAGTCACCATAACCCTTTTCCCGAGTAGCTGTTCCACCATATGCTTATTATCCAGCTTAATCTCAGTGCGTTGTAATAGATCTTCAATCTTTATAGTGCTTATTTGCTTTGCCGACAATTGCCCGTCAATCCAATTTGTTACCGGGGGTATTTCCTTTACCTGCAGATGCGTTTGAAGCAGTATTTCTTCAATGAGTTCTCTCTTTTTATCCTTGTCTATCTTCTGTATAGCGAAGATGAGTTCCTTGACATTACGGCCCGTAAGGAATTTAGGATTCAAAACCCCGCTGGAATAAACGAAAACCCCTTCAATGGTTTTGCCTATTTTACCGGGATGGTTATCAACAAACCCCACAACCCTGATGCGCCGGTCGTGATCAGCCAGTAAAACATTCTTGGTAATTATACCTGCCTGCCCGGCTCCGTATATCAATACATTAACAGCATCACCTGGCGTTTTAAGCCAATAGTATACCAGCCTCACTGCAAAACGTGTGAATACCAATAGTACTATTGATAGGGTAAAGAAAATAATAAGTACTGAATATGGCACATGTGATAACCAGGGATAGTTATAGAAGTTTTCAGCTGTATTCAAAAGCAGCAAGATTCCAACAATAAATGTGCTAACCTTTACCACCTGTATTGCATCACGGGCCCCGGTGTGCCTGATAATGCTTTTATACAAGCCTGTAAGCATAAAGGCTACAAGCGCTGATGCTACAACATACACCAACTGTTGGTACATGTCAAAGAGTGCCTGATCAGGCACCTGAAAGTTGTACCGTAGAGTATAAGCGCTAAAAAACGAGAATATAACAATGAAGATATCCTTGATCAGTACAAGCCACTGCGGTAGAAAGCGACTCGACTGATTAAGCAGAAAACCCCTTATATAGTTCTTGAAGTTAAATTTCACCTCTCATCCTCTGGTTCGAGTTACAAAAGTATAGTAAATATTTTCATGGGTACTATTTTTCTTTTATTTTTTTTAAATAATACTTATCAATGTGCCTGTATGCCAGGCCTATAGTAATAAATATTTAAACTTTATTTAACAATGTACACTTCCGGAACCCTTTTCAAAATTACTGCAGTATACAATAGCCCAAGCACTAATGAAAATCCGAAATTCAGTAAAGTCTGCCTGTCAGCCATAGGTATTATCATAATAAAACTGATCACAAAGGGCACCGGCACTAATTTTCGCATATCAAGCAGGGCTTTGTATGGATCATACTCAGCATACGCCGGGATGCTGTTCATGAAGTACCAGGCAAATCGCCCAACGGATATAAAAATGAGAATCAGCATTACCAACACTCCAATAATCCTCACAGGCATATTCACAAAGAACCAGGTAAGCGCTACGCCCGGCCCACTATACAAGAATAATCCAGAAGCAAGCCCGGCCATCACAAGTAATATCAGGTGGAATGAAATCCAATTGATGGTCAATTGAACCAAATAGTGTGAATACCTGAAATAGTGTGGAAGGTATATGCCCGAGATAACATAAAGGAGATATGGTACTGAGTGTATAAATATCAGTTTACCTTCTGTCCAGTTGTTGCGAGGTGCGTACCCATATTCAACATAGAAGAAGGAAAATGAATGGTTAATGTCATTTAGCCTCAAAAAAGCTGACAATACCAATGTATCACCTACTCTTACAAGCAGGAATGTGATAAAGCATACAATAGCAGAGGTGAGTATGAGTTTCCGATTCATCACCCAGTCAATTCTGTCGCATTGTCAAGTTCCTGGTATATTGAGTTGTTGCTTTTATATTCAGGTATCATGGTTTTTAGCGCTGCAATCAGTTGCATTCTTCTGGCTGATATGTTTAAACCACTGTTGCTAAATAGCACTATATCCTGAATTCCTGAATTAGCAATATTATTCATGTTCTCGAAATGCCTGTTTACATGGTTAAACGGGTAAGGCTTAACACTTGCTATAGATATCTTGGGATGGTGAGTTTTTATTCCCTTTTCCTTGTCGTAAAGCAATTCTTCATAGAGTTTTTCGCCCGGACGCAGTCCTGTATATACTATCGGTATATCCTTATTCGGTTCCAGTCCGCTGAGGCGGATCATATTGTATGCCAATTCGGCAATTTTCACAGGTTTACCCATGTCAAACATCAATATCTCACCTCCGTTTCCTATTGCTCCGGCCTCAAGTACTAATTGACAGGCTTCAGGAATAGTCATAAAGAAACGCGTAATATCAGGA
>JAGXGB010000024.1 GCA_024636955.1 Bacteroidales bacterium
AGGGCATCTTTGATTAATCGATATTAGATTATCTGGTTAAAAAGAAAAGCTGTCATACTCTGACAGCTTTTCTTTTTAGTTCTACTTCTTAATTTGCTTCTCTACCACTCGGGTATTTCTCCAAAGAAGGTATATTCCGTAAATGATAAATGGAATAGAGAGCCACTGCCCCATATTAAGTATCATATTTGTTTCAAAGTCAACCTGAGGTTCTTTGAGGAATTCAATAAGGAAACGTACACCGAATAGCACAATAAGGAATATGCCAAATATATTACCCGGGCGCATTGTTTTGTAATTCTTGGTATAATAAGTTAGCAGCGCAAAGAACAATATGAGGTATGATAGCGCTTCATAAATTTGCGTAGGGTGACGAGGTTCAGTTTGGCCGTCTCTAACAAATATAAAACCCCAGGGAAGAGAAGTTATATGACCATATATTTCACTGTTCATCAAATTGCCCATGCGAATAAAGAAACCGGCAAGTGCTACAACTATAACAACCCTGTCGATAACCCACCAGTATGATTTGCCTGTTTTTCTAACATAAAAGTAAATTGCCAACAATATGCCAATAGCAGCACCATGACTTGCAAGCCCACCTTGCCATATAGCAAGTATTTTTAGAGGGTTGCTAAGATAATAAGCCGGTTCATAGAACAAAATGTGACCTAAGCGTGCTCCAATAACGGTACCGATAATCACATAAGTAGCTAACTTGTCGAGTAACTCAACATTTATACCTTCACGTTTGAAAACGAAACGTTCAAGTACAATATAGCACATTACAAAAGCAAGTGCAAAGAATAATCCGTACCACCTTACTTGAATGGCACCAAGATCGAAAATTATAGGACTAACATCCCAGGTTATCTGACTTAAGATCATATAGCGTATGTTTTACATACAAAGGTATGTAATAACAACTTCTTTCAGAAGGCTATCCGGTAAACATTTGCATTATTCTTTTAATGTGCTGCTTGTAGTCCACCTTTGAATTGGCCACACTCAGTCCACTTGTATCATTTAATGCTGACAAACAACTGTTAAGGTCAAAGTTCTCCTGATACGCATAAATCAAAGCATGTTCTATGTGTCCTTTATAAGCAAGGTATTCCTGCTCAGTTTGTCCGGGTGTTGGTATGCAAATTACTTTATTTCCTGTAAATGAGATGTCCATCAAGGTGCTGTAACCGCCTCTGCAAATGACTACCGATCCTTTTGCTAAAATACGGTATAGATCATCAGCACTCAGGTGATTAACTACTGTGAGGTTACCGAGCTTCTCAGCGGGATTGTTTTCATTTATTTTACCTCTGAGTAAAAGGCTATTATGATTAGTTTTACCTAGCTGTGATTTCAATAACGTTTCAAAATTAGTTCTTTGTGGTTCAGGACCTGAAACAATAGCTACCAGCTGGTAATTGCTGTTCAATATTTCATTTTTATTTACTGACCGGGGCAGTTCTTCAATGTCAAATCTGCTCAACGGCCCAATGAACCGAACATTAGGTGGTAGTGGATGACCATGTGAAAGCTTGCCGGATATATTATTCACACCTTCATTATCAGGAATCCAGCATTCATAATATTTCCTGATAAAATACCTTGTTATGCCGCGAAGGAATGGAGCCACAAGAGCCGGCAAAAAGGGAGGTATTATATTAGGCTGATGAGTTATAAATACTGAAAGTGCTTTCTTACTCCAAAGCCCATATCTGTTGTCAGAAATAACCACGTTTACTCCATGATCAGTCACTAACTGGTTTAACTGCTTGTTTTCACGTAAGATGCGATAAATTAACCCTGGGATTTGGAAAGTAAGAGAGACCCCCGCTGAAAGGTTCTTAAAAAGTTTTATCCTGTAGCCTTTAAAGTAAATGAAGGTAAGTTGCGGAAATTGACTTTTTAGAAGAGCGATTGCATCACCGTCACCTGCAATTATAACTTCTGCATCACGTTGAATAAGTTCGCGTATGATCGGAATGCACCGGGTGGCATGACCTAAACCCCAGTCGAGAGGGCAAACCAATACGCGTATCCTATTCATGTGATGGCGTTTTTCTTTAGAAGATACAAATGTATAAAAGCGTGAACAATGATTGATGTTGTTTATTTCATAAATGAAAATTTTCTAAATTCGCTTCATGCCAGCTACAACCACTGACCAACTACTATATCAGATTGCTCTAACACTAATACCGGGTGTTGGAGCTGTAAATGCCAGAAAATTATTAGGGCACGCAGGAAGTGCAGAAGCACTCTTTCGCGAAAAAAAATCATCACTTTCAAAGATTCACGGTGTTGGAGATTTCATTATTGGATCACTTGCTAACTATAAAGAACAGCTTGAACGAGCTGAAAAAGAAATCCAGTTTATTGAAAGAAACAAGGTGAAGACTTATTTTTTTACCGATGATGATTACCCATTCCGCCTAAAGCAATGCGCTGATTGTCCGGTGTTAATATATTCTCTTGGCACTGCTGACCTTGACTCAAAATACATAGTAAGTGTTGTTGGCACCCGAAAAGCTACCGATTATGGAACAGAGATGTGCCAAACAATCATAAAAGGCCTGGCTGATCTTGGGGTTCTGATTGTAAGTGGATTGGCATATGGTATTGATACCTCGGCACACAGGTTTGCCCTTGATGTTTCATTGCCAACCGTTGGAGTGCTTGCTCATGGACTTGATCGCATATACCCTCGCACAAATACACAATTAGCTCAAAGTATGCTGCAAAATGGCGGCTTGGTTACGGAATTTATGAGCCGGACTGAACCTGACAGGGAGAACTTTCCAATGCGTAACCGAATCATTGCTGGGCTTGCTGATGCAACCATAGTAATAGAAGCAGGATCAAAAGGGGGAGCGCTTATAACCGCAGATATTGCGAACTCATATAGCAGAGATGTATTCGCAGTTCCCGGCCGGGTTAGTGATAGTTACTCAGAAGGTTGTAATAACCTGGTTAAGACCAACAGAGCTGCCTTAGTACAAAAAGCGGAAGACATTATGTATATTATGGGTTGGGATAAGGAAACGACAAAAAGAAAGCCTGTACAACAGAAATTGTTCCTGCAACTTGAGCCAGATCAGGAAATTATAGTCAATATTCTTAAACAATCAGAAGAATGCAGTATTGATAAGTTGAGTATTGAATCGCAGTTGACTCCAACCAAGGTTGCTGCAGTTTTGTTAAGTCTTGAATTCGAAGGAATTATTAGGAGTTTACCAGGGAAAATGTATAAATTAAGCATGAGTTGAGTCTTACTTATCTTAAAGGTTTGTGTTAATTGAGTGTAAGTCAGTCTATCAGTGATTTAAGTTGAGTGCAAATAACTTTTTTCTATCCATAAGGTATGTAAATGATAGTCTGGTGTTTTGTTTAGTATAATTATTGATTGTAGTTAATAATGAGAGAAACAGAGAATGAAAGAATATAGCGGTATAGTAGTGCGTTCCACCGGAAGTTCATGCAATGTATTGAACAGTGAAGGCAATGTGCTTGAATGCCGCCTAAAGGGTAATTTTCGGATAAAGGGAATACGCTCCACTAATCCGTTGGCAGTAGGTGATATGGTCAAATATATTATAGGGCAAGGAGAAAAGGTTGGCTTGATAAATGCCATTGAACCGCGTCATAATTACATTATCCGAAAGGCTACCCGCCTGAGCAAACAATCGCACATAATTGCTGCCAATATTGACCAGGCCATAGTAATGGTTACGCTTGCAAGTCCACGTACTTCAACAGGATTCATTGATCGATTTCTTGTAACAGCCGAAGCTTATCATATTCCGGCCATGCTTATTTTTAATAAGAGCGACCTTATTAATGGAGGGGAGTTGATCAAGCTCAATAAGCTAATTGAATTATATGAAGGTTTGGGATATACCTGTTTCCGAACATCAGCGCTGAAAGGAAGTGGAATTGATGAAGTAAAAGCACTCTTAAAAGATAAGGTAAGTCTCATCAGCGGACACTCAGGTGTAGGCAAAACAGCCCTTATAAATGCCATTGAACCGGGCTTATTGCGTAAAGTGGGTGAGATATCAGGATATCATCAAAAAGGAAAACACACAACTACATTCGCTGAGATGATGCCATTGAGTTTTGGTGGGTTTATAATTGATACTCCAGGAATAAAGGAGTTTGGATTGACAGATTTCGATAAGCAGGAAATAGCAGAACGCTTCCCTGAGATGCGACAACTAATGCATCAGTGCCAGTTTAACAATTGCACCCATGTGCATGAGCCCGGTTGTGCTGTAAAGGCCGCACTTGCTAAAGGTCATATAAGTCAGAGTCGCTATGCAAATTATATAAGCATTCAGAATGATGAATATTTTGATGAAGCAGATTATAGTGGAACTCAGTAATCAGAGACATAGATGAGAGTTGTTATTCAACGAGTTAGTTCAGCTTCAGTTAGCAATGAAATTGCAGAAAGCAATTCAATCAATCATGGTATGCTTATTCTGCTTGGGATTGAAATCAGGGATACAGAGGATGAAATTGAATACTTAACTGGGAAAATAGCGCGATTAAGAATATTTGATGATGAACAGGGTGTGATGAATCGTTCACTTATTGATATTAACGGAGAGATACTGGTGATAAGCCAGTTTACACTTCATGCTGAGACAAGGAAGGGGAACCGCCCTTCATATATTAAAGCAGCACGCCCCGAACAGGCAATACCTTTGTATGAGCAGTTTATAAAAAGCCTCGAAAAACTTACCGGAAAGGAAGTTAAAGCAGGGTGGTTTGGTGCTCACATGGAAGTGAAACTTGTAAATGATGGTCCTGTTACTTTAATTATAGATTCCTTGAACAAGGAGTAGCCTAAAACGACATAGTTAAACCAAAACTTGGCATTACCGGCAACTGGTATACCTTTTGTGAAGTTAGTCGGTTTATGTAGAAGATATTATCCCTGTCATAAACATTTGTAACACTCAGGTTTGCTTCAAGAATTCCATTTTCACCTAATCTGAATCTTTTCATCATACTTAGGTCGAGACGATGATAGAATGGTAGTCTTTCAGCGTTATATTTTCCGTATACTATTCCTAACTGGCCATTTTCAGTGGTGTAGTCAGTGTATACGCCATTATTGAACGGAAGCTTTTCATACATGCCCTGGTTTTGGGTAAAAGGGAAGCCTGATCCAAAATTCCAGCGCGCGTTGAATTCCCATGAAAGTTCACTACCAAACCTATAAGACGAAACAAGATTGACGTTGTGGCGACGATCATAGTGCGGAACATAGTCTTCAAACTCATCTGAACGATTTACATAAGCAAGTGAATAAACTGCCCACAGGTAGATCTTTTTACGGTCATACTTTATTGACATGTCAACACCGTTTGCATTGCCTTGCTCAATTATAAAGTCTTTCCTGTAATAGTCGACCACGTAATTAGGGTTGGTTTTATCAGTGTAAGGATCAGTATCGTTAAATATTTTATTCCGGTTCATGTTGGTAAGCTGAGAGAAGTTTTTGTAGTATCCTTCAAGATTTATACTGGTGAAGGGGAAAGGGTCAAACTCAAAACCTACAACTACATGCTGTGACTTCTGCAACTTATGGTTAACATCTTTTCCTTTAAAGGTTTGTTGCAAATTGTCCTGTCCGGAAAGAAAGCCATAAAAAAGGTTAACAACATCTCTATCGGAATTAGCACTTATGAGGTTCTGGGAATATAAACCAGCTGCCATTTTAAACCTGAAGTGGTCAGTAAAGTTATACTTTGCAGCTAACCGGGGTTCAGGGGAAAAGTTAGAGAGTGATGCATAATACTGTACCCGCATTCCTGGTTCAAAGAGTAGTTTTCCTTTAGTCAGTTTATACTTGACAAAAGCGGCTATCTCAGTGGTATTTTCTGTTTGATTATACTTCAAACCCACTGTGTTAGTAAAATCAAAGACAGTTTTGAAACCAAGCATTTCAAGTCCATACTTTATTTCGTTTTTACCGAGGAAGTAGGTAAATCCAAGCCCTAAGTTAAATCCGTTAATAGTACTTGAGCGGGGAGGTTGCGCCTGTTCTCTCATGCCAATATCATAGCTTGAGAAAGCTACATTTCCTTCCATCAGCACTGGGTTGTTACCTGGTATTACCACAAAGTTAGCTCCTGCACCCTTACTATGCCATTCATAAGTGGCTAAATTTGTGTAGTCAACCTTATCATTGAAACTAAATCCATACACATTAACTTTAGAGCCATTAGCAGCATTAATAGAAATCTTTCCATAAACGTCAGTATAATTAAACGGTAGTCCGGCGGTATCAATATAATTATAGAAGATCTCAGAACTCTGTTTGAGATAAGAGTTCTTTGCAGTAAGTAAAAATGACAAACTACCATTCCCATCATCTGTTTGCTTAACAATTGGGCCTTCGAGCATAAGTTTGCCTCCAAAAGTACTGGCTCCAACTTTACCTGCTATTCTCTTTTTGTTTCCATCTCTTGTAGTAAGATCCATTATTGAGGAAATCCTTCCACCATATTCGGCATTATAGCCACCGGTAAAGATGTCAGCATTACGCAAAATGTCAGTATCGAAAACTGAGAATAGACCAATTGAATGGAACGGGTTATAGATCACCATTCCGTCGAGAAGTACTTTATTTTGAATTGGGGAGCCACCACGTATGTACAACTGTCCACCCTGATCACCTGTGAATACAACACCCGGCAGGACCTGGAGGTACTGTGCAAGGTCAGGTTGTCCGCCAATTGTAGGGATACGACTTATCTGTTTAGGAGTTATTTTTATAACTGAGGTGCGGGTATCAGTTCGTGCCTCTGCCTGTTCTGCAGTAATTTGCACTTCATCAAGGTTAAATGCAGCCTTGCTAACAAACAGTTTTTTAGTGATTACTTGTCCTTTGGATAATGTAATGGGTTCACGAACTGTATCATAACCCATAGAAGTAACCATCAGTGTGTAATTTCCAGCAGGTATCTTTGATATTGTAAAATATCCGTTGACATCAGTAGCAGCACCATAAGAGGAACGGTATAAGTATACATTTGTGAAGATTACAGGTTCACCTGTTTCCTTTTCGTATACAAACCCTCTGATGACACCCTCTTGTGCCGATAATGTGGAAATCCCTGCTACTAGAAAAAGCACGGTAGCAATTAATAAACTTCTTAAAGACTGCATTCTTGCTGTTGTGTGATGATGGACAGCAAAATTAATGAAAAATGAGCTACCACAATCATTATCAGGTGAGATATCTTCTTTTAATCTGAGGAGAAGGAATACTGCAATTGTCCTTCATTCCAAAGATGGTATATCGATTACGAGCTATCAACCGATATAGCTTCTCGCGAAGTGGACGTGGTATTATCTTAATTACATTCAAAAATTTCCATGGATATTCAAGCGTTGCCATTATCATGATTACTGCATCTGATTGTATGTATGATTTTCCGTTCTTGAAAAAGATAATGCTATCAGGATAAGACGGCTTTCCACCTATGATACTCTTCCAGGTCTTTGAATCAAATGTTGTAAAATAAAGATTCTCCTTTCTGTCGATTTTAGCTAATAAGGAAATTGTTGCACTGCATAATATACAGTAACTGTCAAAAACTATAAGTCCCTTTTCTGGGGGAAGATTAATTAGGGTCATAATATAATAACAAATTTACATCAATTGTTAGTACATCAGCTACAATATTAAAGGCCTGTCCTTCACAAATTAATTACCGAACAAATGCTTGAAATGATTGTTATTAGCGGAAAAGAGAAAAATGTTACAATCAAAAATGTAGTTTCTTGCATGTGTAGTATTTTTTAATAACTTTAGCTCCTAAAAATTAATAATGGAAGAACAGATTATCACCATCAAAGATGGAAAACTAACAGTCCCTGAAATGCCCGTTATACCTTTTATAGAAGGCGACGGAACAGGACCTGACATTTGGTCAGCTTCAGTACGAGTAATTGATGCAGCAGTAAAGCAAGCTTACGGTGATCGGAAAAAGATCACATGGAAAGAAGTGTATGCAGGCGAGAAAGCTTTTAATTTAACAGGTGAATGGTTACCTGTTGAAACTCTTGATGCATTCAAGAAGTATACAGTTGGTATAAAAGGACCATTAACAACTCCGGTTGGTGAAGGGATCAGATCGTTAAACGTTGCATTACGGCAGGAACTTGACCTATATGTATGTCTTCGTCCTGTAAAATATCTGCCTGGAGTACCCAGTCCGGTTAAAGAGCCCGAAAAAGTAGATATGCATATTTTCAGGGAAAACACTGAAGATATCTATGCCGGAATAGAGTATATGAATGGCACAGCTGACGCAGATAAAGTTATAAGCTTTCTCATCAATGAAATGAAAGTTACCAACATACGCTTTCCTGAAACCAGTTCAATAGGAATAAAACCCGTTTCGAAAGAAGGTAGTGAGAGGCTTATACGTGCAGCTTTAAAATATACAATTGAGAAGAAATTGCCGTCACTAACCTTGGTTCATAAAGGCAATATAATGAAGTTCACTGAAGGAGCATTCAAGAACTGGGGTTATGAGCTGGCTGAAAGGGAGTTTGGTGATCAGGTTTATACCTGGGCTGAATACGACCGTATTGCAAAAGAAAAAGGTAAGCAAGCAGCTGAAGAGAGCATGAGCATTGCAGCTAAAGCCGGTAAGGTGATAGTGAAGGATGTTATTGCCGATGCTTTCTTACAACAGATATTGCTAAGGCCCGCTGAATATTCAGTTATAGCAACATTAAATCTTAATGGTGACTATATATCAGATGCACTTGCTGCAATGGTTGGCGGAATAGGTATTGCACCAGGTGCAAATATCAATTATGTTACCGGTTACGCAATTTTTGAAGCAACCCATGGTACTGCTCCTAAATATGCAGGACTTGATATGGTTAATCCGGGTTCAGTAATCCTTTCAGGTGCTATGATGCTTGAGTATATGGGATGGAATGAAGCCGCAGCTTTAATTTACAGTGCCCTTGAAACTGCAGTAAAAAGCAGAAGAGTAACATACGATTTCCACAGACAAATGGAGAATGCCACAAAGCTTAAGACTTCAGAATTTGGCACCGAATTGATCAAAGCTATATCAGCAACAGAAAAATAATTTTAAACCTATATAAAACATAACAATGGCAAAAAGGCTTAAAGATACCTTGTACGAAAAGATACAGGACTGGAGACCAAGAACCGAACGGCTCATGAAGGAGTACGGTGACGTAGTAGTTGACACAATCACTATCAGTCAGATACTTGGTGGTATGAGGGGAATAAAATCACTGGTTTCTGATATATCATATCTTGATCCCATGGAAGGCATCAGATACAGAGGGTACACACTTCCGGAGGTTTTCGAAAAACTTCCCAAGGCAAAAAACTCTGAAATGCCTACAGTTGAATCACTTTTCTATCTGCTGCTCACTGGCGATATTCCTAATGAAGAGCAAGCAGCTGAAGTAGCTGATGAATTTAATAAACGTAGAATACTTCCGCGGTATATTTATGAAGTAATTGATGGCATGCCATGTTGCAGTCATCCGATGACTATATTTTCAACTGCAATCCTTACAATGCATCGTGAATCGTTCTTCACCAAGAAGTATCATGCAGGTGGATTACACAAGGCTGACTATTGGGATCCAACATATGAGGACACATTGAACTTGCTGGCAAAGTTGCCTGAAGTTGCAACTTATATCTATGCAAAGCTATACCGTGATGGGAAGCGAATACAATCAAACCCAAATCTCGACATGGGAGGTAATTTTGCTCACATGATGGGCATACCTAAACCTTATGATGATGTATCGCGCATGCACTTTATTGTACATGCAGATCATGAGGCCGGTAATGTAAGCGCACATACAGGACATTTGGTTGCAAGTTCACTTTCAGATGTGTATTTATCTATTTCTGCTATGGTTAACGGACTTGCTGGTCCATTGCATGGATTGGCTAACCAGGAAGTATTGCGCTGGCTTCAGGATTTGATGGATAGCATGAATGGTGAAGTCCCCACCAAGGAACAACTAAGTAAATTTGTTTGGGATACGCTTAATTCAGGACAGGTTATTCCAGGTTTTGGACATGCCGTTCTGCGTAAGACCGACCCAAGATATATGCTCCAGAGAGAATTTAGCCTCAAGAACCTTGCTGATGATCCTTTGTTTAAAGTTGTCAGCATGCTTTATGATGTTGTTCCACCAATTCTTCGTGAGCAAGGTAAAGCCAAAAACCCATGGCCTAATGTTGATGCCCAGTCAGGCGTTATTCAATGGCATTATGGTGTAAAGGAGTATGATTTTTATACTGTACTCTTTGGTATCGGTCGTTCAATAGGTATATGCGCCAATATTATATGGGACAGGGCACTCGGTTACCCACTGGAACGTCCTAAATCATTAACAACCGCAATGCTGGAAGATATGGCTGTTGGTATTCCTGTTGTTGTTGAAGATTAGTCATTGAAATGAGGATTAGCTTTTAAATATCTTTTATTAGCAGTCATCAATTAAAAAGAGTTCAGAGGTTAATGGGTAGTGTTAAAAACTAACCATTAACCTCTGATGTTTTCTATTGTTTTTGAAACCAACCACTAACACATGGTGTTTATTGATCTGCTTAAAACCAATCACTCATTGCAGGCGTTTATTATTATCTTTAAATCGATCAGATATCCACAAGCGATTATTATTGATTTCAAATCAACCATTAGCAACTGGCGTTTATTATTAAACTATTAAAGCATGGTTCAGCAAACAGAATTTTCATTACCACCATTTAAACGAGGCTTCCATCTGATCACAGATATTGTTAAAGATAATCTTCCTGATCTGCCTCAGACAGGTGTGATGCATCTTTTTATCAAACACACATCGGCAGGTATTTGCATCAATGAGAATTCCGCTGCTGAAGTACTGAGTGACTTTAACACTTTCTTCAATAAGCTGGTGCCCGAGGGGAGTGAACTTTATGAGCATTCAGAAGAGGGAAAGGATGATATGCCTGCGCATATAAAGTCAGTGCTTACCGGCACTTCTCTTCAGATACCAATCTCCGGCAAAAGAATAAATCTTGGTACCTGGCAGGGGATTTATTTGTGCGAATTCCGGAATAATGGAGGTTCCCGTAAACTGGTTGTCAGTATTGTGTCCTGAGGATATAATGCATCTTTTAAAATTGGTCAACAGCTTGCTCTGATTTTTTTATGCAACTAACTACACTGGTGACTGCGTTTTATCTTTCAAATTTTCGAAATACCACTGGATGGCAACTTTCAAACCCTGGCTTATATTATATTGCGGATTGTAGCCAAGAAGTGATTTGGCCTTATCAATTGAAGCAAGTGAATGCATTACATCTCCCTGGCGAGGTGGTCCATATTCGGGCTTAATTTCTTTAATTGAAGGTTGGTATTCAGAAAGGAATTCTACCAAATAATCATATAGCTCATTCAAAGAAGTATTCTCACCAAATGCAACATTGTAAACTGTATTTATGCTTTCAGGATTATTAGATAGCAAGGCAAGTTGATTAATTTGGACTACATTATCAATATACGTGAAATCGCGCGATTGAGCTCCATCGCCATGTATTATTGGAGATTCCCCATTAAGCAGAGATTTAATAAAGCGTGGGATTACTGCAGCATAAGCACCATCAGGGTCCTGACGTTTACCAAAAACATTGAAGTACCGCAGTCCAATAGTTTCCATGCCATAAAGGTTTGCAAATACTTTAGCGTAAAGCTCATTTACGTACTTAGTTATTGCATAAGGTGATAAAGGATTGCCGATTAGATCTTCAACTTTTGGCAGTGCGGGATGGTCGCCGTAAGTTGAAGAGCTGGCAGCATAAACAAACCGTTTCACTTTGGCGTCGCGTGCTGCAACAAGCATTTTTACAAAGCCATCAATATTTACTTCAGTTGATGTAACAGGATCATTTATAGAACGTGGAACTGATCCTAAAGCTGCCTGATGAAGCACAAACTCCACTCCATTGCACGCTAAATTGCAGGTTTCCTGATCGCGAATGTCACCTTCGATAAGTACAAACATCGGATTTTCAATGAACTGCGCAATGTTTGAGCGTTTACCAGTTGCAAAGTTATCAAGGCAAATAACCTTGTTACCTTGAGCCAGCAATGCTTCAACAAGGTTAGAACCAATAAAACCGGCTCCCCCTGTAACAAGAACGGTTGATGAATGCAGCTTATCCATAACAATATTTTTATGCCGGTTTATTTGTAAATGCTGAAAGTGGCATTAGTATTTTATCAAAAACAAAAAATTGCACAGTAACAAAATCTTCTTCGTTTACTAAACCAAACATTCTGTCAAGGTCATAAGTTACAGGGGAGCCATCAAAAATATCAACTTCCGGCTCTGGAAGCAAACGTACAAACGTACGGATTGACTGCTTTGAACCATCCTTAGCCTCAAGAATAATATGATGCTTTGGTGCTGCATCCATAATTGAATCACGCCTTTGAGGATCCATATCATTCATAAGGAGCTCATATCTTATATTGCGAAAACTATTCACCCAGCTTACAAGCCTGAGGGTGTCATACCCATCTATCTCAGTGTTATTGCTGAGCCTGATAAGCTTAAGGTTTTCATTGTTTTGGTTCTCTACTATGTATGATTCCTGGGGATGGTCAAGGAATTCAACTCTTATGCTCTTTATGTCAGGTAGTTTCTTATTGAAAACGGTATGAACCCTCCAGTCGGTTTCTGAAGTTGAGAAACGTGAGGCTATGTAGCCTCTTAATCCTGGCAGGTATAATACAACCGGACTTGTAGCATTTTCCATAAGGGCGAAAGTGCCGAAATTGTCCATTGTTGCATCTCCAATATAGAATGTTTTAGTTAGCTTCTCTCTGGGAAACAATTTAATCTTACCGAAATCAATAAAATGTTTATTCTGGTATACTTCAACTTTAACTGATTTTGCAGCCATGATCTTAAGCACATTGTCATGTGCTGCTTTGGCAACTGGTTCGCGTACTTCCATATTTGCAAGCGTGTTAAGCAGAACATCCAGGTTTTCGTGACGTGCTCCATACTTGCCATTCAACTTCCAGCCTGATGGTGAACGCTCAAGGAGTACCTGTTGATCAAACTTGTCAACCATAAATATTTTAGTTATTGAAGCAGTATCTTTTACAGCGAATTCACTAATTCCCGGATTTAGAGTACTGTTTGAACGCGAGTATAACAACACCGCTGCTAAAACAGCCAGAACGATGGTAATAATAAGTAAGTTTCTGTTTTTGTTCATGATAATGATGTAGTTTATTTGCTGAAACGTCTTTTGCGTATAGCAAATTGTATAATTCCGAATAAAATGACCAGCGCTACAGGCACCAGTATATTGATGAGTTGCCATGACAGCAGGTTCTCACGTGCCTTTGCTACATCAAGTACCCTTAGTTTTAGTTCGCGGGAACGAACAGCCATTAGTCCTGCATCATCACTCAGATAATTAACGGCATTCAGAATAAGCTCCTTATTGCCAAATGTCTGTCCGGTGTGTCTGTCGTATCCAAGAGGCAGAGGTGTGTATGTACCACTTGAAAACTGTACTTGATTTCGAATAATGTCACCATCTGCAATTACTATCATCCTATTGTTTTCACTTTGAGGAGTGAAGCCTATTTCAGGTGATTGTGATATTTCTCTTGGAACACGGTTATTATAAACTGACTGGAATTCACCCTCAAGCAGTACAGCTACAGGTTGAGGAGGATCAGTAAAATTTCGGGTATCAGGTTCTTTACCAAGTATCTCAAGGCTTATCATTACAGGGGTTAGCGAAACGCGGGTATATTTTGATGTTGTTAGCAATACAGTCTTTTTGATTGCCGGATCACCAACTGTATCAATACTGCTGATAAATTCAGTTCTTACAGCATTTAGATTCTTTACAATTGGATTTGAGGAAGTGGAAGTTAGTACAGGAAAATAAGGCCATGGGAAAAAATCGAACTGAGGCTGATTGCCCATGTAGCCTGTCACCATTGGAATAGGTAAAGCCGCCATATCCATTAATAGGTTGCTATTAAGCCTTACTCCGTATTTAAATAGCAAATCATTAAGGTTGATATCATTAGTAATTCCAACTGTACGGTTTGAAGTCTGCAAACTATCCATAGTAGCAAATACGGGGTCAATTAACCAGAGTATCTTGCCGCCTTTCATTACATACTGATCGATAATAAACTTATCCTTTTCATTGAAAACAGAATCAGGTTTTGCAATAATCACAGCTTTGTATTTATTAATGATGTTGTAGTTGCCGTCCTCGGTCTCAATTCTTTCAGAAAAGGCACTTAGGTTGCCGTTAAGGTCAACATACTCAACATTATAATAGTCGGACAGTGCGTTAGCAATATCAGAAGTCTCAAGCTTTGATAGTTCACCATGTCCCTGGGTAAAAGCTATTTTTGGCTTAGAGACTGTGCTAAGCTTTCGTATTGAGCTTAAAATATTGTACTCGAGGGCTTGAATTGAATTATTAATTATGTCTTTAGGTGCTGCACCAAGTTTATTGGCTAATAGGGAAAGAGGGACAGTGCGGCCTTTATAGGTAACTAAAGCTCCAGGGAAAATGCTTTGTTGCTTCTGTCCTTCCTTAGTACGAACCGCTATATCAGTAGCAACCAGTCCTTGTTGCAATAACCTTTCAGCAACATCCCTCCGTGTCTTGGCATCCTCAGAAGCCAGTGGATTTATAAATTCATACTGAATATTATCACTGTAAGCCCTGAATTCATCGAGCATTTCGCGGGTTGACCGGCTCAGGCGCTTGAATTCTGAGGGAAGATCACCATCAAGATAAACTTTAAAATAGATAATATCATCTGTTTCCCTGATGATTTGACGTGTAGATGATGAAAGCGTATATCTTTTCTCTGAGGTGAGGTCAAAACGGGTAAAAATATAAGTTCCAATTACATTAAGCAGTACGATTATGATGAGCCCTGCAATAAGTTGTATGAAGCTATCAGAACGAGGATTTTTCTTTTTTTTATTTACTTTTTCCATTTTACTAAAGCTTGGGAAAATTTAATGGTTGTTGCACTTGCTGTTAGTTATTTTTCCCACTTTCTGCTCTCGAGTGATATTTTCGCGAGCAAGAAAAAAATAGCAATTATGCTTATAAAATAAATAACGTCACGAGTATCAATAACGCCTCTACTCAGAGAATTATAGTGTTCCTGAATGCCAAGTGACCTGATAAACAAGCTTACTTTGCTGAAGATAGTCATGTCAGCAATTAGCTCAAATCCTATAAATGCAAACCCGCAAATAACCAGTCCGGAAATGAAAGCTACAATCTGATTATCAGTGATTGAAGATACGAAGAGTCCTATTGCTGTAAAGGCTGAAGCCAGCAACAATAGCCCAATATAAGAACCCCAAAGTCCACCAAAATCAAGATTTCCTTTAGGAAGTCCCAATTGATAAACAGATATCACATAAACAAGGGTTGGTAAAAGTGAGAAAACCACAAGTGTGACGCCAGCAAGGTATTTTGCAAGGATTATTTGAAAGTCAGTGATGGGCTTTGTGATAAGTATCTCGATAGTGCCAAGCCTTTTTTCATCGGCAAATGAACGCATGGTAATTGCCGGTACCAGAAAAAGGAAAACAAATGGCGCAAGAACAAAAAAGTTGTCGAGTGAAGCATAGCCAAAGTCGATAATGTTGAATCCTGCCGGGAATACCCATAGAAACAGGCCGTTCAATACGAGGAAAACAACAATGGCAACATACCCTATTAAGGAATTAAGGAAACTGAAAATCTCTTTTCTGTATAGTGTAAACATAATAGTTTGATAGGAAGAAACTTTAGAGTGGCAAATTTACTTAAAAAAACAATACTTGCTTAGTCATGAAACTCAATAAGTACAGGCTGGTCAGGTTTGTAACCCAGGAGGCTTGCAGCAGGTCCTCTGTTAACAGCTATTTCTACAAAGCCTGTAGTGCTGAAGAGGACGGCTATCTCACCTTCAGGAACATCCCCATAAGCATCATGAATCTTCTTTATTTTTTCAGATTTACCCCTGTTGATTAATGAAAAACTTCTTCCCTGCCCCATCTGAATGAACTCATCAGCAGTTACATTAATGTATAGGTTTTGATAGTTATCCACATACATAACCCTTGCCTGCAATTGGTTTCCATTAAGATGTGGTTGCATGTTAATAGAAGTAGTGAGTTGATTGCGTGGATCACCAATTTCACTAACATCATTACCTTTTGCTAAGTGTACTGCAGCCTTTACAAAACGATCACGTGTTGAGAAAGTAAAATAATTTGTATCCTGTGGTATTGTAAGTTCATATATCTCTTCTGGCAAGCTACTGAATAACAGTGTAAAAATGCCGTTATCGGCTCCAATAAAGTAATGATGATTATACTTCACAACAACATGTGGAACTGATTCTGATTCTTCAGTACTCACACCGATGATATGAATAGTATTCTCTGGGAAGTTACGATAAGCATTACGAAGAATAAAAGCCGCTTTTTTTAAGTCAAAAGGCGGTATTAAGTGTGTGATATCAAAAATTTTTGCATCAGGCAGACGACTGATGATTGAACCCTTCACTGCTCCAAGGTAGTGGTCTAACAGTCCCCAATCAGTTGTTAGCGTAATGATAGCCGGCATTCTAAATTTTTTAGGTAAGCAAAGATTCCTATTGCAAAGTTAAGAACAAAGTTCAGGAATATTACTTGCAGAATAATACAATATTACAGAATTTATAAGTTATATTGGTATCTGTAGCGCTGTGGCAAGCATTTTGTTGAAGATACCTAATGATGTACTATCCCTATTTATCGTAACCGATTCAAACATAATAATATGAAGAAACTGGTTTTTATTTTTGCGTTTCCATTACTTTTCACATCTTGTCTTAAAGAAGGATCTAATTATGTAAGTTATACCGGGTATATAAATATTGATCAGATGTTAGTACCTGACACCGCAAGGGTAGGGGATGTTGTTCAGGTATTTGCACGAGGAGGAGCACCAAATGGTTGTTGGTCTGATCTGGAACTCATCATGACCAAGCAAAATGATTCATTAGTATACATTACAGGAATAGGTCATTTTGAATCAACTGATGGCATCTGTACTGATATCTATCAAATACTTGATTCTACATTCAGCTATAAAGCGATGAAACCAGGGACTATAAAATTTGTTGGACAATCACCTAATGACAGTCTTCGTGTTGAATCGTTGATCGTATTGCCTGCTCGATAAGAAAAGTACACAAGATCAACATTACTTATTTCAGAAATCCCTATTTATCAAGTGGCCTTTGTTTAGCTGCTGCCAGGAAATCTCTTTCAGTTTTCAATAGATTTACTGAAAACAATGAAAGGTTTTTAAGTTCGGCTAATATGTTCAAGTAAAGAACACTGTTTCTAGTCCCTGTTTCGTTGTTCTTAATTCTCTTGATTTGTTTTTTACGTGAATCATCAAGTAGCCTCATAATTGCTTGTTGGCGGCTTACTATAAGATCGAAGTCCTCAAAGCTACTTTTATGTAACATCAAAATTATTTCTTCAATAAAAATAGTGATTTCGCCCTGAATACGGGAGATTTCTTCTATCTGGGAAGTAATAAGTGATTTATGGTTATTTTCAATATGCTCATGACTTGGGTTGACGATATAGGAGATACAGTGGTTTATTTCACGCAGATAATCAATAGCTTGCACGTAATACTGACCTGTTTCAGCAGAATCCTCCTTTAGGTTTGAAAGAACAGTACTCATGTGTGTCTTCCATCGTTTGGTGGTATTATTAAGCTTCTGCACTGATACTTTTGCATTCTTAAGAGCCTTGCGGTCTTCATCAGCCAATCCTGCTACAGTATCATTTAGTATTGTAATTACCACTTTTAGTACTTCCTGAATATTTTTAGAGCTGCGTGAAATAATGGCAGCTGATGTAATTTCATCAGCTGGCATATCAAGGGAAAGGTCAGCTTTTTTATCGTCACTTCGGCGAAGGTGAATGGCATGTGTTCTAAATGCGAGGTATATGGTAAGACCTAATAATACAATGATTGCAATCAAGCCGCCATAATAGATTATGATTGCAGCTGTGATGGCAAGTGTAAATGCGGCAAGTGCTGTAAAAAACCATCCGCCTATTACTGAAAGGACTCCTGTTATGCGATATACGGCACTCTCCCGATCCCAAGCCCGATCGCTGAGTGATGTGCCCATTGCAACCATAAATGTAACGTACGTAGTTGAAAGGGGTAATTTCAAAGATGTTCCAATTGCAATAAGTACACTAGCAATTACCAGATTCACACTTCCTCTTAAAAGGTCAAAAGCCGCTCCTTGAGGCATTTCATCTCTGGTTACCTGATCTGGCTGTTCAAATCTTTTCTCAATCCAATCACTCGTTCGCGAAGGTATGAAGCTTGATATTGCCCCTGAGAACCGAAGAGCCCCCCTTACCAGGTTACGCGAAAGTATAGAAGAATTAAAACGTTCACTACCTTCTGTTTGACGACCAAGGTTAACCTCTGTTTCAATAACGCTACGTGCTTTCTTAGAGGACCATAGAGCGAATACCATAAAAATGCCGGCTACCAACAATACCCATGTTTCTGTTACCGCATCTTCCATGAGCCCTGACATCATAAATGTATCAGGATCAGCACCGGGTGATGCTATAAAGAGTTGAAATGCCTTTAATCCCGCCAGCGGCACACCTATGAAGTTTACCATATCATTTCCGGCAAACGCAAGTGCTAAGGCAAAAGTGCCACTAAACACTACCAGTTTAAGAACATTGAGATTGAAGAGCAGTATAAGCAATTGTAACAAAATAGTTAGTATAAGTAAACTCATAAAGAGAATACTTATAGTATGCTCATTAATGTATGCCAAAAGCTCGGGGGTTACAAACGATGCACCTTTTGCTCCCTTGATTATAATAAAGTACAATATACCGGTGATTGCAGCAGCTCCCCATATAGAAGCAAAATATTTCAGGTTATGCCTTATATTAAAAGTAAAGATGATTCTTGTAATATATTGTACTAAAGCTCCAATAGTAAATGCCATAGCAACAGAAACCAGAATACCTGTTATAATGGCAAGAGCTTTTCCTGAATTAATGTAGAGCCCTAAATCTTGCATTGTTTGATCAGATTCGCTTATTTTGATTAAAGCGACACCAACCGAAGCTCCAAGAAGATCAAAGACAATTGATACTGTTGTAGAGGTTGGTAGGCCAAAAGTGTTAAATATATCCAGTAGAATTACATCAGCAATCATTACAGCTAAAAAGATAATCATTACATCAGAAAAACTGAACTGAGTTGGATAAAACAAGCCTTTCCTGGCAATCTCCATCAATCCGCTAGAAAATGTAGCTCCGACTATAAGTCCCACAGATGCTATTATCATAACAGTTTTAAAAGATGCTACTTTTGCACCTATAGCTGAATTAAGAAAATTTACTGCATCGTTAGCTACTCCCACATAGAGATCACTGAAAGCAAGAATAAATAAGATGACAATGATGAATAGGTATAGATAATCCATATTGAATTAGTTTAAGATTTAATGTTGGTTGCGATTGCCTGGTTAACATTGATTATATGGTCACCGATCTTTTCACATTGATTTGCGATTTCAGCAAAGAGTACTCCGTTCTGATATGTATACTCCCCATTTTCAATATTTTTCCTGTTAATGTTAATGAAGTTATCACGTGCATTGTTGATTTTCAATTCAAGTTCAGTAGCCTTTATAAGAATTCCAGGTGTGTAGTTTTTAGCCAGATTGTTATTCATGTTTAAAATAGCTTCCTGCACTAGCGTGAACATCTTGAGTATCTGCTCACGCATCTCGGGAGTTAGCCAAGCATTAGCTTCATTTTTAAGCCTTATTGTTTTTTCAAGTTGTATACATTGATCAGCTATACTTTCAATATCATCAACAATTTTAAGCATGGAGCTTACCTTACGTGAAGCTGCTTCAGTGAGACTATTCACTGCTAGCCTAGTAAGATAATTTGAAATAACTACTTCCTTATTGTCGGCCTTATCTTCATACTTGAATATTTTCTTTTGGATTTTGAGGAACTTATCTTCCCGCTTTTCTGATAAATATTCGGGAATAAGGGAGAACATTTCGGAAATTTGATGTCCATAGTTAACAATTTCATCCTGAACCTGAATAAGCAACATTTCAGTCATTGAAAGATATCCTGTCTCCATGTATTTAAGGCTCATCTTTCTCGACTCGTTTTGCTTCACCGGTATGATAAATTCAAGCGCTGTTATTACTGGTTTGAAGAGGCCAAAGAAGATAAGTGCAGCTACTACATTAAACCCTGAATGATAAACTGCTAATCCGATTGGAACTGCTGAAACAGCCATAATTGGTGATACTCCGTAAATAAAATATGTGATTTCTGCTGCTCCGGTAACAGTATATTTGAAGAAACCAAAAAACAAAATAGCACCGACTACATTGAACAGTGAATGAGCCATTGCAAGCCTTTTAGCAGGGTTAGTTGCTTGACGTGCAACTATATTTGCCGTCAAGGTAGTTCCAATGTTTGAGCCTATTATCATAGCGGCCGCATTTTCAAAGTTCATCCAACCATTATAGCATATCACAATGGTTAATGCAGTAGCAGCACTGGATGATCTTATTAGCACTGTTAATACAATCCCGGTAAGTGCGTACAGCAGGTCAGTGCCAAAATTGCTGATACTAAGTGTGGAAATTGCAGCTACAAAACCTGAGCCTGTAGTGATAGTGGGAAGCGACTCCTGCAAAAAGTAGAACCCTATAAATATTAGGGCAAAGCCAACAATTAGCTCAGCTATATTGCGGTGTTTCTTATTTTTCCTGAACAAGAGCGGCAACGCAAAAGCCATTATAGGAAGTAATACTAATGACAAATTTGAATGAAATCCAAGAAGTGTGATTAACCATGCAGTAATAGTGGTGCCTAAGTTAGCCCCAATCATGATTGGCAAAGCCTGATTAAGGGTGAATATTCCGGCATTAATAAAACTTACCAGGATAATTGTAATAGCAGTTGATGATTGTATTGTACCTGTGATAATAAAACCGGAAAGAAACCCTTTAGACTTACTATTGGCAATTGAGGAAAAAGATCTCCTCATTGACTCACCACCAATCTTCTGAAGGGCTTCACTCATGGTTTTCATTCCAAAGAGGAATAATGCTAGTGAACCAAGAATTGATAGGACTATGATAGTAATTTCCCAAAATCCGGCAGGATTATCCATATAGTTTTCCATAAAATTAAGAGTGCAAAAATATCAATGAAATTATGAAAATGTTCGATTCAAGATGTCAGAATCTAGTAATTAGTATTGAATTATTTCTATGTATCTGAATTGCAGGTCATAAGAGTGATTTAGGCACTAAATTGTTAACATTAAGTTAACATACAGTATTTCACTAAGTACTGTAACAGGCTATGGCTGATTATTTGTTGTTTAACTTACGCCAAGGAATTTCACCTTGAGATAGTGGTTTTATCGAAAAAGGTGAATTTGATGGGACTGTGTTTTTGAAATGCGGCATAAATAAGGAGTATCTTTGTATCCTTACACAAGAATGTAAATTTTTATAATGATTGATAGATACTTAACAAGATTAAACATAAAGGAGTTGAAGCCAATGCAGGCTGAAGCAGTCAAAATAATTAACAAAGGCAGCAATGTTTTATTGCTATCTCCAACAGGTTCAGGCAAAACCCTTGCGTTTCTGTTACCTCTGATTCAAATGATGGATGAGTCCATGTTAGGGATACAGGCTATGATAATAACTCCTTCACGTGAGTTGGCATTACAGATTGAAAAAGTATTCAAGCAATTGCAAACAGGTTTTAAAGTGAATACCTGCTATGGAGGCCATCCTATTGCAACTGAGTTGAATAATCTAACTGTACCACCTTCGTTACTTATTGGCACCCCAGGTAGAATTGCTGATCATATACGTCGCAATAGCTTTAAGACCCGCACCATCAGCACACTTGTACTTGATGAGTTTGATAAGTCACTTGAACTTGGATTCAAAGATGAGATGGAGTTTATAATCAACAATTCAAACTCAATTGAAACAAGGATTTTGACTTCAGCAACAAGCCTTGATGAGATACCTGATTTCGTAAACCTTAAAAACCCTATCGTAATAGATTACACCGACACCGGCATAGATAAACTAAAATTAACATTCAAGTCGGTAAGGGCTGAAGGCAGTGATAAGTTAGATTTGCTTTTTAGGTTAATATGCCAATTGGGCGATGAAGCAAGTGTTGTTTTTTGCAATCACCGCGAAGCTGTTAACCGAATAAGTGAGCTCCTTTCTGATAGAAGTATTGCTCATGGCATATTTCATGGAGGCATGGAGCAGGAGCAAAGGGAAGTGTCGTTAATTAAATTTCGTAATGGCACTAATCATGTGTTACTGACCACCGATCTAGCGTCGCGCGGATTAGATATTCCTGAAATAAGGAACGTTATTCATTATCAATTGCCTACTTCTCTAAATATCTGGAAACACAGAAATGGCAGAACGGCAAGGATGGATGAGCATGGTACAGCCTGGATACTATTGGCCGAAAGTGATTTTGTGCCAGAATTTATTACCAATGCTATTAATGAAGTTGATCTTGATGTTGAATCAAATCTTCCCGAAATCACGCCATGGGAAACTATATATATAAGCGCTGGAAGGAAAGATAAGATTAGTAAAGGTGATGTTGCAGGATTTCTCATGCAAAAAGGTTTACTCAAAAAGGAGGAATTAGGTAAAATTGAAGTGCTTGACTATGCTTCTTTTGCAGCCATTGACCGCAGCGCGCTTAATAACTTGCTCAAAAGAGTTAAGGGTGAACAGCTTAAGAAGAAGACCGTAAAAATTGAAATTGCTTATTAGATAGACTGCTTTCCCGGAATTCTTTTATTCCGGCATTTTATACACTAAAGCATTCACATTCATACCTGCTCCAACAGAGGCAAATACAAAGTGATCTCCATTATTTAGCAAATGATTATCTACCTGTTTATTAATTATGTGATCGTAGAGAATCGGGAGTGTTGCAACTGAATTATTACCAAGGCTTGAAATGGTCATTGGCATTGAGAATTCAGGACGCTTTTTAATACCGTAAAGTTCATAAAGACGGTTAACAATAGCATCATCCATCTTTTCATTTGCCTGGTGAATCAGTACTCTCTCTACATGACTGATATCAAGACCTGATTTATCAATACACGCTTTTATTGATAGAGGCACTGTTTTCAGAGCATATTCATATAATTTACGACCATTCATCTTGAGATACAGATGGCCCTTCAATTCGTCATTATATGACTTATCCATTCTCAGGAGGAATGCTTGTTCACGAGTATCTGATCGGGTAATATGAGTTAGTATACCTACAGGTTTCTCACTTTCAACACCACTTAACACCACAGCACCGGCACCATCTGAATAAATCATACTGTCGCGATCATGAGGGTCTGATATTCTTGAAAGAGTCTCACTGCCAATAACCAGTATATGCTTTGCATCGCCTGATTTGATGAAGTAGTCTGCTTGTATAACTCCCTGAAGCCAACCCGGACATCCGAAGGGAAGGTCATACGCAACAGTAAAAGGGTTTTCAATGCCAAGTTTAAATTTCACTCTTGAAGCTAGCGTGGGCACTATATCAACATGTGTTCCACCGGCTTTAACATCTCCAAAGTTGTGTGCAACAATAATATAGTCAAGATCTTCCTTATTGATTCCGGCCGACTCAATTGCTTTCTCTGCTGCCAGATATGCCATATCTGACGAAACCATGTTATCGTCAATATAGCGCCTTTCATTAATGCCGGTGATTTGCTGGAATTTATCTATTATCTCATCAATTGGACGCTCAATCTTAGCGCCCGTGGTTTCGTAAAACACATTTTTTCCAAAATCAGCATTGGTAACTGCAACTGTTGGGAGATAACTTCCTGATCCTTTTATGACTGTATATATCATCTGGTTTGATTTTATCCTATATTATATTAACCATAGTATTGACAAACGTCAGAAACAACTATTTTAAAAAGATGTTCTAAGCGGTCGGCGAATTTAGTAATTTATTTTAAGACACTATGTGTTGATTTGTCATTATCTATTTTGCTTGCAATCTCAATAATTTCATTAAAACTATTAATTGTTGTTTCATTAGTACCATAGAAGAGGTCTTCACCGAATGCAATACATTTATGTGTTACATCATATCGAAGATAATCGCGATTAAGATCGTGAACTCCAAGTCTTATCCGGTCTAATGCATCAGCATCCTTGAGTATTGCAAGAGTATTGTATGTATTACTTTCCTTTTGTGGTTCAGCGTGTAATGAATGGCGTGTAACTATTTGACGGATAGTTGTTAAGTCGTCAGGTATTGCTCCATACATAGTGAATAGCCCTTCATATAGAGGCAGTTTATACTTTGCTGATTCCGCACCATGAATAGTACAATAACCATCGTGAAGCCGGGCCATATCATGTATATATGCTCCAAAAAAAGCAATTGTTGCTTCTCTGATCCTATTGGTAAGGATTCCTAACCTAAGGCAGTGTAGCATTACCCTGTATGTATGTTTAATGCCGTGAAGATAACTCTGCTGATCAAACTGCTCAGGCGAAAGGTTAAAATGATTAAAATCTATTTTATAAATGTTGTAATCAATCATAATCAAACACTTAAGAACAACAATCAGACCATTCAACTCAATGACACAAGCATTTATACCATTCTAAGAATGTCAATAAGTATTGGCTTTAATCCTGCAAAGAAGAATTCTACCGCGATCACCATCATGATAAGTCCCATTAGTTTCATCATTATTTTATTTCCTGTGGGGCCTATTACCTGTAGTAGTTTTCCAGAACTCAAAAGCACTATCCAGGTAATGAAAAGAGTTAAAATAATAGTAAGAATCAAAACAAATTTTAATTCAAAACTCTGACTGTCTTCCATCAAAACTATGGAATTTGTTATAGCACCTGGTCCTGCAATGATGGGTATGCCGAGTGGTGTAATGGAAATATCATCTACGTACTTAGTTACCATTTCATCATCCATTTTTATTTTGCTTATGCGGGCTTGAAGCAGATCATACCCCATAATGAAGAAGATGATACCACCAACTATTCTGAAACCATGCACTGATATGCCAAAGAACTTAAAAAGTAGTTGACCTGCGAACGCAAACAGCATCAGCGTTATAAAAGCTGTGAATACTGCCTTGAGTGCTGTACGTCGCCGTTGTTTCTCGGAGATTTCGGCAGTCATGGTCATAAACACTGGCATTACACCCATTGGATTAATGATAGCAAAATACGATGTAAAATAGAGCAGAGCTACTGTAAACAGTTCGTAGGTCATTTGATCTTGCTGTTAACAATAGTCATTATTTCGTCTTCCAGTAAACGAGCATTTTTCTCAATTTCAGCTCCTTCGGTAAGTACTTTCTCAACATATTCTTTATCTTTCAAACCTGAGGCATTGATTTTTACATTTAAGTAAGCCCCTAAAACTGCTGACCGAACAGCAAGAGCACCAACACCTGCATCAGTTACTGAATTAGGGTTACCAATCTCGGCCATAGCTTTAATGATTTCAAATGCTTCAAAAGATTTAACCATGACCCTCAGGGGTATTTCAATGGCATACTTTGTAGCTGATTGGATTGCCTCTGTACGGTTAATCTTTTCTTCATCAGTATTTTTGGGCAAACTGAAAGCATCCATTATCTTGTTGAAAGCATTAGTATCCTCATCAACGAGTAGAATTAATTCATTCTTTAATTGCTGGCCTTTATCAGCCCATCCTGAAAACTCTTCCCAACGATCGTCCCATCCTGGTTTATGAGAAGATAAGTTAGCAACCATTGTTGCAAGGGAAACACCCAGAGCACCCATATATGCTGAAATTGATCCACCCCCGGGAGCAGGTGATTCAGACGCTGTTTCATCAGCAAAATCGCTACAGGTCATGTCCATCAACTTTTTAGATGAAGGTGTATCCTGCAAAACATATTCTATGATCTTATCCTTAGGATTGAATGGTTTCAGGTCATCAAGTCCAAGTGACTTTACGGCTATCTTAATTAATTCAGATTCTGAAACACCTGTTGATCGTTGTTGTTTCTGAAGGAAATATTTACCAGCATCAGTGAATACTTTGAGTGGCGCAAGGCCTACCAGTTCTGATCCTGTTACCCGCATACCTCTTTCCTGTGCCTTTTTTACTGCTTCATCAAAAGCAACATGTACGGGGGTAATGCTAATATTAGTCAAGTTGATTGAAACCTGTGCTATGCCATATTCCTCTATGAACCAGCCAATTGCCTTACAAGCTTTTAAAGATCCTGGTATATTTACCTGATTACCATGTTCGTCTTTAACAATTTTTCCGGTAATGGGATCGCCTTCACGCATAGGACGGCCTTTTTCACGAATATCAAAAGCTACTGCATTAGCACGCCTGGTTGAAGTAGTGTTAAGGTTAATGTTGTATGCAACTAGAAAATCGCGGGCACCAATAGCAATTGCACCTGTACGAGGTAGGAATGTTGCAGGACCAAAGTCAGGTTTCCAAACCGGATCAGCTAACTTTTTCGGTAAACCTTCATATTCTCCAGAGCGGTTATTTGCAAGATTGCGGCGTTCTTCAATAAAGGCAGCATTTTCGTAACAAAACACAGGAATGCCAAGCTCATTACCAACGCGCTCTGCTAATTTCCTTGCATATGTTACTGTTTCTTCCATCGTGATATTTGAAATTGGCACAAGAGGGCAAACATCTGTTGCTCCAAAACGTGGGTGTTCACCTTTATGCCTGCTCATATCAATAACTTCCATAGCTTTCTTAATAGCCTTGAAAGCAGCCTCAATTACTTGTTCAGGTTCACCGGCAATAGTAACAACGGTGCGATTTGTCGCAGCACCCGGATCAACGTCAAGTAGTTTAACTCCTTCTACAGTTCTAATATCATCAGTAATCTGTTTGATAACTGACATATCGCGTCCTTCGCTAAAATTTGGAACACATTCTATAATTTGTTTCATGCTGTATTTGGGAATAGTGGTTAAAAGTTAGTGAATGTTTTTATTATGTATCTTGAAGTAGCTGACTTTAAACTGGTATTGAATCCTTGATTATTTTTCCATTCAGAATCACAGTGTCAATTTTATTGGTTCCATAATAATATGGCATATATTCAATGCTTGGGATAGGTTTTGTTATAAACACATTTGCGATTTTGCCCCTTGTAATAGTACCAAGTTTGTCGCTTATCCCCATTGCATAGGCTCCATTAATGGTGCAGGCGTTTATTGCTTCAGTTGGTAGCATCCTGAACATTATACATCCCATTGACAAAACCAACTGCATGTTACCGGAAGGGGAGGAGCCCGGGTTAAAATCACTGGCCAGTGCAACGGCAACACCCGCTTTTATCATTGAACGTGCAGGTGCATGGATCATGTTAAGGAAGAAAGCTGCACCTGGTAATAATGTTGCCATAGTTTCCGAATTTTTCAGTGCCGCTATTTCCTTATCGCCAGTGAACTCAAGATGATCAACAGACAGCGCATTGTACTTTACGCCTGCTTGTATACCGCCAGAATAATCAAGTTCATTAGCGTGAATTTTAGGACGAAGGCCATATTTAATACCCGCTTCAAGAATCCTTTCAGTTTCATCAACAGTAAAGAATCCTTTATCGCAGAATACGTCGATGTAATCAGCAAGTCGTTCCTCAACAACCATAGGTATCATTTCCTTGATTACAAGGTCAACATATTCTGATTGTCGGCCACGGTATTCTGTTGGAACGGCATGAGCTCCAAGGAAAGTCGACTTAATGGTTAAAGGGCTTAATGCCTTAAGATTTCTGATTACTCTTAACATTTTAAGCTCATCAGCAGTATTAAGCCCATACCCGCTTTTTATTTCAATGGCACCAGTTCCATATGAAATTACTTCGTCTAAACGGTTTAACGCACTTTCAGTTAGCTCTTCTTCGGTAGCATCATGAAGTCGGCGTGAGGAATTAAGAATACCGCCACCCCTTCGGGCGATCTCTTCATAAGACAGCCCTTTAATTTTATCAATGTATTCAATCTCACGGCTTCCGGCAAACACAAGGTGCGTATGTGAATCGCAAAAAGAAGGAAAGACCATTTTACCTGTACAATCCAACACCTCATAGTTACTATAATCCGCAGATGGTAGCTGACCCTCTCCGAAATTAGAAATTTTTCCTTCCTCAATCAGCATCCAGGCAAAAGATATCATACCCAATTCCCCCATTGCGGTACCTTTTTTAAGTAGCATTGCTTCATTGTCAACGCCTGCTAATGTATGTATGTTCTTGAGAATCAGGTTGTCAGACATATAGCCAGATATATAATTGAGAATACAAAGTTACAAAAGGCCCAAAGATAAGCTGTAATAACTTTAAAAAATATCCACTCATTACTCATCAATGATAGGATGACAGGCTTAATAATAAGATGTTTCGGGTGTGAAGCAGCGATTTTTGATTAAAAGATTAAAAGAGTGGTGTCTTTTGTTTGGTAGTGACTATTAAAGTTTTTTTTTATACTTTTGAGCCCAAGATAAATAAAATCATTAAACAAACAGAAGTCTATGAAATTTGGAAAACTACTTTCGCTTGTAATTGCAGTACTTTTAGCTGGCAATATGATGGCTGCAATAGTACAGCCTGAA
Organism: Bacteroidales bacterium; assembly: GCA_024636955.1. Taxonomy (GTDB): domain Bacteria; phylum Bacteroidota; class Bacteroidia; order Bacteroidales; family Lentimicrobiaceae; genus Lentimicrobium. The sequence goes on from JAGXGB010000024.1 coordinate 28,840, forward strand.
GCTGCAGCTTATGTTGCACACAACTTTATGTATGAGCGTTATATACAAAAAGGACTGTCAATCAGTGTAAATGAGGTTCAACCTCAGTTAATGCAGGTACGAGAATCAAATGGCTTACCCGCATTCTATATCTTTAGTTTTGATAATGGAGGATGGGTAATTATAGCAGGTGACGATGTTTATTCACCAGTTATAGGTTATTCACCAGAAGGAAGTTTTCCATCAGGTCAACTTGATAAAAATGTTGCATCCTTTCTGCAGGATTATGTTGACCAAATCAACTTTGCAAGAGCTAATAATCTCACCGGCGATAGCGAAGTTGCAACTAAATGGGCAGAGTATCAGAGTATGAACAATCCCCGAATATTATTAGATGGAAGTCGCGATGTAGACCCTTTAGTTAGTATAATGTGGAATCAGGACTTTCCATACAATGCCTATTGCCCAAGTGACCCTGCAGGACCAGGTGGACATGTATATGCCGGTTGTGTTGCCACAGCAATGTCAATGATTATGTACTACTATCGTTATCCTGAAGTAGGCACCGGATCATACTCTTACTATGCTGGAAGTAATTATGGAACTTTAACCGCCAATTTCGGAGAAACATATTACGATTGGAATTCCATGCAAAATTCAATAACAGGTACCATGGGCAAAGCAGTGAATGCTGTTGCCGAAATACAATACCATTGTGGAGTTGCAGTACGTATGGGCTATGCTCCTGATGGATCAGGTGCTTACAGTTCAGATGTTCCATCAGCAATAAAGAATTATTTTGGATATTCCACAACCGCTCAGTACATTCAAAAGATGAGTTTTACTAATACAGCTTGGGAAAATATTTTAATGGAGCAAATTGATGCTCGTCAACCACTTTATTACTCAGGACAGAGTACATCAGGTGGCCATGCGTTTGTTTGTGATGGTTATCAGGTAACCGGTTCAGGTAAGCTTTTTCATTTCAATTTTGGCTGGAGTGGTAGCTCAAACGGATTTTATGCACTTAATGATGTTAACGGATTCAGCTCACAACAAGGTATGGTTCGTAACTTTATCCCTAACCCTGCCAATTATCCAGAATTCTGTGATGACCATATAGTTATTACACCTATAGGAAGTATTGAAGACGGTAGCGGTCCACTTGCTGATTACCTGGCTAATGGAGCATGTACCTGGCTTATAACACCTGCTGATTCGGTAACTTCTATTACAATACGTAACATTACCCTCGGTTTAGCTTCAGGAGATTCATTGAAAATATTTGCTGGTGCTAATGAAAATGCACCCCTGCTAGCATCTTACGGCCAGAATTCTTCAGTAGCAGATTTAACTTCACCTGTTAACAGGATGTTCATAAAGTTACTGAGTGATGGTTCAGATGAAGGTGATGGTTTCAGAGCTGAGTTTTCGTCAACTTTCCCTACTTATTGTACAAATAGTATTACAACTCTTTCAGAGCCAACAGGTGATTTTTCTGATGGTAGCGGTATATATAATTATAATAACAGCACTGTTTGTAAATGGAAGATCGCACCACCCTGGGCTCAAGACCTCACTCTTGCATTTACGGAATTTGATCTTGAAGAAGGCAAAGATTATCTGAAAGTTTACGCTATTCCAACTAATGAATTATTAGCCAACCTCACAGGAAGTGAGGTGCCTGATCCTATTGTTTCACCAACCGGTCAATTTCTTTTGATGTTCTCTTCTAATGGTTTTAATAATAGACATGGTTTTGAAGCTACATATTATATATCCAATGTTAACACTAACAATTTAGATGTTGCTTCCAATCTATCTATATATCCAAATCCTGCTTCATCATACACTGACCTAAAATTTAACCTAAATGAACCTTCATCGGTAAAAATATCAATATTTAACTTGCTTGGTGAAGAGGTGTATACTGAGGCATCACAATTACTTTCAGGATATGTTAATCGCACCCTTCAGCTTGGCAGTTTGTCGAAAGGTGTTTATTTGTTGAAATTAGCTAGTGACAAAGGTTCAATTACAAAGAAACTTGTAATTAATTAGTGCCATCAATATTATTAAAAAGGGGCTTTCTTATGAAAGCCTCTTTTTTTACCGGTTAAAAATCACCAATCAATTATTTATCCTATGTTCCAAAAATTACTTTTAAGCCTTGCATTATTCAGTGCAATATTTTCCATTGATGCCGCACCGGTAGACTCATTAACAGCTGGGAAAGTGGCTACTAATTATTATAAAATAAAATCGCAACAGTATCCACTCCACAATTCCAAAATCTCTGAAATTGAAGAGGTAGTTTCTTTAGTGAAGGGTGTTCAAATGGCACATGTTGTTAACTTTAGCAATGGTGGTTTTGTAATTGTTGCTGCAGATGATGCATCTCGTCCAGTACTCGGTTACTCGTTTGACGGGACCTTCTCAACAAGTAATATTCCCCCTGTTGTTGATGAATGGATGCAGTTTTATTTTAGGCAGATAGAGTATTTGAAACAGAACAATATTCAGCCGACTGAAGAAATCACTCGTGAGTGGATGGAATTACTAAATGGACAAGGCGATTCTTATAACAGAGATTCAAGAGAGGTTAGCCCGCTACTAATTACAACTTGGGACCAGGGCGCCCGATATAACGATTTATGCCCAGAAGATCCCGCAGGACCAGGCGGACATGTTTGGTCAGGTTGTGTGGCAACTGCAATGTCGCAGGTAATGAATTATTGGAGATACCCTCACCAGGGAACAGGATCACATGGCTATTATTCTGACTACGGTTATTTGTTTGCTGATTATAGCGCGGCAACATACGATTATAACCAAATGAACTCTAACATTGGCGGAGAAACCAATTTTGAGATGGCTGAAATTCAATATCATTGCGGTATAGCAGTTGATATGATGTATTCACCTTCAGGTTCTGGAGCATATAGTGATGACGCGGCAGCTGCTCTCAGGAATTATTTTGGCTATAATTCTTCATTGCAACTTGTGTACAAAGATGATTATTCAGAAGTTGCGTGGGCTGATCTCCTTATTGATAACCTTGAGAATGGATGGCCTATGTATTATCATGGATTCGGGTCAGGAGGGCATGCGTTTAATGTAGATGGTTTCCAGGGAACTGATTATTTTCATTTTAACTGGGGATGGAGTGGTTCATACAATGGGTATTTTTACCTCTCTAACCTTAACCCGGGTGGCAACGACTTTACATGGGGACAAGGTGCTATAGTTAATTTCTATCCCGATAACAATAATTACCCTTACAACTGCTCTGGGGTTACAGTTCTTAATCGTCATAACGGCACTATTGAAGATGGCAGTGGTCCTGTTGCTAATTATGCCACTGGAATGCAATGTGGATGGCTAATCTCACCTGAGGATTCAGTTTCAGGTCTCACTTTGTATTTTGATAAGTTTGACCTGGCAAGTGGAGATGTTTTGAATGTTTTTGATGGTGAAAATAGTTCTGCCCCTTTGATTGGGAGCTATACTGGTACCACCATGCCTGCTGCCATAGCATCTGGCAGTGGCAAATTGTATATTGAGTTTGCAACCTCAGGCAATCTTGGCAAAGGATGGCAAGTTCATTATAATAGTTATCTGGTTAACTATTGCCCGGGTATTACCCATTATACTGAACCTGCCGGTTCATTTTCTGATGGAAGTGGTCCGAGAGAATACCGAAACAGTAGCATTTGCAAGTATATCATTGAGCCTGAAAATGCTGCTACAATCACAATCTCTTTTGATTCATTTGATACTGAGCAGGAATTTGATAAAGTGAAGGTATATGACATGATTTCTCAAACTCTGATCGGTGAATTTTCAGGTAATGAACTCCCTGATGATATAGTGATTGCATCAGGAAAAGCGTATATTCTTTTTGTATCCAATAAAACCATAAACGCTCCTGGCTGGGAAGTTACTTATACTAGTACTGTTACTGGCTTAAACGGACCAGATAACCCATCCGGAAATATTAACCTTTATTGCTCTCCTAATCCTGCGGAAGATTGGTTACGAATTGATCTTAGGGCAAAAACCATAGAGAATATCCATATAGACATTATATCTGTTGATGGATACTCAAAGGAAATTTTCTCAGGTATTACGAAGACTGACCCTTTAGTAATTATGACAAATATTGCTGATTGGGCGCCAGGTCTTTATATTGTAAGGTATAGAACTGAAGGTGAGACTGGTACTCAGAAATTAATTGTCCGTTAACAATAAAGCCAATCATAACTCAGTGAATCTGGAATATTGGAGTATTCCAGATTCTTATTTTTTATGGGCTATAATAAGCTAATGCTAATCTCTGTCGTAAGCCTTAATGATCTGACTTACCAGTTGGTGTCGCATAACATCAGTTTCATTTAGCTGAATGATGTCAATGCCAGGAACATTCGAAAGGATTTTGGCTGCATGCAATAGTCCAGAGTTTTGATGTTTGGGCAGGTCAATTTGTGTAACATCCCCTGTTATAAAAAACTTTGCAGACCTTCCCATTCTGGTAAGGAACATTTTTAACTGATTGCTTGTAGCATTCTGTGCTTCATCTAATATTGCGAATACGTTGTTAAGTGTTCTTCCACGCATGAAGGCAAGAGGAGCAATTTCTATAGTACCATCTTCAATGTATGTAAGCAATTTTTGTGGTGGCAGCATATCACGCAGCGCGTCATAGAGTGGCTGCATGTAAGGATCTAGTTTATCCTTAAGGTCACCTGGTAAAAAGCCAAGATTCTCGCCTGCTTCAACAGCAGGCCTTGTAAGAATGATTCTCTTCACTTCACGATTCTTTAAGGCCCTTACAGCCAATGCAACAGCAGTATACGTTTTCCCTGTACCGGCGGGACCTATGGCAAAAACCATGTCGTTCTTCTCAATACTCTCAACAATCTTAATTTGATTAGCTGACCTGGCTTTGATCACTTGCCCGTTACGACCATGAACAAGCACATCAGGTGAACTTTTTGTTGTTATATCAGCAGCTCCCGGTTCAGCAAGCTGCTTGATATCATTTTCGGATATCTTTCCAAAATGATCATAATGAATAAGCATCAAGCTAAATAGTGATTCAAACGCTTCAATGTCTGGAATATCTCCTATCACTTTAATATGCTCACCACGGGCTATGATCTTAAGTTTTGGAAGCAGTTCCTTTACCACATTAAGATTACGATCGCCTACTCCGAATAAATCGAGAGGGCTATATGATTCTATACTAAATATCTTTTCACTCATAGAGCTGAATTGTGTTCATTAAGTACTAACCTCAGGAAGTTTATGTAGTTCAAAAGTATTACAAAAATAGCCATAAGTTCCCAAGAAATGGCCTTTTATCGTACTTTTGAAAGAAATTCGGAATATGTCAAGAGGAAAAGATAGCAAACCGCACATCGGTATCTTTGGACGAAGGAACAATGGGAAAAGTTCATTAATCAACTTACTGGCTGGTAAAGAAACTGCTATTGTTTCTCCGTTGGCTGGTACTACCACTGATCCGGTTAAGAAATCAATGGAAATTCCTGGTATTGGGCCTGCCGTTCTTATTGACACTGCAGGTATTGACGACAGTGGCGAATTAGGAATGAAGAGAATAAGTAAGTCACTCGACACTCTGAAAATTATTGACCTTGCTGTGCTTGTAATTGTTGACAATAATTTTGGGCATGAAGAAGAAAAGCTTGTTAATAGCTTTATTAGTCATGATGTCCCTTTTCTAATTATTCACAATAAGAGTGACCTGGTGCCTTTAGAACTTAAAACATCTAACAGTATAAAAAATAGTTACCAATGTGAAGTAATTGAATTCAGTGCTGTTAATGCACTTGATAATAATCAGCTGCTTACGGCACTTGCGGCTGCAATGCCTGAATCAGCATATACTTCAAATGCAATGGTAGGTGGTTTGTTCAAGCCGGGAGACGCAGTTTTGCTTATTACACCAATTGATAATGAAGCTCCACATGGACGAATGATACTTCCTCAGGTTCAGGCCATTCGCGATATACTCGATTATGATGGTATAGTGATGATTTGCAAGGAAAACGATGTAGAGGATTTTATCAGTAAGGCTAATCCACGCCCTGTACTTGCAATTACTGACAGCCAGGTGTTTGGTAAAATAGGCAGCCTGGTACCCAACGATATTTCACTTACAAGCTTTAGCATATTATTGGCAAGGCAAAGAGGGGATTTCGCAAACTATCTGAAGGGGACACCATATCTTGATAAACTTATGGATGGTGATCGGGTTCTTATTCTTGAGTCATGTACTCACCATGTTACCTGCGATGATATAGGACGACATAAAATACCTCATTGGCTAAAGAATTACACCAAGAAGGAGTTGCAATTTGATGTTGTTTCAGGACTCGGCAATTTGCCCCGTGATATAAATGATTACGCTATTTTGATTCAATGCGGAGGTTGTGTTCTAACCCGCAAACAAGTAGTTAACAGGGTGAAACCCGCTGTTGATGCGGGTATACCTGTTACAAATTATGGAATGACTATCGCATGGATTCATGGCATATACGACAGAGCGGTTGGAATGTTCCAACTTTAGCCTTTTTTTGTGGTTTAATACAATAGGTATGCAGGTAAAAAATATTGTTATAACAGGCGCATCGGGTGGTATTGGAAGAGCCACAGCATTAGAACTTATAAAGGACCCACAAAACAGGTTGTTCCTAATCTCACGGGATGAAAGTAAGCTAAGCAGTATTCATAATGAAATTCCCGGGGATGAACATAGAGTGTTTTTATATCCATTTGATCTGGTTTCTGGTGATTACAAAAATTTGGTTGATTCTATCAATGAGAAATTAGGCGGTATAGACATCCTTATTAACAATGCGGGGGCTTTGGTTAATAAGGTTTTCACTGAAATTGATAGTAGTGATTTTGACAGAATTGTTAATACAAATTTTAAAGGCCCCTTCTTTCTTATCCAACATTTAATACCTACTTTTAACACTGGTGCCCATATTCTGAATATCAGTAGCATGGGCGGATATCAGGGTAGTGTGAAATTTCCCGGTTTATCACTTTACAGCTCTTCAAAAGGAGCGTTAAGCATCCTGACCGAATGCCTTGCCCTTGAACTAAATCCTATAGGTGTATCAGTTAATTGCTTAGCATTGGGAAGTGTTCAAACAACTATGCTTGAAGAAGCTTTTCCAGGATATGTAGCACAGGTGACCTGTAATTCAATGGCAGAGTATATAGCACACTTTGCTGTAAACGGGCATAAATGGGTGAATGGGAAAATTTTACCTGTATCACTTTCAACTCCATGATACGTTAAAGTATGTGTGCGATGTGGTCATTTACATTTAGTAAAAGGTGAATATTAAACGAGTATTAAATTATTTTAAATGGATGATAAAGTTGACTGTATAATTAAAAGTGGCGTTGTTGAAGTAGTTGGCGAAAAGTATCTCAAAGTAAAGATTCATAACGACAGTGCCTGCTCTATGTGTTACTCCAAAGGCGTTTGTACCTCTTTAGGTTCAGGTGATAGAATAATAGATGTTGAGAATGACAATAGGCATGATGTTAAGCCTGGTGATATAGTTGACATACAAATGATTTCTTCATCCGGATGGGTAGCAGTTATGTTTGGCTATATATTCCCATTTCTTCTCCTGCTGGTCACTTTGCTCATAGCCAGTGAATATACTTCAGAGGGAATTGCCGCCATGATTTCGCTGATTATTCTCATTCCTTATTATCTGCTACTATACAGGTTCAGGATAAGAATGAAACGTTATTTCAAATTTACATTGAATTGATTACTAATAAGTTGTTTCATATCTGAACTTCCAAATCTCAAAAAAGTGAGAGATTCGCACTGTTTTTAGAATATACAATACAATTCCTGTAATTTATAAGGAGTCTAAAGAAGACTAACATTCCACCCTGATTAGTAAAAATCTAAGATTCAGTAGCTTATAACACTTAATACACTATTGACATTCAATTAGTTACATGTATCGATTTATAATGCAATAATTGAAAGTATTCATAAATAGTCGTAATTTTGTTTCGTTTTAGCTAATTAATTATTAAATTCTATTGTTGGTGGGCCAGACTATTTTATATGCAGTAATTACTTTAAGTGCACTTGGTGTTATTGCCGCTGTTATACTTTACTTCATTGCTCAAAAGTTCAAGGTTATTGAAGACCCGTGTATTGAAGTTGTAAACAATATGCTTCCTGGGGCAAATTGTGGAGGGTGTGGAGTTGCAGGATGCCGCGCACTTGCAGAAATAATAGTTAAAACAGGTGATTTGTCAGTGCATAAGTGTCCTGTTGGCGGAAATGATATCATGAAGCAGATAGGTTCATATCTTGGGCTTCATACTGTAGAAATGGAACCACAAGTTGCAGTGATCAGGTGTGCTGGAAGTCATGCAAATGCACCTTCTAAAATACTCTACGAAGGTGCTGAATCATGTGCCTTTGCTCACTATCTCTCAGCAGGTGAATCCGGCTGTCCTAATAGCTGCCTTGGTAAAGGTGATTGTGTGCGATTGTGCCAGTTTGATGCAATTATCATGAATAATACAACCGGCCTTCCTGAAGTAAGCGCTGATAAATGTGTTGCATGTGGTGCTTGTGAAAAAGCATGTCCAAGATCAGTTATAGAAATAAGGCCACGGGGAAAGAAAGACCGTCGCATATACATATCATGTATAAACATTGAGAAAGGTGCAATAGCACGTAAGAACTGTACAACCGCATGCATTGGATGTGGCAAGTGTGTGAAAGAGTGTACATTTGATGCTATTTCTTTAATAAATAACCTTGCTTATATCGATGCTGATAAATGCAAGCTATGCCGTAAATGTGTGGCTGTTTGCCCAACAGGTTCCATCATTGAGCTAAACTTCCCTCCAAGAAAGGAGAGATCGGACAATACTGAAAAGCCTGAACAAGCAGTAACTGTATAATGGGCCTCATACAATAAGAACATCTAAGTAACATAAAAACCAAAGGATTAGCTACATTGAAAACTTTTAAACTTGGCGGAGTTCATCCTGAAGAGAAGAAAATTACAGCCAATAAATCAATTGAATATCTTCCCATTCCGGCCAGAGTACACATACCACTGGCTCAAAGCCTTGGTGCACCTTCAAAACTGATAGTTGAAAAAGGTGAAATGGTTAGAACGGGACAATTAATCGCCAGAGGCGAAGCGTTTATTTCATCTAATGTTCATTCATCAGTTTCTGGTAAAGTTGTAAAAATTGAAGATATAACTGATGCATCCGGATACCGAAGACCTGCTGTTACCATTGATGTTGAAGGTGATGAATGGCTTGAAACCATTGATCGTACTATATATATTAAATCAGATATTCAACTCTCACGTGAGCAAATTATTGACAGAATCAAAGAACTGGGTGTAGTTGGTCTGGGTGGTGCTACGTTTCCTACTCATGTTAAATTGGCAATTCCTACAGGAAAAAAAGCAGAAATCCTCATTATTAATGGTGTTGAATGTGAACCCTATTTAACTGCTGACCACCGGGTGATGCTTGAGCGGGCTAAAGAGATCATTATAGGTATTCGCATTCTGATGATTGCCCTTACAGTGGACAAAGCATTTATAGGTATTGAAAATAATAAGCCCGATGCTATTGAATTGCTAACTAAGCTTTCAAAAAAAGATAGCACTATTAAGGTAGTTCCTCTCGAAGTGAAATACCCGCAGGGTGGTGAAAAGCAACTAATAAAAGCCATCACGGGCAAAGAAGTTCCCTCAGGAAAACTGCCAATTGAAACAGGATGCATCGTTAATAATGTTGGTACAGCATTAGCCATTTATGAAGCCGTTCAGAAAAACAAACCTTTAATTGAGAGGGTAGTAACCGTAACCGGTGATTCATTGTCAAATCCGGGTAATTTTATGGTGCGCATCGGAACCCCTGTTAATTATCTGGTTGAAAAAGCCGGTGGGCTTCCTTCTGATACCGGCAAAGTGATTAACGGCGGACCAATGATGGGTAAGGCGCTAACTTCACTCGATGCACCTGTGGTAAAAGGAACATCAGGGATAATCATCTTTGCTCAACAAAATAGTCATCGTGTTGCTATGCATAATTGCATTAGGTGCAGCCGGTGTATTACAGTTTGTCCTATAGGTTTGGAGCCAGTCAGCCTGGTTCAATACAGCTACAATGAGCTTTATGATAAAGCTGAAAAAGCTTATATCATGGATTGCATGGAATGTGGTTCATGCCAGTATACTTGCCCCTCCGGGCGTCCTTTGTTGGATTTCATCAGGTTGGGAAAGAATAAAGTAGGAACAATAATTAGAAACCGAATAAAAAATTAGTATGAGCTTATTAACAGTATCGGGTTCTCCTCATGTTCATGCACGCCAGGATGTTAAATCCATCATGTATGGCGTTGTGATTGCTATGATCCCGGCAATTCTGGTGTCATTATATTATTTTGGACTTGATTCAGCCAGGGTAATCTTCATCTCTATAGCAGCATGTTTATTGTTTGAATATCTTATTCAGAAGTATTTGTTAAAAGGCCCAATAACCATTACAGATGGTTCAGCTTTAATAACAGGTGTATTACTGGCATTTAATGTACCTTCAAACCTCCCGACATCAATTATAATCATTGGCGCACTCGTATCCATTGGTATTGCCAAAATGTCGTTTGGCGGATTAGGTAAAAATCCATTTAATCCTGCGCTGGTTGGTAGGGTGTTTCTATTAATTTCATTTCCCGTGCAGATGACTACCTGGCCACTACCTGTGCCGGGTTTTACCGGTATCATGGCTGATGCAATCAGTGGACCAACTACATTGGGTATGTTGAAAGAAGGCCTTATGGCAGGAAAAACTGTAAGTGAGATTATTGCATCATCAGGCTTTCCCGGGTATATGAATGACTTTACTGGTGCCCAGGGTGGTTCTTTGGGTGAAGTATCAGCTGCTGCACTTATTTTAGGTGCTCTTTTTATGTTTGCCCGAAAGATAATTACTTGGCATATCCCGGTTTCTTACCTGGGATCAGCCTTTGCATTCTCTGTAATCCTATGGTGGCTAAATCCAGAAATGTATCTTGATCCTGTGATAAGTATGCTTGCAGGAGGTATGTTATTAGGTGTATTCTTTATGGCCACTGATATGGTTACGTCACCCTTGACAGCCAAAGGACAATTGGTATTTGGAATTGGTGCAGGGATTTTAACAATAACAATCAGAAACTGGGGTGCATATCCTGAGGGTGTGTCATTCGCTATCCTTATAATGAATGCAGCTACTCCTCTGATAAATAACGCATTTAAACAAAAACGCTTTGGTTCTGCTACCCTCAAGAAAGAGATCAAAGCTATTAAACAAACTGCATAACATGTCCAAGCCTGCATCATCGCTTAGAAATATGGTTTTATCCCTCTTCGGTATCTCACTGGTTATGTCGGCTGCATTAGGTTTCGTTTATAATGTTACCAAGGAGCCGATTGCCGCAGCAATTAAAGCAAAAGAAGTAAGTGCAATTAAAGAAGTATTGCCGGCTTTTGATAATGACCCGGTTTCAACTGCTAAGGAGCTTAACGGAATGCTATTTTATTATGCCTCAAGTTCCGACAGTCTTGTTGGATATGCTGCCAAAACCTTCACTGAAATAGGTTATAGCGGTAGATTTGACTTGATGGTTGGTTTTCTACCCGATGGCACTATCCACAATATTGTAGTTTTAGAACAGAAAGAAACTCCAGGATTAGGAACAAATATGGTTTTGCCAAAATTCAAGAATCAATTTCTTAACCTTAACATTGCTAATCTAAAGGACAACAGACTGTTAGTTAAAAAGGATGGTGGTACTATTGATGCAATCTCTGCTGCAACAATTACTTCTCGTGCATATTGCGATGGAGTTCAAAGAGCATATAATGCATATATGGAAAACTTTGCTGTTAAAGAATAGCTAACTTATCTTAAAGAAATAAAAGAAAAATGAATAATTTTAAGTTTTTCAGTGAGGGACTCGTTAGAAGCAATCCGGTATTTGTATTAATCCTGGGTGCTTGTCCTACTTTAGCAGTTACCACAACTGCAATTAATGGAATTGGAATGGGAGCAGCTACTACATTTGTACTTGTTAGTTCAAATGTGCTGGTAGCTGCACTAAAAAATGTGATTCCTGATAAGGTTAGAATTGCAGCCTTCATTGTAATCATAGCCACTTTTGTTACAATCACTGATATGGTAATGAAAGCCTTTACTCCCGAACTTTACAGCAGTCTCGGTATTTTTATTCCCCTGATTGTAGTAAACTGCATTATTCTTGGACGCGCTGAAGCATTTGCCCAGAAGAACAGGGTTATTCCTTCTTTACTGGATGGTTTAGGTATGGGTATTGGATTTATGCTTGCTATTACTATACTTGCCAGCATTAGGGAACTACTTGGTAATGGTTCAATTTTCGATATAAAATTGGTTGGTGACAATGTTTCCACCATACTGCTGTTCATTCTTCCACCAGGTGCTTTCATAACATACGGCTATCTTATTGCCATTATGAATAAATTAAAAACAAGGTACAGTAATCAGTAGCTTTTCCAGCATTGCTTAACCAGTATCATACCAATAAATTCAGATCATGGAATACATCAACATCATTATTTTAGCGCTCCTTGTTAACAATGTAGTTTTAGCCCAATTTCTTGGAATCTGCCCATTTTTAGGTGTATCAGGTAAGGTTTCAACATCAGTTGGAATGGGTGCAGCGGTAATGTTTGTAATGGCACTTGCCAACCTTGTTACATATATAATCCATTACTACCTGCTCATACCATTGCAGGTGGAATTCATGCAAACAATAACGTTCATTCTGGTAATAGCTTCACTGGTTCAAACAGTTGAAATAATCCTTAAAAAATCAGCACCATCATTATATCAGGCACTTGGCATTTATTTGCCACTTATAACTACAAACTGCGCTGTACTTGGTATTGCAATACTTGCCATTCAGAAGAAATTCACACTTGTTGAAAGCGTACTATATTCCAGTGCTACTGCAGTAGGTTTCACCTTGGCGCTAGTACTTCTTGCTGGTATTAGAGAACAACTTGAGCTGCTTGGTATGCCAAAAGGTATGAGAGGATTTCCTCTTACTCTTATTGTAGCCGGTCTTTTATCTATGGCTTTTATGGGGTTTGCAGGATTAGTGAAGTGAGGTTTTGTCGTCCATATCTCCACCTGATAAACACTATCTGATCTTTCTCCTGGTTTGGCAGTAGCGCTTCCTATCAACAGGAGCAACTTCCTCCATTGCATTTGCCCGAAAATACTTCAGTGCCTGGTTGAAATATCATTACTGTGTGCCAGATATAGCTCAAATCCTGCGACAGAAGTCTTTTTTTGATTTTTTAGTTGAGAAATATTTGGGATTTATTTTATTCTACAAAATATAAAGCAAATATGAAGCATGTTACAGCAATGTATATTATATAACCTTATACATCGTTGAAACATTGTTTATATAAGGTTGATACAAGGTTAAATGAAATGAATCTAAAATGAATTGTCAATAAAAAGCCAAAAGTCGGTTATACCTGAGGACCGATCACAACAACTATTTGGTACTTTACTTAATGACCCACAGTTGGTGCTACAGGGTATCAGTAAGGTACAGAAATAAATGCAAGTTGATGATTTTTACAGCCAGCAGGGCTACCTTAGATTTCTTTTGCTAGAAGCATTCAACCGGTGGGATAGTAGCCGGTAACTTATGCCAGGAAGCCTGCATAGGAGTGAGTTACTTGCCTGTTTTTCTTCTTTTTATCATTTGATAGTCCAGGTAATAAACAACTTTTACACTGAGGTTATTTATTTGCGGTGAGCTAATCATTTTATTAAAGTTATCCAGGTACCTGAGCAAATATAAACTGTCCTCACGCTGTATGGCATTTTTCCATACAATATTCAGAAGACTGCCGGGAGAGAATTCCCAACCAAATACCAAGTCCACATTGAATGAATTGTAATTATAATTATGATTATGATTTTGAGGGTAATTTGGATAGTCTGTAAGGCTCCCATCCAGATTGAGAAACTGAAATCTCTCATATTCCCCTTTCTGCCAGTAATGCCGCAACCACAAGCTAAGTGAAATCCTGTTATTTAACATGTATTCTCCTGCAATTGAATTAGTGATTGTTTGAATATCACGTATTCCAAAAAACACTGAATCATTAATGTATGAAGCAAAACCCTTATCGTGCTGCCCAATTTGTAAACGCGTTTCAGGTGTAAGTTTAAATCTGTCACTAAATCTAATAATAGGCTGGAGTCTGTAAAAAGTCCATCTTGTTTTCTCAAAATCACCACTTGCTTCAATGTCACCATCCAGTGCTAACACTTTACGGTAATCACTTGAAAAGCTAATTGATGTACTATAATAGCCAGGGTTGATCCAATGTCTGCCGCTAACCCGTGGCTCATAATAATCATACCTGTCATATGGTGAATAACCCGCACTTCCCCATATACTCAGGTAGTTTGTGAAGGTTGTATTGAATCTGTATGTTATGACTGTATTAACATTTTCCTTAGTGGTCAATTTCTCTTCCCTATAAAAGTTTACACTTTGGTAATAGTTCCTGAAAATGCCGAAAGGCTGAAAAATATTATAACCCAGTGTCAGTCCCCGGTAAATCCAATCGTTTGTTCTGTTAACCCCCAAGTCGTTTCTATTATATTTGGCATCCATAGCCTGTTGGTATATGCTGAATCGGAATTTTCCCTTGGTTTTTTGAAATTCTACGTTGTAAAACAAACCCCGGCTAGTTTCAGATTTTGAATATTCTAATGGTTCGCCCGGATCAAGAATACTTGAACTGCTCAAATCAAACTTCAACAAGTATGTGTTTGACTTCTCACTCAATTTGAAACCGCCACCACCAACATTTGACTGTTTCCAACCATCAGGACGGGTTACATTTGTGTTAATAAGGTATACTGATGAATTGTTTGGTAAGTTTTGGTCAAGTATAAGGATGTTATAATTTGTGAGTGCGTCAGTAAGAACTTCGCGTTTATTGTTTGATGAATCGGCTATAACAGCATAAGTGTTGCCAGTAATGGCATTGAAAACTCCTATTCCCAACCCCGACGATGTTCTGCCTGAAAGCTTTACCGCATTCAATAATTGTGAGGAATATGGATTTGTAACCATGTGGTCGCCTGGATTCAATGAATCATAAGCACTGTAATACCTTGTCGGAGTATGGCCTATACGTCTTGAATAAAATAGGCTTCCTTTCTGGAAAAGGTCAATACCCTCATTAAAGAATGGCCTGTTTTCATCATATACAATTTCAAAAGGTGAGAGATTCTTTTCAATTTCGTCTGATTGTACCTGGCTGAAGTCGGGCATTAGTATCATGTCAAGTGTAAAGCTTTCGTTAAGCCCCCACTTGATGTCCATGCCACCATTGTAACTATAAGAAATTGGCTCATCCTTCTGACTACTATTGTGCTGGACTCCTGCCGAAAGATATGGTAATACCGAGAGTCTGAGAGGGGGATTAATATCCTTGAGTCCGGTTATTGTTCCCCAGTAATTTAAAGTATTATCGGTGTCACGTGGTTCAATTGACCATTGGTCTTCCTCCCTGTTTCGCCGTATAATTCTAATAATCTGCATTCCCCAATCCTGACTTTCCAAAGCTGGGAAACGTAAAGCCGAGTATGGAATTCTAAGTTCAGCAATCCATCCGTTCGAAACAATCTGAACAGCGCTGCCCCATACAGCATCATAAGTTTGATCAACCATCCTCTGATCAATCTGTATGCCTGACGCTGATACGCCGAAAATATAAGCGTCCTGTTTATTGTTGTATGTGTCAAACCCGATATAGAAATAGTCGGCATTTTTCTCCTTGCTATCTCTTACTGCCAGCTCCTTCTTGATGCTATCAGGTTGCATATCATACATCATGGCAGCAACATAAATAGCCTTGTCGTCATAAATAATCCTTACTTCGGTATTAAATCGTGGTGGAGCATTGTACACAGGGCTTTCCTGTGTGAATCCTGAAGCAACATTCGCCTGTTTCCAGACATCTTCATCAATTATACCATCAATATCCGGAGATTCTATTACTCTCACTGCTTCGAGCGAAGGCCTTTGTGACCCGGGTTGGGCAATTAGATTAAAACAAGCAAGAAAAAGCGCGGCAATTAGTAGAAATTTCTTAGGTTGCATAATAACGCAAAGATAGTAAACTCGAATTTACCGTACATATTGAATTGAAATTTTTAAACATTTTTTTTGGTGGCTTCATTCGTGTCCTAATTCGGTCATTGCCATAGTTTTGGCTATCTTTGTGGTGTTATGAAAATTAATTTATGGACACTTCAGATGCTAAACTCTATAATAAAGCATACCTGTTAAGTATATTTACAATTATATATAACTTAATTGAAGGATTAGTATCAGTTGCTATGGGTATTCATGATGAAACCCTTGCGCTCTTTGGTTTTGGTGTAGATAGTTTTATTGAAGTTATTTCAGGTATTGGTATTGCTATGATGATCCGACGTATAAAAAGGAATCCTGATAGTAGTAAAAGTAAATTTGAATACACTGCCCTCAGAGTGACTGGAACAGCTTTTTATATTCTGTCAGTTGGATTACTCATTGGAATAGTTGTTAATATTGCAACTAAGCATACTCCTGAAACTACATTCTGGGGTGTGGTAATCTCATTGCTTTCAATAGCTGTTATGACGTGGCTGATGTTAGCGAAGAGAAAAACCGGAGTACAGCTATGTTCCCAACCGATTATTTCTGACTCAAATTGTACAAAAGTTTGCTTGTATATGTCAGTAGTTCTGCTTGTTTCAAGCCTTGTATATGAATTAACAGGATTTGCATATGCTGATGTAATAGGCGCATTGGGGCTAATTTATTTTTCAGTATCTGAAGGCAAAGAAGCATTTGAAAAGGCGAGGGGTAAGGAATGCGAATGCGAAGTTCATTGCTAAACTCTGCAATCTTAAAATTACTACTGAAATGTTATCAGGTATAAATCTATGTATATAATTGTAACCATATGAAAACAATCGGAGTAATTGGGGGGCTAAGCTGGTTCTCGACAGCAGTTTATTACAGAACTATAAATCAGTTGGTCAATGAACGATTAGGTGAAACACATTCTGCCAAAATGCTGCTCTATTCTCTTGACTTTAAAGACTTTGATGTCATGCAAAAGCAAAATAATTGGGATGGAATTGGAGAAATGCTTTGTGAAGCAGCGCTTAAATTGGAGAAAGCTGGAGCTGATTGTATAATTATAGGATCAAATACACCTCACCTTGTGGCCGATCGAGTGCGCTTTATACTATCAGCACCATTGATTCATATTGCAGAAGAGACAGCAAAAGAGGTAATTCATCAAAATGTTAATAAGGTAATTTTACTTGGTACAAAGTTCACTATGGAAAATGACTTCTTTAGTAACCATCTGAAAGATGCTGGCATTGAAACAATTATTCCCGCGAATGCAGATCGTGATTTTATACATAACTCCATCTTTAATGAACTTACAAAAGGAGTATTCAAGGAAAAAACAAGAAACAAGTATCTTGAAATAATCAATGATCTGCAAAGTGATGGGGCTGAAGGAGTAATTTTTGGATGTACTGAGATTTCGCTATTAATAAAACCCGAAGACTGTGGTGTTAAAGTTTTTGACACAACTTTGATTCATTCTAAAGCTGTTGTGGAATTTGCCATAGGAAAAAATTAGTGCCTCCTTGACTAACTTCGTTTCACGTTAAAGTTTGTTTCCCGAGTGTAACTTATTAATGATGATTTCGTCATAACTAGAAATCCTTAAATTTTATGATCATGAAAAAAATCAGCCACCTAATTGTACTATCTATTTTTATGTCAATCTTGCCACTCTTATCTACTGCTAATTATGGTAATGGCGATGCTGTTAAAGGAAACGGAAAAGTAATTACACAGGATAGAACTGTGACTCCCTTTAAAGCAATTAAGGTTGATGCAGGAATAGATTTGGAAATTGCCCAAGGAAATCAAATAAGTTTGACCATAGAAGCAGATGAGAATATTATACCTGTTATTATTACTGAGGTCGTAAATGGAATTCTGAATATCTATCCTGAAAAAAGCATCAGGAATGCTAAAGTCATGAAAGTGTATCTCGTCTTTAAAAATATTGAAGCAATAACGGCTAATGGAGGTTGTGATATCACTTCCAAAGGCAAGCTACACTTCTCAAATCTTGAAACCGTTCTAAATGGAGGCTGTGACATTCAACTCGACCTAAGCGTTGATAACCTGATTTGTAGTCATAACGGAGGTTGTGATGCCATATTTACAGGAGAAGCTTCTAATGTTGAATATACGGTAATGGGTGGATCAGATGTAGATGCAACCAAACTTATAACCGGAGATTGTGCAATTATTGCTGCAGGGGGCTCAGATGTAGATGTAAATGTCTCGGGACAACTTCGTATCAATGCATCAGGAGCTAGTGATGTCAGTTATATGGGTTCTCCCACTAATGTTTCCAAAAGCGCCTCTGGTGGGTCGGATATTTATGGCAGGTGATAATATGAAACAATGGTATGAGCTACTTTTTGAGAACTATGCTCATAAATATGATAGCGAAGTTTTTACCCAAGGTACACTGGGAGAGTGTGACTTTATTGAATCAGAGCTCGGGTTTAACAAGTCTTTAAGGATTATCGATGTTGGGTGCGGAACAGGCAGGCATGCAATTGAACTTTCAAGTAGAGGGTATCATGTCATCGGTATTGATCTCTCTGAAACTCAGTTAAACAGGGCCAAACAAAAGGCTGAGCAAAGCGGCTTGTCAATTAACTTCATACAATGTGATGCCCGAAATATTCCTTTTAAGGATGAATTTGATGCAGCTATTATGCTATGCGAAGGTGGATTTCCATTAATGGAGACCGATGAAATGAATTTTGAAATACTGAAGAACGTTGCTCAGTCACTTAAAAATAATGGTAGGTTTATCTTTACAACTTTAAACGGTTTGTTCCCTTTATTTCACTCAATTGAAGAGTTTTTCGACTCAGTTAAGGTGGATGGTAAAGTAACATACAGAAATAATACTTTTGATTTAATGACTTTCAGAGACCAAAACATTACGGAGATAGAAGATGATCTTGGTAATATGAAATCTCTTGTCTGTAATGAACGTTATTATGTGCCATCAGAAATAAGCTGGTTACTAAAATCCCTTAGTTTTTCAAAAATCGAAATATTCGGAGCTAAACTGGGAGCTTATTCAAGAAATGACAAACTGACCACTGAGGATTTTGAAATGCTTGTAATTGCTCAAGTTTAAGTAATTCAATGTTACCCTAAGTGCAAAATATTTATCTTTGGGGTTCATAAAATGAGTTACTATGTTGCTTGATAACATTATTAAACTTGAAAACCTGAGTGTTTTTCAACGAAACATCCTAGTTCTATCAGAGGTTAATATCTCTATTGAAAAAGGAGAATTTGTTTATCTGATTGGGAAGACTGGAACAGGTAAAAGTAGTTTACTAAAGACACTTTATGCTGAATTGCCTGTAGTTGATGGTGAAGCAAGTGTTGTTGGGTACAACCTTAAAGAAATCAAGAAACGGGATGTTCCCTATCTGCGCAGGAAAATTGGAATAGTGTTCCAGGATTTTCAGCTACTCTCTGACAGGAGCGTTAATGACAATTTAGAGTTTGTTATGAAAGCTACAGGCTGGAAAAACAAAGATGAGATAAAAGACCGACTTGATGATGTACTTGAAAAAGTAGGGTTGAAAACAAAGGGTTTTAAGATGCCTTATCAACTGTCGGGAGGCGAGCAGCAGAGGGTTGCAATTGCTCGTGCCCTTATTAATGATCCTGAACTAATATTAGCTGATGAGCCTACAGGTAACCTTGATCCCGAAACATCTTCAGGCATTATGTCGCTGCTAATTGATATCAGTAAAACAGGAAGGGCTGTGCTTATGGCAACACACAATTATGCTCTGATGGAAAAATTCCCTTCAAGGACACTGAAATGTGAGAACGGAAAGGTACTATCGATTGAAAATAATATTGATCATTTTATCGGCATTGACAGCATTTGAGAAATTAACCTGAAGTATCTCAGAGCGTTTTTTGATAATATCGCTTGTAAATTCTTTAACGGCTGTTTCATCAATAATCCTCCGAAGGTCAGATGCTTTATTCCCAATGATACATAGGTCCTCAAGATCAGTGCCGTTAAGCATGGTTGAATTTACTATGCAAAACCTTCCATTGTAAAGGGTATTAAGTAGTTTAAGCTTTAAGCCAGATGCCTGGAAAGTTACAAGAATATTGGCATGAGCATCCTTTATAAGCCTTGTCATTTCAGCTTCTTTTGGATTGGCAATAATCTTAAGGTTTTTATATTTCGCGACAAGCTGGTATATTGACCTTGGAGGGTTCATACCTGCAATGGTTAACTTGTAATTTGTATCTGCAAAGACTTTACGAATAAGGAATTTGGCGGCTGCTTCATTTTCAGGAACCTCTATATTTCCGTGATAAAGGAAATAATTGCCATTGCCTGTCACACTCTGCACTGATGTATTGGCATGGAAACTCGGAATGAAATATACTTGCTTATTGGGAAACACTTTCTGTAAATAATCCCTGTCGCCTTTTGAAACAACCATCATTATATCGGCATGCTTCAGTTTTTTTTGAAATAGAAGCAGCTTGAAACTTTCCATCAGGAAATATGCTTTTTTCCCCCAATGGCTCTCAGCTTTAAAGAGATTATAGTAGTAATGGTGTTCGATATTACTTTCACGGTAAATAAGAAGCCTTTTACTCAACTGTGGGTGATCAATGTAGAAGCATGAATGCAGACCCTCAAATAGTATGGGATAGTCGTCCTTAAGGAGATTCTTCAACATTTGAGGTGAACGGCGGCTTTGAACTATATAGGGCTGTAAGTTGAAAGCCGATTTTACACCGGTAAGACGCGGGTAATAATTCACAGTTTCACAATATTGTTCAAGTTCAGGCGCTTTATCACGACCTGGGTATTCAATTATATGCAAATGCAGACGTATTCCCTTTTGATACAGTTCTTTAATCTTATAAAACACATCAATAACGCCACCATAATTTGGCGGATATGGTACATCAAAAGAGATAATATGGAGGTGTTTATCAGACATACTTAGTATAAACGAGTTTCAAGGTTTCTTCTTCATTTTCCCAATTGAGTTCAGAGGCTGCTTTTTCAAGATTTGCTTTTAATTTTTCTTTAAAATTATTCTCAAGCATAAATCTGATCCTTGAAGCGATATGCACTGGGTCATGATTATCAATAAGTAGGCCAATTTCGTATTGCTCAATTATCTTTTTAACTTCAGGCAAGGATGACGACAGCACAGGAGTTCCAGCGTGTATATAATCAAACAGCTTATTTGGCAAGCTGAATCTGTAATTTATATTGGTGTCTTTATCCAAAGTTAGCCCAATCTGAGCAACCGCAGTATAAGCCATAAGCTCATTGTAAGGCAGGCGAGGAAGAAAGGTAACTTTTTCAGATAAATCTTCATCGGATACAAGCTGCTTAAGCGAGCTAAGGACATCACCACCACCAATGATCAATAATATGGCATTATCAATATACTTCATTGCCATTACGGCTTCTTCAGCCCCTCTCTGGATATTAATACCCGCACCTTGTAGAATGATAAGTTGTTTGCCAGAATATATTTGTAATTGATCGGATGCTTTGGTTTCAATTGATTTTAGCTTACGGGGAACATTGCGCACAACAAATAATTTTTTCCCATATTCCTGTTCATATAGTGCTGCTATTGAGTGGTTAACAGTTATGATATCATTGAGTTTGGGAAATATGAATTTTTCGAATGACTTCCATATTTTCCTTACAATAGGTCGGTCAGCAAGTTCAGGGGTGCCAGTATAATACTCATGACTATCGTAAACCAGTGGTATATTTTTCAACTTATGTACCATGAAGTTTGCCGGCAGTGTATCCAGATCATTGGAAACCAGCAAATGTGCTTTATAGAACAGCAGGTAAACAAACAACCTGAGGTTGTATTCAGCATAAAACAAAGGACCCTTGTTAAATAAGAGCTTCATACGGTGGATAGCATATGCCCTTTGGATTTGAAGGCTACCAGGTAAGGCTCTACCAATGAGGACTACATTGAAACCTAATGACATAAGTGTACAACACACTTTATCAACCCGTTGGTCAGTGCTTAAATCATTTGTAACAGAAACGATAACTTTTTTCAATATCCCCTTCTAACGAATGCAACGTGCAAAAATAGTACTTTTGTGCTATGCAAAAAAATAGTGCAATTAGTATAGAATCAAATGCAGACCTGAAGCCTATTAATACTTTTGGCATTCAGGGTAAATCTAAGTACTTGATTCACTTTACATCTGAAGAACAATTGCCTCAGATATTGCGCTATGTTTCAAATTTTAAAGGTAAGGTATTATTTACAGGTGGCGGTAGTAACATTCTTTTTACCGGCAATTGGGATGGTTTGATTGTAAAAATTGCAACAAAAGGAATCGAGGTACTGGAAGAAGATGAAGATTATGTTTATGTAAAGGCAGAAGCAGGTGAAGTGTGGGATGACCTTGTAAATTATTGTATCAGTGGGGGATATGGAGGCATTGAAAACCTGAGCTTGATACCTGGTACAGTAGGAAGCAGTCCAATTCAAAACATTGGTGCATATGGTGTTGAACTGAAAGATGTCTTCTATATGCTTGAAGCTGTATCATTAAGAACTGGCGAAATACGTGAGTTCTACAAAGAAGAATGTCTATTCGACTACCGGTACAGTATCTTCAAAGGTGTTTACAAAGGTGTTTACCTTATACTTTCAGTAATTTTAAAGCTTTCAAAAAAGCCGTTACTAAGCCTGTCGTACGGTGCAGTGGAGCAGGAAATTAATCGACTGGATCTGCCGCTTAACATTGCTTCAGTTAGTCAGGCTATAATCAACATTCGAAGAAGTAAATTACCCGATCCTTTGGAAATCGGCAATGCAGGAAGCTTCTTTAAGAACCCTCTGGTTTCAAAAGATGTATTCAAGGCCATAAAACAAAAACATGGTGATATCCCATACTTTATCACTGACGAAGAATACAAGCTGGCAGCAGGTTGGATGATAGAAAAATGTGGCTGGAAAGGTTACCGCGAAGGGGATGCAGGCGTTCATGAAAAGCAAGCCTTAGTGCTGGTAAATTATGGAACAGCATCCGGCAAACAAATAAAAGACCTGGCTGAAAAGATATCCGACTCAGTTTATGATCACTTTGGTATACGGCTTGAACCCGAAGTTAATATCCTTAGTAGTGAAGAATAAATATTAGACCTGAGCTGAGTTTTAAGGCTCCTGGTTTTGAGGGCCCGGAAGTGACATGTATAGAAGACATTTAACTTTAGAATGCTCTCCGTGGTTTAACTACATCAGCTTTCTGATTGAATTCCAAAGCCTTTCTGCTGACTTGTCCCATGTAAATTCTTTTGACCTGATGTGACCATCTTTAATGAGCTGATTACGCAAGTTCTCATCATTAGTAATTTGCAGCATGGCAGAAGCGATATCTGTGGGATTAAAAGGATCAACAGTTAGAGCTGCATTGCCTGCAATTTCAGGCATTGAAGTTACATTTGATGTTATCACAGGTGTGCCGCATTTGAATGCTTCTACTATTGGAATGCCAAAACCTTCAAAGTACGAAACATATGTTAGAGCCAGTGCCGAACCCATGGCATCTTTTATGTTTTCAAGATCAAGGCGACCAGTAAATACCACATCATTGCGGAATTCCATACTGCGGTATATCTCTTCTATTTCTTTAGTCCACCATTTGCGGGCACCGGTTATTACTAATTTGGTGGTTAATTTATTATCCGATTTTCTATAAATGTCAAATGCCTTAAACAGGTTTCCAAGGTTTTTCCTGGGATGCAATGAACCTATAAAGTAGAAATATGGCTGTCCATCAGCTAATTTGTATCTGGTTTCCTTCTTTTTCTTTTCATCGACAGGCTCATATATTTCATTAGCTCCATTGTAAACGACATCTATTTTATCTTCCGGTACATTATAAAGATCTATAATATCCTGCTTCGAATATTCAGATACGGTTGCAATCCGGTCGGCTTTATGAGCAAATTTTGGAAAGAAGGTCCTGTAATACCATCTCTCAAATGATGGCACATCTTGCGGATAGTGTTCAAAATTAAGGTCATGAAACACATTAAGCGTCTTAACTTTGGTGCTTAGAGAAATATATCCGTCAGTTGAAATAAATAAATCGGCATTTACACTCTTGAGGGCTTTTGTTACAGAAAATTGAAACCAGATGTAGTACAAAACAGGATGTCTGGCTTGAGGGAAAAGAACAATCGGTGTAACATTTTCCGAAAAAACAAAGTCTTGATGAGGTGTACGATCGAATAAAAAGAAAAATTGATGCTCAGGGTGTGCAATTGTAATCCTCTTAAGATTTTCATAAGTGAACCACCCGATACCTTCAAGCTTGTCCTTCAACAAAAGACGTGTATTTATTGCTATTCTCAAATCTTATAGTTTTTGAGGTCTAAAGTTATTTGAATTTATCAGCCATTATATTTTTTGTTGTTTAAAGGGAATCTCTAATTGCAGAACTAAAGATAACGTTTTGATAGAATTCCACAATAACAGCACTAACGTTTACAACACCTTAGAAGATCATCTCCGATTGCAGTCAATTGCAATTACGGTTTATTAGAATATATCTCCAATTAATTTTAAATTTGCGCAAAAATAGTAAACACGCGGAGATAAACATCTATTTTAATCATACCTTTAATAATCCCATAAGCGGCTATAACAAAAATACATGCAACGGAAGTTTCTTGCCAACCTAAGTTTTTTGCTGCTCCTTAACCTGATCATAAAGCCGGTATGGATATTTGGCATTGACCTGAACGTACAGAATACTGTTGGTGCAGAAGCCTATGGATTTTATTTTAATCTTTTTAATTTCTCCTTTCTTTTCAATATTCTTTTTGATTTT
This sequence comes from Bacteroidales bacterium, assembly GCA_024636955.1. GTDB lineage: Bacteria > Bacteroidota > Bacteroidia > Bacteroidales > Lentimicrobiaceae > Lentimicrobium. Next base: position 53,975 of record JAGXGB010000024.1, read on the forward strand.
GGTATTACCAATTTCAATAACAGGAATATTGCTCAGAACAACCAGTTACTTAACAAGCACTTTTCAAGTATATTAATCCTTAAGGTGCTTTTGGGTGTAGTGTACTTTATAGTCACCTTTCTCATGGCTATTTTATGGGGTTATGAGGGGGAGGAACTACACATGCTTCTCTTCCTTGGTATCAATCAGTTTCTCATTTCTTTCATTCTTTACTTGCGGTCGAATGTGTCAGCTCTTTTGCTATTCAAGACTGATAGCATATTATCAGTACTTGACCGTATAGTGATGATTGCTATTATTAGCGTATTGCTATGGGGGGGTGTTACCAAAACGCCTTTCCGCATTGAGTGGTTTGTTTATTCCCAAACCATAGCATATATATTAACCTTCATGGTTGCTTTCATGGTAGTGATCAAGAAATCGTCATTCAGGAGGTTGAACTGGAATTTGCCTTTCTTCCTTGTAATTTTGAAGCAAAGTCTTCCATTTGCCATCTTGGTTTTATTGATGGCCTTCTACAATAAAATTGATACAGTAATGATAGTACGACTAATTGAAGGTCCGGCTGGTAAAATTCAATCAGGAATTTATGCTCACTCGTACAGGTTACTTGATGCTTCTACTAGCCTCGCCTTTTTGTTTTCCCTCATGCTGCTGCCATTATTTGCTACATTAATCAAATCAAAAGGTAGGATTGAGAAAATGGTTAAATTATCTTTTTCAATACTGTTTGTATTATCAGTTATAGTTACTGCTGTTTCTTTTACATATAGTTATCAGATTATTGATCTATTGTACGATCATTATATAGTTGAATCAGCAAGGTTGTTTCCGATATTGATGGCAAGTTTCGTTGCCATATCCACTACTTATGTGTTCGGCACCTTGCTTACTGCCAATGGAAATCTACGTCAGTTAAATTACATGGCTGCTGCGGCAATGGTTTTTAATGTGGTTATAAATCTTATTCTTATTCCCAGGTATGGTGCTTATGGATCAGCATGGGCGAGTTTGGCAACACAAAGCGTAATGGCTATTTTACAAATAATACTCAGTATAATATATTTTGACATTAAAATTCAGTATTCATTTCTGCTGAAGCTCATATTTTTTGTGGCCGGGGTATTTGGTTTGGGTGTAATTGTCAAATATCTCCCTATAAATTGGCTTTTATCCATTGGGGTAATGATAATAAGTTCAATAGCACTTGCGATTTCACTTCGTTTGCTGAATTTCGGTAATTTATTGGATATTATCAGAGGAAGGACTAATTAAGCACTAAAGCTCGCAAATCGGCTTATTTATTAAGTGTTGTCAAAGTGATGTTTGATTAAAAATTTTCTATCTTTGACGACTTTATAAAATCTACCTCAGCGCATAACAATGATGTCGGAAAATAACCTACATGGAGTGAAGGATTTTGACTCGACAAGTTTAGGAGTATTTCTTTATTCCTGGCGAAAGCACCTTATTGTAATTGGTGTAATTGCAAGCATATTATCTATTTTGTTTTCTTCCCCTTATTTCATAACACCATTATATAAATCATCAGTTATCTTATTTCCTGTATCAAGTAATTCAGTTTCAAAGGCATTGCTAACTGACCAAATATCAGCAAAATCTGATATTCTTGAATTTGGAGAAGATGAACAAACTGAGCAGATGCTGCAGATTCTTAATTCAGGTGTTATTCGTGAAAAAATTATAGAGAAGTTCAACCTTGTTGATCATTATGGGATAAATCCGAAGTCAAAGTTTAAGTACACTTATCTTTTCAAAGAGTACCAAAGTAATATCACTTTCCGCAGAACTGAGTACATGGCGGTGAAAATTACTGTGCTCGACCGTGATCCTCAGGTTGCTGCTGATATAGCAAATACTATATCTGAACTGCTTGACTCCACCAAGAATGCAATGCAAAAAGAGCGGGCTGTCATGGGTTTTAAAATTGTTGAGAAAGAATATATAAGCCTGCAGAATGAAATTGCCACGATGGAAGATTCTCTAAAAAAGATTAGAGAATATGGAGTTTTTGATTATGAAACTCAGTCAGAGATGATGAATCAACAGTTGGCAATTGAAGTAGCACGAGGTAATCAGCGGGGTATTGATGCGTTAAACGCAAAGCTTGATGTACTTGCCAGATATGGAGGTGCATACGTATCAATACGCGACCAATTAGAGCATGAGAAGAAACAACTAAGTTATCTCAAGGCCCGTTACGAAGAAGCTAAAGTAGATGCAACCGAAAATCTTCCTCAGAAATTTGTAGTTGAATCAGCTTATAAAGCAGAGAAGAAATCATATCCAATACGATGGGTTATTGTACTCGTATCGGTTATTTCTACGCTGTTGATTTCTATACTTGTAATTATTACTATTGATAAACTTTCAGCAAAAGGAATGTTAAAAAAAAACGTTCCTTCTATCCAAAAGCAAGATATTTATTCAGAATGAACAAAGTAAAGCCGAATATGGAAAATTACTTCAATAACCTGAGTTTGATGAAAATGTTCCTTAAATGGAAGATGCATCTCTTAATCATTGCTATTGTAGCAGCGGTTTTGGCTATGATATTTTCATCTCCCTTTTTTATTACTCCCAAGTTTAAATCGCATGCACTTGTATATCCTTCAAATATAGCACCTTATTCTGATGAAAGTGAATCAGAACAGATGCTGCAATGGCTACAATCAAAAGATATCAAGGACAGTGTGATCAAGAAGTTCAATCTCAGCGAGCATTATAAGATTGACAAGGATTATAAGTATTACAATTCAACCATGATGTACCTATACAATGAAAACGTAAGGATAAATAAGACTCAGTGGGAATCAATTGAAATCCAGGTTACTGATAAAGACCCTGAAGTAGCATACAACATGGTTAATTCAATCATGGATTTCTGCAATCAAAAGATCAGAGGTATACACAAGGATAAGTACAATGAAGTAGTTAAAAGTCTCGGTTGGACTCTTAAAGAAAAGAAACAGCAGCTCGATAGTGTTGAGAATGCATTAGCAAAATTACGTTTGGAGTATGGTTTGTATGATTATGAATCACAAGCGCTGGAGATCACTAAAGGATATTTGAAAACCTTTGACGGGAGTACTGGTGCCAAACCTACTAGTGATGTAGTAGATATGAAAACAAATTTTGAGCAAAAAGCAGGCGAATTGGCTGTGTTAACTCAACGACGTGAGGATATCATGCATATTTACGCAGATTTTGAACTGAAGTATGATATGGCGGTTTATGATGCAGAAAAGACATTCACCTTCCTCAATGTAGTCACCAGTCCCGCAATATCCGATAAAAAATCATATCCAATACGCTGGCTCATAGTTCTTTATTCAGTTGTGGCCGCAGTATTTTTCTCTGTTGTTGTTATCTCAGTTCGGGAAAACAGTAAAATAAACCATGCTATTGCTGAACTAACAAAAGCGGAATAATAATAATTAACGTAATTAGAGAAGAGAGTTGACAAAAATCAAAGTCAAATGGTTTTATTTGCTCAGTGGGTTATTCATACTGCTGAACTCCCTTCTTATTGTTAAGGAGCATTACTGGGGTATCTTTATTCCGGTAATCATTATTGTGGGCCTGATGTATATCTTCTGGCTCGATAAGTTATTACTTTTCATTGTATTCCTTGCACCATTGGCAGTGAATATTGCTGATAAAGAAATGGGTATTGGAGTGTCAATTCCTACGGAACCATTGCTGGTGGGTATATTACTGCTCTTTTTCCTTAAAACTATTTTCAATGGTCACTATGATAAGCGGATATTAAACCATCCGGTTTCATGGACTGTGTACCTTAGTTTATTCTGGATACTCATCACCAGTATAACCAGTGAGCTGCCGCTTGTTTCATTTAAGTTCCTTTTTTCACGTTTGTGGTTTGTGGTTCCTTTTTATTTCCTTGGAATTGCTTTGTTTAAGAATGCCCGGAATATAAATTACTTTAACTGGCTATATGTCATTGCTCTTGGTTTAGTGATTATATACACAACCTATCAGCATAGCTTTTATGGCTTCGCTGAAAAGCAAGGGCATTGGGTAATGAAACCCTTTTTTAATGACCATACTGCTTATGGTGGCATATTGGCTTTCTTCTTACCGGTGTTTGTTGGCTTTACTTTTAACAGCAGCAGGTCAAAAACCTATAGGCTTTATGCTGGTATTTTAGCAGTTTTACTGCTGGTTGCATTATTTCTGTCATATAGCCGTGCAGCTTGGGTAAGTATTGCAGCCATAATGGTGATTGCTTTATTTATTGTCTATAAGATCAAGCTCAGATGGATCATGATCACAGTTGTGGCTTTGGTTTCTTCTTTCTATATCTTCCAGCATGAAATACTCTATGTGCTGGAAAAAAACAAGCAGGACTCATCAGGAAACTTCGTAGAGCATGTTCAGTCGATATACAACATTTCATCTGATGCCTCAAACCTTGAGCGTATCAATAGATGGCAATCAGCATTCCGTATGTTTTCTGAAAGGCCTATTGTTGGATGGGGACCCGGTACATATCAGTTTGTGTACGCACCTTTCCAAAGATCGCAGGAACGCACTATTATAAGCACGAATGCAGGGGATCTGGGCAATGCTCACAGTGAATATATTGGCCCTTTATCTGAACAAGGTTTTCCCGGTTTAATAATCATCCTGATAATGATTTCCACTATTATTTACACTGGGATCAAAGTATACAGGAGAGCGAAAAATAAAGAAATCAAATTATTCAGTCTGGTGGCAGTGCTCTCATTATGCACCTATTTTGTACACGGATTACTTAATAACTTCCTTGATACTGATAAGGCATCCATACCATTCTGGGGCTTTTTTGCAATGATTGTTGCAATGGACCTTTATCATAAGGATGATAAGTATATTCATTCTCTTGATGAAAACATTGATAACCTTGAAGATACATCAGGTTATTATCAGGAAGAATAAATACTAATAAGAACTATGGGAATTCTCCCAAAGGAACTTTTTGTAGGGCATTCTATTAAAAAGTATATTATTCCTTTGGTAATAACTTTCTTAGTTCCGAAAGAACTGAAGGTAGCATTCTGAGTGCTGCAAGTTCACGCCATTTCTTGCGTGCTTCTTCAACAGGTATACCAAAGTAAGTTTTTCCTCCTTCAATGCTTTTATCTACACCTGAGGTTGCCAATATGATGGCTCCTTTACCTATAACAAGGTCTTTGTTGATTACAACCTTGCCCCACAAAATAACATCGTCCTCAATCCTTGTAACACCTGCAATAGCACAATGCGAGCCAATAAGGCAGTTGTTGCCGATATAAGTATCGTGTCCTACCTGTACATGGTTGTCAAATTTAGTTCCTGTGCCAATAAATGTGTCACCTGATACACCTTTGTCAATTGAGCATAATGCACCTATTTCAACATTATTGCTAATTACCACTCTGCCGCATGATTCAAATTTCCTGTACCCTTCAGGCTTCCTTTGGAAATAATAAGCATCAGCACCTAATATAGTACCTGAATGTATAATTACATTGTCACCTATAACTGTATGATCGTATATACACACGTTGGCATGTATAAGGCAATTCTTTCCTATCTTAACATGATTGCCAACAAAGGCATTTGGCTGAATTACTGTTCCTTCTCCAATCTCTGCGGAGGGAGATACAGTTGAAACGGCAGGTTCAAATGGTCTGAACTTTTTTACTAATTCTACGTACGCTGCAAATGGGTCGGAATGTAGTATAAGTACTTTATCCTCAGGACAGTCAACTATTTTATTGATTATAATATAAGTAGCTTTGGAGTTGACTGCTTTAGCATAGTATTTAGGATGATCAACAAAGGTAAGGTCACCTTTGCGAACCATGTGAATTTCGTTTAACCCGGTAACTTGCAGATCTGTATCAGATTCAGTTGTAGCTCCGGTAATATCTGTAATAGTTTTTAAACTAATGGATGGTTGAAGGTCCATGGAAAGTTTTTGTATTAAAAAACCGGGTAGCACCCGGTTCTGAATAAACTAATTATGATTTAACTCTTTCAGAATAATCGCCGGTACGGGTATCAACTCTTATTCGTTCACCTTCCCCAATGAAGAGTGGCACATTTACCGAAGCTCCTGTATCAACAGTTGCAGGTTTTAATGCATTATTTGCTGTATCGCCCCTCAAACCAGGTTCAGTATAAGTTATTGTTAACTCTACGAAAGGAGGAAGGTCACAACTCAAAGGTGTTTCAGTTTCAGCGTGAATAAGTATTTCAACGCCTTGTCCTTCTTTAAGGAATTGGGGTGCATTTATTATAGTTTCTTCTATTGATACCTGTTCGTAGGTTTCGGTGTGCATGAAATTATAACCATTGTCATCTTTGTATAGGAACTGGTAGGGTCTGCGCTCTACTCTTGCTACATCAATCTTAACTCCGGCATTAAATGTGTTTGGTATCACCTTGCCGGTTTTGAGGTTTCTGAGTTTGGTTCTTACGAATGCACCACCTTTACCGGGTTTAACATGCTGAAATTCCACTACGGAATAAAGATCACCATTGTATTCTATGCACAGGCCGTTTCTAAAGTCAGCTGTTGTTGCCATAATATTTTCTAAATGTATTTTACGGTTCAAAATTAATACTTTATCTTGAATCGGCAACACCTCCTGTAGGGTGTTACTAATTATTTGAGAGTGTATGGTTAAAGCATAAAAGGAATACTGGTTGATTAATAGGTTGAAGCTACCAGAATTTCAGGTGAAGTTATTGTAATAATAGGTTATAGCTGTTAGAACAAAAGGATGAAGTTACTGGAATAACAATTGAAGCTAACAGATTAATGGTTGAATCTACCAGATTATAATATTAAGTTCCAGAATAGTGGAAAGGTAATTAGAATAGTAGAAGGGAAGGATCAGTAACAGGAATGCCTTTATAGTCCTCAAGATTTATTTGCTGATTGCAGAAACTGAATTCATGAGCAATAGAGTTAGAGCTTACAATAACAGTCCTATTTTCATAGTATTTGGTAATAAGCTCATTATACCATTCAATACCTGCATGATCGAGATTAGATGTTGGTTCATCAAGCAGCAGTACAGGTGTTTCACTTAAAATAGCCAACGCCAGCTTAACCCGCTGTTTCATACCGGAGGAGAAGTTTCTTATTGGCTTATTAAGGCTCTTTTCAAGCTTGCATATTTTGGTTACTTCTATTGCCGTATGATTTTGGTAAAATGGCTTAAGGCGACGATGGAAATTAATCATTTCCTCCAAGGTAAACTCTTCAATCAGTTCAATGTATGGAGCACTTATTGCCATCAGCCTGAATGCGTTTTCAGGAGCTACAATTACGCCTTCTCTTTGATACCTTACTTCTCCCAGTGTTGGTATAATTGCAGATAGTATTACCTGAAGCAGAGTAGACTTTCCTGAGCCATTAGAACCAAGTATTGCTGTGGGGTTATCAGGTGAAATATCACACGACAAATCAGAGAATATCCAGTCAGTGTTATATTGCTTACCTATTTTATCAAGAGTAATTGTAACCATCGTTTTTATAACTAATTAGAAACGGCCACCAATATCAATAAATTGATGGCCGTTTCTAATGAACTGATCTTTTAAATTTGCTTTGAATATCCTTTCATGATTCCACGGCTCGACTTTGAAATGAAGGTTATAATTTCATCTCTTTCGCTTGTTGCAGGAAGGTTAGCTTCAATGTATTCCAAAGCTTGTGAAACATTATTTCCTTTCAGATAAATGAAACGGTAAATGTCCTGAATCTCATTGATCTTTTCAGATGTAAAACCTCTTCTACGCAGACCAATGGAATTAACCCCAACATAAGAAAGAGGCTCACGGGCTGCTTTTGTGAAAGGAGGTACATCTTTACGAACGAGTGATCCACCCGATATCATAACATGTGCTCCAATATTAACAAATTGGTGTACGGCTGATAACCCACCTATAATTGCCCAATCTTCAACTACAATATGACCGGCAAGGGTAGCACCATTGGCCAGTATAACATTATTTCCGATTATGCAGTCGTGGGCAACATGTACGTATGCCATTAGCAGGCAATTACTACCTACAACAGTTTCGTAATTGGCTTTCGTGCCCCTGTTTATTGTTACAAATTCTCTGATAACAGTATTATCTCCAATCTTAACAATAGTTTCTTCATTGTTGAATTTAAGGTCTTGTGGTACGGCGGCAATAACTGCACCGGGAAAAATCTTACAATTCTTCCCGATTCTGGCGCCTTCCATAATGGTAACATTGGATCCAATCCATGTTCCTTCGCCTATTTCAACATTTTTTTCTATATTAACAAAAGGCTCAATTACCGTGTTTTTAGCAACTTTTGCCTGAGGGTGAACGTATGCAAGTGGTTGGTTCATATTATTGATCTTGTTTCCTGACTATCTGAGCCATTAACTCAGCTTCAGTTGTTACTTTATTTCCTACGTATGCTGTGCCTCTCATATGACAAATGCCTCGCCTTACAGGGCTTATTAACTCAAGATGGAAGATAAGAGTGTCTCCGGGAACAACTTTTTGCCTGAACTTAACATTGTCAATCTTGAGGAAATATGTTATGTAATTTTCAGGGTCCTTCACTGAACTCAGTACAAGTATTCCACCTGACTGTGCCATTGCTTCGAGAATAAGTACTCCGGGCATTAGCGGCTCATCAGGGAAATGGCCTGCAAAGAATGCTTCATTCATTGAAACATTCTTTAGTCCTATCACTTCACTCTCATTCATCCTGAGGATTTTGTCAACTAAGAGAAATGGAGGCCTGTGTGGCAGTAGTCTTTTTATTTCATTAATATCGTAAAGAGGCGGGACATTAGGGTCATATTTAGGCGGTAAGTTAAGTGACTTCTTGCCGTTAATATGTTGTTTAATGATTTTTGCGAAATTGGTGTTGGAGCTATGGCCCGGTCGTGTTGCAATTAAGTGTCCTTTTATTCGTACACCGGCAAGTGAAAGATCACCAATAACATCCAGTAGTTTATGTCGTGCAGGTTCATTAGCGAAGTGCAATTCCAGGTTGTTTATGATTCCCTCCTTAAGGACTTCAACATGCGGCTTATTAAAGAAAGTGGCTAACCTGTCGAGCTCATCCTGTTCAATAAGCCTGTTTACAAACACTATAGCATTACTAAGGTCACCACCTTTAATAAGATTGTGTTGAATAAGAAACTCCAGTTCATGAAGGAAAACAAATGTACGGCATCCACTAATCTCTGAAGCAAAATCATCCAGATTGTCTAGTTGAGCATTTTGCGTCCCTAACACTTTTGTTTCATAATCAATCATTACTGAAAGCTTGAACGTGTCATTAGGAATCAGTAACAGTTCAGCGTTCTTCTTTTCATCATAATACCTTATAACTTCATCAACAACAAAGTATTCTCTCTCTGCATTTTGCTCTTCAATACCAACACTTTTAATTGCTTCAACATAAAAGTGTGAACTTCCATCAAGTATTGGAGTTTCAGGACAATCCAGGTCAACCAACACATTGTCTAAATCCATTCCTGTGAGAGCTGCCAGTACGTGTTCTATTGTGCTTACCCTGGTACCGTTATACTCAATACTGGTTCCCCTTGAAGTGTCAACTACCAGGTCAGCATCTGCATCAACAACAGGCTGATCAGGTAAATCAACTCTGCGGAATTTAAACCCATGATTCTCAGGTGCCGGGCGAAGTGTTATCGTAACTTCCATACCCGTATGTAACCCTGCGCCGGAAATCGTTACGGCTTCTTTAAGTGTCTTTTGTTTAACTGACATATGGTCCGCAAAATTAATGTATTTTTTATTCTGTAACTTACTATGCTGAAAACAGGTGTTGCAAACAACAAAGTGCTTAGGGTATAGCTGCTATATTACAGCATAATGTTATTGATTATTTACTGCTTTTTAATCTCTTTCTCCAAAGCATTAATCCTATCGATGATCTTGTTAAGGTTACGAAAGTGCACATAAGCCTTTCTGTATACTGATATATCAAAAGCTGGACTTCCCATAAGTATTTCTCCATCGGCAATATTGGTTGAAATACCTGATTGGGCAGCTATTTTCACATTATTACCAATAACCAGGTGTCCGGTTATTCCTACCTGTCCGCCAATCATACAGTTTTTACCGATCCTTGTTGAGCCGGCAATTCCTGTTTGAGCCGCTATAACTGTATTTTCACCAATTTCAACATTATGGGCTATTTGAATAAGGTTATCGAGTTTAACTCCCTTACCAATAACTGTTGACCCCAATGTAGCCCTGTCAATAGTTGTATTAGAGCCTATGTCTACATAATCATGTATTACAACATTGCCAATTTGTGCAACTTTCTTAAATTGACTGTCACTTTGCGGGAAGAAGCCAAAGCCATCAGCCCCTATAACAACGCCTGAATGAATGATACAGCTCTTGCCTATTGAACTGCCAATATAAATTTTTACCCCTGCAAAAATGGTTGTATTATCACCTATTGAAACGTTATCACCAATATAACATCCCGGATATATTCTCACGTTATTACCTATCTGCACGTTTTCACCTATACTGGTGAATTCGCCTATATAGCAATCGCTGCCGTATGATGCTGATTCAGGTATATGTGCTTGTGGTGATATGCCCTTTTTATCCTGAACCATTAAATTATATGTTTCAAGCATTTTGGCAAAAGCCTCATAGGCATTCTCTACCCTGATGAGTGTACATTTTAAATCAGACTCAGCAACAAAATCATTATTTACAATAACAACTGATGCTTCTGTTTCGTATATATAATGGGTGTATTTGGGGTTTCCAAGGAAGGTAATTGAACCGGGCTGACCTTGTTCTATTTTGGATAATTTATTAACTTCAATCGCAGGATCGCCTTCAACTTTACCATTTATCATGGAGGCTATATCTTGTGCAGTGAATTTCATTATTGCTTAAAGTTTAGTACAATACTGATAATCAGTTCTTTTTCTACTTAACAGGTAGTCATACAGTGCTACCCTTAAAATCGGTGCAATTTACCGATTTTAAGTTAATAACTAAAGAATAAATACGTTGCACTGTTCTAAATGCGTTTTATGCTCTTCGGATACGAGAGAAAGTACTTGGTTACCGATTTTGTGAGTATTGATACATTCAATTGATCTGATGAATCGTAAATGTCAACTACCGTACCATCTTTATTAAGTATGTTGATCTTGTCGTACTCCGGTATATAAGCATTATTGGTGATTGTGCCGGTGCTGAAAAGGAAATCTGCCTCTCCAATTTCTTTGATAGAGAATTCTTTAATGATCATTTCCCTAAGTGCATTTATTTCCAATTCACTGTATGGCTCATTCCTAAGTTCAGTTCTAAAGAGATTGCGCTGTACTAAACCATTTGCAAGAAACGATAATACTTTATCTTGGTGGTCAACCCAAACCTTGAGGCTTGCAAATATGTCATAGTCATCAAGTCTGGCAAACTGATCAATTAAGCCCTGGTCGTTTACAAAATCCTCCCTAACAAAGTTGTTATGAAGGAAATGTAACAATGTAGGCGAGGCAAACAGGTTTTCCCCTTTTGATATAAGCAGCTTAGCTCTTTTCAATAGATTGATAAGTAAGTTCTCAGCTCCAACCACAGTTTTGTGGTAATATACCTGCCAATACATTAACCGGCGGGCCACTATGAACTTTTCAATCGAATAAATGCCTTTTGCTTCTACCATCAGCTCATCATCTTTCACTATGAGCATCTTTATCAGCCTATCCGTATTGATTACACCTTCTGATACGCCTGTATAAAAACTGTCACGCTTTAAATAATCAAGCCGGTCCATATCCAGTTGGCTTGATACCAATTGATGCAGGAACTTCTTATGGTACCTCCCCATGAATATATCAAGGGCAAGATCGAGCCTACCGTTTAATTCTTTATTCAGCTTTTGAATTATCAAAACGCCAAGATCCTCATGAGTCATACCCTTAACAATTGTGTACTCAAGGGAGTGAGAGAAAGGGCCATGGCCTATGTCATGAAGCAGAATCGCAGCCAAGGTAGCTTCAGCTTCCTGCTCAGTGATTACTGATCCCTTCATTCTTAGGGTTTCAATTGCTTCCATCATCAAATGCATGGCACCAAGTGCATGGTGAAATCGCGTATGTAGTGCACCGGGATAAACAAAAGATGTAAGTCCCAGTTGCCTGATTCGTCGTAACCGTTGGAAAAGAGGATTTTCAATCAGTGAAAACAGAAAATCACCAGGAATGGTGACGAAACCATAAACAGGATCGTTTACAATCTTTCGATGATTTGGGGATATTTGGTCCACGAGGCCTATCTTTGTATGTTAAAAATTGTTTATTATTAGGAAACGGATAATAAAAGTCGACAAAACTCCTTTATTAAAGATAGAGATAGTAATGTAACAAATGTACGGACATTAACAATTAATTACACTTAACCGAAAATAATGGAAAAAATATCAATACTATGGGCTGATGACGAGATCGATCTCCTCAAACCTCATATTATGTTTTTAAAAGATAAGGGTTATAACGTAGTAACCACAAATAACGGCGTAGAAGCAATTGATATTATTAAGGCACAGCCTTTTGATTTTGATATAGTATTTCTTGATGAACAAATGCCCGGGCTTTCAGGTGTTGAAACTCTCATGCAAATCAAGAACGCTTATCCAAACCTTCCTGTGGTGATGATCACTAAGAGTGAGGAAGAAACGATTATGGAGGATGCTATAGGTTCTAATATTTCTGATTACCTTATAAAACCTGTAAACCCCAACCAAATACTGCTTAGCATAAAAAAGAATCTTGAAAATAAGAAGCTGATAAGTGAAAAGACTACACATACATATCAGCAACAATTCAGGAATATAGGAATGGAAATCAGCAACAAGCTTGATTTCAATGAGTGGGTTGAGATATACAGAAAACTCGTTTACTGGGATATTGAGCTCGAGAAATCAAAGGATAACAGTATGGTTGATGTCCTCAAAATGCAGCGCTCGGAAGCCGGACAAATGTTTAGCAGGTTTATTGAGAACAACTACCTCGACTGGATTAATGCCAAGGCAAAAGAAAGGCCTGTGATGTCGCACACTTTGTTCCGTGATAAAATGTTCCCTCTGGTTGAAGAAAATCCGGGCATGTTTATGATACTAATTGATAATCTCAGGTATGACCAGTGGAAAGTATTACAACCTATCATTGAAGATTACTACAGAGTAGAGAATGATGAAGTGTACTACGCTATACTACCAACAACTACCCAATATGCCCGCAATGCCTTATTCTCAGGACTCCTACCTACTGAAATTGAAAGAAAGTATCCAAAATACTGGATCAATGAAGATGAAGAAGGAACAAAAAACCAATTTGAAGGCGAGCTATTGGGTGAACAGCTTAAAAGGTTTGGCAAGGATATGAAATACTCCTATCATAAGATACTTAACCTTACCGCTGGCAGGAAATTGGTGGAAATACTTCCTAATCTTATTAGCAACAAGTTTAATGTGATAGTGTATAATTTTGTTGATATGCTGTCGCATGCCCGTACTGAGATGGAAGTTATAAGGGAGCTTGCTGATGATGAAGCTGCTTACCGCTCAATCACCGTTTCGTGGTTTGAGCACTCGCCACTGCTCGATATTATCAGGTTCCTCTCTGATCGTAAAATACCTGTAGTTATTACATCTGACCACGGTTCAGTTAGAGTGGAATCTCCGGTTAAGATCATAGGAGATAAGGCAACCAACACAAATTTAAGGTACAAAACCGGCCGAAGTCTTAGTTATAATAAAAAGGAAGTGTTTGAAGTGAAAAATCCTGCTGATATCTTTCTGCCTAGAACAAATGTAAGCTCCAATTATGTTTTCTGCCGAAATACTGATTTCTTTGCTTATCCAAATAACTATAACTATTACGTAAATTATTACAAGAACACATTTCAACATGGTGGTATATCCATGGAAGAAATCATGATTCCATTTGTTACTCTAAAATCACGATAGATTGAATGACCAACTTTCAAATTAAATGTAAGGATGTAAGTGAGCTTAAATCAGTTGCAGAGCAAATACTTGAAACCTATTCTTCTGAGAAGATATTCTTGCTATCCGGTAAAATGGGTGCCGGCAAAACTACACTTATAAAGGAGATGTGCAGGGTTATGAAGGTTGTTGATGTTGTTAACAGCCCAACTTTCTCAATAGTAAATGAATATAAGACTACAAATGGCAAAAGTGTTTTCCATTTCGACTTATATAGAATCAAGTCACCCATTGAACTACTTGATCTGGGTTATGAAGAATATCTATACAGTGATTCAATATGTTTAATTGAATGGCCTGAACTGGCAACTGACCTTATGCCACCGGTTTATGTTATGATCAATATTGAAGCAGATGAATTGACAAATGAGAGAGTGTTCAGTATGCAATTGAATATGTAAAGAGGCGATTACGGTAGAGACGCGATTAATCGCGTCTGTACACGCAAATATAGACGCGATTAATCGCGTCAGTACATTTTTTTTATAGTTTTGCATTAATGGATAACGAATAGTCAATAATGGAAGATCAGACTAAGGATTTCAAGGTATTTCCATCTTCAACTTCTCAGCTTATGCCGAGCGAAGAGCGGCTGGAAATACCTAATAAGTCATGCAGGCTTACTATAGGGATTCCTAAGGAAACTGTATGGCTTGAGAACAGGGTATCAATGTCACCTGAGGCCGTTAGACTATTAATAAAAGATGGTCATAGGGTTGTTGTTGAAAACGATGCAGGCAAGGCTTCGCATTTTCCTAATCAATTGTACAGTGATCTTGGTGCAGAGATTGCTTATGAACCGGTTATAGTTTATCAATCAGATATTATAATTAAGGTTGCTCCACCAACCACAAATGAAATATCAATGTTCAGGGGAAAGCAGGTTCTATTCTCTTCCCTCAACATTGCGGGCCTCACTGATTTTCATTTTAAGCAATTATCGGCTAAGCGGATTACAGCGCTGGCTTATGAGTATGTTAAGGACCGTGATGGTAATTTCCCAATAGTTAGGGCAATGAGTGAAATTGCAGGTACAACTTCCATTATTATAGCTGCTGATTATTTGTGCCACCCTAATTATGGTAGAGGACTAATGTTTGGCGGATTAAGCGGCATTGCCCCAACCGAAGTTGTTATTCTTGGCGCAGGTACAGTTGGTGAATTTGCAGCACGTGCAGCAATGGGTATGGGTGCCTTTGTTAAAGTATTTGACAATTCAGTATACAGGCTTCGCAGGTTGCAGAACAATATAGGCATGCGGGTTTATACAAGTGTTATTCAACCAACGGCTCTCAGAGAAGCACTTACTTCAGCTGATGTTGCAATTGGGGCAGTAAGGTCCAGAGCAGGTTTCTCACCCGTATGTGTGTCAGAAGATATGGTAATGCACATGAAAACCGGTGCTGTGATCATTGATGTTAGCATTGATCAGGGTGGTTGCTTTGAAACATCACTCATGACCGATCATAAAAACCCTGTATACGAAAAACATGGGGTAACCCACTATTGCGTTCCAAACATCGCTTCTAAAGTACCGCGTACTGCATCACTTGCACTGAGTAACCTTTTGGTGCCAATTATACTCAAGGTTGGTGAAGAAGGAGGAATTACCAATATCCTGCGCACCGACAGGGGCATCAGGAATGGCGTGTACCTCTATAATGGTATTTCAACAAACCGCTACATCAGCGATCATTTCAAACTGCCACACAAGGATATTGATTTACTCCTTGCCGCGTTCCATTAATCCTTTATATAGCGAAAGCCCCAGTATAATTATGTGGCGTTAAAGCTCTAAGCTCTTCTTTTACCGATTCAGAAACCGACAGTTTATCAATAAACATTCTTATTGTTTCAGCAGTAATCTTCTCATTTGTCCTGGTGAGGTCTTTTAGTGCTTCATAAGGCTTAGGATAACCTTCACGCCTTAGTATTGTTTGAATAGGCTCGGCAATTACTGCCCAGTTGTCTTCAAGATCCATTTCTATCTTATCCTCATTCAATATCAGCTTATTAAGTCCCTTAATTACTGACTTCATAGCAATAATAGTATGTGCAATTGGTACACCTATATTTCTTGTAACTGTTGAATCAGTAAGATCGCGCTGTAGTCGTGAAACAGGTAGTTTAGCGGCTAGATGCTCAAAGATGGCATTTGCAATACCCAAATTACCTTCTGCATTCTCAAAGTCTATTGGATTTACCTTATGTGGCATAGCTGATGACCCTATCTCACCTGCAACTATCTTTTGTTTAAAATAATCCATAGCAACGTACATCCACATATCACGACACAGATCAATAAGAATAGTGTTTATCCTTTTCATTGAGTCAAACATAGCGGCGAGGTTGTCATAATGCTCAATTTGAGTTGTGAACTTCTGGCGTTCAAGGTTAAGTTGTTCTTTTACAAAATTATCAGCGAAAGCAACCCAGTCAATTTCAGGAAACGCGGCATAGTGAGCATTCAGGTTGCCTGTAGCACCCCCAAATTTGGCAGAAACAGGCACTGCTTTAAGTTGCTTTAACTGCAGCTTCAACCTGTCAACAAACACATACAGTTCCTTTCCAACTGTAGTTGGACTAGCCGGCTGTCCATGAGTACGTGCCAGCATCGTGATGTTTTTCCAGGTTTTTGATTTGGTAGTTAAACGTTGTATAACATCTTCAAGAATAGGCAGATACACTTCATTTAATGCAAGTTTTATAGCATAAGGAGACGATGTATTGTTTATATCCTGTGATGTAAGGCCAAAATGGATGAATTCCTTGTAACGACTGAGTCCCAATTTATCAAATTTCTTCTTCAAGTAGTACTCAACAGCCTTTACATCATGGTTGGTTGTCGCCTCTATATCTTTTACATCCTGTGCATCCTGGAAGGTGAAGTCCCTGCAAAGCGATCGCAACTCTTCTTTTTTAGAAGTATCGAAGTCTGACAATTGAGGGAGAGGGATTTCGCACAAGGCAATAAAGTACTCAACTTCAATGAAAACCCTGTAATTAATTAAAGCCGCTTCCGAAAAATAATAAGCAAGACCCTCAACTTGTTTCCTGTACCTGCCATCAATGGGCGAGATTGAATTTAATGATGTTAATTCCATGATGCTATATTGTTAAAGTCCAAATATATAAAAGCAAATCTGACTAATCAAGCTTTTAGGCTTATATTGTTATTAAAAAGAAATAAATTTTCACATTCCCAATATGTCACCTACTATAATGACTTTGGTTAAAGGGAGTGAAGGGCGACGCCACGTAATGTAATATGATGTCATTAGCAACAATTTTGATGCTGCAAATATATAAAGCTTCTTCAAGTGGGTTCAATAATGAGCTTTATATTTTAGGAGGAGTGATGAAATCAATATCAGAAAATTTACTCTGTCAAAGTATTTTACTTTAATGATAGCTTATGCAGAGTAATTATCAAATACTTCGCCTATGATATCGGGGTATTTTTCAGTAAAACTCATTCTGCACCAACTTTGCAATAGTTCAATTTCATCCTCTTTTAACATTTGCTTCGATTTTTTCAGCTCTTTTCTGAATAGATCCCGATTGAAACTAACCTTTTCAAGCACTGTTTTTGCATATTCTAACATGTCGGTAGCTTTGTAAGACGGTTATTGATGAAATGGTAGATAAACTTCAATGTTATAACACCGCTATACTACGGTTGTTTAGATGAATAAAATGTCCATAGAATCTGTGTAAACAGATGTAAATCAACCATATAAGAAGGTATAAAAACCCCCTATTTTTGGGCACTCCTCCTCGCTTTTTCTTTTACTAGCAGGTTGAGCTCGCGAGTTGTTTGGCCGGCAATTGCAGTGTTTTCTTCTGCCCGTCGTAAAAGGTAAGGCATCACAGACATCACTGGACCGTACGGTACATACTTTGCAACGTTGAAGCCGTGGTGGGCAAGGTTGAAGCTAATGTGGTCGCTCATGCCGTACAATTGTGAAATCCATATACGATTGTCGTCTTTTTTTAGTTTCCTGCTTTGAATTTCATCTACCAGCAGCAGATTGCTCTCTTCGTTGTGGCTACCTGAAAATATTACAGTGATATCAATGTTGTCCAATGAAATAGTCAGGGCCTCATTGTAAAGATTATCAGTCTCTTCTTTTGTGTCACAAATAGGAGAGGGGTAACCTCTCAGCATGGCTCTTTCCCTTTCTCTCTCCATATATGCTCCCCTTACAAATTTCACACCTATAAAGTACTTACCTTTTCGGGCCCTGCTGATACTCTCCTGTAAAAACGTAATCCTGTCATGCCGGTACATTTGTAGTGTATTGAAAACTATGGCCTTTTCAGCATTGTACTTCTCCATCATTTTCTCAACTGTTTCATCCACCAGATACTGGTACCAGCTCTCTTCGGCATCAATCAAAATGGGTATGCCAAGTTCAAATGCCCGCTTGCACAATATGTCAACCCTTACCTGGAAATCATTATATAGGGATTTCATCATGTCATCAAAGGGTTTCCCCTCTATTGCATTTTCAAATAAATGTGGTGATGCAAATGCAGTTGGCTTAAATACAACGAAAGGAACAAATGTGTTATTTGATGCATTTTCAATTGTTCTTAACGTTTCTTCCAAAGTTCTATCCATGCCCTCAGGAGTTGTGTTACCTTCAACTGAATAGTCAAGGATGGTTCTTACGTTATACTCCTTTAGCTTGTCAATTACTTTTTGGCACTCACTTATGGTTTTGCCTCCAACAAATTGCTTGTAGATGGTGTTTTCAATAAACCATGAAACGGGTAGTTTGTACTTAAGTGCTGTCATAATAAACCTGGTGCCTGTTTTAACAAGCCCCCTGTTTTTCATAATCCTGAAAAGGTAGTAAGCACTTTTTAGCTCTTTGTTTGTTTTGCTTCTGAAAGCAATTGCGGTATCATAAATATTTATATCCATTGATCTCTTTAAGTTAGTCCAAATATAACAATTGTATGGCGCTTCTTTTAACAAATTACAGTAAAATTATTTATTTTCGTAAAAATATTGTCGGGCATGATATTGTCAAAAAAACTTAGAACACTTGATGTAGCAGGAAGTCCCCTGTATTTGGGACCAGAAGTATTAGTTGAATTAGCTAGCCAGCTTGAAACAGTATTCAAGGGTAAACAAAATATCTTCATAATTGCCGATAAAAACACTGCCCAGCATTGTTTGCCTATTTTGCTTGAGCAAGTGCCACTATTAAACAGGGCATACCAGATTATTGTTAAACCCGGCGAGGAGAATAAAACAATTCAAACTTGTGAAGTGATCTGGAACCAGCTTGCAGTGATGGGGGCTAACCGGTACTCATTGATTATTAACCTTGGAGGAGGCGTGGTTTCTGACCTTGGCGGATTTGCTGCATCAACGTTCCATAGGGGCATGGCCTATATTAATATACCAACTACACTTATGGCTATGATTGATGCAGGTATAGGGGGTAAAACCGGAGTTGATCTTGCTTCATTGAAGAATTTGGTTGGCTTATTTTCGCATCCGGCAGGTGTTTTTGTATGGCCCGGTTTTCTTAAAACACTTCCGCACAGATACATGCTTTCAGGATATGCTGAAATGATGAAACATGCTGCAATTGCTGATGTTGATTTCTGGAAAAAGTTGTTGAAGATGCCAATGGCTCTAACAAAAACGTGGGACGACCAAATCTACCATGCTGCATTGATCAAATGTAAAATAGTAAACGGTGACCCGATGGAAACAGGATCAAGGCGATTACTGAACTTCGGTCATACCATTGGACATGCATTTGAAACATATTCTCTAAGGCATGATGAATCACCACTTAGCCATGGTGAAGCAGTTGCAATGGGGATGATATGTGAAGCTTATATTTCATATCGCATGGTCGATTTTCCTCATCCGCAAAGAGATGAACTGATTAAAAATATTTTACTCAATTTCGACCACTATAATATTGACACTTCTGCCATTGATGAACTTGTTGAGATTACTATTTACGACAAGAAAAACCAAAACGGGAATGTTATGCTCACCCTTGTTAAGGAAATAGGTAAGGCTATTGATGGTCAACAATGTGAAACTGCCCTCATTCGTGAGAGTCTTTTCAGGTATACAGATTTTAGACGACATATCGTAAGGTGAGTCAGATAATCGTAAAACCACCGGTAGTATTAACCGGGGCAACTATTTCACTACCGCTTTCAAAGAGCGTTGCTAACAGGGTGCTTGTTATTGCCTACACGGCAGGCAAGGAAGATATTATATCAATCCCGCAATGTGATGATTCCTTGATAATGCTTAAACTATTAAAGCAACTCCGCGATGAGGAAAATAGTTTTGACAATCATTACAATGCCGGTGATGCCGGAACTGTATTCAGGTTTCTGGCTGCATTATTTGCAATTACACCCGGTAATAGGGTATTAGGTGGTACACACGCATTGAACAACAGGCCATGTGGTCCTTTAATAAAAGCACTTTCTTCATTGGGTGCTAAATGTGCCTATTTAGAAAAAAATGAATACCCGCCTGTTATGATTACCGGTGGTGTGCTGCAGGGGGGCGTTGTTGGAGTAGATGCTTCTGTGAGTAGTCAGTTCATATCAGCCCTAATGATGGTAGCACCGCTGATGCCTGAAGGGCTTAAAATTGTAATGACCGGAAATCCTGTTTCACAGCCTTACATTCATCTTACTGCAGAAATAATGCGTGAATGTGGAATATCGCCTGAGTTCCGCGATTCTGAAATAATTATTCCGAAAGGTGTTTATACAATTGAGCGCGATATTGCTGAAGGTGACTGGTCAGCAGCTTCCTATTGGTATGCTTTAGTAGCTTTGCTTAACTACAAAGGCGGAGAAACAACAATAACCCTCAAAGGCCTTAAGCCGGATTCAAACCAGGGCGACAAAATCATAATTGAGATATACGAACAACTTGGTGTAGCATCAAGATGGGAGAACGGTGATCTTATACTTAAAAACACAGGGCAGCATAATGACAATCTCACATTTGATCTTAAAAACTTCCCCGATATCACACCTGCGCTTGCTGTTACATGTGCAGGGTTGCAGATAAATGCAAGTATTACCGGACTTGAAACTCTAATAATTAAAGAAAGTAACCGACTTACATCCATCCAAACAGAATTAAAAAAGCTGGGGTACATTTGCCTTGTTGAATCTGATAACACCCTGAATATCATACAGGGTCGCTCTCCCATCATTAGTCATAACATTGACACCTACAACGACCACCGCATTGCTATGGCTATGTCGCTCTTGTCAATTAAAGAAGGCAACCTGGTAATCAATGATCCTATTGTAGTAAACAAATCATATCAGTCATTCTGGAGTGATTTGCAAAGATTAGGATTTACACTAGGATAAACCTGGTATTATATTTCCCTATCTATCTTTTCTGATAGTAGAATCCCGCTTACAATTAATCTTTTCACTTGAGTGAACCTCAATAATTTTTTCATGCATTCACTTTCAACCTAACAGGTGTGGGATTCACGCATGTCGATTTTGGTTATAACTGCGTTTTAGATTCAATTTTGTTATAAGCGTCTTTCAAGCGATATACAAGCGTTATATAAACGTAAAAAGACGCTTAAAAGACGCTTATAAGACGCTTAAAAGACGCTTATGATACTAATCAATCATAAACATATTCTGATCCTATCAGAATCAAATAAACCCAGGTGATGGCTCTGTTAGCATCTTTTAATATCGTAAGTGAGAACATTCACAGATTTATCGTAGGTTTGTTCTTCTATTATATAACCAATGAAAGTTGATATTTTCATCCCATGTTACATTGACCAGCTATTTCCTGAAACAGGTTTTAGCATGGTTAAAGTACTCGAAAAAGCAGGAATTGATGTAAATTACAATAAGAACCAAACCTGCTGTGGCCAGATATCTTTTAAAGAAGGTTATTGGGATCATGCGAAGTCGATTGGTGAAAAATTCATTCGTGACTTTATGGATAGCCCTGCTGTTGTGGCACCATCAGCAAGTTGCGTTACCATGGTGAGGAAGTATTATGATGAACTGTTTTACAATTCAGCGTTACATAATGAGTATAGGCTTCTGAAAAAGAACATTTTTGAAATTTCCGACTTCCTGGTTAACAAAATGAATGTAAAAGACCTTGGCTCAACATTTAACCATACGGTTACCTTTCACGACAGTTGTGCTGCCATACGAGAGTATGGTTTAAAGGATGAAGCCCGGATACTGCTTAATCATGTCAGAGGGCTTAAAATTATAGAGATGGAGAACAGGGATGTATGTTGTGGTTTTGGAGGCCTCTTCTCGGTAAGGAATGAGCCTATTGCAACTGCCCTGGTTACTGATAAGATCAATTACGCTCTTGATACCGGAGCAGAATACATCGTTAGTACTGATGCATCATGCCTGATGTTTATGCAAAGCTACATTGACAAAAATAAACTGCCACTAAAAACCATTCACTTGGTTGATGTATTGGCATCAGGTTACGAATAATAAGTTTTAGTGTTTACCTACTCAGGACGTGTTGTGAATTTCCAGATATGGCCTAAGGTGTAATTGCCATTTGGGTCCATTGCTGCAACTTGCCAATAATAGTCCTGATGAAATTGGAATCCGTCAACAGTAACTTCATAGAGTTGCTCTTCCCCAACTAAGGTAAAGTCTGATATGCCAGTCCTGATTTTTACCATTGCATTAACGCTTCTGCCAACCCACAAATCAAAAGATTGTACATCATCCTCAGGGTCACTACCTGATGTCCATTTGAAAATGATGGAAGGATCCATCCATGTTTGCCATTCAGGAGGTGAAACCTGCAGGGGTCTCTCAGGAGGAAGGTTTGCCAGGTCGTGCACAATTACAACCATTCCTTTGGCAGTATCAGTAAGGGAGTATGTGTCAATTACACGCATTTTCGGGAAATAAATTCCTTCCTGAGCATATAACTTCACGGCTGTTTTTTCTGGTGAATAGGGTGTATAGTTACCATCGCCATTAAATGACCACTGAACCTGCAGATTTTCAAGTGGGTCCTCTTTGTCAGTAACTATTCCTGCATCAAAGTATACAGAGTCATTTGCTTCAGCCCTGATTGGGCTGATTGAAAAGGCTGCTTTAGGGAGATGGTTCTGAGTGTTCTCATTTTCTTTCTTACACCCTGAAACTATTGCTATTATTCCCAATAATAGAATTAATCTGTTCATAATGTTCAATCTGTGAGTTCTTTCAAGTGCCGTAAAGATAACAAAACGTTGATTATTCGGCTTCATTATAGTCACTTATTTTAATAATTCTTGATAAGGTTAAAGTTTTTTTTACATTTGCCTTTGGAAATCCATAGTTTTTTAGTGTATTTTTATAGGTTAACATGTTTAACTTATAACAGTTCATATCTCCTGTTAAAATAACAAACAAATGAATGTGAGAAAACTCTACGCTTCATTAGCAATTGCTTTTTGTGTTCTTTTTATATCTTCTTTTTCAATACGATTAACAGCACAAATACCCACAGTTCAGGATTGTTTAGGTGCAATTCCTGTTTGTCAAGATGTGTATGTTCAACCAATAGTTTACGGTGGGCAGGGAGCATATCCAAATGAAATAAACTCAAACCAGTCATGTCCCAACAGCTGTATGGATGGTGAAACCAACTCTATTTGGTACGTTATCTCGGTAAAGACAGGAGGTATGCTTCGTTTTGTTATTTCACCTGTTGTTGTAAGTGATGACTACGACTGGGCAGTTTTTAACCTGAATGATTTTGAGTGCAGTGATATATATAGTAATGCAGCTTTCATGCAATCAAGCTGTAATGCCGCTGGTGGAAATGGTTATCATGGTGCAACAGGTATTAGTTCACCAAGCGGTGGTACCAGTAATTGTAATGGTGGTGGTCCTACAAACAAGTGGAATGCTGATCTCCCGGTTCAGGCAGGTGATACTTATGTATTATGCGTAAGTAACTGGACCCCTACATCATCAGCAGGTTATACACTTGATTTCAGTGCTTCCACTGCTGATATATTTGATGATGTTCCTGCAGTAATTACAGCTATTGATACTGTTAGAGGATGCTCAGGTTCTGCTACCGTTGACTTTGACTTTAGCGAAAACATACTCTGTTCTTCAATACAAGCTTCTGATTTTACTATCACCGGCCCTGACGGTTTACACTACGTGGATGCAGTGAGCGGGGCAGGTTGCCTTGCCGGAGGTACGCAGGAAAAATTCTTTTCCCTCAGCTCATTTACTCCACCTATTACTATTACGGGTACATACACTATAAATATGGTAGGCGATGTGGAAGACCTTTGCCTCAATCCCGGTATGTCGCCACCTGTTGATTTTTATGCTGAAATGGATCCATTGCCACAAGTAACTGATGGACCCTATGATCAACTGGTGCCTATAGGTGCAACAGCAACATTTCATGTTGAAACTATTGGATCTCATACCTATCGTTGGCAAGTGCGACAGGATGGCGGTTTTTGGACCAACCTCAATGAAGGCACACCATATACCGGAACAACTACCAGCACTTTAACCATTAATCCTGCTACCATTGACCTGGGTGAAAACCAGTACAGATGCATTGTAAGCGGTGATTGTACTCCTCCATCCCAATCACAACCGGCAACACTGTTTGTTGGTGATGCATTAGCTGCATCAGCTTCGGCTACTCCTGAAGTGATATGTCTTGGCGGAACCGCTCTACTTGATGTTAATGCAATTGGTGGCAACATCTTGCAACCATATTCTTATGCCTGGAGTGCACCCGATGGATGGTCATCAACACTTGAGAGTCCAACTGTTGAACCACTCGAAACTACAACTTATACTGTTATTGTAGATGACGGTTATAATCCGGTTTCAGTTCAGGTAACTGTATACGTAAACCCACTACCAGTGGCTAATGCAGGTGCTGACACCAGCATATTCCATGGTACATTCACTACATTAAATGGTAGTGTTCCGGGAGGCACTCCTCCATTTATCTACAACTGGCAACCTTCTGATTCATTGTGGAACAATTCAATACAAAATCCTGTAACCCGCAAGCTTCGGGGAGCAACTATATTTACATTAGTTGTCACCGATGGCAATGGTTGTACCGGCGTTAATGATATGGTGACAGTTAACATCATAGGAGGTCCTTTGTCAGCATCGCCTTCAGCCCAGCCAAATACAATATGCCTTGGAGATACCACGAGGCTCTTCGCCCTGCCCAGTGGAGGTGATACAGCTTCATATAACTATACATGGAAAGTTAATGGTGAAGAATTCTCCACTTTGGCTTCACCTATTGTAATACCTGATGAAAATACAACTTATACACTGATAGTTGACGACGGATCAAACAGTATTACACGATCAGTTAATGTAACTGTTAATCCCTTACCTGTAATTAATCTCATCAAACCTGAATATTACCTAATTGACAATGCCATACAAGCTTGTGTATTCGATTCTCTCATACTTGATCCCGGCTTCAGCAATGGCACCTATTTATGGAGCAACGGTTCATCATCTTTCAACAATACGGTTGCTACATCAGGGATTAGTTTTGATTTACAGAAACATTACATCAAGGTAATTGACAATTCAACCGGTTGTGTGAATAACGACTCCGTTAGTATTGCTTTTACGTTTACTGCTTGCTCCTATGGCATTGAAGAAATGCCATTAAATGATCTGGTTAAGATATATCCTAACCCGGCGGGTAATTCTGTTACTTTGTCAATTGACGGGTTAGAGGGAAACTTTTCAATTGAAATGACTGACCTAACAGGCAGATCGATCTTAAAACACGACGTCAAAAAGACTAATACGGGAATATATAATCATTTGATTGATCTGTCTTCAATCTCTAACACTACTTGCTTGGTAAGAATATCATCTGAAAGAGGCAATGTAGTCAGGAAATTGGTTATTTCACATTAAACCACATTAATCGCCGGGATTCATAATACAGCTTTCGTGGTTTATTTTTATTTTTTACGGTTGAAATGGTTAATAAATTTTTAATTTTGGCATGTCATTAACTGTGGACATAACACAGCAATACCTCAAAATTTTTCTTATTCCATAAAGTCGGGAGCAGAGGGAATATGCATTTACCATGTTAAAACACATAAATATAATGAAACAACAATTACTCTCAGGTTCAATCATCAGGTTCAGTTTGGCTATTTTATTCCTGGGAATTTTCACCCTAAGTTCATCCGCACAAGAGGTTATCTCCAGAGATGGAACTTCTTTTCTGAAGGTTGATCTCACCAAATATAGTTCATTTGCAAATTCATTAATAGTAAGCGAATTTGATCAATTGAATAATGCCAAAGTGGCAGTTTCAGAAGAAGCAAGTACAATTTATCTCTATCCTTATGATATTGATCTTGCAGAACTGAAGTTGGATGTTTCAAATATAATTGCCGATGCTGAAACTAAAGATTTAAAGCTCAATAGCAAAGAAAAAGAACTGATAACTGATTTATTAAAAGAACAATATGGCGATCGCTTAATAGACTATTCAACACGCGGAGTTCTGGATACTCAAAACGATTCTTGTCATCTGTCAACACCATTTTGTACAGGTACCATATATTCTTTCCCTGCTGGAACAAATACTACAGCACAATCTGGTCCTAATTACAATTGTTTGAATACAAGGCCCAACCCGGCATGGTACCATTTGAAAATACTAGATCCAGGACCTATAGCAATATATATGTACAGTACTCCTTCCCGGGATATTGACTTCTGCCTATGGGGGCCATATGCTGACCCAATTACTCCATGTCCAATGACGAATACCAATGGCGGCCTTACCGGAAGCAAAGTAGTTGACTGTAGTTACTCTCCGAATCCCACTGAAACTGCCAATATTCCTAATGGACAAACCGGCCAATATTATATACTAGTTATAACGAACTTCTCAAACCAGCCCTGTAATATTACATTCCAACAAAATAGTGGCACTGGAACTACTGATTGTACTATTCTTCCTCCGGCTGCATCAAGTAATTCACCAGTATGTATAGGAGAAACTATTCAACTGAATGCTGCAAATGCTCCCGGTGCAAGTTATCAATGGTCAGGTCCAAATGGTTTTATAAGTAATCAGCAGAATCCAACTATAGCAAATGCTCAAACTAATAATACCGGAATCTATTCTGTTACCATTACAGTTCAGGGTATACAGAGTGATCCTTCTATTACTGATGTTAGTGTTGTTCCTCCACCAACTGCTACATTGACATCTCTAACTCCAACAACTATATGTCAGGGAGACTCCGTTCAGTTGCAAATATCAGCTACCAGTTCAGGTCCGTACAGGGCTGTATTGAACAGTGGTACTGGAATACCCACTATTATTAATTTCTGGCAACCAATACATACTTTTTGGGTGTATCCTACTGATACCACTACCTACTCCCTTTCTGATATCAGTAACAGTGCATGTAGTGGTACCACTTCAGGATCTGTTACTGTTACTGTGAAACCAAAACCAACACCATTATTTAATTCAAGTAATCCATGTGCAAACCTTTCTACCCTGTTCACTGACATGAGCACTGTTACAGGAGGAAGTGTCAGTTCATGGTCATGGAACTTTGGTGACCTTACTGCAACTTCTAATCTGCAGAACCCAACACATGTATATACTAATGCAAACACATATAATGTAATACTGACAATAACAGCCAATAATGGTTGTTCTAAATCAGTTACAACACCTGTTCTGATAAATCCAACCCCTTCAGTTTTTGCAGGCAGTGATGTTTCAATTCCATATGGCACCTTCACTTCACTAAACGGTAGTGTTTTAGGTGGTTCAGGTACACATACCTATCTTTGGACACCTTCTGACAAAGTAAACAACGCAACTATTCTTAATCCTAATACAGTACCTCTTGGAGCTTCGGTTGATTTTCTGCTTACAGCAACTGATGCCAATGGTTGTCAGAAGTCAGATGATTTAACTGTGACCATTACAGGCGGTCCACTTTCAGGCGTTGTTAATGCTTCACCTTCTGAAATATGCGTTGGAGAAAGTACAGTGTTAAATGCAGTTCCTTCCGGGGGTACAGGTATATATACTTATTCCTGGACTTCAAATCCTCCTGGCTTTACTTCTGTTATTGAAGACCCTACAGTAGCGCCAACTGTTACTACTACATACTACCTCTCAGTGTACGATAATTTTAATACAATTGTAGCACAAACAACAGTTACTGTTAATCAGAAACCTGCTGTTGATGCAGGTATTGATAAAACAATTCCACATGGTACTGCAACCAGTCTTGCATCCTCAGTAACTGGTGGGGCCTCACCATATCAATATGCATGGACTCCTGCAAATGTGCTTGTAACACCAACTGCCCAAACTACTCTTACCAATAACCTTTATGGTTCAACAAGTTTCAACCTGTTGGTTACTGATTCAAAAGGTTGTGAACAGAACGACGAAATGACTGTAAATATAGCAGGTGGTCCATTACAGGTTAACCCGATTGCAATGCAACCGATTATCTGCCGCAATGAAAGCACTGTGCTTAGGGCATTACCTTCAGGTGGTTCAAATGAGTACACTTCTTATACCTGGACATCAGTGCCTGCCGGTTTTAATTCAACTACCCCTGAGCCAACAGTAACGCCCACTGTTAGCACTACTTATCAGGTAGATGTTTTTGATGGCTACAATACTACAACAGGTTATGTTACAGTAACTGTTAACCAGTTACCGGTAATTGATCTTATCCCTGATGATCCGAAGGTAACTGTAATCAGTAATACAGAAATTGGCTTATGTGTATTTGATACCATACCAATTAGTGCCGGCAACCCGGGAGCTACGTACCTATGGAGTAATGGATCTATCGAACAATCCATTCTACTGGCTACTTCAGGTATCAGCTTCGACATGCAACAGTATAATGTCGTGGTGACCAATCCGGAAACCGGTTGTGTTAACACAGCAAATATTACAGCATCTTTCACTTTCACAAATTGCAGTTACGGCATTGAGGAAATAAAAGCTGATAACAGGTTAAAGGTTTACCCGAATCCTTCAGGTGACGGCATCTTTAATATGCTTATTGAAGATCTGCGGGGAGTAACGAAGGTTGAAGTGTACAATGCTCAGGGAATGATAGTTTTTTCAACTGATTACATGTTAACAGGTACAAAAGTATTCCGTGAGGAACTGAATCTGGGTAATACTCAGAAAGGGATTTATTTCCTGAAGCTCTCTAATAATGAAGCTGTTATAATTCAAAAAATTATCATCAGGTAAATCAATCTATCAATAGAAAAAATCTAACGACCAAATATAAGTTACTTAATGAAGAAGATCAAACTTATTGCCCTACTGATTCTCCTTGCGGAGTTTACTGCCCTCGCGCAATCGAACAGATGCTCATACGTAACGCCACGTCAAACTGATAACTGGCTCTTCTACTTTAATGCTGGTATCCTTTTTTCAGATGGTAGTGTTCAGGTGAATAATCTGCCTGCTACTGTAAGGACACTTTCAGCAGGTAATAGTTGTTCTGTGCTGTCTGATGCTGATGGAAACCTTCTGTTATATTCAATTGGCGACAAAGTGTTCAACAGTAAACATGCTAATATTAATCCCAGCGAAGTATCCCTTGCCGGAAACCCGGGATCACCACAGGCTGCATTGATTATACAGAACCCTTCTGTGGAACAAATGCTATACGTTTTTACGACTGATCAGGTAACAAATACAGGAACTAAAGGGCTCAATATGTCGAGGGTAGACCTTACAGCAAGTGCTGGCCACGGCCTTGTAATGGAATTAAACACTGCACTCCTTGCAAATGCAGCTCCATTACTCGCAGGCGTTAAACACAGCAATGGTATTGACTTTTGGGTAATGACACATAGCATGAACGACAACAAATTTCATGCTTTCAAAGTAACAGAAGCCGGTGTTGAAACTAATGCGGTTGAAAGCTCAGCAGGTGTATCTATAAGTGATGATATTTTCGCAAATGAACTCACAGGAAATATTAAATTTTCACCTAAAGGTGATAAGATAGCTCTAACTTCTTATGGTCATGGTATTGTTCAGGTGTTTTCATTTAATAATTCTACAGGAGAAGCTAGTAATCCAACTACTATAAATGTAACACTTCCTTCACCAAATCACGGACCTTATTCGGTTGAATTCTCACCTGATGGGACTAAAGTTTATGCTACAGTGGTAAAGCTATCCTCAATGAATGGAGAAAACAACCGTCTGTATCAATATGACCTGCTGAATGGTTCAACTGAAACATTGCTTAATGATACACCTAATAATGATGACGTAATGCAAGTGCAACTTGCTAGAAATGGTCAAATCTATGTTTTGAGAAGAAATCAGGCTGTGTTGGGTGCTATTGAAAACCCAAACCGTGAGGCGCTTGATTGCAATTACAATGAGATTGCCTTTGGTTTAAATGGTGTTAAAGCATTTAATGGACTTCCAAATTTCGTATCAAGCTATCTTGATATTCCGGCTGTTGACTATGATACTAAATGTGATGGCGATGCAACGGTTTTTACATTGCTAAATCAGAATAATGTAACCACTGTCAATTGGAATTTCGGTGACCCTGACTCTCCAACAAATATTGTAGCCGGTGGCTCAGTGTCTGAAACCCACATGTTTAGTAAACCGGGTGACTTTACAGTAACATACACTGAAAACTATGGCGGCAACAGCTGGACTGATTCAGTAAAAGTTACTATCAACCCACTTCCTTCTGATATATTTGCTGCTGATAGTGTGTATATTGTTGAAGGTTCAAGCTATCCGGTATATGCCATGGAGGGAATGTACTCATACTTCTGGCAGGACGGTAGTACCAATATCGGATATACCATTACTCAAAAAGGTGATTATACAGTGTTGGTTGAAGATATGAACTGCTGTAAAAACATGGACACCCTGAATGTTATGGAACTCGACCTTAAGATCCCCAATGCCTTCTCTCCTGATGGTGATGGCATTAACGATTACTTTAAGGCTTTAGGACCTACTGAAGGTGTAATTGACTTTTCATTGAGGGTTTATAACAAGTGGGGACAGTTACTGTGGGAAACTTTTGACATCCGTGATAAATGGGATGGTAAAATTGGCTCAACGCTTGCTCCCTCAGGTATATACAACTGGCGAATAGCTTTGAATGTTCCGGGCAACCAGATGAACAATGGTATGATAAAACTTAACGGCACCATAATGCTCTTCAGATAAAAGGCATTATATGACCAGTTAGTGCATTCAGTTAAAAACGCATTATAAAAACCAATAAGTAAAGCCGGATATCCCGGCTTTATTTATTTTTGCAAATGAAGGTATTTTTAAAGTGCCAAATGATAGTTTTAACTAACTAGCAGATTGGGCAGTCAAATTATGATATGAGGCATTGAGTCTTTAAGTTTTACTTTAATGAAGCACAGTAATAGGATATCTGAATATTTAAACAGTTTCTTCAAAGAGAAGGTGA
The DNA here is from genome assembly GCA_024636955.1 of Bacteroidales bacterium. GTDB lineage: Bacteria > Bacteroidota > Bacteroidia > Bacteroidales > Lentimicrobiaceae > Lentimicrobium. Next base: position 85,583 of record JAGXGB010000024.1, read on the forward strand.
TTGACACTTTTGATAGTGAGGTCAATCCTTTATTGGAGGTTGCTCTCATTAATGGCCGCTACCAGCTAAATGCAGGAAGTGTGAATTATTCTTTCGGTCCTTTGCACGATGCTTTCAGAAGGTACTTCAAAAAGGACCCACCTGTATTACATGCCAATTCAAATGTTTTATTACTTGGTCTCGGGGCAGGAAGTGTTGCAAACATTATACGCAATGAGCTTGAACATGATTGCCTTATTACAGGAGTAGATATTGATCCTGCTGTAATAGAAGCTGCCAGGGAGCACTTTGCACTCGATAAGCTCACAGGGCTCAAAGTGGTAATAAGTGACGCCTATGCCTTCGCTATTGAGTGTAAAGAGAAGTATGACTTAATAGTTGTTGACATTTACATAGATGATAAAGTGCCTTTGAAGTTTGAAACACTAAAATTCGTCCGAATCCTTTCAAAACTGCTCAAACCGGGTGGTAAGGTGGTGTTTAACAAGCTTCAGACTTCACTGGCTGATGAAAGCGGAGTACTCATGCTAACAAGGTATTTTCAAACTATCTTTGAAAAAACTGAAGTAGTTAAGATTCTGGTTAATAAGGATACGCCTAATTGCTTCATTACTGGGGTTAAAAGTAAAAATGCAAATAACGAAGAATAGTAAAAAAGCCAGAAGAGTTAGATTGGTTGGTGCTGGTAGTGCTATGGTCGGCGAGTATCTGCAATGTTGAGGTTGGCTGGTGCCGTATGTGTGAATTCCCGTATAAATGAAGAGTATAGCCGGTCTCAAATAGCTTAAATAATTTGTAAAAAACAACACAATGGAACGAAGTAAGGAATGGTTCGCAGCACATATTAGTAAAACGATGAGCCTGCAGGTTTGGCAGGTGTTCAACACCATCAGCCTTATGGATGGGGGCGCTACAATTCCGTTCCTTGCACGGTATCGTAAAGAGATGACCGGTGGAATGGATGAAGTGGTGCTGGCATCTGTGCGTGATAATTACGAAGGACTGCAGGAACTTGAAAAGCGCAGGAGTTTTATTATAAGTTCACTGACTGAGCTTGAGGTTCTTACCCCGGAACTGGAAAAGGAAGTTGTTAATGCCGCTACGCTTACAGAACTTGAAGACATATACCTGCCATACAAACCAAAGCGCCGAACCAGGGCTACCATTGCACGTGAACGCGATCTTGAGCCACTGGCTGTGTTGCTTATGAAGCAATTGCCTGTTGATCTGGAGCTTAAGGCCGAAGAGTTTATAAACCTTGAAAAGTCGGTGCTAACTGTTGAAGATGCTTTATCAGGTGCGCGTGATATCATTGCCGAGTGGATCAGTGAGGATAAGACTGCACGCGAGAGAATGCGCCATGTTTTCACCCGCGAGGCTGCTATCAGCTCAAAGCCTGTTAAAGGAAAAGAGCTAGAGGGCATGCTGTATCAAAACTACTATGATGTGCGTGAGAATCTGCTTAAATCGCCTTCACACCGCATATTAGCTATGTTTAGGGGTGAGGAAGAAGGTTTCTTGAAGTTGTCCATTGATCCGGAAGAAAACACGCCTATAGAAGTCCTGAACCGTGTTTTCATTAAAGCAGCCAATCCTGCAGCACAGCAGGTAGAACTTGCAATCAAAGATTCATACAAGCGTCTGTTAAAGCCTTCCATTGAGAATGAAATGCGTCAGATAGTTAAGGAAAAGGCTGATCTTGAGGCTATTCGAGTATTTACCATCAACCTCAGGCAATTACTGCTGGCTCCACCACTTGGACAGAAGATGGTACTTGCCATTGACCCGGGCTTCCGCACCGGATGCAAGGTAGTGTGCCTCGATCGTCAGGGAAACTTACTGCATAACGAAACCATCTATCCGCATCCTCCGCAAAACGAAGTGGGTCCGGCTGTATCAAAGATCAAGAATCTGGTTGCAGCCTACGGCATTGAGGCAATAGCTATAGGAAACGGCACCGCAGGACGCGAAACTGAAAACTTTATCAGAAGAATACCCTTCGACAGGCCGGTAGTTAGCATCATGGTAAATGAAAGTGGTGCCTCGGTGTACTCAGCATCATCGGTTGCACGGGAAGAGTTCCCCGAATACGATGTTACAGTCAGAGGTGCCGTGTCAATTGGTCGCCGTTTAATGGATCCGCTGGCCGAACTGGTGAAGATTGACCCTAAGTCGATAGGAGTAGGGCAGTATCAGCACGATGTAAACCAGTCAGCCCTGAACCGCAGTCTCGAGGATACAGTAGTTAATTGTGTGAATCTGGTAGGAGTGGAGCTTAACACTGCCAGCAAGCAATTGCTTAGTTTCGTATCAGGCCTTGGCCCGTCACTCGCTGAAAAGATTGTGCAACACCGCAAGAAGAATGGAGCCTTCCGCTCAAGGGAGGAATTGCTAGGTGTTAGTCGCTTCGGCGATAAAGCATTTGAACAGGCTGCAGGCTTTTTAAGGATACGCGATGCCGAGAACCCGCTCGATAGCAGTGCCGTACATCCTGAAAGTTACCATATTGTAAATAAAATGGCCGGGGCACTCAACTGCAGTGTGAGGGAACTGGTTGGTAATAAGGACATCAGGGCTAAGATCAAACCTGAGCAGTTCATTACCGACAGGGCCGGACTACCTACAATTGTTGATATCCTCCAGGAACTTTCAAAGCCCGGCCTTGACCCTAGGGAGAAGTTTGATCTCTTTGAATTTGACAGAAACATCAATTCAATTGAAGACCTGAAACCGGGGATGATACTAAACGGCATAGTCACCAACATAACAGCCTTCGGTGCATTTGTAGATATCGGGGTACACCAGGATGGCCTTGTACATGTGAGCCAGCTGGCAAACCGCTTCGTCAAAGACCCCAACGAAGTGATCAAACTAACACAAGCGGTTAAAGTAAAGGTAATGGAAGTTGATGTTGCCAGGAAAAGAATATCACTGTCTATCAAGGAGGCACAGAATCAAAATTGATACATGTGATAGGAAGAAAAATAATAAAGGACTATATGATGTGTCGCAATTTTTAAAAACCTGAAGCGTTCATAAGCCGGTAACCTGATAATGATGAAACTACGATTACTAATTATACTATCTGTAACTGCAATCATAATCCTGCAGCCTTGTTCAGCCGATGCCCAGAAGATAATGGGTGCTATAATCGGGGGTGTAAATGCCACTCAGGTAGATGGCGACGAGGTATATGGATACAAAAAGTTCGGTCTTAATGTAGGCGCAGCCGCCATAATTCCTGTCACAGGCAACTGGTCGGTAACTCTTGAAAATATCTATAGTGAGAAGGGGGCACACCAGCGACCCAGGTTTATTGATTCACTCGATGGTTCATACGACCTTAAGATCAATTACCTCGATGTTCCGGTGCTTATTCAATACACTGACAAGGACATTGTAACATTTGGACTTGGTGCTTCGTGGGGAGGACTTGTCAAAATAACCGAACAACGCAACAGTATTCCCATGCCTGCAACAACCCTTACCAGTGGCATATACCGGTCAAGCGACATAAACTTCCTTATGGATGTACGGTTCAGGCTGGTGACTGTCTCTTATACACATCTCCGAGCCCAC
>JAGXGB010000025.1 GCA_024636955.1 Bacteroidales bacterium
ACTGTACTGAATTCCCTGATGCATAACATCAACTCCACTTATTATGGCAATACGGTTATTGAACATCCATATCGTGATGTAACCTGGGCACAGATAATGCACTTCTATAATCTGCCCTACTATGTATACAACTATGCGACCAGTTATGCAGCAGCTGCACGCATTCACCAGTTGATAACTACCGGTGAACCTGCTGAACGTGAAATGGCTTTGCAGAATTATTTAACACTTTTGAAATCCGGCGGGAACGATTATCCGGTTGAGCAGCTTAAAAAGGCAGGTGTTGATATGACTTCAACTGAGCCAACGCTGGCAGTTGTAAAGAGGTTAAACAGCCTTATTGACCGGTTGGAAAAAGAGTTGTAAAGAACTTAAACAGCCTTATTGACCAGTTGGAAAAAGAGTTGTAAAAAACTTGTCAGGGTCGTGGAATAAACGGTGATTGGCTTTTAGCCACTCAATATCTTTATCCCACCATTTCAATTTAAGAAGTTGCTCGATCTTTTCATCTGTAAAGCGCTTCTTTATCAGAGTTGCCGGCATACCGCCAACTATCATATAAGGTTCAACATTTTTTGTAACGATGGCGCCGGCAGCAACTATGGCGCCATCGCCAATTGTTATGTTATCCATAATTAAGGCATTAGCACCAATCCACACGTCGTTGCCAATGGTTACTTTGCCTGATTCTATAAAAGAGTCTTCTTCTGCGAAGGTAATCTGGCATTGGAGCTTAGTTGAATAAAACGCCGGGTGCGTTGATATAAAATTGGAAGGGTGCATGCCCGGACCAATACGCACTTCAGGACCTATCGAACAGAACCTACCGAATGTAGTGTTGCTAATTATACCGCCATTTTGAATGTAAACAAAATCGTTAATGTGGCTATTATGAAGGATTACGTTATCATAAATAGTTATGTATCTGCCAACTGTGGTATTTGCAAGGTAGCTTAGATGTCCAATGCGAAGATTCTTCCCTTCATTTTCCCTTAATATACGCCTTGTTCGTAACCACCACTTTGTCCAGATAACAAAAGGATTTCTTCTTATATATTGCATGACAACCTAACAAAGCGAAGTGATAAAGGTTATGCAATTATCGCGGTAAGAAGTGATAAAGGTTAAACAGTCATCGCGGTAAGTAGTGATAATGGTTATGCAGTCATCGCTGTAAAATTAGATATGGATACATATATCAAAGAGCACTATAGTAAAAAACGACCGCAGAGCCGTTGAGTTGACAATTGGCCAATGAAAACAGGGCGTTAAAAAGTAACCTTACAATAATTTAGATAAATACACTTTCAAGCACATTGAAAATCCTGCCGGCTTCTTCTTGAGTTAAGTTTGATCCACTTGGCAGGCAAAGACCGTTTTTAAAGAGCGTTTCGCTTAATCCACTACCAAAATAAGGAGTACCTTCAAAAACGGGTTGTAAGTGCATTGGCTTCCAGAGCGGACGTGTCTCAATTGAATGGCTTTCGAAAACTATACGCAATGATTCGGCAGTAATTCCTTTGTTATGTTCAGGCTCAATGAGTATGGTCGACAACCACCTGTTTGATTTATATCCTTCAGGTTCATTAAGCATTTCAATGCTATAGCCTTTTGATTGAAGGCTTTCAAAAAAGGCCTTATAACGTTTAAAATTCTTCCTCCTGAGTTCCATATGTCCATCAAGGACTTCAAGTTGACCTCTGCCTATTCCGGCAACAATATTACTCATGCGGTAATTGTAACCAATATGGCTGTGCTGGTAATGTGGGGCGCTATCACGTGCCTGGGTTGCAAGGAAACGTGCTTTTTCAATCAGGCTACCGTCATCAGATAAAAGGGCACCTCCGCCACTGGTAGTAATAATTTTGTTCCCATTGAAACTAAGTATGCCAAACTTGCCAAATGTTCCGCATTTCTTTCCATGAATAGATGAGCCCAGTGCCTCAGCAGCATCCTCAATAACAGGTATGCCGTATTTCTCTGCTATGGCGTTTATCTGCTGCATTTTTGCCGGCATACCATAAAGGTGCACCGGAATAATAGCTTTTGGGGCTTTAGGAGTTCCTGTTAAACTACCTGACAGGCATGCTTGTATGGCTGTTTCCATTGAAGCGGGATCCATATTCCATGTATCAGGTTCACTATCTACAAAAACTGGTGTTGCTCCCTGGTACACTATAGGATTAGCAGTGGCGGAAAAAGTGAAACTTTGACAGATCACAAGGTCGCCGGGTTTAACATCGAGCAGTATTAGTGCAAGGTGAATTGCAGCTGTACCTGCACTTAAGGCAGCAGCAAAAGGTGCGCCTGTATATTCTTGTAGCTCCTGCTCAAAGCCGTTCACATTCGGCCCTAGCGGCGCTATCCAGTTGGTTTCAAAGGCCTCCCTGATATATCGTTGTTCACTACCACTCATGTGAGGGGAGGAGAGAAAAATTTTTGTGCTCATTCATATTAATTTGCTGGCAAAAGTAGTAATTTTTCAAAAAGCGTTTTTATATATTTGCATCACCAACAACCAGACTATGAAAAATATCTTACTAGCAATTTTTGCTGTTATGTTTTCTTGCATTTCTTTCGCGGGAGACGTTTTAACATTAACCAATCAAATGACCTTTGAAGGAAAGGTAGTAAAGATCAAACAGTGCGAAGTGATCTTTAAAGCAGGCGGTGACAGATTTTCGATTCCTTCGGATGATATCTATTCAATTAAATTTGAAAGTGTTACCGATAAGAGCTATGTTGATTATGTAAAAATGATTGAAACTGACCCTGATTTGTGCTATAAAGGGTATAATGATGCTGACATGTATCACGGTAAGGGCTCTTTGCATTTCGCCCTCGGGTTTTTATTCGGACCTTTTGCAATGATAGGCACAGCTATAGCCAGACCTGAGCCTGTATCAGGAATACGTACATATCGTCTGTCAGAAAACAAAGATGTGTTTTACGATCCCAGCTACCTTAAATGCTATCGTAAAAAGGCCAAATCCAATAATCTCGTTATGGAAGGAATAGGTTGGGGTGTTTGGGTATTCATTGTCCTAATTGCCGGAGCTTAAAAACTCTTTAACACATTAGTGCTCTTTTTTATTGTAACTTGCAGTCTAAACTGCAAAATATATGAAAACGCTGATAAGTTTGCTGGATGAAAGTTTTGCAAAATACCCTGATAACATATATCTGTGGGAAAAAACAACTGATGCATACATAGGAACTACCTACTCCGCCACCAGGAGCCAGGTGCTTAAAGTAGCCGCAGGGTTACTTGCAATAGGTATTAAACATTCTGACAGGATTGCATTGTTATCAGAGGGCCGTAATGCATGGATCATAGGTGAACTGGGCATATTACATACCGGCGCTTGCTGTGTACCGCTCTCAGTCAGGCTTGATACTGCAACCGATTTGAAGTTCAGGCTGATACATTCGGGTAGCCGGATGGTGTTTGTGTCAGGACAGCATGTGTCAAAGATCAACGAGATACGCGATATACTACCCGATCTTGAAAGAGTGATTTGTTTGGATGATATTCCCGGCAATGGGTTGTTGAGGGATTGTGATTTAACATGGCAGAAACTACTTGAATTAGGGGACGATTTCCTGCTGTCGAGAAAAACAGAACTTGATACTGTCATTGCATCAGTTAATCCTGATGATCTGGCCAATATATCCTACACTTCAGGCACCACAGCAGATCCTAAAGGTATTATGCTAACGCACCGGAATTACTTTACAAACGTTCAACAGGCGCTTACATTAATGATCATACCACCTACCCACCGCACTCTGGCAATACTTCCATGGGACCATTCCTTTGCGCATACGGCCTGTTTATATTGTTTCATGGCAATGGGAGCATCAGTAGGATCAGTTCAAACAGGTACAACAGCCATGGAGACCATAAGGAATGTTCCTATAAATATCAAAGAGCTTAAACCACATATAATTATGAGTGTGCCTGCCCTGTCGCGCAACTTCAGGAAGAACATTGAATCAGGCATTGAACAGAAAGGAAAGGTAGCCAAAGCCCTGTTTGAGCATGCGCTCTCAGTTGCTTATTTGTATAACGGGCAGGGCAATGACCGTGGAAAGGGATGGCGGGCCTTATTAAAACCCTTGTTGCAAATACATGATAAACTGCTTTTCCAAAAAATAAGGCAGGCTTTTGGTGGTGAGATGGAATTCTTTATAGGCGGCGGTGCATTACTAGATGTTGAACTGCAACGTTTCTTCCTAGCAATAGGAATACCTGTATGTCAGGGTTATGGACTTTCAGAAGCAGCACCGGTGATTTCATCCAATTCACTGGCAAATATCAAATTGGGTACGTCAGGCAGGCCTGTTGATTTACTTGAAATTAAAATATGCGATAGCAAAGGAAATGAACTGTCTGCTGGTGTGCAGGGCGAAATAGTTATCAGGGGTGATAATGTTATGAAAGGATACTGGAAAAACCAGAAGGCAACTGATGAGGTGCTTCGAAACGGATGGTTGTATACAGGTGATATGGGCTACATTGATGAGGATGGTTATATCATTGTTCTCGGCAGGTTTAAAAGTCTCCTTATAGGCAACGACGGTGAGAAGTATAGTCCTGAGGGTATTGAGGAGGCAATCACTGATAAATCACATTATATCCGCCAGTGCATCCTTCATAATAACCAGCAGCCTTATACCGTCGCTCTTCTAGTGCCAGCCACTGCTGCGATAAACAATTACCTGGAAAAGGAAGGTATAGCTCCCGGGAGCCCCGAAGGCATTGAAGCAGCCCTGGAACTGATACACCATGACATCAGTGCCTATTATGGTAAAGGCAGGTATGCAGGTGAATTCCCTGAACGCTGGCTGCCATCAACTGTTTGCGTTTTACCTGAGGCTTTTACTGAGCAAAATCATCTGCTGAATTCAACTATGAAGATAGTGCGTGGTAAGGTTACCGAAAAGTATGCATTTGAACTGCAATTCCTTTATAAGCCTGCAGCGAAGAGTATAGTAAATGAAGTTAATCGTCGCAATATGGCGCAGTGGTATAAGAATTAATTTGCACTTCCAAATGCATAGCCAAGTATAAAATTAGTTGAAGTGCCTACATAACTTTCAATCAAGCTAGGCTCAACTCTTACTTCAAGTGAAAACCTCGAATATCTCACGCCCGCACCGGCTAAGAAGCGGTAAGTATTTGTCTTAGCTTCAGATGGATATGTATGCTGGCTAACTGAGATCGATGAAGTTGTTGTTTGAATTCTATTATAAACTCCTTTTACTTTTTCAAAAGATACTCCCGCATTTCCAAAAACCTCGAACTTGTTCATAGGAACTGAATACCTTGCAAGGACACTCATCTTTGTTGAACTGGCAGCATACAGGTGCTGCACTTCAACTGTATAATTCGGACCATCAAAGTGTTCAGTAGGCAATGAATGACCGTATCCGCCAACCCTAAAGTATTCTCCCATTAGTTTCACCCTCTGTGATAACCTTCCATTTACATTAAAGCCTAAAGCCAGAGTTCTTTGTTCCACATGGTCCAAAATAGAGTTGCTGATGATATAATTGAAATCCATGGATGTAAATGTAGTACTCGCCATAATCCCAATTCTTAGAGAAGATTTTTTCTTAGGGGCAAACGCTCGGTATTCCTCTTTTGTGCAATTGTAGTACAATAAAAAAAGTTTTGTGAGTTCCTCCTGATTATACTTAGTAGAGGCAATCTCATGTATTCTCTCAGGGCAACCTGTAAGGTAGGAGTTGAGTTGCTGCAGATAACTCTTATTCTCAAAAGCTACACGCCTTGTGTCTCCCTGAACTTGCTTATTTCCTAAATACTTTTTGTATACCAGTAATTCAAATACCGAATCACGCTTCACATAGAATAGGTCGTATCCTGTGTTCTTATATACATAAAGAGATTTTTCACCCCGTACTATCGCTTGTAAAAAAACAAGCTCTTTTTGGATAAGTAGCTCAGGTGTGGTATTTAAATTATCTAAGTCTCTGGGACTCAATTCCACATCAACAAATCCCCCCTCGTAAACATCTCCATTTATGCTGTAGGCTTGAATGCTATATGGGTCATAAATTTCGCCTTTATCTTCTTTCAGTTTCCTGAACACAATTTGCGATTTGTTTGTGCCAGCAGATAAATCAGAAGCTTCTATGTAACCATGAACCGTTTCTCCTTCATGCGTCAGTATATAGCCTTCCACAATGTTATCCTGGGCAAAAAGGGATATAGTACAATTTAGGAGGAGGAATAAAAGTGCGCGCTCAATAAAGTTTGATTTCATCTGGTGTGGCCTTAGATTAATGATGGGTTTTTAGGTTTTTATTCTTAGATCCAATTGGCTTGTTAAAGATTGTCACTCTATATTTAATGTGGTTTGTTAAAGCTTGCACTCTATATCCAATGTGGTTTGTTAGAGCTTTTACATAATCCGCTTAAGGCAAAACATTGCCAAAAGTATAGCCGATCATAAAGTTTATAGCTGTGCCTTGATATTTGTTTATTATGCTCGGTTCTATTCTTGATTCAAGAGAAAAATGAGAATATTTTACACCTACACCTGCTAACACATGATAAGAGGTAAATCCCCTACGATATTCCTTTAGGTTATATGATGAACCTGAGATGTATGTTGTAGTCTGCTGCACTTGATAGATTCCATTAATTCTATCAAGGGCTAAACCGGCATTGGCGAAAACGTAAAAATTATTAACTGGCATTTGATATCTGGCCAAAAGACTTCCCTTTCTTGAAGATGCATGATACCTAAAAGAGGATTCAACTGAATAAGTTTGACCGGTGTATGTGATTGGTTCAACATTATGACTGAAGGGACCGGAAAATGATAACTCACCGATCAAAAAAAGATTTGGCGATACCCTCCCTTGTAAACTTAGTCCTACTCCATAAGCGCTGGTAGCATCAGAACCAATTTGCGCATTTATAGTAGTAAAGTTGTAATTGAGGCTGGTTAAACTGTAGTTTGCAATTATCCCTGCTTTTAACAAAGCCACTCTTTTCGGATCGAATAACCTGAAATCCTCTTTTGTGCAGTTATAATACTTGCTGAAAAGCCTGGTAAGTGCTTTCTGGTTGTATTTAGTTGTGGGTATTTCTGATGACATCTCAGGGCAACCGGTTAAGTATATTGTGAGTTGGCCTGTGTATTTCTTATTCTCAATCACCACACGTCTGGGTTCACCGATCACAGTTCTGCTTCCGAAATACTTCTTGTATTCAAGCAGTTCAAATACTGAATCATTCTTGATATAGAAATTGTCAACCACAGTATTCTTGTATACGTAGAGTGATTTTTCGCCGAGCACAATAGCTTGCAAAAAAGCAACCTCTCTTTCAATAACAAGTTCAGGAGAATTACTTAACGTGTTCAACTCCCTCGAACTTAATTCAATACTCACAAATCCTCCTTCATAAACAATGCCATTAACGCTAAAGGACCTAATGCTATATGGGTCATATTCCTTTCCGGGGTCCTCCATATTCTTTCTGAAAATGATCTTGGATGGATTTGTTCCTTCCTTGAAAACATCATCAAGATAACCGTGAATGGTTTCTCCATCATGTGTTTGTATATAACCTTCCAGTAAATGATCCTGTGCAGTTATGGTAAAAGTGATCAATAACAAAAGAAATAAAAGCGAACTCTTTAGAGTAATTGATTTCATATAACGATGATATATAATTTTTTGACTAAGGTCAGAAGTTAATTCCAATAAAAAAAGATAATCACTTAACCGAGTTTTTTTTTCTTAATGCAATATTTATCTTCCTATGGTTCAATATTCTATCGTTTCTGATTGTTACATTGACAGTGGAGTGCTAAATAATGCATAAAAAATCAATCTAACAAACTCAATTACTAAATAATACCTAAAATTCATTAACCAACATGAGAATACTTGACTACTTATTCAAAAAAATTAAAGATGTATCGCCTGATGAAATTGAAAAAGGATACCAGGGATTAACACTTGATCATAATAAGAGGAATTCCGATGAATTATCAGCAGAAATAAAAAGGACTAATATTCAGATAGCTCAGGCCCACAGGGAAAGCGATGCCTACTTCATGGCTTCACAAATGATCCACTCACTTAAAGAAAGGGCAAGAAGTTTTGAGAAGCGCAAGCTCTATCATGAGGCTATTTCAGTTTATCTTGTGGCAATAGAACAGGGCATAATGAATACTAGGCTTAGGCTTAGCGACTATGAACAATGTATTGATAGGGTGATTGTTTTATATGGTAAAACCCGTCAAAAGGACAAGCTTAAGGCGTTTTTAATGGAACAGATCAGTATGTACCCTGATTACAGGAGTATTGGTTACTGGAAAAAGCGACTACTAAAGCTTAGTAATGAGCAGCCTGGAATTGAATTAAACCCTGAAGATATCAGTATACATGAAGCCGGAAATCCCACCCTGGGTAAACAAATACGTGATTTCAGGAGAAGCATGCCCGAGTTCAACTTTTATTTCGATCTGTCTGATAACTCTGACCCCTACAATTATCCAACAATACTCACCTCTGATCAAACTGTAAAACTCAGAGAGTACCACGACTTATATAACAATGCGCTTAACAGGGCCAGGGGAGCTGAAAATTCAGGCGATTTGAAAACTGCTATTGAAGAATATGAGCGATGGATTGCGGAAGAGTTTGAAGAAACAAAACCTTATGAGCGACTGATCGTGATTTATTCTCGACTCAAATGGACCGATCATGAGAAACGAATTCTTGAGCAGGGCATCGATTTCTTCACAAAACTAAGGGAGCAACAACTACGTTATGTATATCGGCTTGCAAAAAAATATGGTATGTATGAAAAAGCACAGCTGTTAGTTGAACAGGAAAAAACCATTTATTATTATTCAGGTGCATTCGAGCTTTATAACCCTCAAACAAACCGTGTGAAGCGGTGGACTGAGAGGCTGAAGACTCTCAGAAACAGAAAAGAGGTAGTACCTGGAACCTGATTGTTTTCGAATAACCTTAAACCTGATTGATTGCGAATAACCTGAAACCTGATTGTTTTGCGAATAACTTGAAGCCTGATTGATTACGAATAACTTGAAACCTGATTGTTTTGCGATTACAAGTATTTAAATATAAGACGTGAACCTGCATGTGGCAACAATTTCAGCTCCTGTTGGTTTATCTCCCAAAAACAGCAAATTATGAAATTTACAAGAAAAGCAGTTGCCAACTGGAAGGGCGGAAAAAACGGAAAAGGTAACCTTTCAACCGACAGTGGCGTTTTAAATGGAACAGCCTACTCTTTTAAAATGCGCTTTGAAAATGAAAAAGGTACTAATCCTGAAGAATTGATCGGTGCTGCACATGCGGGTTGTTTTACAATGAAACTGAGCATCCTGCTTGAGGAAGCCGGGTTCACTCCAATAAACCTTGAAACAAAGGCCGGTGTAACCTTCGAAAACGGAATGATATCACTCATTCATCTAGACCTCACCGCTGAAGTGCCTGAAATAAGTGATGAACAGTTTCAACAACTGGCAACAAAAGCCAAGGAAACCTGTCCGGTCTCTATGTCCTTGAAATCAGAAATTACACTCTTTGCCGTTCTTGCTGCAAAGCCGGTTATGTAATCAAACAACTTTTCATTAATCAGGCAGTTACAATTAGGCAGCTACAAGTGCACCATTGTTCATTTTGTGCCACTTCATCTCCTTTACGGTCCTGAAAACGATATCTGCGAACCTGCGGCAGAACTCCTTGAAAGACTTTGCGGAAGTGCAGAATTTCTCAAATACGTAAAGGAAACGCTCAAGCAGTTCAATGCAAAAAGTATCGTATGTGTACCTGAAGGGTATGGAGTTATGTTCCAATTCACTGTTCAGGTGCCATACATAATCTTTGGTGAACTCATAATCGTCAACAAAACTGTTTATCAAAAAGTCAGAGACCAGAAGTTTATATTGTTCCATTGTTGTGGTTTGGTTTGTTAGGTTTTGCTAAATAACTAGTAATTAGGACGTAAACTACATTTCTCGTGCTTTCTTTTGAAAATTTTCTAAAATTTAGAACAATTTTAAATAATTATATCCCATCCTCATCATTCTAATATAGATTGTGTGGTGTAATCCAGTGGGAACATTAACAAGGCTTCATAGGAGCAGTTTAAGGCTTCAGTTAGAACATAAATAGGCTTCAATAGTGGCTGTAACAAGGCTTCATAGGGATCATTAACGATGTTTTATTGGGAATACATTAATGAGGTTTTATTGGGAATACATTAACAAGGCTTTAGTGGGAACATTAACAACGCTTATCTGTTATTGTAAATTCATCAAATTAAGAAATGGCTGTTGAACAAGCACTGAAGCAAAAGATCACAATGACCGGTCTAAGGAGGCTTTTTCGCTTGTATGCATATATAAAGCCATACAAGTGGGAGTATTCCTTAGGACTTACTTTTCTGCTGCTTTCAAGCAGTGCAAGTTTGGTCTTCCCTAAGCTGCTGGGTGAATTGGTTGATTATGGTAATAGGGGCATACTTTCAGACGAGATTAATCGTATAGCACTCATTTTGATTGTAGTGCTTATTGTGCAGTCAGTTGCATCGTATTTCCGCATCTTTCTGTTTGTGAGGGTTGCTGAGAAAACGCTTGCCGATCTTCGTCAAAGCACTTATAATCATCTGGTTAAACTGCCCATGAAGTTCTTTCAACAGCGCAGAGTAGGAGAGCTTAACAGCCGGATCTCCGCTGATATTACCCTGCTGCAGGATGCATTGACAACTACACTTGCTGAATTTATACGCCAGATAGTGATCATTGTTGGTGGAGTAAGCCTCATGATGATCACCTCATACAAGCTGACACTGTTCATGCTTATGATCCTGCCGGCCATTATGATACTCACAGGCATCTTTGGGCGTTATATCCGTAAATTAAGCAAGCAGGCTCAGGCTCAGGTAGCCGATTCAAATACCATTGTAGAGGAAACTTTGCAGGGAATACAATCAGTGAAAACTTTCACCAATGAGTTCTTCGAAATGTCGCGTTATCGAGCTCGTACACTTGATATTGCTGAAACTGGCATAAAGAACGGCCGGTTACGTGGCGCCTTTTCTTCATTTGTCATACTCGGTATTTTCGGTACTATGGTAGCCGTGATCTGGAAAGGCTCGTTGCTCATCTCAACAGGCGAAATAGCCACAGGCGAACTCTTTTCATTTATAATATACACAGTCTTCATTGGTGGCACTATCGGCGGCATGGCCGATGTATTTGCCCGTGTTCAAAAATTTATTGGTGCAACTGAGGACTTGCTTGAGATCTTTAATGAAACCCCTGAACCTGTTGAGGACCTTCATGCTGCCTATAAAAACCCTCCGCACATTGTTCTCCGCAATAATACTGCTTCAGATACTTCTGGTGAGAAGGTAACATACCACACGTTGCATGGTGGTATACAATTTGAAAACCTTTCGTTTAGTTACCCTGGCCGTCCTGAAACGCAGGTGCTCACTGATATTAATGCCGATATAAGCCCTGATACTCTTGTTGCGCTTGTTGGTCCCTCCGGAGCTGGAAAATCAACAATTACAGCTATGCTGCTCAGGTTGTATGACCCAACTTCAGGGAGCATACTCTTTGATGGGATTAACGGCCGCTCTATTCCTTTATCACTGCTACGTTCTCAAATGGCCATTGTGCCACAGGATATTTTCCTTTTTGGAGGAACCATACGCGAAAATATTGCCTATGGCAGGGCTGGTGCAACTGAGGAAATGATTGAAGATGCCGCCCGTAAGGCAAATGCCCTTGAATTTATAAACAGATTCCCTGATGGTTTTAGCACACTGGTGGGCGAAAGAGGTATGCAACTCTCGGGCGGTCAGCGGCAGCGTATCGCTATAGCGCGAGCGGTACTTAAAGATCCCAAAATATTAATACTCGATGAAGCAACTTCATCACTTGACTCGGAGAATGAACGCCTGGTGCAGGATGCCCTCGAACAACTCATGAAAGGGCGCACATCTATAGTTATTGCCCACCGCTTAGCTACTATACGCCGAGCCGATCTTATAATTGTTCTTAACAATGGCCGTATTGTTGAAACAGGTACTCATGATCAACTACTAAAGTCAGAAAATGGGTTGTATAGAAACCTGAGTGAAATGCAGTTTAACCTTTGATTTCGACCTATTCAGCCCAAGTTCAAACATATCATGACGTAAACTGTTGATTTCTATTGTACTAATCGTCATTTTAACATGAAAATAACCCACAAACTCTATCTTTTGCTGGCGTTTTTTGTAATGAACGCTGCAGCCATGCCTCTGTCCGCTCAGGATATGCCACAAACCGACAAGTCAAAACAGGAGAAATCCAATATTGACAAATCTAAACAGGACTGGTCGACCGACAAGTCAAAACAGGACAAAACCAAACAAGATTGGTCAAAAAATGACAAATCAATGCTAAGTAAGAAGATGTTGCCCGTTTCTACACAAAATGAGGAAGCAAAAAAAGCTTTCATGATGGCAATTGACCGGATATGGAATGCTGATTTTAAAGGTTATGAAGCGAAAATAAACGAAGCTCTTGAAGCTGATCCTAACTTCTTTATGGCACACGTTAACCGCGCAGTTGTTGCAAGTATGGACGAAGAAAGTAAAAATTTAGATAAATACGTCGATAAAGCACTTGCTCTGCCTCAGGATGGTTTAACTGATGCTGAGAACATTATGCGTCGGATGCTCATTGCTCTAAAAGAAGATAAACGTACGGAAATAAGGTCTATTTCTGATGAACTTATTAAATCGTATCCTGATAACCTGTTCAGTTATGGTATAGCATATAATCTTGCCAGGTTTACGCTCGACAATCAGGACGAGGCAATTAAATATAACCGTAAAATGCTGGCGCTTGATCCTACTTTTGGCCCTGCCTGGAACCAAATGGGTTACTACCATATGGAACACAATAATATGGACAGTGCTTATATTGCTTTTAATAAGTACGCTGATAATTCGCCAAATGAGCCCAATGCACACGACAGTATGGGCGATTATTATATGAAAGCCAAGGATTATGAGCATGCTTCTCAACATTTTGATAAGGCCGTTGCACTCGGAATGGATGTTTCACAAGAAAAGGCCGACCGTGCAAAGAGTCTTGCCAAGGGTGAAGAGGTTATTCCTGAAGAAGATTAAACTTTGTTTTTGAAAGTCTAATAATTTTTTTTTCATCAAATAACCACCTCTAAATTGAAATTGAGGCTGTCATAAGTAAAATTGACAGCCTCAATTATTATAATAGCTTTTTATCAACCTTTTGATATTTATGTAGTTACATCAAAAACCTTTCAATCTGTTCATGCGTTGAATATAAATAACCAACTGACCATTAAATGCATACCACTTTCTATCGCGCAATCTTACTGGTAATTTGCGCCTCTGTTACTGCCTTTTCATGTAAGAAGGACGATGCTAATTCCCATCAGCATAATGGAAACCAAGATGGGATAATTGTTAAATCTCAAACTATTAACTGGCACATTGGCGGCGACCATACAGGCAGTGATCACGATTCAGAGGCTTTTCTTGATACTGACCAGCGCCAATTTGAATACGATGCCCATAACAGGCTTATTGCCGAAAACTCAATGGAATTCATTTATAATGCTGATGGCCTGCTGGCGAAAACCATCATTTCAACTGATACCATTCATTATAATTACGTTAATGGAATGCTTGCTTCAGTGCATACATCATGTGGTTATTACGATGGCGGTAGTTTTACTGATACAACCCGGTTCACCTATAAAAATCAACAGCTTACCAGAAGCTCCTCTACCAATGAAAAAACAATGAGTGAATTCGTATTTGAGAATAACCGAATGATTTCAAAGTTCATTAGTCGCTCAGAAGCTGGATATTTTAGAAATGATACACTTGAATACACTTGGGAGAATGATAATATTACCTGTATCCGTACAAAGTCAGCTTCGCCTTACAATACTTATTATTATCAGCGGGAGTTCCGGTATGACAACCATCCCGGATATACCCGAGCCATACTTTATCCTGCCGAGTACCTCTTGGTGCGTGAAATTACCCAGTTCTATGGGAAATACCCTTTTATCTATTATGAATCGTTGCCATGGAGATACAATAATGCCAACAATCCGGTAGAATTTATAGAATTGAACGATGACAAAATGCGACTAACAGCTTATGAAGTCCATTACAACTCAAATGGGTTTCCATCAATGATCCATACCAAGGGCTTTGAAATGATACTCACTTATTATTGATTCCTGTTTTTTTTACCTGATGAACTATAAAAGTATAATGCCTAAGCTAAGATGAGTATGACTGAGCAACGGATTATGGCCAGCCAGTGCAAAGTTCGGTTAGCATTAATCGTTCTTCACTGCCTTTAAAGTCTTCATTTCTGTTCCTGAATCAAGCCTGATAATATATGTTCCGTTTGGCTGAGTACTCATATCAAGGGTTGCTGCTGCTTGTTCGGTGTACTTCAAATTCTTCACCAGCCTGCCTTGTATGTCAAAAACCTCAAGCCGCATTGAAGGATATACTTTCCCAAATGAAACAGCAAAGCGCCCGTCAACCGAAGGATTCGGGTAAACCATCATCTCTTTCTTAAGCTCAGCTCCCCGCATAAATTCATCGGGCATGGTACTTGTGACCATTGTTCCTTCATACTCACATATACCTGCATCAGGCGATCCCATTATTGGAACTTCTGTGCCAAAGAAATCCCTGTCGAGGCCCACTTCCGAACCCAGGTTAATAGCAGGAGATTGCTCCAGAAGGTGAAAATTCTGATTTGAAGGGTCTGTAAATTGCGGGTTGCCAACTGTTGAGCTTATATCATTGCCTGAGCTGTTACGCCATGCACTAAGTGTGGCAAAGTCGTTGATAAAGCCTTGCTGCTGCGTGTTGAACAGGTTATTTTCCGACTGCATAGTGCCGCCATTCCTTATTGCCTTGGCTGTGCCTGAATTGATGTTAAAGATGTTGTTTTTCAAGTTGGCAGTGGAGCCATTTGTTGTTGAAACTCCATTATTTGTGTTGTTGTAAAATACATTATTTCGCGCACTGAGTGTATAGCCCGGCATCAAATGTAATGCTGTTTTGTTGGCAGAAAACACGTTGTAGTAAGCATCAAGGTGCTGTGCATATGAGTAGATTCCGTAATTGCTGTTCTTTATAGTATTATAACGTACGGTTACAGTTTGTGTGGTTGGTGAAAGGTATATGGCGCTTGTTTCATTCAACGCATTGCCTATCATCACATTGTTTTCAATAATACCGGTGTAATTGTTGCCCCATGCAATAAAGCAGAACTTATTGCCCATTGATGAGTGGTCAATCATGTTGTTATGAATATGGAAATTCATGCTGTTTACTGAAGCAAGCTGAATTCCATCACCTGCTGAATAGCTCTGGTCTGGGTTTATGAGGTATTTTTTGTTAATGTCGTAAATAGTGCAAAAGCCAATTACAATTGAGCTGGCATCCTTCACGTAAATGCCATCGTCACCAATATTGTGAATAGTTGAATTCATTATCCGGTTGCCTCCTGCTGTAGTAAGTATTCTCACACCCCACTCAGTTCCATGCAACAGGCAATTGTCGATCAAATTGCCAGATGAAGATGTGCCGTTGATATGAATGGCTGATATCCAGTCGCCGGTTGTGGTTATTTCAAGATCCTTCACTATTATTCCCGATGAATTACCTATGTTGATTATATGGTTCCCTGATCCTGATGACACTATCTTAGCACGGGTGGTTCCGTCGTAAGTGCCAAGTGTGATGTTTGATTTCCCGCTGAATGCGATGTCGCCGTTAATATAGCAGATAGTCCCCGATTTCTGAAGATAGTTGTTACCGCTATCAAACGATACATCATCCCATGAACTGAAGGGTTGATTGATTGTGCCTGTTTGGCTCCCATTACTATTGGTGGGATCTATATAAATCGTAGCGCTGAAAAGCATGGGCGCTGAGGCCACGATAAGAATGATTGCAAGTAGAATATTTTTTTTTCTCATGCAATACCTTACTTGAAAGATAATGCCACTCCTTGAGGTAATGCATTATTTGTTCTCTTTCTAAGATCAGGTTTTGCAGTAATGGTAGTACTTTAAGCAGTTTTTACTTGCAAATGTTTTTACTATTCTACTCTTACAAGTATCAATAAGATATCATGGAGAAATGCCTCGTTTCGGGGCAAATTTCAACAAAAAAATCCCTAATACTTGATTATTTTAAACGATTTAATAGACTTCTTAGTTAACACACTGAGATAATATACTGATGGCGACAGAATATCAACGCTAATACTTGTTCTCTCGCCCTCCACCTTTTCATCCATTAGCATGTTCCCATTTACATCATACAGGCGGTAGGTCATGTTCACTTCTAATTTAAGCGAGTCGAGGTTCTTAACCCACAAAACGAGGTTGCTATTAGTGGGATTGGGATACACTGACCAGTATAACTGTGGTGCATCATTTTCATCAACGATCCCTGGTTCGCAATCAGGCACTTTAGCACCTTGGCCGAACCCCTTATCTGAGACGTCCATTGCGCTTTTATATTGAGTTTCAGGCTGATCGTTAATGCTTAATGTGACATTAGTTTCTACCTGCGCATTGGCATAAATACCAAACGCAGTTAGCAGTGCCAGCATGGGTAATATTTTTTTGCGGTTCATGGAGCAAAGTATAAAGAGTTTTCAAGGAGCTGTTTTATGGTTACTAAATATCACAATATCAATTTAATGATATAAGGTATGCTTATAAATATTCAACAAATCAGGAAAGTAAAAGGTTAAAAGTGGAAGTAAAGCTCCCCACATTTTTAATAAGTAAACAATTCAGAGAAAAAAGCATTAAGACGAATGTAAATTGTTTAAACAAAGTCAATATCAGAGTGTTAAGAATTATTTAAGCATTCTTTTATAATTTAATGTTGCAAACTGTTGGTTTTGAATAAACCTGACAGGGGTCACTAGTATTCACTAAATCAAAGCAAAAAATGAAACAAGTATCTGATGAACTTAATGCGATGTGGATTGCTATACCGCAATCATTCCGCAAATCTGTTTCCAACACCAAGTCTCTGGCTATGATCATCATGCTGGGGGCTTTTTTCGTTGCAGGATGTAGTAAAGATGAAGTAACTGAAAACGAGCTCAAGGCTCCTGAAACCAAATCAGTTGACGCTGATGGAAATGTGTTACTATTGTATGAAGGCCTTGATGATATGACTATGTGGGAGCTGCAGCAAGCACGGGCAGCCACCGCTAAATACCGTCACCTCGACAAAGCATTGAAGGACGGGTATGTAAGTATTAACGTAGTAGTTCCCGGTATGGGATATCATTTCATGAACCCTGCTCTGGTTGATGGAACATTTGATATCCGAAAACCTGAGATTCTTGTGTATAACATTGATGAGGATGGCGTATACCAGCTTGGAGCGGTTGAATATGCCATTCCTCTTGCACTTTCACCGCTGGCCCCTGATGGATTTACGGGTAATGATGATGTATGGTCAGCAAACACTGAAGTTGAACTCTGGCTTTTACATGCTTGGGTGTGGAAATATAACCCCTTGGGTGTATTTAATCCTATAAACCCTGATGTGATTCTTTTGTAGAGTGGGCGGGCAATTGTTTTTATTGTGAAGGAGGGCAGCTTATGAGCTGCCCTTTTTTATCGTAATGTAAATTGGAAAGAATAAATTACTTTCATGTGTTAATGTATTTATGAAGAGATTAATTGATTTCGGTGCGCTGTTTTTCCTGATGCTGTTTACAGGCGTATTTGTAGGCACCTGGTTGCCAATATCTCGGTATATTTCAGACCTTTCCGCTGCTGAATTCCTCAAATTCATGCAGCTTATAATAAACAGCACCGCTGTTCCAATGCAAATCATTATGCCCACAGGTGTTGCACTGGCAGCCATATCAGTATGGAATTCCAAAAGTCGTACTTCAAGGCGTTTCTATATCGCAATATTATCAGTGGCTTTGTTTGTGGTTGTGCTAGTAATCTCTCTTGCTATGCTTGTACCTCTTAACCTACAGCTTATTCACCTTGCACCCGGTACTATTCCAGACGATTGGGAGCATATACGCGACAAGTGGAAAGCTATTCATACCCTACGCACTTTCATCGCAATTGTGGGATATGCAGGCTTTGCATGGTACATAGGAGGCCGAAGGGTTGTTAACCAAGGGCTTTCTTATAGTAATCCAACTTCTGGAAGGTTATAATCAGTAATCCAACTTCAGGAAGCTAATAATCAGTAATCCCACTTCTGGAAGATCAGTTCAAATTTCTTAATGGTTCGCAGCACCAATATATTTGGCTATCAGTACTTTGCCAAATGGCTATCAGCTCTTTACCAGAAGGACTGCAGTGCTTTACTAAATGTACTGCAGCGCTTATGTAATGTATTCAAATCTTTTTGAAATCATGGCATTATATTTGTGTAATTTAATTGTGTGATATATAATAGTAATATTTGTATCACCTTATCCGTTATAAAACACATTTTAGAGAATTTCAACCTCAAACATAATCCTCTACCACCATGAAAAACCAATTGTTTGCCGGAATTATTCTATGCACTTTCCTCACCATGCAAGTGAGTGCTCAAATCACCAACAGTTACGATCTCTCCGACTACAAGTTGCCTGAATTAAAGTACCAGATGCTTGATGTAGGAATTAATGTCAGTGGTAATAGTAATTCATCTGAGGTTGATAATTACTCAACGGATATGAGTGGATACGCCGGAAATGTCAGTGCTTCATACAATTCTTACCTAAACAGCGCAAAATTCCAACGCAATTCAAGATTTTCTATTGCCATACGAGGGGATAGATATAGTGATGAAGATTCCACCGGAAAAAGGAAAACATCACGTTTTTTACCTGACATGAGATACTCTATTGAGAACAGGACGTATTTATACAATAAGTTCTTTGTTGAAACTGATATGGTGATGGATTACCGTTTTTCAAATGAACAGTATCATAAAAAGAACGACAGTACTGTTTTGAACGATAGAAGTTATAACCGTCACACTATGATTGTAAGCGTTCCTCTAAAAGTAGGTATTGGCAGAATTGAACCAGTGAATGATTATTATCAGGCCATATATATTTACGAAGAGTTGTTAAAGTCAGGCAGGGCATCATCAAACAAAACAGATGAAGATGTACTGGAGCTGGCAGCGCTTATCTCAAAACTAAAAAGAACACGGTCGTTCGATTCACGAATAAAAAACATCCAGGATGTTGAAGCTATTGACTCATTCATGATTGCAAATAACTTTAAAACCATATCTGACGCAAGGTATTTTGCAACGCTGGTTGATAACTGGAATTTTGCCCCCGACAATGGAAGATACTCCGGAACTACAATCGCCTTGGCTTTTACTCCTGCATATTATTATTCTTTTACTAAAGATAAAAATATTGAAAACACAATAAATGTAACCATCAATGCTTGGTCAACGGTAGGTGGTCTGGAGTTTAGACATGAAAAACCATTAAATTTATTTTGGCAAAATAGCACATACCTATATGCCTATGGAGGAATGGAAAACTACAAGGTAGATATTGCAAACTCATTACCATCTGCATATGATGAAAGAATATTCCCAAGTATTTCTCTCAGGTTTGCAGAAAGTATAAGGTATTATCCGAATACACGGACAACCGTGGGTTTAAGTTTAGGAGCAGAGTATGCAAGAATATTTGACAGAACTGATGAAGTTAAGAAGATATATGGCGTTGAAGGAAGTTCATTAACGACTTTTGCCAGCCTTCAGACTTATTACTATGTTTCACCCAGGTTAAGGCTTGATTTTAAATCAAACTTCAACTACAGGGCATTGGAATCACCTGATATGATCGTTGTGTCCTTCTACAATAATAGTTACTATTATAACCCATTAAGTTTATTCTATGATGGGAATGCTAATGAATTAGAAAAATCATCAGCTTCTTTTAGTTTAAGTCTTCGATACAGCATTTTTTAAGGGTTAGCACTTTCTTACTGGATTTTTTAAGTTACTTCTGCATAACCTTTGTGTGCTGATAAATGCGAATTTATTCGTATATTTGATTATTCAGGAGTGACTTAACATTGGGTTATGGAGAGAGTGGTAAAAACTTGCAGTAAGCCAGAATATCTCGACGACCAATGGGACGAACTGGCAGGTTGCTATTGCCTCAAGAAGGAATTCCTATTGCACCTGCAAAAACATAATTTCTGTTCCCAATTATATTACCAGCTTTTCGCAGATGGCCTTTTAGTCGCAGGTACTATCGCTTATACCGTTAAAACCAACCTTCTAACTTTTCTTGATATTCCAACACCTGTCTCCTTTAGGGTCATAGGTCTGCCTGTTTCAATTGCTTCGCCGCCTTTTGTAGGTGAACAGGCAGAGATAGATTACCTGCTTAAAAGGATCTTATCGCAAGAGCGGGGATTAATTCTGGAAGTTCATAATGCGCACGCAAATACCTATCCCCAAGTTTTATATTCTAACCCCTATGCCTGGCTCTCAGCTATATGATCAGTTTCGCAAGGACGGAAGGTTGCTACATGAAGATTACAGCCTTTACACCGCAACCAATTGCGTATTCAAACCTGCAAACATGTCGCCCGATGAGCTTGACCAAATGTTCTGGTGGCTCTACAAAAAAGTATATACCTTGCCTAATATTATTCAGAGGACATTGCTGAATAAACACTTCTTCAGTAATCCGGTGCTATACTTTTATGCTTTTGTCGTAAATCTCACATACAGGAAATTTATAAAAAACGGTGATGGACCAAACATATTCTGAACTAATAGAAAATTTGGCTGAACAGATTGTTCATGATTTAGATACTACAAATGGTATCCCGGGAGTGAGAGTGCTTGAAGTAACCACTAAGAGTGACATGCTCCGGTTTATTAAATTGCCGCAACAACTCTATAAAGGTGACCCCAACTTTGTATTTGAACCTATCTTCCTCCAAAAGGAGTTCTTTTCACATAAGAATCCCTTCTTCACACACTCTTCAGCCCGCTTTTTCCTAGCTGAATTCAACGGGGTACTTGTAGGTCGAATCGCTTCTATAATCAATACCATTCATAATAAAACCTATAATGAAAACATAGGATTCTTCGGATTCTTCGAGTCGATCAATAACTATGAAGTTGCCAAAATCCTGCTAAACATTGTAATTGATATTCATCGCATTGCGGGTTTTAACCGTGTTATCGGACCAACCAATTTCACTACCAATGATTCAGCGGGATTGCTTATCAGTGGATTTGATTCGCCGCCCGTGGTAATGATGCCATATAATAAACCATACTACGCTGATTTTCTGAAAAGATATGGTTTTAACAATGAAACTGACCTTTCGTCCTATTTAATGGATGATGTAATCCTGACGTCTGAACGGTTTAAGAATTTAGCCGATGGGATAACTTCAAAATTATCTGCCAATGGTATCACCCTTAGAAATATTAACTACCGATCACTCAATAAAGAGCTTGTGTCGGCCTGCAGTATTTATAACGAATCAAATAAAGATAATTGGGGATTCATCCCTCTCACTGAGGCGGAATTCGTTCACACTGGAAATCTCTTCAGGCAGTTTGTTCCTCAGGACCTTATTTTGCTCGCTGTAAAAGCCAATGAAATTGTTGGATTTGCAGTAGCGTTGCCCGACTTAAATCAGATATTCAGAAAGATACCTTCAGGAAAGATGCTACCCTTTGGATTCATTAAATACCTGTGGCACAAGAAAAAGATCAGCAATTCCCGAATCTTAATCCTTGGAGTAGAGCAAAGTCTACGAAAATCTGGAATTGATGTCATTCTGTACAAGAAGATGCAAGAGAATCTGGCACTCCATGGAATTTATTCAGGGGAAGCATGTTATGTTATGGAGAATAATAAGGCCATGAACTCCATATTGAATAAACTTGGAGCTAAGAAAGTGAAGGAGTACAGGATTTATAACTATGAACTGACACCAAAAGATATTTTCGCAGAATCCTATGATAATGGTGATGGTGACCAGGCTTGAAAAGAGTAAATGATAGAAGCTTGTATTGCAAGCAGTCACAACTATTTACGCTTCTGGTTTGTTCTTTCTGAGTCCACTTGTTGAATCCTTTGGATTGTGGCTTTTTGTCGTACTTTATAGTCAGTATTATTGGAGGTAAAGTTATATATCCCCCATTCGGCATTGCGGGATTATGTTCTCAGTATATCTACTGTGAATGTTTCCCTTCCTGAAGGTATTGAAAGTGTAGTAACCCCATACCCACCTACACCTTTTCAGTCACTGATCTTTTATTGCAGTAATCCTGTTTCAATGGGTCGTGTCGAAAATAATTCAGATAAGACGTCAGGATTATCATCAGTAAAATTCGATAAGCAGCCCCATACTGTGTTGGTGGGTCCGCAGCTTTCACGTGTTAACATTAAAGTACACCGCCAATTAAGTGCTGTACGCGTTGATTTTCTGCCCGGAGGCATATATCGTATGCTTGGCATTCCAATGAGTGAATTGTTTGACGGTGGTTTTGATGCCAATGATTTCTTTGGAGCTGAAATGAAAGAAATTAACGATCAGTTGCTTCATATCACCCACCTTGAGCAAGGTAAAATAATTGTTGAAGAATTCCTCCTCAGAAGGCTTGCGAAACTAAAGGAAATATTACCAATTGATGCTGCATTGAGGCATCTTCTGAACCATGACGGAAATGTTGCGATAGAAAAAACTGCCTCGCTTTCATGTCTCAGTCTTAAGCAATTTGAGCGAAAGTGCAAGGAGAGGATAGGAATGAATCCTAAAGTTTATGCCCGCATTTTGAAGTTCTCAAAAGCATACAGGCTGCATGAAGCCCAACCGAATCTAAGCTGGACTAAGATAGCCTATGATGCCGGATACTATGATCAGATGCACATGATCAGGGACTTCAGGGTTTTTGCCGGAGTAAACCCATCCATTATACAGCAACAGCTGAATGCAACTCCCATAAGAATGCAAAAGGACTTGCTTTATTAAAAAGCCGACCGTTACTATTATACCCCACAACTTCAATTAATAACTGTGTCCACCAATTGAACCAACAAGGTTGTCGGTTTTGTACTATGCTTTGAGGGTGTGTCGGGTATAACTTTGTTGAAAAAAAGCCATGAAAAAACAATTTCCAATATCAGTTAGGATGCCACAACAGGCAGCATTCATAAGTATTGCATCGTCAAGGATGTTAAGGCAGGTAGCAGGTATCACTGCCGCATCGTTTATACTCTTTAGTAATTCATTTGCACAACAGAAAACTACTGAAGCTACTGACCATTCAGTCCTCAATCAATTAGAGGGTTTCACTCAAACATATTACTATAGTCCCGGACAAGAAGCAAGGGCAAAGGAAGTGGCTGCATTTATGGAAAATGCAGGTAGTTACTTTAATAAAGAGATCGGGTTCACCCCTAAAACCAGACTTTATGTATTGGCTCCACAGCATTGGAAATCATTTGCTGCCAAGCCATTGCACGATGTTTACGGTTTCCCGCATAACATTGATGATGTGCGATTGGCTATTGCAGCCGAGGACAATGATTTCTGGAACAGCTTTCTACCTCCTGTTGATCAACTTCCGGCACCTATGGCTGCACAGGTTAAAACAGCTTATGGAAAAGCGGATGGGACATACAGCATGATGCCTTTCTTCGATCTATTGGCACTTCATGAAATGGGGCATTCCTATACTGCACAGGCAGGTCTTAATATGCAGCGCACCTGGATGAGTGAACTCTTTGTGAACATCATGCTGCACACCTACATCGCTGAAAAGCAACCTGAACTGTTGCCGGCCCTTGAAACTTTCCCAAATATGGTAGTTGGCGGAGGAACTACTGAATATAAGTACACCAGTCTTGAAGATTTTGAAAGATTGTATGCAACAC